>DATFZF010000140.1:0-4029 GCA_035314705.1 Steroidobacteraceae bacterium | reverse complement strand
GCGACCCAGCCTTCCTTGGTTACCTGGCGGCCGCGGCCGATGGCGAGCGCGCCTTCCGGAACCGGCTCGGTGATTACCGAGCCGGCGCCGATGTAGGTGTCGGCGGCGATCTCGATAGGCGCTACTAAGGTGGAGTTGCTTCCGATGAAGGATCTGTCGCCGATCACGGTCTTATGTTTGGCGACGCCATCGTAATTGCAGGTGATGGTTCCCGCGCCGATATTGGTTTTTTCGCCGATTTCGGAGTCGCCCAGGTAGGCCAGGTGGTTGGCCTTGGCGCCTTTGGCGAATTTGGTTTTCTTCAGCTCGACAAAGTTGCCGATGTGCGCGCTGGCTCCTACCGTATTGTCGGCGCGAAGGCGGGCGAAGGGGCCGATCTGCGCGCCTTCTTCAATTTGCGAGGTCCCGATGATGGTAAAGGGGCCGACCTCGACGCGGTCCGCCAGTCTTGAATCGCGCACGATGGAGCAGGCGCCGACGCGGCAATCTTCTCCGAGCACGCTACGGCCGAGGATCTGCGCGAACGGGCCAATGATTGAGTCCATGCCGATTTCGACTTGCGCATCTATGGTTACCGTTTCGGGCTGCTCGACGGTGACGCCCGCGAGCATCAGTTCGCGGACTTTGCGCGCGCGAAAGATGCGGTCGACCTCGGCCAGTTCCACGCGGGTGTTGATGCCGAGGAGTTCGCTGGAATCGGGCACTTCCATGGCGGCGACGGTGTGGCCGGTGCGGTTGAGAATCTCGGCCATGTCGGTCAGGTAGTATTCGTGCGCTGGATTATCGGTACCGATCCGGTCGATGTATTTCCAAAGCAGGTTGGCGCGGAAGCAGTAAATGCCGGAGTTGACCAGTTGTATGGCGAGTTGTTCCGGCGTGGCTGCTTTCTGCTCGACAATGGCCTGAACACGATCGTTGCCGTCTAGCAGGACGCGGCCGTAGCCGGTGGGATCGTCGAGCTTGGTGGTGATCAGAGTGGCGGCGTTATCGCCGGCCTTTTGCGATTCGATCAAGGCCTTCAGCGTTTTCGCCGAAAGCAAAGGAGTATCGCCGTATAAGATGAGAACCAGATCGGCTTGGGGCGGCAGGATGTCGCGCGCCATCAGAACCGCGTGGCCGGTGCCTTTTTGCTCGCGCTGAACGGCAAAACGGACGCCTTGCGGAGACAAAATTTGCTGCACCCGATCGGCCTGGTGCCCGACCACGACCGTGATGCGGTCGGCGGGAGTCAGTTCCCGGGCGGTGTTAACGACATGCTCTACCAGCGTCAAACCGCCGGCCTGGTGCAGGACTTTGGCGCGCTTCGATTTCATGCGTGTACCCAGGCCCGCGGCTAAAATGACTACGTTAATGTTGGTGCTCATTGCTGACGGCTAAGTGCTCCCTGGCGCGCCAGATCCATGGCGACGGCGGCGATGCGATCGGGATCGTGCCGCACGATTTCACCCCGTCCGAGTAGCTCCGCGCAAACGACTTCCGCGCCGAGTTGGCGCAATCGCAGACAGTCGTTCTCTACGGGTTGCGTCTGCTCGAGCGCGTATTTCCGGCGTTGCTTGGGAGTGATGGGCCGCGTGTTGACGACGACCACGTCGACGATTTCGGGACCGCCATGGCGGGCGATGGCCTCCAAATGGTCGGACGCGCGGAAACCGATGGTCTCCCCGGGTTGCCACATCAGATTGACGAAGCAGGCTTTCAGCGCACGGGACTTGCGTATGGCGGGAGCGATGCCCTTGACCAGCAAGTTGGGGATGATGCTGGTGAACAACGATCCGGGGCCGAGGGTGATGAGATCGGCCTGCTCGATGGCCCGAAGCGTCTCCGGCAGCGGCCGGCAGATGCGGGGGTGCAAGCGCAGGGTTTTGATGGGAGAGCGGCTGCTGCTGATCCGGGTTTCTCCACGCACGATTCGACCGTTTTCGAGTTCCGCTTCTAGGACGACATTGGCGGCGGTAGCCGGATAGATGCAGCCCGCGCTGGCAAGAATATCGGAACTTTCCTTAACCGCGACGGCGAAGTCGCCGGTGACCTGGGTGAGCGCCATCAGGAAAAGGTTGCCGAAGCTGTGACCTTTCAAACCGTGTCCGGAAGTGAAGCGGTATTGGAACAGGCGGCTGAGCAAAGTCTCGTCTTCCGACAGAGCGACCATGCAATTGCGGATATCGCCCGGGGGAAGGACGTCGAATTCACGCCGCAGCCGGCCGGAACTTCCGCCGTCGTCGGTGACGGTGACAATCGCGGTCAGATCGAGAAGATCACTCTGGCGGGCAAAGGTCTTGAGCCCACGGAGCAGCGTGGAGAGACCGGTGCCTCCGCCGATAGCAACGATGCGCAGCATGCTTGCTCTAGCATCGCAGACGCTGGAAGTATTGCCTAGGCGGCTGATTGATCCTCGTCCTCGAAGACATTGGCGATGGATTCCAGGTCCTCAGCTTCAAAAACCTGGTCACAGTCCAGGCAACGGACATAGTCAATGCCGTCACGCCGCGCCATGATCTCGGTACGGGTGTGCTCGCAGATCTGCATGGTGAGAAAGATTACCCTTATTCTAAGCGCGCGAAAAATCTTGTCAAGCCCCTATTTTGCGGGGTGGTATGAAGGGGGTCCCAGGACTGGGCGGCGGAGTCAGGGAGTCTCCTGGGGGACGGGCATGTGAAGGCGATTTTCGCAGCGCCGGGGCCGTTTGGAGTGTCGCCGGCCGGTCAGGAAAGCGTGGACAGGCGCCGATGCCCTCACTTACGTTCGGGGCCAGACGAGGGCTAGACGAAGGACTAGACGAATCGCCGCATACGGTGGGCGCGGGCGGGTTTTGATAGCATAGCGGTGGTCTCGGGGTGAATTAAGCATGACATTGGACATTGAACTGAGTATCTGGGTATTCTTGCTGGCGATCCCGTTGGGTCTGGAGCTGGCGCATCGCGTGTCGCCGTTGTTGCACACGCCGCTGATGTCGCTGAGCAACGCGATTTCGGCGATTTCCGTGGTGGGAGCCATTCTGGTGGCGGGCTCGGCGGATGCGCCAGTGCTGAGCCGGGTGTTGGGCTGCATCGCGGTCACCGCGTCCACGATCAACGTGGTGGCTGGGTTTCTGATCACCGACCGCATGCTGAAGATGTTCCGGAAGCGGGAGTCCCGGTAGCGATGGGTGAAGTGTGGCACTACGCGTACATGGTGGCGGCGTTGTTATTGGTCGCCTCCGTCAAGTGGCTGAACACGCCGGTGACGGCGCGGCGAGGCGTGCGGGCGGGCGAACTCGGCATGCTGTTTGCCGTAGTGGGCACGTTGTTGCGCCATGAAGTGGTGAATTACGAGTGGATTTTGATCACGGTGTTTATCGGCGCGGCGATCGGAGTGCCGCTGGCGTATCTGATGCCGATGACGTCGGTGCCGCAGTTGACGGCGCTATCGCACGCCTTTGGCGCGCTGGCGGCGGCGCTGGTGGGGACGGCGGAATTCTATCGCCTGGATGCGAGCGCATTTGCGCCGTGGTCCTTCACGATGTTCGCACTGGCGGTGGAGACGCTGCTCGGTTACTTGACGGCGACGGCGAGCGTGCTGGCTTTCGGGAAATTGCAGGAACTTGTCCCGACGCGGCCCATGACCTATCGCGGCCAGAACTTCGTCAACCTGACGCTGCTGGCCGTAGCTGCGGGCTTGGGTGTGTTCATCGTGCGCGGACCGGTGGCGCCATGGGTGTTTCCGCTATTTGTGTTGCTCTCGCTGCTCTTTGGCGTGCTATTGATTCTGCCGATCGGCGGCGGCGATATGCCGACGGTCATCGCCTTGCTGAACTCGTATGCGGGCTTGTCGGCGGCGGCGATGGGCTTTGCGCTGAGCAATAAGTTGCTGATTGTCGCGGGCGCGTTGAACGCGGCATCGGGCTTCATTCTTTCGGTGATCATGTGCAAGGCGATGAACCGGTCGTTCTTGAATGTATTGTTCGGAGCGTTTGGGCAGGTGCAGGGCGGCGCGGCGCAGGCTATTGAACAGAAACCGGTGCGCAGCGCGTCGGCCGAGGACGCGGCGTCC
>DATFZF010000139.1:0-49977 GCA_035314705.1 Steroidobacteraceae bacterium | reverse complement strand
TGCTCCGCCTGGAACAGCCCCGGCATCAGGGGCGGAAGCTGCACCGCCACGGCCTTCGCGTCCGCGGGCGACTTCAGGTGGAAACTGAGCGTAAAGTGGTTTTGACTCATCACATGCTCTCCTCGCGTTCGCCGCAGCGCTGGCTTAAGCCGAGACGCAATCAGGGTTAGTCGTGCGCTCGGGCGAGCATTTCTGCAGCGGCCCTCTCATCTTCCGCCGACAACTGTGACGGCCCGAGCTTGAAGGTCAGCTTGTTGATGGTCCCCGTAAAGCGGAACGGCAGCTGGTAGCTGTCGTCCACCGGCGAGCGTGTGTCGACGCCGACGTCGAAGGTCTCGTCGATGGACATCAGCAGCGGAATCGTATGCTCGATGGTCTTGCGGGCCATTTCCTTGCCATCCACCGTGAATACGCCCACGCCGCCTTTGCCCGGGCCGGGGCCGTTGTATTTGAAATCAAACACGAGAGTGTGTTTGCCCGGTTTGAGCGCGCGAGCGAACAAATCATCGCCGATCACGCCGCCGATTCCGCCCTCCCAGCGAAATCGCTCCAGATCGAGCAAGTTGTAAACGAACACCGGTTTACCCTTGAGCAGGTACATGGCATAGCCGCCGAACCGGCCGCCCAGCGTGACGATCATTCCCTCGGCGCCCGCCGCAGGAACCGTGATATCGGCGGTGATGGTGTAGTCCTTGTCCAGAATATTGGGCGCACTCCCGACGGGAATGCCTGACATCTCTCCCGAGTAGGTGAACACCGTTTTTCCGGCAACCGCGCTTGGACGCGGCGTCTGCAGGCGCACGAACGCGGTATTATCCAGGGGCAGCACATTGTATTTGGCCGCCTCCGTCAGGAACAGCGCCTGCATCTCCTTGAGCTTGTCGGGCATTTTCGCGGAGAGGTCGTTGTACTGCGAGTAGTCTTCGGTGATGTGGTACAGCTCCCACTTGTAGCCCGTGTTGACATCGGGCAGCTTGCCCGTTGCCAGGTCCCAGGGCGGGGCGAAAGGGGTGGTATTCGCCATCCACCCGTCGTGATAAATCCCGCGATTGCCCGCCATCTCGAAATACTGCGTGGTGCGCGCCGAGGCTGCGTTGGCGTTGGCGCGGTCGAAGGTATAGAGCATGCTCACGCCTTCGATCGGCCGCTGTTTGATGCCGTTGACCGTCTGCGGCGCTTTGATGCCGGTGGCTTCGAGGATGGTCGGCACGATATCGATCACGTGATGGAACTGCGAGCGGATGGCGCCCGCGTCCTTGACGCGCGCCGGCCAGGAAATGGCCAATCCCTGTCGCGTGCCGCCAAAATGCGATGCGACCTGCTTGGTCCATTTGAAGGGCGTATCAAACGCCCATGCCCAGCCCACCGACATGTGCGGGTAAGTCTTGTCGGACCCCCAATCCTCATAGTGCAGCAACTGCAGAGCCTCGGGGGCTTTGAGAATGCCGTTATAGGCAGTGAGTTGATTGTAAGTTCCGGACAACGTGCCTTCCGGGCTCGTGCCATTGTCGCCATCGATATAGATGACCAGCGTATTGTCGAGTTTCCCCTCGTCCTGGACTTCCTGGATCACCCGCCCGATCTCATAGTCGGTATAGGCGACATAGCCGGCGAAGACTTCTGCCTCCCGCGCATAGAGTTTCTTCTGTATCGCGCTAAGCGAGTCCCACTTCGGTATCTCCACCGGCCACGGGGTCAGTTGCGTTCCCGCGGGGATCACGCCGAGCCGCTTCTGATTGGCGAAGATCTCATCACGCAGCTTTTCATAACCCATGTCGAACTTGCCTTTGAACTTCTCGATCCACTCCTTTTTCGGCTGATGCGGCGAGTGGGTGCCACCGGGCACGTAGTAAAGGAAAAATGGTTTCTCCGGTGCCGTCGCGTTCAATCCGCGCAGGTGCTTGATGGCCTCGTCCGCCAGATCGGTGGTCAGGTTGTAATCGGTCCTGCCGACATAGGGAAAGATTTGGCTGTGATCGCGAAATAAGTAGGGCGCCCATTGATCCGTCTCGCCGCCCATGAAGCCATAGAAATATTCAAAGCCCAGGCCCGAGGGCCACTGGTCGAACGGACCGGCAACGCTGTATTGATACACGGGCGTATTGTGGTTCTTGCCAAACCAGGAGGTAGCAAAACCGTTGTCGCGAAGGATGGTGCCGATGGTGGCATTTTGGGGGCCGATAACCGAGTTATAGCCTGGGAACCCCGTGGAGAGTTCGCCGATCACACCGGAGCCCACCGAGTGATGATTTCGGCCGGTGATCAATGCGGCGCGCGTCGGGGAGCAAAGCGCTGTGGAATGAAACTGCGTGTAGCGCAATCCCGCCTTGGCGATACGATCCAACGACGGCGTGGGAATGATGCCTCCAAAGGTGCCCGTCACGCCATAGCCCTGATCGTCGGTCATGATCAGGAGCACGTTGGGTGCTCCCTTGGGCGGCACCACGCGCGGCGGCCACCAAGGCGTGGAATCCTTCGCGCTCTCCTTGATGACTCCACCGAATGGCGTCGGTGGCGCCGGAAGCTGGCTCCCCTCGATGGTGGTGGTCGCGCTGGGCGAGCCCGGCACGCCCGTGACCACTTGCGCCGGGGCAGGTCCCGCGCACAACAGGACAATGACGATCGCGGACGTTAAACGAAATACTCTGAGTGCCTTCACGATTTTCTCTCCTCCGCAATCCGGTAAAGAAAATGCCGAGCCCGTTCACGAGTGCCGGTAAGGGATCGACAGCGCCATTGCATTGCTATTGTCGAGCCATCGCCACTTTGAATCGCTCTTCCGCCGAGATCAGGTGATCGTGATCGTCCTTCTCCAGATCGATCTGAACCCAGTTCACCTCGCCGTTGAACTCATTCTCTCTCGGGTCATAGTCGGGCGAAACGGCCGAGCCGGTTCCCTTGCCGACATCGCAGGTTTCGTCTCCGGAGAACAGCATCGGTACCGTTGTGTCCACCCGGCCTTCGCCGACTTTCGTGCCATCCAAGTAGAGCAAAGCGTTGCCGCCCTTGGCCAGGCCGCCGCCATCGTATTTGAACTCCAGCCGAACCTGGTGCTGGCCCGCAGGAATCGCTTTGTTTGAGTCCACATAGAACAGCTTGATCCCGAGGAGGTTGTAGCAGTATTTGAGTTTGCCGTCCTTGGCGTACAGGCTCCAGCCATTGAATGCGCCACCTTGCGCGACAATGACGCCGCTGGCGCCGGACTTCGGGACGACCACCTCGGCGGTGACCGAGTAGGACTTGTTCTTGATGTTGATGACCGAGTTTTCGGTAAGGCGGCCCATGCCGCCGAACAGGATCTGCGTCTTGCCCTTGATGAGCTGGGGCCTCCCGGCAAGATCCGAATTGAATCGTTCCACCCTGCGGTCATCCAACGGAAGCACGCTGTATTTCGTCGCCTCGATGATCCAGAGCCTTTGCAATTCCCGCAGTTTTTGCGGGTTATCTTTCGCGAGGTTTCGCGCCTGCGTCCAATCCTTATTGGTGTCATACAGTTCCCAGACGTCGTCGTCGAAGGCGGGCAGCGGCTTCGAGGTATCCCAGGGCGTGCTGTGCCGGGTCACCGCGGTCCACCCCTTGTGATAGATGCCCCGGTTGCAGAACATTTCGAAATACTGGGTCTCATGCCGTTCGGCGGCCTTGGCGTTGTCGAAGGCATACAGCATGCTGAAGCCCTCCAGGGGTGCTTGCTGCACGCTGTTGACGATGGTGGGGGCAGGCAGCCCCGCGGCCTCGAGAATTGTCGGCGCGACGTCGATGACGTGATGGAATTGCGATCGGATCTCACCCTTCGCCTTGATGCCGTTCGGCCAGTGCACAATGGTGCCGTTACGCGTGCCGCCCCAATGGGAAGCGACCTGCTTGGTCCACTGATACGGGGTGTCCATTGCATGCGCCCAGCCGACCGCATAGTGGTTGTAGGCCTTCGGTCCGCCGAACTCGTCAATCTTGCTCTTCAAGAAATCAACCGTTTCGACCGCGGACATACCGTTCAACATCGCGCCCTCGTTGAAGGTGCCGTTCAGCGTTCCTTCAGCCGAGGCGCCGTTGTCGCCGATGATGTACATGACCAGCGTATCGCCGAGTACTTCCACGTCCTTCAACGCATCGACCAGCCTTCCTACGTGATGATCGGTGTGTTCGAGAAACGCCGCATAGATCTCCATTTGCCGGGCAAGGATCGGCCTCATCTCCTGCGGCATCTGGTCCCAGGCGGGAATCTCCCCAGGACGCTGCGTAAGTTCGGCGTTGCCCGGGATGACCCCGAGTTCCTTCTGGCGGGCGAAGATCTGTTCACGCAGCTTGTCCCAACCCTGGTCGAACTTGCCCTTGTACTTGTCGATCCAGTCTTTGGGTACGTGATGCGGCGCGTGGCAAGCACCCGGTGCGAAGTACATGAAGAAAGGCTTGTCCGGCATCAGCGCCTTCTGTTGGCGCACCCATTTGATCGCCTTATTGGTCATGTCCTCGGTGAAGTGATATCCCTCCTCGGGCGTCTTATCGGGCTCGACGGGTGTCGTGCCCTCATAGATGGCCGGGTAATACTGATTGGTTTCTCCACCCAGGAAGCCATAGAAGTATTCAAAGCCGCCGCCGTCGCCGGTCGGCCATTGATAGTAGGGTCCCATCGGACTCGTTTCCCACACCGGAACCTCGTGGCACTTGCCAAACTGAGCCGTCGAGTAGCCATTGAGCTTGAGCGTCAGCGCCAACGTCGCCTTGTCCTTCGGCAGTACCGAAGTGTAGCCGGGGGCCGAGGTTGCGATCTCGCAGATGCCGCCCATGTTCACCGAATGGTGATTGCGCCCGGTGAGCATCGCTTGACGCGTCGGCGAGCAGAGCGCGGTCGTATGAAATCGGTTGAACTTCAAGCCACCTTTCGCCAGCCGCTCGGCCGTCGGTGTGCTGATGACCCCACCGAAGGCACTGGAGGCGGCGAAGCCCACGTCGTCCAGGAGCACGATCAGCACATTGGGAGCGCCTTTTGGCGGCCGCAGCGGCTCGATGGGCGGGAATTTCGTGTCGGGGTCCTTGGCGTCGTAGGTGGTCAGGCCCACATGCTTACCATCGGGTATCGGCAGAATGGCGCGCGATAATTTATCCGACTGATTGGCCACAGAAGTTCTCCCGATCCGGCAATACATGTCTAGCTGGCTCGACCGAAGGAGAGCCCATGATGTCGGCTTGCTCTTGATCTGCGTCATTGGCCCTTGGTCACCTTGACTCAGACGGGTTCTTGCGAACACTGTGCTCATCGAACCGTGCAACACCAGGGTCATGAAACCCATCTCTAGCCTGCTGACGGGGTATCAAAGGTCCTGGTTCCGTCACGACGCGATGGCGGGCATCACGACCGCGGCAGTCGTCATCCCGAAGTCCATGGCCTTCGCGAGCATCGCCGGCTTGCCGGTGCAAGCGGGCCTCTATGTAGCGCTCGTGCCCATGTTCGTCTACGCGTTGCTCGGATCTTCACGTGTCTTGAGCGTGAGCACGACCAGCACTTTGGCAATTCTTACAGCTGCAGAGCTGAGGCTGGCGGTGCCGGATGGAAATCCCGCTCACCTTTTGGCCGCGGCCGCCGCGTTGGCCCTGCTGGTGGGCGCCTTCCTAATCGTGGCCGGCGTGTTGCGGCTCGGGTTTTTTGCCAATTTCATATCCGATCCGGTCCTAACCGGCTTCAAAGCGGGCCTTGGCCTCGTGATCGTGGTTGACCAGGTGCCCAAGCTTCTGGGCGTTCACGTCGGAAGAGAACATTTTTTTCACGCCGTTCTGTCCGCACTGCAACAGGTGCCAAGTGCGAACGGCACGACGGTGATTCTGGCCTTGTCCTCGCTGGCAATTCTTTTGGGTATGGAGCGGTTTCGCCCACAGGCACCGGCTCCGCTCGTGGCCGTGGTTTTCGGTGTCGCAGCCGCGGGATTTCTGGGGCTGAAGGCAGCCGGTGTCGCGCTTATCGGTCCTGTTCCCGCGGGACTTCCAGGTCCCTTACTTCCGGATCTGTTGCTCGTCAAGATCATGTGGCCTGGTGCACTGGGCATGGCGCTGATGTCCTTCACCGAGTCCATCGCGGTCGGCCGTGCATTTGCCGGACACGACGATCCACGCCCGGTTCCAAACCGCGAGTTGATCGCGCTGGGAGCCGCCAATCTTGCGGGGAGCTTCTTCCAATGCTTCCCAGCAGGCGGAGGGACCTCGCAGACGGCCGTCAACGCGCGTGCCGGAGCCCGCACGCAGGTGTCCGAACTGGTTACGGTGGCGATGGTGGTCGCGACCCTCGTGCTCTTGTCTCCGCTCGTCAGCCTGCTACCGCAGGCGACGTTGGCCGCCATCGTCGTCGTCACCTCCCTACCATTACTCCGCACCACAGAATTTCGCTCCATCCTGCGCGTGAGGCGTACCGAGTTCCTGTGGGCGCTGGCGGCCTGTGCCGGTGTCGTGCTTCTCGGAACGCTCCAAGGGATCCTGGTCGCGATCGCCATTTCGGTCATTACTCTGGTGCACCAAGCCAACCATCCCTTGGTTTACGCCCTGAGGCGCAAGCCCGGAACCGACGTGTTTCGTCCGCAGTCTTCAGATCGCCCCGCAGACGAGTCCCCCCCGGGGCTGCTGATTGTCAGGACCGAAGGCCGTATGACCTTCGCCAGCGCGCCTTGTGCCCGTGAACGAATGGCAGCACTGATTGAAGAGGCGCAGCCGCAGGTGGTCATCTTGGAATGCAGCGCCATCCCGGACTTCGAATACACGGCGCTGCAAACTTTGACCCAAGCCGAGGAGAAGCTTCGGGAGGGCGGGATCTCTCTGTGGCTGAGCGCGCTGAATCCGCTTGCTCTGGACGTGGTCGAGCGCTCCCCGTTGGGTCGGGCTCTCGGACCCCAGCGCATGTTCATCGACCTTCGCGTCGCAGTGGAGGCCTACGAAAAAGAGGCCGCACGGGGCAAGATCCGCTAGCGTTGCTGCGGGCGCAGCCCCAGACCAGCACGCGCGCTCAGGACAACAGCTACGCTGCGAATTCGGATACCATTGCTATCAATGGGTTCCAGGGACTTTTTGGTGAGTCCCCGACGCACCTTTTTATCTTTCACCGGCCCGAGGGATCGACAACACATGACGCGGATTGAAGTTCCGAACCCCGCGGCGAGGCGCGGCGGCCGTGGCGGCCGCTGGTTCCTGATGTTGCTGGTGCTGGTCCTCGTCGGCGCCGGACTTTGGACATGGCTGACACTGTCCTGGGCGTATTCGGACGGCGAGCGGGCCGGGGTGCTGCAGAAGTTTTCGCGACGCGGTTGGGTGTGTAAGACCCAGGAGGGCGAATTGGCCCAATACGTGGTTGCCGGCGTGTCGCCGCAGATCTGGGAATTCAGCGTGCGCGATCCCGCGATCGGCGCCCGGCTCAACCAGGTGGTGGGGCGCAAGGTGCAGCTGCACTATACCGAGCACGCCGGCGTGCCCACGTCCTGTTTTGCCGATACTCGCTACTACGTCGATCGGGTGACCATGGTCGACGACCTGCCGGGCGCCGCACACTAGAGTGCGCTAGGCGGAAAACTGTTTGCGTGAATTCGCTACTTGCTCGGCGATGCTCACCGCGGTGCGCAATGCCAGCAATCCGTCCTCACCGCTCACCGCGGGCGCGCCGCCAGTCGCAACGGAGTTCAGGAACGCGGCGATTTCGTCCTTGAGCGCATCGCCCTGCTCGTAGCTGTTTTCCTCGATGGCGACCTGCGGCACGCCGTCCGCGGAGACGCCCGTCCCCTTGCGTATCACGGTGATGATTTTCTGATTCAGATCGAGCGATAGATACGCATCGTCCTGAACCAGACGCAGCTTGCGCTCGGTCTTGCGGCTTACGCGGCTGGCGGTGGCATTGGCGACGCAGCCGTTGGCGAAGCGCAGCCGGGCATTCGCGATGTCGACCTCGTTGGAAAATACGCGGGTGCCGATCGCATCGATCGCCACCACCGGGGAACGTACGATGCTCAGGATCAAATCGATGTCGTGGATCATCAAATCCAGCACCACGTCGACGTCCGTGCCGCGGTACTTGAAAGGCGCGAGCCGCGCCGACTCGATGAAGCGCGGAACGGTCAGGATGGGCTGCACGGCCTGCACCGCTGCATTGAAGCGTTCCAGGTGGCCGACCTGCAGAATTCGGCCGGCGCGGTGCGCCAGCTCGATGAGGCTCTGCCCCTCCGCCACAGTCGCGGTCATCGGCTTCTCGACCAATACGCTCGCGCCGGCGCCGAGAAAGTCCTTGGCGACCTCGTAGTGCAAGGGTGTCGGGGTGACGATGCTCACGGCATCGACCTGCCCGAGCAGCTCGCGATAATCGGCGTATGCCGCGACGCCCAGCTCGGCCGCGACCGCGGTGCGCGCATTCGCGGACGGATCGGCGACGCCCACCAGGCGCGAGTTGGGCAAGCCCGCATACTTCTGCGCATGGAATCGGCCCAAATAGCCGGCACCAACCACCGCCGTGCGTATCAAGGCGGTGCGTCTCGCCGCCACTTGCTGCGCGCGCGGTAATCCTGGCGCATTTGCAAGGTGGCCCCGCCGATGATCGCGAGCGCCGCGCCCGCAAGGCACAGCAACCCTCGCCATACCGTCCACAGTCCGGCTGACAGCGACCACAGCATCATGCCGATCGCCAGAATCACGCCGACCCCAATGAGGGCCCAAGGCTTTGATTCGTACAGCGACTGAGGGGTCCAGGGGCGCATGGCGAGATTCTACAGTGCAGACCTGACCCGGGGCGGATTCGTTTACAATCTGGTTCGTGTCGATCCGGAGCGTCATCAAGCGTTTGGGCCTGACCAGTCCGTGGGCCGCGGAACTGGGGCTGGCCGCGCTCGGGCTGCTGATCGGCGTGGTTCTGATGCCCGTCCTCATCTTCTACACCGGGGCCTTTGCGCTGGGCCGCTACGAGGGAGCCAGCCTCGGGCATCTGTATCGCAGCCTGTTCGCAGGGCTGGGGCAAGCCTCGATCCCGTCCTGGGTGGTGCTCCTCGGCCCCTACGGACTGTACTTGCTCTTCAAAGGGCTTCGCGCCTGGTGGCGCGCCAGCGCTCATTTAGCATAATTCCCGACTCAAGTTCCGGGTCGCGCGGACGTTAACTGTCAATAGGCGGATTTTGGTCCGGTTTTCGACTGTTGGAGCGTTGCGCGTGAATCCCGAGATCGAAGCTCATCTTCGCAGGTCTGTGAATTTCCCCTCGCCGCCGGGCGTGGCGACGCACATCATCGAACTGGCGCAGGATCCGGACATCGAGATGGGCAAGGTCGCCAAGGCCTTGAGCATGGACTCGGCCCTGTCGACGAAAATTCTGCGCATCGCAAATTCGCCGCTGTACGCGCAGCGCCGCAAAAGCGAGAACCTGCGCCAAGCGCTGGTGGTGCTGGGATTGAACGCCACCTTGACCCTCGCCCTGAGTTTTTCCCTGGTGAAATCCCTGCGCAACAACAAGTCGAACGGGCTGAGCTACGGGTTGTATTGGCGCCGCGCCCTGCTGGCGGGGACCGCGGCGCGCGCGCTCGGCGACGCCATGCACCAGACGCTCGCCGAAGAGATATTCCTGGCGGCGCTGCTCCAGGACGTGGGGATGCTGGCGCTCGACAAAGCGGTGCCTGATTTGTACTCCGAGGGGGAAGCTCTGCAGCGCAACCACACCGCCCTCGCCGAGCACGAAAAGAAACGCCTGCAAGTGGATCACGCCAATATCGGCGGCTGGCTCATGGAGGGCTGGAATCTCCCGGAGCGGCTGCATCGCGCGATCACGCATAGCCATCAGCTGGAACTGTCCTTCAGCGCCGACCCCGCGCGGATCTTCGATCGCTGCGTGGCGCTGTCCGGGCCGGTCGCGGATCTGTTCCTGCTGGACCCTGAGCAGCGCCAATTCGCCGAAACCGCGCTGTGCGCCGAACGCAGTCTCGGCCTCGATAAGATGGCATTCGGCCAGGTCCTGGGGACCATCGGCGCGATGATTCCGGAGACGGAAGCTATCTTCGAAACCGATTTGCTGGCCAAACAGCATCCGGAGCTGATTCTCGAGCACGCCCGTGAAGTACTCATGCTGCGCAGCCTGCACGCGCTGCGCGAAATCAACACGTTGCGGGTCGCCGCGGACGAATCCTCCTCGCGCACCCTCGAACTCGAAGAAGAAACGCGGCGCGACTCGCTGACCGGCGTCTACAACCGCGCCTATCTCGATCAATTTCTGGGACGCGAATTCGACAACTCGACGCGCCACAAATGGCCCTTGAGCGTGGCATTCGCGGACCTGGATAATTTCAAGAACATCAACGACAGCTTCGGGCATCAAGCCGGAGATCGCATACTGCAGGCGACCGCGCGCATTCTGCGCGGCAACACCCGCGAGACGGATTTGATCGCACGCTACGGCGGCGAAGAGTTCGTCGTGGTGCTGCCGGCGACGGACGCGGAAACGGCGCGCAGCATCTGCGAGCGCATCGTGGTGGCGTTTCGCAATACCGGACATGTCATCGGTTCCGATCAAGCCAAGGTGACGATCTCCATCGGCTGCGCCACGCACGGTGCCGAGACTCTATTCAACAACGTCGCCGATTTCGTCAAGGCCGCCGATCAGGCGCTCTACACCGCCAAGATGCGCGGCCGCAATCGCTCGGTGCCCTTCGATCGGCAAATATCCGGGACTCTGACTCGAATGGGTTGAGCGACGCCCTCGCCTGATGCGCGCCGCCGCGCCGCGCCGTCATGCGCCGCGCCGTCTGACATAACACGGTGGCGTGCCCATTTAAGTTGAATTGCGGCCATTTTATGTCTTGTTCGATTTGAACTGCGTCACAGTTTCATGGTGCCGCGGACTCTCGGCTGTCGCAATTTGGGAACATATGGACGGCGTCAACATCAGATTACAACTTGGGACTATTGACGCGTCGATTAATCGAGGGAAGACGATGAGTGACGAGAAGACCGGAATTGATCCGGAAGCAAAATTCAGTTTCGCGGTGCGCGATCTGCAGCAGGCGGAAGTTGTGCAAAAGCTCAGGCTCGATCCCGCGCCGCCCAAGGCGGCGAACGAGAATCGCGGCTTCGATCCGTACAACACCTCCGGCAGCTTCGACCGCAAGAAGAACTGGACCCGGGTCGGCAAGCGCTAGCTGCTTGCGCGGGTGCGCGAGCTGCGTGCCCTATTCTTCTATGAGCCCGTCCCGCGGGTGTGGCTCTCTCGATATTCGCTGTTCGGATACCAGCGCGGGAAGCGCCGGCTGTTGGCCACGCGCATTCCCACGTCGTAGTAGAGCTGCAGATCTTCGATGGCGCCGCGCACATCCCAGTCCGGAGAATACAGGTCGATCGGCTGGTGATAGCGGGTCCGCATGTAATCGTCGAGTTGCGCGCGGCCCCACGCGGATCCGTGGGCCGAGTCGTCGAGCCCGCCCTGTGCGTACAACGCCGGCACGCCGGCCTTCGCAAAGATGAAGTTGTCCGATCGAAAATAAAGACCCTGCTCAGGCGTCGGCTCGGGGGTCAATTCGCGGCCCTGCAACAACGCGATGGCGCGCGCAGTATCTTCCAAATCGGTATTGCCAAAGCCGAACACGGTCAGATCGCGCGTCGGGCCGCCTCGCTTCAGCGTGTCCAGATTGAGCACGGCGGCGGTCTCCCGTAGGGGGAATACCGGGTTCTCCACGTAGTACCGCGATCCCAGCAGATTGGATTCGGTACCGGTCAGGGCGAGAAAAACGATGGACCGATCCGGCGCCGGATGCGTGCGCACGAAGGACTGCGCCACTGCCAGCAAGCCGGCCACGCCGGAGGCATTGTCGGTAGCGCCATTGAAAATAGTGTGTCCGGGGTGCGCAGGATCGCTGCCCAGATGGTCCCAGTGGGCGCTGTACAGCACATATTCGCGATGGCGTTTACCGCCCGGCAATAGCGCGATGACGTTGGCCGACATGAACTGGCGGATGCTGTTGTGCAGTGTCGCATCCAGGCGCAGATGCAACGGCATCGCCTTGAATCCCGCACCGGCCGCCGCCGCCGATCCCGCCGCGAGATCGAGTCCCGCCGCGGCGAACAGCGCGCGCGCCGCGTCCTTCTGGATCCAGCCCTCGATGAGAGCGCGTCCCGCATTGCCGTCCGCCGTGGCGAGATCCAACTGCGCGCCGCTCCACGTGCTCTGGATCACGTTCCAGCCATATCCGACGGCGGCGTCATCGTGGATGAGCAGCACCCCGGCGGCGCCTTGGCGGGCTGCCTCCTCGATCTTGTAGGCCCAGCGCCCGTACTGCGTCATGGTGCCGCCCTTGAAGACCCTGGGGTCCTTGCTGGCGTATCCCGGATCGTTGACCAAGACGACGACGGTCTTGCCGTGTACGTCGGTACCGGCGTAATCGTTCCACGCATATTCCGGCGCCACGATGCCGTAGCCGACGAACACCAGCTCACTGCCCCGCAGCTCGGCCTGCGGCAGCACGCGTTTGGTCCAAATCACCGCGTCCTTGCCCAGGGAGAACGGCAGCATTCCCTTGGGACCTGCAACGGAGAGCGACGCATCGGCGCCGGCGAGAATCTCCACCATCGGCACTTGCTGCAGAAAACTGTCGCCATTGCCCGGCTTCAGGCCCAGCTTGCGATACTGCTCGGTCAGATACGCGACGGTCTTGTCCTCGCCCGGCATACCGGGTTTTCGACCCTCGAAATCGTCCGAGGCCAGCACCCGGAGGTGGTTGCGAAACACCGCTTCGTCGATGTCGGTGGATGGCGGCGGCACCTTGGGGGTTCCCGCACAGGCCGTCAGCAGTAGGCCGGCCGACGCCAAGACACCCCAATTGCCCGAACTACCCCCATTCGCCCGGTTACCCCAAAATCTCATGAAACGGCGCACTCCTTGGGCTTCAGTTGCGGCGCGGCCAATGGAGTAAAACCACCGCGGACAGGCAGGCGGCGGTCGCCAGATGGGCCCAGCCGCGCCAGGAACGGGCTTTTGCCTGTCCAAGGAAACTCCCGGCACTGGCGGCGGTCAAAGCCGCGAATGCAATCAAGCTCGACACGAGTTGCGGCATTTCGCGCCACAGATCGGGGTGTTCGCCGGCCAGAACGCAGAAGACGATCAATACGGCTCCCAGGCCGAAAGTGATCGAAGCCGCGGATCCCAGGATAATACCGATCAAAACCGTGAACGGACGCATATCCTCAGGCTCATATACACTTACGCTTAGGCACGGGCTTCTTTAGCCTTGACGGGAATCTTGGAACCAAAGTTTACAGGAGAACGGGTACGGTGATGACTAATAGGCCTTGGGCCAATCGTTCGCGCTGGATCAGCGGCATCGCGGTCTGCGCGAGCGCAGTGGGGCTGGCCGCGCTGTTGGGTGCGGCCATGACACCCTCGCCGGCCGTGCCGGCCGCAGCCACCATGCTCGCGCCCACCGAGCAGGAGAATTACGTCGCCCGCCGCGTGGCCGACATCGTCGCGCGCGAGCACTACCGGCGCGCGCCGCTGGACGATCACCTCTCCAGCTTGATCCTCGACCGCTATCTCGACGCCATCGACGGCGGCCGAAGCTATTTCTACGCGAGCGACATCGCCGAATTCGAGCGCTACCGCTACGAGCTCGACGATGCGATCAAAGCCGGCGACGTGGAGCCCGCGTTCGTGATCTTCCGGCGCTATCAGCAGCGCAGCCGTGAACGCATGGCCTATGCGATCGACCTGCTCGGCAAGAAGCCGGATTTCGACATCGACGAGTCGTTCAATTTCGACCGCGAAAAGGAGCCCTGGCCGGCGAATACCGCCGAAATGAACGAGCTGTGGCGCAAGCGCGTAAAGAACGACGCGCTGTCGCTGGTGACCGCCGGCAAGCAATGGACCGAAGCGGCCGACGTCCTGCGCAAACGCTATGAACACGTCGCGAAGCGCATGGATCAGAGCAAACCCGACGATGTGTTCGAGGCATTCATGAATGCCTTCGTGCTGTCCTTGGATCCGCACTCGAATTATTTCTCGGCCCGCAACTCCGAGGAATACAACATTCAAATGAGCTTGAGCTACGAGGGCATCGGCGCCTCGCTGCAGCTGACCGATGACTACGTCACGGTGATCGACGTCATCGCCGGCGGTCCGGCCGCGACCAGCGGCAAGCTCGCCGCCAACGACCGCATTACCGCGGTCGGCGAGGGTAAGACAGGCGAGCTGACCGACGTGATCGGTTGGCGCCTGGACGACGTCGTGCAAAAGATACGCGGACCCGGCGGCACGCTGGTGCGCCTGCAGTTGCTGCCGGCGGGCGCGGCTCCCGGTTCGGCGCAGAAGGTGGTGGAATTCACCCGCAATCGCGTATCGCTCGAAGCGCAGGCGGCGCACAAATCCATGCGGGTCGTGCAGCGCAACGGCCATGACACGAAAGTCGGCGTCATCACGGTGCCGAGCTTCTACCAGGACTACGATGCCAGCCGCGCCGGCGCGAAGGATTACCGCAGCACCACTCGCGACGTGCAGCGCCTGATCGGCGATTTGAGGAAGGACGGCATGGACGTGCTGATCATGGATCTGCGCGCCAACGGCGGCGGCTACCTGCCGGAAGCGGAGTCGCTGACGGGTCTATTCATCGATCGCGGACCGGTGGTGCAGCTGCGCGATACCACCGGCCGCATCGAGGTTGACGATGATCCGGATCCGGCGATTTTCTACAGCGGACCGATGATCGTGCTGGTGGATAGGTTCAGCGCATCGGCCTCGGAGATCTTTGCCGGCGCCATCCAGGACTATGGCCGCGCCCTCATCGTCGGCCAGCAGACTTACGGCAAGGGAACGGTGCAGAACGCGCATCCGCTCAATTACACGATATTCGGACGCAAGCCGGAGTTGGGCCAGCTCAACGTGACCATCGGCAAGTATTATCGGATCACCGGCGAGAGCACCCAGGACCGCGGGGTCACCCCCGACATCGCATTGCCGTCGCTGATCGATGCCAATGAAGTCGGCGAGAGCACTCGTGATCGCGCCCTGCCCTGGGATCACATCGAGCCCGCCGCATTCACGGTGGAAGGCGATTTGAAGCCGATAACCGCCTCGTTGCAGAAATTGCACGAAGAGCGCACCGCGAACAGCGCGGACTTCCGCTATTTGCACGACGATATTGCCGCGCTCGAGGCGATGCGCAGCCAAAAGACGCTGTCGCTGAATCTCAAGACACGCGAGGCCGAACGCAAGCGCCTGGAAAGCGAGCGGCTCGAGCGGGAGAACGCCTGGCGGACCGCGCACGACGTCAAACCGGCAAAGTCTCTGGAGGACATCAAGGACGACGCGGCTGCGGGAATTTTGCTCGACGAGGCATCGCAGATTGCCGCGGATCTTGCGGTGGCGTCGGCGCATCGGAGCGCCGCGCCCACGCAGGCACGCCGCACCGACAATCATTAGAAGCCGCGCCGGCTGCTATCGCAGCAGCAGGGTGTAGAGGTCCCAGTAGTCCTCGGCCAATACGTTCCAGGTCGCCGCGGCCGGCGGCTTGGTGGATTTGAGGACGTCCGCCTCGGCGGCCGAGGGCGCCAGCGAATCCGCGGTCGGAACCGTATCGGCGTTATTGCGGTATTCGCAAGTGGCGCGCAGCCGGTCCAGTTTGGCCTTGAGCGCCGCCGTGATCTGCTTCTGATTGGCGACCGCGGCTTGCGCTTTTTGCACCCGCTGCATATACCCCTCGCAGTCCGCGCGCGAGCCGAAACTCATCTCGTGCACGCGCCGGGCCACCGCCTCCTTGGCGCGCGCCGCGAGCCCATACGCGTCCACGTGTTCGCACAGCAATTCGGCAAAGCTGATGATGGCAAGATTGATGTTGCGGCGGGCCGCCAACGAGATGCCGGGAAATCCGGACCCGGCCTCGTGGTCTATGGCGCTGCGTTCCGAGTGCAGGTCGCCGACCACCGCATCGGCGGCGACCACCTGGCTGCGCAACGCCTCGAGGGATTTTTGCCGGCGGCGGCGCTTGAAATAGTGCCAGAACGCCGTCAACCGTCCGATCTCATTCTGTACGGCGGCCAGGTGCTGACGCCGCGAATCGGCCTCTGCCGCCGCCGCCTGCAGGCGCCGATCGACATCCGCGAGCCGTGAATTCTTTGCCGCCTCGATTTCCGCCTTGTGCTTGGCGAGCTCACGCGTCTCTTGCTGGCGGGTCAGATCGGTGGCGAACGCCGAGAGATGCTGATGGCAGGTCTTCCACAGGCCGCGCAGCTGATAGAACACCAGGGCGCCGAATCCGGTCTTCGGATCGCCGAGCAGCTCCCCTAGCGCGTCCAGCTGCTCCTGGATGCGTATGGTCGCGCCTTCCTGCTGCTTGAGGCGATCGCGCAGCAGATGAAATTCGTCTTTGAGGTCGGCATAGGCCTTCTTCAGACCCGCACGGTTCTGGAAGAGCTGCATGAGCCGCTCCTCGTCGGCGCTCACGCCTCCGCCGTCCATGCCTCCTTTGAGAAAGCTTAAGCGATCGATCAAAGTCCCGCCTTAAAATCAAGGGTAAAATTGCGGGACGTCCCTCACCTACCAGGGCGAACTAAGCCACTAGAAGCGATGCCCCCGCTCGGCACAATATTCCAACCATTTATTTAGCATCATGTTTCGGGTCCAGCGCTGATCCAGTTCACGCTTGAGTCCTGACTGCAGCTTGGAGAGCTGGGGGTGGCGTTGGAAGCCGCGGAAGCTGCGCACCTCGGCCAGCCGCGCGTCGTGATACACGCACACCTCCAAATCCGGGTCGCGGACCAACTTTGAGCCGGAATCAAACTCATATGTGAGGCGGAACACACTGGTATAGCGGCTCAAATCGAGCGGGGTGAGATGGAGATCACAGTCCGCTGTCACGCGCGACACGCGGTGGGCGGTGACTGCGCGAAGATCGCTCACCAGCCACCCCAAGCGCACGAAATTGCTTTCATACAGCGTCATCAGGCTGACAAAGCTGCCAGGCTGCGCCCGCCAGGATGTTTTGCACCATTGATCCGCTAACATGCGTCGAACTATACCACGCACCTCGGGAATGTCAGGGCCGCAGTCGACGTTCGATTCCGGTGCGGTCGAGAATTCTGCTCGATATTTCTTCAATCGAGACTTCGGTGGCGTCGAGCATCGGAACGCCATGGCGCTCGAATAGCGACTCAGCCGCTCTGACCTCGAATGCCACTTGCGTCGCGGACGAATATCGACTATCGGGTCGGCGTTCATTGCGAATTTGCTGCAATCGATCCGGCTTGATCGTCAAGCCGAATAACTTGCGTGAATACGCCTCGAGCGCGCGCGGCAGTCTTCGCGATTCGAGATCATCCTCGGTCAGTGGGTAGTTCGCCGCGAAGATCCCGTATTGCATCGCTAGATACAGGCAGGTCGGCGTCTTTCCCGAGCGCGACACGCCGACCAGGATCACGTCGGCGCGCTCGTAGTCGCGCACCACCGAGCCGTCGTCGTTGGCCAGCGCAAAGTTTGTCGCGTCGATACGCGTGGCGTAGGCATGCGTGTCGGCCATGCGGTGTGTCCTGCTTGCGACATGCGTGGATTGCGTCTTCAGTTCGTTCTCGAGCGGTGCCAGGAAAGGATCGAAAAAATCCAGGAAAAATCCGCTGCTGCCGCGTACCACGTTGCGGACGTCCTCTTGCACCAGCGTTGAGAATATGATCGGCCGCACGCCTTCCTGGGCGCCGACCAAGTCTATCTTGCGGACGGCTTCAATCGCCTTGTCAACCGTGGCGATAAATGGCACAGTCACCTGGCGAAATTCGATGCCGTCGAATTGCGTCATGAGGCTGTGGCCCATTGTTTCTGCGGTTATGCCGGTTTGATCGGAAACAAAAAACACGGTTCGTTTGATCACCATAGCCTCGCATGTTGATGCATCGTTGCCGGCAAAGTGTTTCACTTAACCCACCGCCCCACAAGCAGCGCACATGAAGCCCTATATCATTCCATTCGAGCGATTGAAGAATACCGACGTTGAACTCGTGGGAGGCAAGAATGCGTCGATCGGCGAGATGATCTCCCGCTTGGCGAATCTCGGCGTTTCGGTGCCGGGCGGGTTCGCCACGACCTCGCACGCCTACCGGGATTTCCTCGCGCAGGACGGACTCGACGAACGCATCCGCGCCGTTCTGGCGGAGCTCGATGTCGATGATGTGGAGCGGCTCAGGGTGGTGGGTGCGCAAATCCGCGGCTGGATGCTTGCCACGCCGTTTCCCAAGCGGCTGCACGAGGAAATACTGGACTCGTGGCGCAAAATGGGCGCAGCCGGCGGCGCCGCCGCCGGAGAATTTGCCGTCGCCGTCCGTTCCTCGGCGACGGCCGAAGATCTGCCGGAGGCATCCTTCGCCGGTCAGCAGGAGACTTTCCTCAACGTCCGGGGCGAGGAGCATTTGATGGGCTGCGTGCACGAGGTGTACGCCTCTCTATTCAACGATCGCGCCATATCCTACCGGGTGCACAATAAATTCGATCACAGCGCGGTGGCGCTCTCGGTCGGCGTGCAGCACATGGTGCGCAGCGATCTCGGCAGCGCCGGGGTCATGTTCACGCTCGACACCGACTCGGGCTTTCGCGACGTGGTGTTCATCACGGCGGCGTACGGGCTGGGCGAGACGGTCGTCCAAGGCGCGGTCAATCCGGACGAATTCTACGTGTACAAGCCGGCGTTGCGCGCGGGACGGCGCTCGGTGCTGCGCAAGAATCTCGGCGGCAAGGCCGTAAAAATGATCTACGGCGAATCAGGTTCCGCACAACGCGTTCGCACCGTCGATGTGGCGCCCGCCGATCGGAATCGCTTCTCGCTCAGCGAGCAAGACATCGTGAATCTGGCGCAGCAGGCGCTGATCATCGAGGAGCACTACGGCACGCCGATGGACATCGAGTGGGGCAAGGACGGCGCCACCGGTAAAATCTACATTCTGCAGGCCCGTCCGGAAACCGTGCAGAGCCGCGCCGGCCGCACGATACTGCGATTCACCCTGAAGTCGCGCTCGAAGGTGCTGGTGAGCGGCCGCAGCATCGGACAGCGCATCGGCGCCGGGCACGCGCGCATCATCAAGGATGCGAGCGAAATGTCGCGGGTCCGGGCCGGCGACGTGCTGGTGGCCGATATGACGGATCCGGACTGGGAGCCGGTGATGAAGCGGGCATCGGCCATCGTCACCAATCGCGGCGGACGCACCTGCCATGCCGCGATCATCGCGCGCGAACTCGGCATCCCGGCGGTCGTCGGCTGCGGCACGGCCACGACCGCGATCAAGGAAAATCAGCCGGTCACGGTGTCATGCGCCGAGGGCGATACCGGATACGTATACGAAGGCATGCTCGAGTACGATCAGCGCACCATTGAAATGGACGCGATGCCGCACATCCCGGTGAAAATCACCATGAACGTCGGCAATCCGGACCGCGCGTTCGATTTCGCGGGCATACCGCACAAGGGCGTCGGCCTCGCGCGTCTCGAGTTCATCATCAATCGCATGATCGGCGTGCATCCGCGCGCGCTGCTGGAATTCGACAAGCAAAGCCCCGAGCTCAAGGACGCCATCGGCAAGCAGATCGCCGGCTACGACGGCCCGGTGAATTTCTACGTCGACAAGCTGGCCGAGGGCATCGCGCAAATTGCCGCCGCATTCGCGCCGGAGCCGGTGATCGTGCGCCTGTCGGATTTCAAGTCGAACGAATACGCGAACCTGATCGGCGGCAAGAACTTCGAACCGCACGAAGAGAATCCCATGCTTGGGTTTAGAGGCGCCTCGCGCTACATCGACAAGGCGTTCAGGCCCTGCTTCGAACTCGAATGCCGCGCCTTGAAGCGCGTGCGCGACGAGATGGGACTGACCAACGTGCAGCTCATGGTGCCGTTCGTGCGCACCATCGGCGAGGCGAAGGCCGTCACCCAGCTGCTCGCCGACAACGGGCTGAAGCGCGGCGACAACGGCTTGAAGCACATCATGATGTGCGAACTGCCCACGAACGCCCTGCTCGCCGACCAATATCTCGAGTACTTCGACGGCATGTCGATCGGATCGAATGACATGACCCAGCTCGCCCTTGGCCTGGACCGCGACTCCAGCGTCGTCGCCAAGTCGTTCGACGAGCGGGACGACGCGGTCAAGGCTCTGATGGCGATGGCGATCAAGGCCTGCAAGCGGCAGGGCAAATACGTCGGCATTTGCGGACAGGGCCCTTCCGATCATCCGGAGCTGGCGCGTTGGCTGGTCGACCAAGGCATCGACAGCCTGTCCTTGAATCCGGATACCGTGGTCGAGACGTGGATGTTCCTGGCGGGCGACGCTCGATAGGCGCTTCGGCTAATTCAGGCGCAGCAAGTGCTCGCGATAGTACTGCAGCTCGCGGATCGACTCGCGCACGTCGTCGAGCGCCAAGTGGCTGGAGCTCTTGCGAATCCCCTCGGCCACTCTTGGCGCCCAGCGCTGCGCCAATTCCTTGAGGGTGCTCACGTCGAGATTGCGGTAGTGAAAAAATCCTTCGAGCGCCGGCATGTGGCGCGCCAGAAAGCGCCGGTCCTGGCACACGCTGTTGCCGCACATCGGCGATCGTCCCGGCTCCACCCAGGCTTCGAGAAATCGCAGCGTCTCGCGCTCGGCCGCGGCCGCATCGACCGTGCTCGCTAGGACGCGCGTGCTCAGGCCCGAGCGGCCATGTTGGCGGCGATTCCAATCGTCCATGGCATTGAGCACCGCCTCGCTCTGATGCACGGCAAACACCGGACCCTCGGCCAGCACATTGAGGTGTTTGTCGGTTACGATCGTCGCGATTTCGATGATGAGATCGGACTCCGGTTTCAGACCGGTCATTTCCAAATCGATCCAAATCAGATTTTCGGGGGATTTCATGAGTATTGCGCGTCTAAAAGCGGCATGGTAACAGAGCAAAAGCCCTCGAAAGAGCTCTTAGGCGGCACCGGGACGGTGCTCGCGAGCTTCGGCCGAGGCGTCTTGGTGCAGGCGGATGGGAAGACCCTGCGCTGCTCGTTGACGGGGCGCAAACAGCGCGTCGTCTGCGGCGATCGCGTCACCTGGACCTATCCACCCTCGGCCGATGGGCCCTCGGTGCAGTCCATCGAGCCGCGCCGCAACCTGATCGAACGAATCGATGCGCGCGGCCGCGCCGAGCCGGTCACCGCCAACATCGACCGGCTGGCCATCGTCGCCGCCGCGGAACCCGCGCCCGACTGGTTTCTGGTCGACCGCTACTGGGCGGGCGCCGTATTGAAGGACCTGCAGTGCCTGCTCATCGTCAACAAGGCGGATTTGGCGACGGCGGCGATTCAGCCGGAGCTCGACACGTACCGCAACTTGAACTTGAGTTGCATCGAGGTCTCCTCGCAATCCGCGGCCGGCATTGCCGACCTCGGCCGCTTGCTGGCGGGCAGCGTGACGCTGCTGGTCGGCCAGTCCGGCGTCGGCAAGTCCTCCTTGGTAAACGCCCTGATCCCCGAGGCCGCGGCGCAAACCGCCGAACTGACCCGCGATGATGAGGGGCGGCATACGACCACCACGGCGCGTTGGTACACCTTGGGAGCGCAGTCGGCGCTCATCGATGCTCCCGGCGTTCGGGACTTCGCGCCGCCGGCTAGCCTCGCGCGCGCGGCGGAGCGGGGTTTCCTCGAAATTCACCGCTTTGGCGCCGGCTGCCGCTTCAAGGATTGCCGGCATCTGGAGGAGCCCGGCTGCGCGGTGCGCAGCGCCGTCCTCGATCAACAGATTGCGCCCCGCCGCTACGAGAGCTATCGGCGGCTATGTCGGCTGTACGAGAAGCTCGCGCCTTGAGAGCCTAGGATACGTTGGTGCGCCCGGCCATGGCGTGCGCCAAGGTGCCGCCATCGACGTATTCCAGCTCGCCGCCCACCGGCACGCCGTGGGCGATTCGCGACGCCTTCAATCCCAAGCGCAGCGCCAGCTCACCCAGGTAATGCGCCGTCGCTTCTCCTTCCGCGGTCGGGTTGGTGGCGAGAATCACTTCGCGCACCTCACCCTCGCCCAGCACCCTCTCGAAGTCGTTCAGCCCGAGTTCGGCCGGCCCCACCCCATCGAGCGGCGACAAATGGCCCATGAGCACGAAGTAGCGGCCGCGAAATCCGCCCGATTGTTCGATGGCCACCACGTCGGCCGGGGACTCGACCACACAGAGCTGCGCCGCGTCGCGCTGGGTGGAGGCGCAAATCGCGCACAGCTCACTCTCGGTCAGCATGCGGCAGCGCTTGCAATGGCCGACGCTGTCGAGCGCCTCCGCCAACGCGTGGGCGAGCACCTTGCCCCCGTCGCGGTCGCGCTCCAGCAGATAGAACGCCATGCGCTGCGCCGACTTTGGGCCGACGCCGGGGAGGCAGCGAAGCGATTCGATCAAGCGCGCGAGCGTCGGAGTGTATTTCAAAACGGCAGCTTCATGCCCGGCGGAAGATTGAGTCCCGACATGAGGCCGGCATACTTCTCTTGGCTGCGCGCCGCAATTTTCCGCACTGCATCGTTGAAGGCCGCGACCATAAGATCTTCGAGCAGCCCCACATCCTCGCCCAGCAGTTTCGGCTCGATCGCCACCTTCTTCGCTTCGTGATGCCCGTTCAGCGTCACCTTGACCATGCCCGCGCCGGACTCGCCCGTGACCTCGAGTTCGGCGAGCTCGACCTGAGCCTTCTTCATGGTCTCCTGCATTTGCTGCGCCTGGCGCATCAGATTTCCCAGTCCGCCCTTCATCATGCCCTCACCTCACTAGTTCGCAGGTTTCACCGAAGCTGCATCCACGTCGGCGCCGAAGCGCTCGCGCAACCCCTTGACCACAGGATCCGCCTCGAACGCGGCCGCGGCGCGAGCCGCCCTGTCCTGTTCCTCCTGCGCGCGTTGTCGCGCCGGCGTGGCGAGGTCCGAGTGCGCGGTTTCGAACGTGATTCGAATGTCCCGGCCGAGATACTTCGACAAGCCCTGCACGAGTTTTTCCTCGATGGGGCGCGTGCGCCGGTCCGCCGTCGCTTGATCGAGCCTCAATGCCAACCGGTCTTGTTCGAATGCGGCCGGCACGCAGTTCAGGGCGAACTGGCGCGCCATGCCGCTCAAGTTTGCCGCTTCGACCACCGCGGGCCAATTACCCGCATCGATGCTGGTCAATCGGACGCTGGGCGAGCGCGGCGCGGCGGTGCGGCCCTTCAGGCTACCCGCATCGGCGTCCGCCGATGCCGCCGGCGTGCGGCCGTTTGATACCTCCTGCGCCGCGGCCGTATCGGGACGGAACGCCAGCATGCGCAGCAGCGTCATTTCGAATCCCGCGCGAGGTTCCGGCGCCATCGCCAAATCGCGGCGTCCGCCCAGTGCGATTTGATAGTACAGCTGCACATCCTCGGGCGAGATTGCCTGGGCCAGGCGCGTCAGCGACCCTGCATCGAATTCCTCGTCTTGCGCCGCAGCCTCGGGCACGATCTGGACGATCGCGACGCGCTGCAGAAAGGCCGCCAATTCCACCAACACCCGGTCATAGTCGGGGGCGTCGCGATCGAGTTCTTTGACTTCGGCCAGAAGCGCCGACCCGTCCGCACGGGCCAGCGCCTCGATGAGCCGGCCCACGTGTCCGCGATCGATGGTGCCGAGCATGGCGCGCGCATTGACCTCGCTCAAGGTGCCGCCGCCGAACGCGATCAGCTGGTCCAATAAGCTCAAGGCATCGCGCATGCTGCCCTCGGCCGCGCGCGCCAACAGCGCCAATGCCGCCGGCTCATGCTGCAGGCCTTCCGCCTCGACAATGAACTTCATGCGGTCGCCGATGAGCGCAGCGGGCAGCCGTTTGAGGCTGAACTGCAGGCAGCGCGACAGCACGGTGGCGGGCAGTTTTTGCGGATCGGTGGTCGCCAGCAGGAATTTGACGTGCGGCGGAGGCTCTTCCAGCGTTTTCAGCAAGGCATTGAAGGAATGATTCGAGAGCATGTGCACCTCGTCGATGAGGTACACCTTGTAGCGGCCTCGGGACGGCGCATACGGCACATTGTCGAGGAGTTCCCGCGTATCGTCGACCTTGGTGTTCGAAGCCGCATCGACCTCGAGGAGATCGACAAAGCGGCCCTCATCGATCTCCCGGCAGGCGGCGCAAACGCCGCAGGGATTCGAACTCACCCCCGCGGTCTCGCAATTCAGCGACTTGGCGAGGATGCGCGCAATCGTGGTTTTGCCGACCCCGCGCGTACCCGTGAATAGGAACGCGTGGTGCACCTTGCCGCTGTCGAGTGCATTGGCGAGGGCGCGCAGCACATGCTCCTGCCCCACCATTTCGGCGAAGCGCTTGGGGCGCCATTTACGCGCGAGTACGATATAGCTCATGGGTTCAAGTTTAGCTTCGGAACGCCGTGGTCGCGTGGCTTTTAGGGGTCCGCCCAGGGCGCCCCGCGTAGGGAGGCGGCCCGCGCCAGCAGGACTTCGGCGCCCGACTTAAAGCCGCTACCGCTGCTCCCTTCCGGGCCTGACGGGGTTCGCAGCCAGTCGTCGCGAAGATGCAAACGCGAGCCACCATAGACTCATCCATGGCTGGCGGAGAGGGTGGGATTACTCGTCGCTCCGCTCCTCGCCCTTTCGGGGCCGCCCTTTGGGCGTTTCCCCGCTTCATTGCCCTCGCTGTCGGCTGATCCACACCGACGAAAATTTACCCAACGTTTGGCGGAGAGGGTGGGATTCGAACCCACGAACACGGTTAGGTGTTACACACTTTCCAGGCGTGCGCCTTCGACCGCTCGGCCACCTCTCCATAAACCTCATTCTCCGCGCGGCCGCAAGGGTACCGGAGGTGGCCCGAGCGATCAAATCTAGCCGCTGGCCGCCTTGTTGGCCGGCGCCGCTTTGTACTTCGGCGGCACGTCGAGACAGGCGTCTTTCGGCCCCGGGGGCGGCGGCGCGAGCTCCACGGCGGGGATTGCCAGGGCGCCCTGGGTGTTCGGCGTATCGAGCCCCGGCGGTACCTTCAGCGGCGGCACCTGCCCGGCTCGCTGGTATTCCTGGGGGGTGTGACAATCGGGTGTCAGTTTACCGAACAGATGGCAGCCGCTGGTGAGCGCCACCGCGGCAACAACCAATAAAACTCGCTCAAGACTCATGCTGCTCTTTCCTCGAGGGTAACTCCGGCGATCTGCATTGCGCGCAGCACTGTATCTTGGTTCGCCGTCGACAGTTCGACCAATGGTAAGCGGATTGCGTTCCCGATGAGGCCCATTTTGGCCACCGCCCACTTGACGGGTATGGGACTCGATTCGACGAACAAGTCCTTATGTAAAGGCTGCAAACGGGCGTCGATCGTCCGCGCCTTGTCGAAATCCCCGGACAGCGCGGCCGCACAGGCCTCGTGCATGCGCCGCGGCGCGACGTTGGCCGTCACCGAGATGACCCCGCGGGCGCCCACCGTCATCCACTCGACGGCCGTGGCATCATCCCCCGACAGCAGCGTGAACTCCGATGGACACGATTCGCGTATTTCGCGCGCCCGGGTCAACGATCCGGTCGCTTCCTTGACCGCTGCGATCTGCGGATGGCGCGCCAGCCGCGCAACGGTGCTCGGCAACAGATCGACGCCGGTGCGGCTCGGGACATTGTACAGAATGACCGGCGCCGCGGAGGCGTCGGCCGCCGCGCTGAAGTGCCTATACAGGCCCTCCTGAGGCGGCTTGTTGTAGTACGGGGTCACCAGCAACACCGCATCGACGCCGAGCCGCGAAAAAGAGCGAGTCCGCGCAACGGTGCCGGCGGTCGAATACGTGCCCGCGCCCACGATCACCTTGACTTTGCCGCTGCAGCGTGCAACCGCGCGGCGGGTCAGTTCCTCGATTTCATCGCCCGACAGCACGGGGGACTCGCCGGTGGTGCCGGCGACCACGATGCCGTCGCTGCCTTCGCGCACGTGAAAATCCAGCAATCGATCCCAGGCCGGCCAGTCCAGGCCTCCGTCCGCGGTCATCGGGGTCACAATAGCCACCAAGCTTCCGGAAAACATCGAAGGGCTCCGCGGGAAATATCGCTACCTTAAGTGGCGTGACTCACCCTGGCAAGCGTCCATCCGGTAGAATTTGCCCCGATGAAACAACATATCGTGATTTCCGCGGTCGGCGGCGACCGCGTCGGCATGGTCCATGAGCTTTCCAAGGTTATTGCCGACTGCGGCGGGAGCATCAGCGAAAGCCGCATGACGTCGCTCGGCAACGAGTTCGCCATGCTGCTGCTGGTCAACGGCAACTGGCACACTCTCGCCAAGCTCGAGGGTGAGTTCAAGAAGCTCGCCGACGGCACCGGCATGAACATTCAGTTGCGGCGCACCGAAGAGCGGGCCGCGCGCAATGACATGCTGCCCTACTCGATCGACGTCGTTTGCCTCGATCAAACCGGCATCGTCGCGGGTCTTTCCGGGTTCTTTTCGCAACGCGGGGTGGACATCGCCGAACTGTCGACGCGCTCGTATGCCGCCGCGCATACCGGCGCGCCCATGTTTTCGGTGCAAATGATCGTGAACGTGCCGAGCCGGCTGCACATCGGGGTGCTGCGCGAGGAGTTCATGGATTTCTGCGACCATCTGAATTTGGATGCCATTTTCGAACCCGTCAAAAGTTGAATCCGTCCATGAGCAAAATCGACATCGGCAAGAAGGCGCCGCAGTTCACCCTCGACGGCACCGGCGGCAGTTGGTCGCTGAGCGATGCGATCGGCGGCGCCGTCGTCATTTATTTTTATCCGCGCGACAACACGCCGGGCTGTACCCAGGAAGGCGCGGACTTTGCCGCGGCCCATCCGCATTTCAAGAAAGCCAAGGCCTTGATCCTGGGTATCTCCGCCGACAGTCTGGCCGCGCACGAGAAGTTCAAGCAGAAGATGGGGTTTCCATTCGAATTGCTGAGCGATCCCGACAAGCAGGTTTGCAAGCTCTACGACGTGATCCAGGAGAAGAGCATGTACGGCAAGAAATTCTTGGGGATAGAGCGCAGCACTTTCGTGGTCGACGCCAAGGGTGTGTTGCGGCATGAGTGGCGTAAAGTCAAAGTGAACGGCCACGCCGCTGCGGTATTGGCGGCGGTAAAAGCACTGTGACCGGCAACCTGCGGCCTGTCGCGGCCGCGATCGTCAAGAACCGCAAGGCCAAGGAGACGCGACGCATCTTTGTGTTGGATACGAATGTGCTGATGCACGACCCGACCGCGATCTTCCGCTTCGAAGAACACGACATCTACATTCCGATGACCGTGCTCGAGGAACTCGATGCCGGGAAAAAGGGACTGTCGGAGTCGGCGCGCAATGTGCGCCAGGTCAGCCGCTTTCTCGATGAGCTGATGAAGGGTGCGACCAAGAAGCAGATCGACCGCGGACTCGCGCTGCCCACGGCGGTGCCGATCAATCATGGCAAGCGCCCGCCGGGCGGCCGGCTGTTCTTTCAAACTCAACTGCTCGAATCGGTGCTGCCGGACAGCCTGCCCGGACACGGTGCGGACAACGCCATCCTGGCCAACACCTTGGCGCTGCAGCAGAAATTCCGCAACGCCAGGGTCACGCTGGTATCGAAAGACATCAATTTGCGGATCAAGGCGGCGATCCTCGGCGTGCAGGCGGAGGATTATTCGAGCGACAAGACCATCGAAGATGCGGACTTGCTGGCCAGCGGCGTACAGCAGCTGCCGCCGAACTTTTGGGACAAGCACGGCAAGGGCATGGAATCTTGGCAGCAGCAAAGCCGCACCTATTATCGGGTACGCGGGCCCCTGGTGCGCGAATGGCATCCCAACCAGTTCGTCTACGATCCCGGTGAGAACGGCGTCGAGGCCGTGGTTCGCAAGCTCGAGGGCGAATCGGCGATTCTGGAACTCACGCTCGACTACCGCGCGGAACGCAACAATGTTTGGGGGGTCACCTCGCGCAACCGCGAGCAGAATCTGGCCCTGAATCTTTTGATGGATCCGGAAATCGATTTCGTGACCGTTTTGGGTCCGGCCGGCACGGGTAAGACCCTGTTGACTCTGGCGGCCGGCCTCGCGCAAACCCTGGACCACAATCGCTTCAGCGAAATCATCATGACGCGCGTCACCATCCCGTTGGGCGAGGACATCGGATTCTTACCGGGCACGGAGGAGGAGAAAATGGAGCCCTGGATGGGCGCGCTGATGGACAACCTGGAGGTTTTGACGCAGGGTCAGCCGGGCGGCACTTGGGGGCGCGGCGCCACGAATGATTTGCTCCGGCATCGCATCAAAATCCGTTCGCTGAATTTCATGCGGGGCCGCACATTCCTGAACCGTTTCATCATCATCGATGAGGCTCAGAATTTGACGCCCAAACAGATGAAGGCGCTGGTGACCCGCGCCGGTCCCGGCACCAAAATGGTGTGCTTGGGGAATATCGCGCAAATCGACACCCCCTACCTGACCGAAACCACCTCGGGCCTCACCTATGTGGTCAACCGGTTTCACGGCTGGGCCTTTTCGGGCCATATCACCCTGGTCCGCGGCGAACGTTCGCGGTTGGCTGACTATGCCTCCGAAGTTCTTTGATTTGGCGGGGAAAATGAGCGAACTTCGGGACACGAACAGCACTCCAAGCAGCATGAGGGAGACCGAATGTCGCTGTTGAGGTCCTTTTGCGCGTTTGCGGCCGCTGCCGGAGCCAGCGTACTGATCAGCGTTGGCTGGGCCGCGGGCTTGGGCCAGGGCTCGAGCGCCAAGGATCAGGACCTGCCGGATTTGGGAAGCCCTGCGACCGCCGCTGTTTCCCTCGAGGACGAATACCGGGCTGGACTGGGCTGGTTCGCGCAGATCCGCCAAAGCGGGCAAATCCTCGAGGATCCCGAAGTCAACGATTACATCCAAGAAATCGGCCACAGCCTGTCGAGCCAAGCCGAAGAAGGGCAGCATCACTTCTACTACTTCGTGTTGAAGGATCCCATCGTCAACGCCTTCGCGATGCCCGGCGGATTCATCGCGATCCAGAGCGGCTTGATCCTCGCGACCCGCAACGAAAATGAGCTGGCCGGCGTCATGGCGCATGAAACCGCGCACGTCACTCAACGGCACTTGGTCCGGCAGCTCATCGATCAGAGTCATGCCGGCCTGATTTCGACCGCCGCGATGCTGGCCGCGATTCTTCTGGGAGCAACCGCCGGCCGCGGCGACCCCGGCGCCATGGAAGGAGCCATCCTCGCGACCCAGAGCGCCGCCATTCAGCACCAGATCAATTACACGCGCGCCAGCGAATATGAGGCGGACCGCATCGGAATCGGCACCATGGCAGCCGCCGGATACGATCCGTTGGGAATGGCGAGCTTTTTCGAGTACTTGGGATCGAGCGGGCCGGAGCCGAGCCGGGTCAACGCCGTTCAATTCTTGATCGATCACCCGCTGCCGTCGGATCGCATCGCCGAGGCGCGAAATCGCGCGGAACAGATCGGCCGTATTCGACACACCGATTCCTTGGGCTATACCTTGATGCGTGAGCGGTTGCGGTCGCTGGTGGGCAATCCGCAGCTGGTGCGCCAGTACTATGCCAATTTGGTCAAGAACGGAGCAGGCCTCAGTATCGAGGAGCGTTACGGCAAGGCCGTGGCGGACATCGTGTCGCGCAACCCCGCCGCGGCCATCCCTGATTTACAGGCGCTCGTGAACGAGTATCCGAAGGTGAACCAGTTCTACGGCGCGCTCGGTCAAGCCTATCTCGCGAACGGCCAGTTGAAGGAATCTCAGGCGGTACTGGACAAGGCGCTGATTCTATTTCCGCGCAATGCGCCCATCACCATTCGTCTCGCGGAAACGTTGATGCATGCCGGCGACAACAAACGCGCGCATCTCATACTCGACGATTTGTTCAACGTGGTGGAACCCACGGCCGATCAAACCCGGCTGATCGCCAAGGCCGCCCATGCCGCCGGCGATCTTGCCGATTCGTACTACTACATGTCCTACTTCTACCTGATGAACGGCGATCTCAAGATGGCCGCAAATCAGTTGGAGCTCGGCCTGGGGATGCCTGGATTGGATCCGATCCAGCGTGCGCGCCTGAGTGCGCGCCTCGCCGAAGTGCGCGCCGCGATGCCCAAGGACCGGAAGAACACTGTCGCGGAGGACAACGGCGGCAACGGCCGGCATTGACGGCCGACCTACCCATGGACCGCTGTATCGCGGCATCGATCCTTAGTATCGTTGCGCTATTGGTTTTGCTGTTTTAGGGAGTTTACATGCGGAAAGTCAGGTATGCGCGCGCCGCGCTCGGCATCGTCAGTGCACTCGCCTTGAGCGCCTGCGTCACGCTGCCGCCCAACAGCCAGCGGGTGCCGCAGGATCCGTGGGAGTCGTGGAACCGGGGGGTCTACAAGGTCAATGACAAGCTGGACCGCGCAATCGCCAAACCGGTGGCGAAAGCCTACGTGCGCGTCGTACCCAAGCCCGTCCGCACCGGCGTCACTAATTTCTTCGACAATCTCACGACTCCGACGGTCATGATCAATGACGCCCTGCAGGGAAAATTCCTGGCGGCCGCCAACGATCTCGGCCGATTCCTGCTCAATTCGACTGTCGGTATAGGCGGAATACTCGACCCGGCCACGTCGGCGGGATTGGCGCACAATGATGAGGATTTCGGACAGACCCTGGGTCACTGGGGCGTACACCCCGGTCCCTTCGTGGAATTGCCCATACTCGGCCCCTCGGATCTGCGTGATGCGCCGTCCAGAGTCGTGGACTCGTACACGAACCCGCGGCAATACATCAAGAACTCCTATGTGAAATACGGGCTTTACCTTCCCGCGCTGGTCGACAAGCGCGCGGAGCTGCTTTCGCTGGATGACACGCTGCAAAAGGTCTATGACCCCTATGCCTTCGTACGCGACGCCTATTTGCAGCACCGCGCCTACCTCGTGTCCGACGGAAAAATCACCGAGGAGCCGCTGGTCGATCCGGGGGCTGACGCTCCGGACTCTGACAAGGCGGTGCCCACCGCGCCGCCGGCCACAACGCCGCCGGCGCCGGCTCCACCCCAGGGCACACCGCCGGCTACCACACCCCCGGCGGGGACCAGTGAGCCGCCGGTGGCCGACTAACGCCCGCGGTGGCCGCACACGCAGCCCTGCCGCTAGCCCGGGATCAGCAGTTCCTCAACTTCGCTCAAGCGCGCGAGTTGTTGCAATTGCGATGGAATATTTTCATAGCGAAGGGCGTGGCTCGCGCCCTTCGCAACGCTCAACCATTCGATCAGCAGGGCAAGTCCCGAACTGTCGCCGGCCGTCACGCCGGCCAGATCGATCACGGCCGCCTTTCCGGCGGTGATCGACTCAATCCCCACGGGGAGCAGCGCGCTCACCGTGGTGAATTGCAGCGGCCCCGTCACGCGCGAACGGTCGCCTGCCACTACCTCGAACGAAGCGGCCGGCTTGGGGCTGCGGCTCAATGGCTGCTGCCTGCGGTGCCGGGTCCGGGCTTACCGTTGGCTTCGAGCCGATTGATCACCTCATCCAATCCCTGCTGCTGAATTTCCGTGCCGAAGTCGGTGCGGAAGCTCTTGACGTAGGAGATGCCTTCGATGACCACATCCCAGGCCTTCCACATGCCGTCGGTTTTGCGCAAGCTGAAATTGACCGGGACTCTTTGGCCCGAAGAGCGCTTCACTTCCGTTCGCACCGTCGCCATGGTGTCGCCCGGGTCGCCCTTGTAGGGCAGAATCACGAAGCGATCGGCCGTGAAGTCGACCAGCGCCGCACCGTAGTTGCGCAGCAACGAATGATAAAAGGCGTCGACAAAACGCTTGCGCTGATCGGGCGTCGCGGTTCTCCAGGTCTGGCCGAGAACCAGCCGCGCCGCATACTCAGTGTCGAAATTCGGCAACAGCACATTGGCCACCAGGGCATCGAGCTTCGCCGGATCCTTGGCATACACCGGCCGATTCGCGTCGAGTTCGACGAGCATCCGTTTCGCGGAATTCTCCACGGTCTCCTGCGGACCCAAAGTGTTTGCGGCCGCGGCCGGCGCCGCCGGCGCATCCGCCGCGTACGACGCGCCGGCCCAACTCAAGACCAATGCGGCGAGAATTCCCAGTCTTATCATTGCGTTTTCTCCGTAGATTTCGGCGCCGCCGCCGCCGGTGCGTCCGCTTTCGATTTGCCGGAATCCGCGCTGCTTTTTGCAAAGTTCGCAAGCAGCTGGCCGATCAAATTCTCGAGCACAAAGGCGGACTGTGTAAACTCGATTTGATCCTTGTCCTTCAAATAAGTTTCGGCGCCGCCCGCGGTCAGGCCGATGAATTTGCCCCCGAGCAGTCCCTGTGTGTAGATCGTGGCGTCGCTGTCGGTCGGGATCTGGTTGAAGCGCGCATCCAGACGCATGGTGACCACCGCCTTGTACTCCTTCGAATCGAAGTCGATTTTCGTCACCCGACCCATTTCCACCCCCGACATCGACACCGGAGCGCCCACTTTGAGGTCGCCGATGTTGTCGAACTTCGCCGACAGGTCGTAGTGCGGCGGACTCGCGAAGGAGATGCCGCGGCTGGTGGTCTGAGTCGTCAAAAAAAACAAAGCCGCAAATCCCAGCAGCACGAATGTCCCCGTGCCGAGATTCAATGTGCGTGATTTGGCCATGGCGATACCTCTATTTCAGAAACGCGGCGGTGATCAAATAGTCCAAAAACAAGATGATCACTGCCGATGTGACGACGGTGCGGGTGGTCGCGGTGCCGACGCCCTCGGCCGTCGGCGTCGCATAGTATCCCTCATAGACGGCGATGAGGCTGCACGTGACGCCGAATATGCAGCTCTTGACAATGCCCTCGTTGATGTCCGACAGGCCGACGGAGGCGCGCATCTGCGACCAGAAGCTGCCTGCGTCGACGCCCATGATCTGCACTCCCACGAGCTGCGCTCCATAGATGCCGATGACGCTGAATATGGCGGCCAGCAGCGGCATTGCGATCACACCGCCCAGAAATCGCGGCACCACGACCCGTCGAATCGGATCCACCGCCATCATTTCCATGGCCGATAATTGATCCGTCGCGCGCATCAACCCCAGTTCGGAGGCCAAGGCGGTGCCGGCGCGGCCCGCAAACAGCAGCGCCGTGACCACCGGGCCCAGCTCCTTGACCAGCCCGATGGTCGCCGCCGTGCCCAAGGCATCCTCGGAACCAAATCGCTGCAGCAGCTGGAATCCCTGCAGTGCCAGCACCATTCCGACGAACAATCCGGACAGCATGATGATGACCAGCGACAAGGCGCCGGAGTTGTAGATCTGTTTCGCGATCAAATCAAATCTCAGCAGCGCGCGCGGCGACTCCGCAACCAGGCGCAGCAGGAAACGCACCACGTCGCCGAGCCCCACCAAGGACTCGATCAGGCTCGTCCACAGTTCTTCCATCAGCTTCACGGGATTTCGCCGCGTGCGAGCAGCTCCCCGAAGTAGTCGGGGGCCGGGTAATGAAAGGGCACCGGGCCGTCGGCCAGCCCGCCCATGAATTGCCGCACGATTTCCGACGGGTAGCTGTGGAGCTGTTGCGGCGTGCCGCGCGCGACCACCTTGCCGCCGGACAGCAGGAACACCACGTCGGCCACCGTGGAGATCTCCTGCACGTCGTGCGATACCACGATGCTGGTGATGCCGAGCGCATCGTTCAAACGCCGGATCAACCGCAATATGACCCCCAGGGAGATGGGATCCAGCCCCACGAACGGCTCGTCGTAAATCAAGATCTCCGGATCCATGACGATGGCTCGCGCCAAGGCGACACGGCGATTCATTCCGCCGGACAGTTCTCCCGGCATGAGTTCTGCCGCGCCGCGCAGCCCCACCGCCTGCAGCTTGGTGAGCACCAGTTGACGAATGAGCCGCTCCGGCAGATCCGTGTGCTCCCGCAATGGGAAGGCGACGTTCTCGAAGACGGACAGGTCGGTGAGCAGAGCTCCGTTCTGAAACAGCATCCCCATCCGGCGCCGCAGCACGTACAAATCCGCGCGCCGCACCGACCGCAAATCCTCTCCCGCCACCACGATGGAGCCGCTCTCGGCGGCTACTTGGCCGGTGATGAGACGCAGCAGAGTGGTCTTGCCCGTGCCGCTCGGCCCCATGACCGCGGTAATTCGGCCGCGCGGAATATCGATGTCCAGCCCGGAAAATATCGGGCGGCCGCCCGCCCCGTAATTCAGGTTACGGATTTCAACGATGGAGGCCGATGGGTTCAATGGCGTTGCTATAGGGCTCCGCGTCCCGGTGACGCCTAGCACCTTGGGTGAGCGCGGAGCTTCAAGCAGCGGAAGTTTCCATGGAGCCCTTGTAGGCCCCCGCCGCGGCCAGGCCGTTCAATTTCGCGCGAATGAACAGCGCCTGCTGGCCGCCCGAGTAGCCGCTCGATTTCCCGCCCCAGGCATTGAGCGCGGTCTCCTGCAGCGCCCGGCCGTAGCTGAACGTCAGCGCCCACGGCAGTGGGCCCATGGCATTCATCAAGTTCAAATGCAGCGTCGCTTCGACCGGGCTCTGGCCGCCCGACAGGAACGCGATGCCCGGCACGGCCGAGGGCACCTGGCGCCTCAGCGTGCGCACGGTGGCCTCGGCGACCTGTTCCGGACTGGCCTTCTGCGAACTCTTCTTGCCGGAAACCACCATGTTCGGTTTCAGCACCATGCCTTCCAGAGACACACGCGCGGCGAACAAATGTTCGAACACGCTGTCGAGCACGACGTTGGTCACTTCTTCGCAGCGCTCCAGAGGATGGGCCCCGTCCATCAGCACTTCCGGCTCGACGATGGGCACGATCGATGCTTCTTGACACAACGCCGCATAGCGCGCCAGCGCTTCCGCATTGGCGTCAATCGCATAGCCGCTCGGAATTCCGGAACCGATATCGATCACGGCGCGCCACTTCGCGAACCGCGCGCCCAGCTTGTAGTACTCGGCCAACCGCTCGCGCAGCCCATCGAGTCCTTCGGTGATGGTCTCGCCGGGAAAGCCCGCGAGCGGCTTCGCTCCCATGTCCACTTTGATGCCCGGCACCATTCCGTGCTGCGCAAGATAGGCCGGGAAGGGCACGCCGTCCTTGGTCTTCTGGCGCAGGGTTTCCTCGTACATGATGACGCCGCTGATGTAGCCTTCGGCGCCGGGCGCGGTAAACAGCATTTCGCGGTACGTGCGCCGGTTCTCTTCGGTCGATTCGAGCTTGATGCTGTCGAAGCGCTTCTTGATGGTGCTGGTGCTCTCGTCGGCAGCCAAAATACCCCTATTTTTTGCGACCAGCGCACGCGCGGTGGCGTTTAAGCTTTCAGTGTTCATGTATGGCATGTCTCGCTGATATCGACCGGTGTCAGAAAAGCCAGGATAACAAAAATGGGCTGATTCCGCCCTGCGGGTGGACCTTGAAATCAAATAGGACTAAAATGGTCCCACATAGGGCTTATCCTAAGGGGCGCACTTCCTCATGCTGCGAATGGGCAAACTGACCGACTACGCGACCGTGGTGCTGGCTAGTCTAGCGCAAGAACCTGCGCGGCATCGCGCCGCGGCGGATTTGGCCGAGCGCACGCGCTTGAGCCGGCCCACCGTGAGCAAGGTATTGAAGGAATTACAGCGCGCCGGCATGGTGATTTCCTCGCGCGGCGCGCAAGGCGGATATCGTCTGGCGCGCGGCCCCGAACACATTACCGCCGCGCAAATTCTGGACGTGTTCGAAGGTCCAATTGCAATTACCGAATGCAGCGGGGCCTCGAGCCAGTGCGGCATCGAGCGCCAGTGCCGCGTCGGCGGCGCCTGGCAGCGGGTGAATGCCGCCATCCGCCGCGCCCTGGAAGAGGTGACGCTGCGCCAGCTGGCGGGTCTGGACTCCTCGACCCTGCGCGTCGCCGATTTGGCGTCGGAGATTCGCGTGCAGCGTGAATTCGTGAAAAGCGGCCCCATCTAATCGGCGATCGATGAAGGCGAACCTAATGGCAACTGGAAAACCCCTTGTCTAGCAAATCCCAAGAAGTTGAGGCCCTCCTCTCGCAAAAGTACCGGCACGGCTTCGTCACCGATATCGAGTCCGACAGCCTGCCGCCGGGACTCGACGAAGCGGTGGTGGCCGCCATCTCGAAGAAGAAAAACGAGCCGCGGTTCCTGCTGGACTGGCGTCTGAAGGCCTTCAAGCATTGGCAGACCATGCAGGAACCGACCTGGGCCCACGTGCATTACAAGCCCATCGACTACCAGGACATTTCCTACTACTCGGCGCCGCGGGCACCGGCGAACGCGCCGAAGAGCCTCGACGAAGTGGATCCGAAACTGCTGGCGACCTACGCCAAGTTGGGGATACCCCTGCACGAGCGCGCGCGGCTGGCCGGAGTCGCGGTCGATGCCGTGTTCGACAGCGTGTCGGTTGCGACGACCTTCAAGGAGAAACTGGGGAAGGCCGGCGTCATCTTTTGTTCGTTCTCCGATGCGGTTCGCGATCATCCTGAGCTCATCGAACGCTATCTCGGCAGCGTCGTGCCGCAGGGCGATAATTTTTTCGCCGCGCTGAACTCGGCGGTCTTTTCGGACGGTTCCTTCGTCTACGTGCCGCCGGGCGTGCGCTGCCCGATGGAGCTGTCGACCTACTTTCGCATCAACGCCGCCAAGACGGGTCAGTTCGAGCGCACCCTGATCATCGCCGCCGAGGGCGCCTCGGTGAGCTATTTGGAGGGCTGCACCGCGCCCATGCGCGACGAGAACCAGCTGCACGCGGCCGTCGTGGAATTGGTGGCATTGGATGATGCGCGGATCAAGTACTCGACCGTGCAGAACTGGTATCCGGGCGATGAGAATGGCTTGGGCGGAATTTACAACTTCGTCACCAAACGCGGCGAATGCCGCGGGCGCAATTCCAAGATCTCCTGGACCCAGGTCGAAACCGGATCGGCCATTACCTGGAAATACCCCAGCTGCGTGTTGAAGGGCGAGAACTCGGTCGGCGAGTTTTACTCCGTCGCGGTCGCCAACAATTATCAGCAGGCGGACACCGGCACCAAGATGATCCACATCGGACGCAACACCAAGAGCACCATCGTCTCCAAGGGCATCTCGGCCGGCCATGCCGAGAATACCTACCGCGGCCTGGTGAAGATCCTGCCGAGCGCCGAGGGGGCGCGCAATTTCACCCAGTGCGATTCGTTGTTGATGGGACCGCTGTGCGCGGCGCACACATTTCCCTATATGGAAGTCAAGAATCCGACCGCCACGGTCGAGCACGAGGCCAGCACCTCGAAAATCGGCGAGGACCAGCTGTTCTACTGTTTGCAGCGCGGTATTTCGGCGGAAGACGCGGTCAACATGATCGTCAGTGGGTTTTGCAAAGTGGTGTTCAAGGAGCTGCCGATGGAATTCGCCGTCGAGGCGCAGAACCTGCTGAGCGTGAGTCTGGAAGGCGCCGTTGGATAGCGGCCGCAAAGAGGGAATATCTTGCTTAATATCATCGATTTGAGCGCCCGCGTCGCGGGCAAGGACATACTGAAGGGCGTCAATCTCAAAGTCGGCCCCGGCGAGGTCCATGCCATCATGGGTCCGAACGGATCGGGCAAGAGCACCCTGGCCCAAGTCCTGGCGGGCCGGGAAGATTACGAGGTCACCGGCGGCTCGGTGACTTTCGAGGGCCGCGATCTGTTGGCGCTGCCGGCCGAGGAGCGCGCCCGCGCCGGATTGTTTCTGGGGTTTCAATATCCGGTCGAGATTCCGGGCGTCAACAACGTGTATCTGCTGAAGGCCGCGCTCAACGCGAAACGCAAGGCGGCCGGAGAGCCCGAAGTCGATGCCTATGAATTTCTGGCGCTCATCCGGCAGAAGATGAAACTCATGCAAATGAGCGAGTCCTTCCTGACGCGCGGCGTCAACGAGGGCTTTTCGGGCGGGGAAAAGAAGCGCAATGAAGTTCTGCAGATGCTGGTCTTGGAGCCGAAGCTCGCGATATTGGATGAAACGGATTCGGGCCTCGACATCGACGCGCTCAAGGTGGTCTCTGCGGGCGTGAACAGCCTGCGCGATCCGACGCGCGCCGTCGTGCTGGTGACGCACTACCAGCGGCTTCTCGACTACATCGTGCCCGACCAGGTGCACGTGCTGTCGGGCGGAAGGATATTGAAGTCGGGCGATAGCTCGCTCGCGCACGAACTCGAGCGCCGCGGCTATGACTGGGTGGGAGCCGAAGTCGCATGAGCAGCTCGCTGCAAACCTCCGCGCCCCCCCAGTCGGCGGCGCTGCGCTCCTTCGCCGCCCAATGGCGCGCGCGCACCCTCGACTCGCTGTCGCCCTTGCGCGAACAGGCCATGCACAAATTTCTCGAGCTCGGCCTGCCGACCTCACGCGATGAGACGTGGCGGCATACCAATTTGCGCAGCCTCGCCGCGCAGAGTTTCGTGGATGCGCCGCACCGCGGCGGCTTTAAGATGGCAGCGAGCGCAGCGCTCGCGCTGCTCGGCGACGCCGGCGGCGCCGCGCCGCTGTTGCTGGTCAACGGCTATCCGGCCATGCCGATGGGCGAGATCGGCGGTATGCAGATCAAAAGCCTACGCGAGCTGTCCCGCCTCGAACCGCTGCTGCTGCGGCCCTACCTGGAACCTCTGTCGGATGCCGACAGTGCGCGTTGGACCCTGCTCAACACCGCCCTGTTCGTCGACGGACTGTATCTGAAGATCACCGCCCGGGTGCCGGTGCCCGTGGTGATCCTGCATGTCGCGGCCGGCGACGGCGCAGACAGCATCGCCTATCCGCGCGTCATCATCGAGGCGAGCCCGGGATCCAGCGCCACGATCATCGAGCATCATGTGACGCAGGGCGAACATACGCCGCTCAACAACTCAACGACGCACATCGCTCTCGGGCGGGACGCCCGGCTCGAGCACTACCGCGTGTATTCCACGGATGCCGGCGCCACCCACCTCGATTCTCTCTATGTCCGCCAGGAACGCGGCAGCCAGTGCAGGCAATTCACCATCGTCCTCGGCGGCGGCCTGGTGCGCACCGGCCTCGAGGCACGCCTGGACGAGCCCGGCGCCTCCCTCGACAGCAATTCGCTCCTCGTGGGCCACGAGGACCGCCACGTCGACTGCGTCAATATCGTGACCCACGGCGCGCCCGATACGCGCAGCAATCAAACGGCGCGCGCCATCGCCAGCGACCTGAGCCGGGTCATCATCAACAGCAAGGTGATCGTCAACCCGGGCGCGGTTCACGCGCAGTCGCAGCAATCCTGCCGCGGCCTGCTGCTCTCGCCCACCGCCGAGATCGACACGCGGCCGCAGCTGGAAATTCACGCCGATGAGGTCAAGTGCGCGCATGGCGCGACCACCGGGCGGCTCGATCCCGATATGCTCTTCTACATGCTCTCGCGCGGCCTGGACCGGGCCACGGCGCAAAGCTTGCTGGTGTACGCCTTCCTGGCCGATGTGCTCACCGGCATGTCGGTGGCCCCGGCGCGGGCGGCGATCGAAGGCGCGCTGATTGCCCAATTACCCGATTCGCAAACCCTGCGGAAGTTTCGATGAATAACATGGCATTGGTTGATCGGCCCACTGGCTTCGACGTGCATGCCCTGCGGCGCGAATTTCCCGTGCTCGCACGCACGGTGCGCGGCAAGCCGCTGGCCTATTTGGACAACGGCGCCTCGGCGCAGCGTCCGCTCGCGGTGATCGACGCGGTCGATGATTATGAACGCCGCCACCATGCCAACATACACCGCGGCGTGCACACGCTGAGCCAGGAGGCGACCGCTCTGTACGAAACCGCGCGCGATCGGTTGGTGCGGTTCATCAATGCCCGCTCGCGGCACGAGGTCATTTTCGTGCGCGGCACCACCGAAGCGATCAATCTCGTCGCCCAGAGCTATGCCCGACCGCTGCTCGGGCCGGGCGATGAAATACTCATCACGCATTTGGAGCACCACGCCAACATCGTGCCGTGGCAGATGGTTTGCGAACAGACCGGCGCGACGCTCGTGGTGGCGCCCATGGATTCGCGCGGCGAAGTGCACGCGGACGCGGTGGCGGCGCTGATGAGCCCGCGGACGCGCTTGTTCGCCTGCGCGCACGTGTCGAACGCGCTGGGCACGGTCCTGCCGATCCGGCGCCTGATCGCCGCCGCCAAGGCACGCGGCATCACGACGTTGATCGACGGTGCGCAGGCCGTGCCGCACATGCATGTCGACGTGCAGGAACTGGGCTGCGATTTCTACGCTTTCTCGGGCCACAAGATGTTCGGACCCACCGGCGTCGGCGTGCTGTACGGGCGCGAGCAGCTGCTCGAGCGCATGCCGCCCTGGCAGGGCGGCGGCGAGATGATTCTGAGCGTGACCTTCGCCAAGACCACGTACAACGGCCTGCCCAACAAATTCGAGGCGGGCACCCCCAATATCTCCGGCGGCATCGGCCTCGGCGCGGCGGCGGATTTTCTGATGGGCATGGATCGCGGCGCGGCGCACGCGCACGAGACCGCCCTCCTCGATCATGCGACGGCGGTCTTGAGCCGGATCCCGGACCTGCGCATTGTGGGCACCGCCGCCGACAAGGCCAGCCTGGTCTCCTTTGCCGTCGCCGGGGTGCACCCCCACGACCTGGGGACCATCCTTGACGAGGACGGCATCGCCATTCGGACCGGCCATCACTGCGCCATGCCGGTCATGGAGTTCTTCAATTTGCCGGCCACCGCGCGGGCCTCATTCGCGTTCTACAACACCTTCGAGGAAATCGACAGGCTTGCCGCCGGCGTGGAGCGCGCGCTCAAGCTGTTCGCCTGAATTCGCCATGGAACTCAACGATCTATACCGGGACGTGATTCTCGACCATAACCGCCGGCCGCGTAATTTCGGCGCTTTGCAGCCCGCCGATGCCAGCGTCGAGGGATTCAATCCCATGTGCGGCGATCGTCTGACGGTGCGCCTGAGATTGGCCGACGAGACGATCAGCGACATCCGCTTCGAGGGCCAGGGCTGCGCGATTTCGACCGCCTCGGCTTCCTTGATGACCGAGGCGGTGAAAGGCAAGACCCGCGCGCAGGCCCTCAAGCTGTTCGACCGCGTTCACCAGCTCCTCACCGACGATGCCGCGCCGGACGCCGACGAGCTCGGCAAGCTCGCCGCCCTGTCCGGCGTGCGCGAATATCCGGCACGGGTCAAGTGCGCGAGTCTTTGCTGGCACACGCTCGCCTCGGCGCTGCGATCGACCCACCCGCAGGATTTGCCTGCGGTCAGCACTGAATGAGTCCTTGAACGATGCGCTCATACGAAAATGAACCGATCGTCGTGCAACGCGAGGTCAAGGCCGTGGCCATCCCCGCCGGCGTCGAAGTGAATCTCAAGCTGGGCTCGGTGGGCTACATTACCCAGGCTCTGGGCGGCAGCTTCACCGTGTATATCGACGGCAATTTGTTCCGCATTCCCGGCCAGGACGCCGACGCCATCGGCAAGACCGCCGTGGCGGCGCCCGAGGTGCCCCCGGGGGCCTCGGAAGAGGACATCAAGAATATCGTGTGGCAGCAGTTGAAGACTTGCTATGACCCGGAAATCCCGGTCAATATCGTCGACCTGGGGTTGGTCTACGAATGCGATGTCAGCAAGAACGACGATGCGACGCGCACCGTCGACATCAAAATGACTTTGACGGCGCCGGGCTGCGGCATGGGCGAAGTCTTGGTCCAAGACGTGCGCGACAAGGTGCAAATCGTGCCGACGGTTGCGCGCGCGAATGTCGAACTGGTGTTCGATCCACCGTGGAACCAGACCATGATGTCGGATGAAGCCCGTTTGCAAACCGGCATGATGTAGACCTTTTCGGACGCGTGGGCTTGTGACATGAGCAAAGGGGACAAGGGGCCGTGAAATGGATCGACGCGGGTCCCGCCGCGGACCTCGGCGACGGACATGCGATCACCATTGCGGCGGGACGCCGGACGATCGCCGTCGTGCGCAGCGGCGAGGCGTACTATGCCATCGAAGACATCTGCACTCACGACGGCGCCGAATTGACCGGGGGTGCCATCGAGGGCACGGAGATCATATGCCCGCGTCATGGCGCCCGCTTCTGCCTGAAAACCGGGGAAGCCCTGTCGCCGCCCGCCTACGAACCCGTCCGTGTGTTCGCAACAAAAATTGAAGGTGGCCATCTGTGGGTACACGCAGACTGACGCTGCTGCGGCATGCGAAGGCGCAGTCCATCGACTCCTGCGCGGAAGATTTTGAGCGTGCGCTGACCCGGCGCGGCTGCATCGAGGCGCAGGAAATGGCGGCGCGCATCGTGCGCCGGGACCTGATACCGGATTTGATCCTGGTGAGTCCGGCGGAACGCGCCTGGGCGACGGCCGAGATCATCGGCGAGGCCTGCGATCTGGATGCCAAGCAACTGCAATGCGCGCGCGAATTGTATCTGGCGACGCCCGACGCGACGTGGCGGCTGCTCGCGCGCTGCGATGCGCGCTTGGGCCACATCATGATTTGCGGCCACAACCCGGGCTTGAGCCAAGTCGCGAGCCGCTTGGGTCCCAAACCCCAGGCAAGAGAACTGCCCACGGCGGGCATCGCCAGCGCCGTCTGGCACAACGCTCACTGGGAAACGCTGCAGCCCGAAACCGCCGTGAGCTGCGACTTCGACGACCCCGAGACCATGGCCGATCTCTAGGCGCTAGAACGGCAATCCATGCGACTGGCCGCCCATGCACATCAGCATGGGCAACGACAGGATGAAATTGATGCGCGATGCCCGGCCCGCGATCGTGCGCGCCGCCGCCTTCTGTTCATCCGTTGCGGGCACGATGCCGAGGATTTTCTTCTGGTTCGGCCAAATGAAAACCCAAACATTGAACAGCATGATGGTGCCGAGCCATGCGCCCACGCCGATCGTGCGATATCCCGATTGCAGCGTGAAGGCGTTCATCAGGCCTTGCCCGATATTGGGTCCGTATCCGCCGAGCAAATAGATCGCGCCCGTCACCCACGTCGCCACCGCCGCCCAGCGGAACCACAGCAGCGCGCGCGGCGCTATGTACTTCGAAACGCCCGCGCCGCCGGGGCCGCCCTTGTCCGCAGCCGCGGCCGCGAGTCCGGGCGTCTGCACGACATTGAAGTAATACAGCAGGCCGATCCACATGACTCCCGAAACAATGTGCAGCCAGCGATCGATGCGCACCGGGTGGATACCTGTCCCGAGTCCGGCCCAGTAGGTGAGCCAAAGGCCGACGATGACGGCAAGCACCACGCCTGTCGTGATGGCGCCCTTGACGGTGTTGAGCGGATGCATACGATCTCTCCCCTTATGGTTGATTTCTTGAATTGCGTGCGGTGCCCCGCGCGAGGGTGAGCCGAAGTTTGCACCCGAACACCGGTTCCGGTCAAAACTTCGGCCAGGCTCTAGGTTTGATCGCGCTGCAGCCGCATCAGCCGGCGCCGGTCCCGCTTGTCCGGCCGCGCGTCGGGTCTGGGCCTTGAAATCTGCGCGAGGCGCTGCTGCTCGCGCAGCTTCGCGCGGCGCTCCACGCTGGCCGGCGTCTCGAGAATGCAGGCCTGCGCCTCGAGCGCAGGACCGCGCCGCAGCGGCAGCCCCCGGACCTCGAATTCCGCCACGACGCCCTGCAGGTTGAGGCTGATGCGATCGCCGACGACGACGCGGTGGGCCGGCTTGACCCGCTCCGCGTTCAAGTGCACTTTTCCGCCGTTGATCGCGGCCGTCGCGAGGCTGCGCGTCTTGTAGAATCGGGCGTGCCATAGCCATTTGTCGAGCCGGTGATTGTCGCTTGTCATATACCTCGGACGGGCGGGTGATGCCGCTACGGGCGCGCGATGCCGCTATAATACATCGATGAAATACCCGGCTTTGGTCGAGACGGCCCCGTGCTGAAGGAATTTCGCGAGCGGCTGGCCCGCGACACCCTGGCGCTCGATGCGGCAGGGCTGCTGAAGCGCGAGCGCGTCATCGAATCGCCGCAAGGCGCCGTCGTGAGGCTCGCCGACGGACGCGAGATGATCAATCTCTGCGCCAACAATTACTTGGGACTCGCCAACCATCCCGCGATGGTGAAAGCCGCCCATGACGGGCTTGACCGCTATGGCTACGGTGTCGCCTCGGTGCGTTTCATCTGCGGCACGCAAACCGTGCATCGCGAGCTGGAAGAGCGCCTGAGCGCCTACCTGTCGATGGAGGATGCGATTCTATATTCGTCCTGCTTCGACGCGAACGGCGGCTTGTTCGAGACCCTGCTCGATGAGCAGGATGCCGTCATCAGCGATGCCTTGAACCACGCCAGCGTCATCGACGGCATTCGTCTGTGCAAGGCGCGCCGCCTGCGTTACGCCAATGACGATTTGAACGAACTCGAACAGGCCTTGAAGGACTCGCAAAGTTCACGCGTGCGCCTGATCGCGACCGACGGCGTCTTCTCCATGGACGGATCGATCGCGCGGTTGAAGGAAATCTGCGACTTGGCGGACCGTTACGGCGCGCTCGTCATGGTGGATGACTCGCACGCGACGGGATTCATCGGCGCGCGCGGCCGCGGCTCCCACGAGCTGCGCGGCGTCATCGGCCGGATCGACATCCTCACCGGAACTTTCGGCAAGGCTTTGGGAGGCGCCAGCGGCGGCTACGTCGCCGCGCGCAAGGAAATCGTCGCCTGGCTGCGCCAGCGCTCGCGGCCCTACCTCTTTTCCAACAGCATCGCGCCGCCCGTGGCCGCAGCCACCCTCGAGGTGCTCGAGTTGCTGGAAACATCGGGCGACCTGCGCGAGCGCCTGCATGCCAATGCGCGCTACTTCCGCGAGCACATGCACGGCCTGGGATTCAACCTGATTCCGGGCGAACACCCCATCATCCCCATCATGCTGGGAGACGCGCCTCTGGCAGTCGACCTCGCCGAGCGGGTCCAGGCGCAAGGAGTCTACGTCGTGGCCTTCGCGTTTCCGGTTGTTCCCCATGGAAAAGCGCGAATTCGTACCCAGATGAGCGCGGCTCACTCTCGCGAGCAGCTCGATCGGGTCATTCAGGCGTTCAAGTCGGCGGGACGCGATCTTGGCGTCATACGTAACACCCACACAGGCTCTAAAGAGGGCGAATCATGAAAGCACTGGTCAAGGCGCGCGCGGAACCCGGCATCTGGCTGCAGGACGTGCCTGAGCCCTCGGTCGGCCACAATGACGTGCTCATCAAGGTTCACCGCACGGCCATCTGCGGCACCGACATGCACATCTACAACTGGGATGCGTGGGCGCAGAAGACCGTTCCCGTCCCCATGGCCGTCGGCCACGAATATTCCGGTGAAATCGTCGAATTGGGCAGCGAGGTACGCGGCTTCAGCAGCGGAGACCGGGTCTCCGGAGAAGGCCACATCACCTGCGGCCACTGCCGCAATTGCCGCGCCGGCCGCCGCCACCTGTGCCGCAATACCTCCGGCGTGGGGGTCAACCGCCCCGGCGCGTTCGCCGAGTATCTGACCATTCCGGCGGCCAATGTCTTCAAGCTGCCCGCCGCCATCGACGATGAGATTGCCTCCATCCTCGATCCGTTCGGCAATGCCACGCACACGGCGCTGGCGTTCAATGTCGTCGGCGAGGACGTGCTCATCACGGGCGCGGGACCCATCGGCATCATGGCGGTGGCCATCGCGCGGCATTGCGGAGCCCGGCACATCGTCATTACGGACGTGAACGACTACAGGCTGGGGCTGGCGGCGAAGATGGGCGCATCCAAGGCACTCAATGTATCGCGCGATTCCCTGGATGAGGCCATGCGCAATCTGGGGATGGAAGAGGGCTTCGATGTGGGCTTCGAAATGTCGGGCAACGCCACCGCGCTGCGTGAAATGCTGCGCACCATGAACCACGGCGGCAGCATCTCCATGCTCGGCATTCCCCCGGGTGAAACGGCCATCGATTGGAACGAGGTCATATTCAAGGGCTTGGTGATCAAGGGGATCTACGGCCGCGAAATGTTCGAAACCTGGTACAAAATGTCGAGCATGCTGCAGAGCGGACTCGACGTGCGCCCGGTGATCACGCATCGTCTCGGCATCAACGATTACCTGGAAGGCTTCGAGATCATGAATTCCGGCAAATCCGGCAAGATCACGCTCGACTGGTCCAGCCTTTAGCGGCCGTACAGCCCCTTGAGCGTCATGTGCGGTTCGCGGCACCAGCAGTACGCGTACAGCCCCCGTGGATCGTTGAGCCGTGCAATGGCGCGGGCCTGCTCGAGCACCGGATCGAGAACGCGCTCGATGTCGCTGCGCGGCGGAACGATTCCCACCCGTTGACTCAACGCAAGAGTCTCGGAGCGCAGCTGCATCAATAGTTCCTCGCGCAGGTTCAATTCGGGCTCGATGTATTCGACATCGTAGTCCGAGCCCAGCTCCGCGAGTTTTGCCGCCGCGTCGGTGGCGTCCTTCAGGCCGCCGAGGGTGTCCACCAGGCCGATGCGCTGGGCGTCGACGCCGGCCCACACCCGGCCCTGTGCGATCTTGTCCACGTCCGCGACCGGCTTCTTGCGGCCGTCGCCCACCCGACGCAGGAATTCGGCATATGCGTGATCAACCGAGGTCTGCAGTATCTGGCGGCTGGCGGCCGTGAGCGGCCGGTCCTGGCGCATGTCCCCGGCGAGCGGTGTCGTGCCCAGGCCGTCGACCTTGACCCCCAGTTTTTCCAAGGTGCGCTGGAAAGTCGGCACCACGGAGAACACGCCGATCGATCCGGTCAATGTCGTCGGGCTTGCGAAAATCTGATTCGCCGCCGCCGATATATAGTATCCGCCCGACGCGGCATAGGTGCTCATCGAGACCACGACCGGCTTGCCGGCTTTGCGCAGGGTCTGCACCTCGCGCAGGATCTGCTCGGAGGCGAACATGCTGCCGCCCGGACTGTCCACCCGCAGCACCACCGCCTTGACGGCGTGGTCGAAACGCGCCTGGCGCAACAGATCGGCCGTGCTCTCGCCGCCGATCGTGCCCGGCGGCTGATGGCCGTCGAGAATCTCTCCCGACGCCACGACGATGCCGACCTTGGAATCGGATTTGGATTTCAGCACATGCTTGGAGCGCACCGAGGCGAGATATTGATTCATCGAAATGGAATTGAATGAATGCGTGTCGTCGTCCTCGCCGACCAAGACCTTCAATTCGTCGGCCAACTGGCGCCGGCTCTTCAGGGCCGTGACCAGGCCGCGCTGCAGCGCCAATTTGGCCGCATCGCCGTTGACCGCGGCAAGCGCGGCCGGCTCGTCGGCAATGAACTCCTTGAGCGCTCCGGCGGGCAGCGAGCGCGCCCGTGTGACGTCCTGCTGGTAGGCATTCCACAGCGCATCCAGCCACACGCTGCTCTCTTCCCGCTCGCTTGCCGCCATGTCGCTGCGCGAGAATTGGTCGGTGTAGCTCTTGAATGTGCCGGCGCGGAACACGTTCACGTCGACGCCCAGCTTGTCGATGGCATCCTTCAGGAACATGCGGTAGTAGCTGTATCCGTCCAGGTACACCAATCCCATCGGATCGAGATAGACCTCGCCGGCTTGGGCGGCCAGATAGTACTGAGTCTGATCGAGCGAATCAGCCGCGGCGACCACGCGCTTGCCCGAGGCGCGAAAATCCTTGAGCGCCGTGCCGATTTCCTGCAGCTTCGACAGGCCGGAGGATCCCAAGGAACCCAGGTCCAGCACGATCAGTTTGATGCGCGAGTCCGATTTGGCTGCCGCGATGGCGTCGGTGATGTCCCTGAGCACAGTCTCCGGTGCCGGACCCCCGGACGCCTGGCCGAGGGCGCGGCGCACCGGGTCGCTCGACAGCTGTTCGACGAGTTCGCCCTCCGGCGCAATCACCAGCGCCGCCGAGCGCGGGACGATGGGAATGGAGGTGTGCAGGGCGGCGAGAATGAAGCCGAAGATCACCAGCAACAGGACCAGGTGGAGCACCCTGCGGATCCCGTCGAGAATCCGCCACACCAACCCGAAGAAACCCGCTAGCGCGGACCCGGCAGCCATTCAAAGCCTCAAGTTTTCGCGCCGACGCCTCAAATCTTCTCGTCGATGCGCGCCGCCTTGCCGGACAAGTCGCGCAGATAATAGAGCTTGGCGCGGCGCACGGCGCCGCGGCGCTTCACGCTGACCTCGCTGATCGACGGGCTGAAGGTCTGAAACACGCGCTCCACGCCTTCGCCGTGCGAAATCTTGCGCACCGTGAACGAGGAATTGATCCCGCGATTCTTCTTGGCGATGACCACGCCCTCGTACGCCTGCACGCGCTCGCGATCACCCTCCACCACTTTGACTTGCACGACGACGGTATCGCCGGGATTGAATTCCGGGAATTTGCGCGTCGCGCGTTCGCCGTTCAATTCTTGGATGATCTTGTTCATTTATCGCCCTCGCATTTGACTGTCTTCGATTCGCCCCGTGCCACGCGCACGTTCGCTCTTGAATTCTTCCAACAAAACCCGCTCTTCGTCACTCATGCCGCGCCGCTCGAGCAGCTCCGGCCGCCGCAACCAGGTACGGCCCAGCGCCTGCCGCAAACGCCAGCGGGCGATAGCCGCGTGATCGCCCGACATCAGCGCCTCAGGCACCGCATGCCCGTCGATCACCGGCGGCCGCGTGTAATGCGGCCAATCCACCAAACCGTCGCTGAACGATTCCTGCACCGCCGATTCCGCGTTGCCGAGCGATCCCGGAATCAGCCGCGCAATCGCATCGATCACCACCAGCGCGGGCAGTTCGCCGCCCGACAGAACATAGTCGCCGATCGACCACTGCTCGTCGGTTTCATGCTCGATGAAGCGCTCATCGACGCCCTCGTAGCGTCCCGCCACCAGCACCAAACCCGCCGCCTCGCGCGCCTCGCGCGCCATGCCCTGCTCGAACCGCCGACCGTCCGCGCCCAAGTACACCCGCCGGCTGCCCTGCGGCAGCGCGGCCGCGGCGCTGCGCAGTGCGCTGCGCAGCGGTTCGACCTTCAGCACCATGCCCGGACCGCCGCCGTACGACCGGTCGTCCACCGTGCGATGCACGTCCGTCGCGTAGTCGCGCGGGTCGAAGTAGCCGACCTCGAGGACCCCGCGCTGCACCGCCCGCCCGACCACGCCGTGCGCCAAAGCCTCGCGCATCATCGCCGGAAACAACGTCACCACCGCAATGCGCATGCGCTTTGAGTCCCGTCGCGCCCTATTTTGCCGCGGCATCCCAATCCACGACCACCCGGCGCGCCTGCAAATCCACCCGCCGCAAATGCTGCGGCACGGCTGGTATCCAAAATTCCTGCTCGCCCCGCACCACCATCAGCACCTGCGCCGGCGCCTCGATAAAATGCTGCACCACGCCTAAGCCCAGGCCCGCGAGATTCACCACTTCGCAGCCGATCAAGTCGGCGCGGTAAAAATCCCTGTCGTCGCGCAGCGGCAGCTCGCTGCGCAACACACAAATCTGCGCGCCCCGCAAAGCCTGCGCCTGGTCCCGGTCCTCGACTCCCATCAATTTGACGGTCAGCGCACCGCCGCTGCGCCCGCTCGCCTCAATTCGGTAGTTCTGCCAGACATCGCCCCGGCCCAGCATCAAGTTCCGATGGTCGAGTAGGCGCTCCGGAGGATCGGTGTGCGAACGTAGCTTGATCCAACCTCGGACGCCAAATGGCGCGCCCACGAACCCCAGTTGGATGAGCGCCGATGATTCGTCGCTCATCGCGGCCTCTCCGCCGTTACGCGGCCTGCTTGCGGAAGCTGGTGAGCAGAAATTTGACCCGGTCCGACATATGGGCACCCTGGCTGACCCAATGCTCGATTCGGGCAACGTCCAGGCGCAGTTTGACTTCTCCGCCGCGGGCGATGGGATTGAACAGCCCCACGCTCTCGAGGCTGGTGCCCCCCTGGCGCTTGCGGCTGTCGGTCACCACCACGTGATAGAACGGGGTCTTCTTGCCGCCGCGTCGAGTCAAACGAATCGTCACCATCTGTAATTCACCTTGCAAAGCGTAGCCGCTAATTGTAATGACAATCGGGGGGCCAGGGCAGCAACTCATTGAATCGCCAGCGAATGCCGGGCTACG
>DATFZF010000138.1:0-105534 GCA_035314705.1 Steroidobacteraceae bacterium | reverse complement strand
CCCGTTTAGCAGCAATAGCGTTGCCGCTCCTGCTCCGATGAGCATTCCGCCGAACAGTGATTTCCATAGGTCGACTGTCATGTCGAAGATCGTCCGGCATCTAAGGTTACGAGGATCATATCGCGCCGGGGCCACTTCGCGACCTTGACCTAATAATAGCATGGTTGGGTCGTCCTCCCGCCTCGCAGCAAGGTCGTCGAGTCCTATCTGAATAACGAAGAGACGCCGAGCGGGAGCTCGAACTGCGTGAAGCACAACTGATCAGCGTGCGTGCCCTAAAGGGGTGACGGTGCCGGTGTCCGACCGCATTGAGTGAGAAACCGCTGCTAATCAATGGTGTTTTTTTAGTGGTCCCGAACGTGTGACCAAACTTGTGACCAAATTCGAAAAAGCGAGGTGAGAGCGCAAAATATTTTAGGAAATCAGTGGTCGGGGTGACAGGATTCGAACCTGCGACATCTACGTCCCAAACGTAGCGCTCTACCAGTCTGAGCTACACCCCGAGTTGAGCCGCCCGCCGTATCATCCCGATTCGCGGGTGGATCGGCGGGGCGCTAGTGTACGGGGTCGGTAGGCAACCAGGCAATGACAAGCGGCAGCCGGCTACGAACACACTCCCCCGCCTGCTAGTCCTTCGATTCTGACGCGGCCGCCGCCGCCCCGAGGTCGACGCCCCAATCGGCAAGCACCCGCTCCCTATCCGAGCCCGTCGTCGGCGGCGGCCTGGGGTGAGCGGGAGCGGTGCGGGAAAAGCGCGGCGCGGGCGCATTTTGCTCCACGCCGTCGACGTCGACGAAGACATTGCGTGCCCGATTGTGCGGATGCGCAGCGGCCTCCTGCAGCGTCAATACCGGCGTCACGCACACGTCGCTGCCGACGAACGCCGCACACCATTCGTCGCGCGTCTTCCTCTTGAAAAGCGCACGCAGCTCGAGCTTCAGCGCCGGCCATTCGTGTTCGACGGTCTGCGCGCTGTGCGCCGGGAATCCCGCGGCCAGCCAGCGATCATCGGTGAGCCCCATCTTCTGCAGAAAGGCGCGATAGAATTGCGGCTCGATCGGAGCGACGGCCAGATACAGCCCATCCTTGGTCTCATAGGTATCGTAATAATGTGCGCCGCCGCCGAGCATATGGGACCCGGTGCGATCCGCAAATTGACCCTGCTCGCGGAAGCCGAAAAACATCGACATAAAGGATACCGCGCCGTCGAGCATGGCGGCATCGACGATCTGGCCGCGGCCAGATTGGCGTGCTTCCCACAATGCGCAGACCACGCCGAACGCCAATAACAAACCCCCGCCGCCAAAATCGCCGATCACATTGAGAGGCACCGCGGGCTTGCCGTCCGGCGGGCCGATTTGATGCAACAGCCCTGAGAGGCCGATGTAATTGAGATCATGCCCCGCTGCCTGCGCCAGCGGACCCGTCTGCCCCCATCCGGTCATTCGCCCATAGACGAGGCGTGCATTGCGGGCAAAACACGCATCGGGTCCGATCCCCAGCCGCTCGGCCACGCCGGGACGAAACGCCTCGATCAGCACGTCCGCCTTCTCGGTCATCGCCAGCACCAGGCCGCGGCCGCTCGATTCTTTGAGATCGAGGGCGATGGAGCGCCGGTTGCGTAATAGCGGCGATCTCTCCGGCGCATCGCCGCTGCCGCCACCGCCGCCGGCTCGCTCGATGCGCACCACGTCCGCGCCCATGTCGGCCAGCATCATGCAGCCATAGGGTGCGGCGCCAACTCCCGCAATTTCAATGATTCTGACGCCGGTCAGAGGACCCATGGCGGCCTATGCTCCCTTGGGCCGCGACCAGCGCAGCAGCCCGAACGCGACCGCAACCCCGGCAAATGGCAGGAGCACGACTTCGTCGACCTTGTGTACGATCAGGGCGCCCGACAGCAGCGCGCCAAACAAGTAGGATACGACGACCGCGCTTTGGATCTTCACGTCCTTGAGCCCCGACACGTCGCCGTTGGCAATCGAATCGACGATGGTTCCCACCAGTTTGGTGAGCGTCGTGTTGAACACGATGGTCGTCACACTGATGGATTGACCGATGACTCCTTGCAATCCCATGGCGATGGCCAGCAGCAAAATCTGCAGATGATCGGAGGGCGCGTGCGCGGCGTGAGGGGTCCACAAGGCGTACAACGCGAAGAACAGCAGCAGACCCGCCTCGCATGCGAGGAGTATGCTGAGCGCCTGCTCCTGCGCGCGGCCGCGGCGCAGAAGAACTCCGACGGCGCATCCAATGGCGAACCCGCTCAAGGCGACCACCGAACCCATCGCCGCCTGTGAGTCGCCGTGCGCCACGTAGTACGCCAGCAGCGCGAAATTGCCGGTCATCGCCGAGGCAAATACGCCGCCCAGCGTCGCAAAACTGATGACGTCGACCGCGCCGGCCGCGAAAGCGGTCAGCAGCAGCAAGAATTCCTTGTCGGTAAATTTGGCGTCGGCTGGCATGATTTGCTAGGGGGCGTCCACTTCATACCCCTTCGCGCGAAGTTCATCGAGCAAGCCGCCGGGTTCGAGCAACAAATCCATGTTCACCACGGCCACCGTGACGCCGGCATTCTGCAGATATTTCTCGATGGTGCCGAGCCACGTTCGGCGCATCCGTGCAATGAGATCAGCCGCGCCGACCCCGGTGTCGAGCGCCGCGCGGCAGGCATCGACCTCAGCCGGCTCCCGCAGCTGCGCAATGCGTTCGACGTTGCCGCTCGCCCAGGCTTGCGCGCGGTCCACCAGACGCGGCAGATCCCTTTCAATGGTCACGAGCGACGCCGCGACGCAGGTGTTTTCGGTCGCCGGCGGCAGCGTCTTCAGCGCCTCCATCACGTCGCCGACGCCGGCCACCTTGAGTTCCTCGACGCGAACATGGTGCTTCTTCGCGAGCGCACGCATCGCCGCTCCTAGGTCGATGCGCGTGGAGAGTCCCACTTGATGGAATGCGGCCTGCTGCAGGAATGCCGCGGCAATCAGCGGACGGAATCGCTCCCACTTGTTCGGATCATCGGTATATTTGGCTCGCTGCACGGCAAAGCGGGCGTGCAAATCCGCCGGCAAGACGTCCTTGAGCCGCTTGCCGCCGGTGACCATCAAGACCTTGTGCTCCGTGATCAGGAGCCACAGTATGCGCGCGATCCCGATCTCGAACGGCTTCTGCACCAGCACCTGGTTCGCGCTGTCCAAGACCTGCTCCACCTGTTTTGAACGCCAGGTGATCCCCTTGGGCAATGGCGACATGCTGCCCAGGATCCACACCTGCGCGGCGCCGCGATGCACGTGCCACATGCCCGGCCCGGTGCGCTCGCCGGTCACCAACAGCTCGTCCATCACCTGCGGCGGCGGCGCCTGATCCGCGCGGCACATGCTCGACGCAGAAGCCGCCGCCGACAGGATCGCCGCCATGAAGATCGCCGGCGTTCGCATGGCCGCTAGCGCCGATCCTTGACCCGGCTCGCCTTGCCGGCCGAACGCGGCAGCGAGCCGCTCGCGGCCACTCGGATGTCGGCGGATATGCCGATGTTGTCTTTCAGCTTGGCGGCAAGAACCGCGGCCTCGGCGCGATGCGCATCATCGCTTCGTTCAGGGCGGCCTTCCACGACGATGGCGACTTCGTCCAGGCGATTCGGCCGCGTGACCTCGATCTCGTAGTGCGGCGCCAGCGCCTGGCAGCCCAGGATCAGTTCTTCGATCTGCGAGGGGAAGACATTCACGCCGCGCACGATCAGCATGTCATCCGCGCGGCCGCCGATTTTTGCCATCCGCCGCATGCAGGTCGCCGTGCCCGGAAGCAGCCGGGTCAGATCGCGCGTGCGATAGCGGATCACCGGCATGGCCTCCTTGGTCAGCGAGGTGAATACCAATTCGCCCTGCTCGCCGTCGTCGACCACCCGTCCGCAGGCCGGGTCGATGATCTCGGCAATGAAGTGGTCCTCCCAGATGGTGGGCCCGTCCTTGGTGTGCGCGAATTCTTGCGCGACTCCGGGTCCCATCACCTCCGACAGACCGTAGATATCGCATGCGTCGATGTTGAAGGCGGATTCGATTTCCGCGCGCATGCCCTCGCCCCACGGCTCCGCGCCGAAGATGCCGATGCGCAGCGACGTCGAGCGCGGATCGATCCCCTGTCGCCTGAACTCATCGAGGATGGCCAGCATGTAGCTCGGCGTCACCATGATGATGTCGGGCGCAAAATCGCGGATCAATTGCACCTGGCGTTCCGTCTGCCCGCCCGACATGGGAATCACCGTGCAGCCCGCCGCCTCCGCGCCGTAGTGCGCGCCCAGTCCGCCGGTGAACAGGCCGTAGCCGTACGAGACGTGCACCTTCATGCCGGCGCGGCCGCCGGCCGCCCTGATCGAACGCGCGACGAGATTGCCCCAGGTGGCAAGATCGTTCCGTGTATAGCCCACCACCGTGGGCTTGCCGGTGGTGCCGGAGGAGGCGTGGATGCGCGCAACCTGTTCCCTGGGTACCGAGAAAAAGCCGAAGGGATAGGCGTCTCGCAAGTCCGCCTTGGTGGTGAAGGGGAAGCGGGCCAGGTCGGCGAGCGAGCGCAGATCGCGCGGATGCACCTCCGCCGCGTCGAATTTTCGTTTGTAGCTGGCGTTATTTGCGTAGGCGTGATGCAGCGTCGAGCGCAGCCGCTCGAGCTGCAGGCTCTCGAGTTCGGCGCGCGTCGCACCGAGAATCGGCTCGAGGGTCACCAGGTCTTGGATACTCTGCGATGTCATCCTGGCGCAGCCCTCCCCGGCGCATCGGGGATCGCGTAAATGCTCACCATGGTAAGTACATCATAGGAAGCCACGGTCTCTTGATTCTGGTTGGTGATTTCCGTGTCCCAGGCCACCTCGCCCCAGCCCTTGTCGGCGCGCAAACTCTTGGATTTGCACGTGAGCCGAACCTTGATTCTATCCTTAGGCTTCACCGGTTTCACGAATCGAAGCTCATCCAGCCCATAGTTGCCGAGCACGGGCCCGTAGTCCGGATCCACGAACAGACCTGCCGCGGCCGAGATGAGAAAATAACCGTGGGCGACGCGGCCGCCGAACAGCGGGTTGCGAGACGCTTCGGCCTCATTCATATGGGCGTAGAAGTTATCGCCCGTCAGCGCCGCGAATTGCTCGATATCCGCGACGGTGACTTCGCGCTCGGCCGACTGCAGCGTATCTCCCAATTCCAGATCATTGAAGGGAATGCGGAATGGATGCCTGCCAGGGTCGCGCAGTCGGCTGCCCCGCACCCAGCGGCCGCTGACCGCGGTCAGCGCGTCGGGCGACCCCTGCACGGCACTGCGCTGCATATAGTGAAGCACGCCGCGAATACCCCCCATCTCCTCGCCGCCGCCGGCGCGGCCGGGGCCGCCATGGATCAGCGGCGCCAGCGGGGAGCCATGGCCGGTGGATTCTTTGGCGCAACTTTGATTCACGATGAGGATGCGGCCGTGGTAGGGCGCAAGTCCGAGGACGATGCGGGCCGCGAGGGAATCATCCGCAGTGAATACCGAGGCCGCCAGACTGCCCGCGCCGCGCCGGGCGAGTTCGATCGCATCCGCGGTGTCGCGGTACGGCAGCACCGTCGCCACGGGACCAAAGGCCTCGACCTCGTGCACCGCGCGTGCCGACTTCGGATTTCGGGACCGCAGCAGCAGCGGCGCGACAAACGCGCCGCGGATGGCATCCGCTCCGAAAACGTCGAACCGATCCAAATCGCCCGCAACGATGTCAGCTTCCGCGCACAGCTCGGTGACGCGTGCCAGCACTTCGATCCGCTGCGACTGGTTCACCAAGGGGCCCATCTGCACGCCCTCCGCGCGCGGGTCGCCGACGACGATCTTTTGCAGCGCCGTTCGCAATGCGGCGACGACATCGCCCGCCACCCCGGCCGGCGCCAGCACCTTGCGAATGGCCGTGCACTTCTGTCCCGCTTTGACGGTCATTTCGCGAACGACTTCTCTGAGGAACAGATCGAACTCCGCCGTGCCCGGCGTCGCATCCACCGCAAGAATGCTGGAATTCAATGAATCGGTCTCCGCGATGAACGGCACGGCACGCCGAATGACGGCGGGATGCACGCGCAAGCGTGCGGCCGTGCGCGCGGAGCCCGTGAAGGACACGGCGTCCTGGCAGTTCAAATGATCGAATAAATTATCGAGACTCCCGCAAACGAGCTGCAATGCGCCCTCGGGCAGGATCTTGGACTCGATGATGCGGCGTACCACGAGTTCCGTCAGGAAAGCCGTGGCGGTTGCGGGCTTGACGATGGCCGGCATGCCCGCGAGCAGGGTTGGCGCGAGCTTCTCGAGCATTCCCCACACCGGGAAATTGAACGCATTGATGTGCACCGCCGCGCCTTCGCGCGAGACATACAGGTGCTGCCCGACAAAGGTACCCGCCTTCGACAAGGCTTCGACATTGCCGTCGACATACACCCGCGAGTTGGGGAGCTCACGTGATCCCTTGGAGGCAAACACGAAAACCGTGCCGATGCCCCCGTCGATGTCGATCACGGAATCGCTTCTGGTAGCGCCGGTACGGTAGGAGAGCGAGTAGAACTCCTCCTTGAGTTCCGTGAGGCGCTTGGCGAGCGTCTTCAAGAGACCGGCGCGCTCATGAAAGGTCATGGAACGAAGCGCTGGGCCGCCCACGCCGCGTGCATGGTCGAGCACGGCGGCGAAGTCGATGCCGGCGGAGGATGCGTGTGCGATCACATCGCCCGTGGTGGCATCGCGCATCGCGGCGCCTTCCTCCCTGCCCGTGTGCCAGGCGCCGCATACATAGCTTTGCAGGTTCATGGGCTGGGGTCCTCAGGTTCGCAGGCGAGAACAGCGGCCGCGGAAGTGCGCGACTGTCACGCCGGCTGCCGTGGTCACGGTCACGTCGTAGATTCCATGGCGGGCGCCTCGGGAGACTTCGGTGGCCGTGGCGGTGAGGCGCTCGCCGCCCGGTGTCGGTGCAATGAATTCGATCTGGGCGCCTGCGGCGACCATCGGTTCGCCGTAGGAGCTGCACGCAAAAGCGAAGGCGCTGTCCGCGAGAGTGAATATGATGCCGCCATGACATACCCCCACGCCATTGAGCATGTCGGGACGCACGGTCATGGCGAGTCGTACCTGCCCGGGAGCGATGTCGAGGATTTCGATGCCCAGCGACTGCGACGCACGGTCGGCAAGATACAGCGATTGAACCGCCGCCTGGGCGCGGCGCACCGCGTCTTGCGTGGCCGGAATGGTCTCCGCGGGCATGCTCAGCGGCCCGTGAAGCGGGGAGATCGCTTCTGCCCGAACGCGGCGACGCCCTCCGCGTAGTCCGTCGACCGGCCGAGCTCGCGCTGGGCATCGCGTTCGATGTCGAGCTGTTCGCTCAGCGAGTGTTGCCAGCTGCCGCGAATCGCTGCCTTGGTCCAGGCCAGTCCGCGCGTCGGCGCCTCGGCCAGTCGTCGCGCCAGCGCGTCGACGGTCGATGCCAGATCGGCGTCTTCCACGCACTGCCAGATCATGCCCCAGGCGGCAGCCGTTTCGGCGGGGAGCTTGTCGCCCAGCAGCGCCAGTCCCAGCGCCCGCGACAGGCCGACGAGGCGCGGCAGCGTCCAAGTCCCGCCCGAATCGGGAAGCAGGCCAAGCTTGGCGAAGGCTTGCACGAAACTGGCGGAGCGCGCGGCGATGACGAGATCGCAGGCAAGCGCGATATTGGCGCCCGCCCCCGCCGCCACGCCGTTGACCGCGGCGATCACGGGCATGGGCAACTGGTGCAGCGCAAGCACCAAGGGCTTGTAGTACCTGTCGATGGAATCGCCAAGGTCGACCGCTTGTGAGCCGGGAGCCACCGCTCGATCGCCGAGATCCTGGCCCGCGCAGAAGCCGCGGCCTGCGCCCGTGAGAACGAGAACACGGGCATCGCTCACGGGCAGGCGGCCCAGCGCGTGCTGAACCTCGCCATGCATGTGCGTGTTGAAGCTGTTGAGCTTGTCCGGCCGATTCAAGGTCAGACGCGCGATTCCGCCGTCCACGTCGAACATGATGGTGTCGTATGACATTGCCCCCCCGCAGCGCCGATGCGTCGCCTATTTATGATCGTAGCTGATGTCGAGCGTGGCCGTGGTCGGCCGAGCCTGGCAACACAGCACGAAGCCGGCAGCGGTTTCCCAGGGCTCCAGGGCAATATTGTGCGTCATAACCGCCGCGCCGTGCGTAATTCTCGCGCGGCAGGTGGCACAGATGCCCGAGCGGCAGGAAAACGGCAGTTCAAGACCGGCTCTTTCGGCGGCCGCGAGCACGGACGCATCGCTCGGCGCCATCGGGAAGCTGCGGCGCCTCCCGTCCATGACCACGGAAATCGTGGCCAACACTTCCTGCGTGACCGTCGCCTCTGGCGGCGTCGGCACGGCTCGCGGCTCGGGTTCCGCACGGCTGTCCCTGGCGCCGCCCGCGGCCGGCGCAGGCGCAGCGGCGGCAAAGCGTTCGAATCGAATGGGCGCATGGGCGTTCAATGCTTTGATGGCATTGCGGACCTCGTCCACCATGTCGCCGGGACCGCATATCAAGTACTCGTCGGCGGCGCCGATTTCCGCCATGTGCTGCGCGAGCTCGTCCACTTTGCGGCCGTCGATCCGGCCATTGAGCCATTCTGTCTGTTGAGGTTCGCGGCTCATCACGAAGTGCGCGGCGAGGCGCTCGATGTAACGATTCTTCAGCGCCAGGATCTCTTCCAGGAACATGGTGCGCGAAATGCTGCGATTGCCGTAAACCAGCGTGAAGCGGCTGTGCGGCTCGCGGGCAAGAATGTCCGTCGCGAGCGACAAAACGGGCGTGATGCCGCTGCCCGCTGCGAAGGCCACATAGGAGAATTCGCGTTCCGGACTGACCGCGGTGCGAAAGCGGCCCATCGGCGTGCCCACGTCGAGCAGGTCGCCGGGACGGAGGGCCGCGGCGAGTTCGCCGGACATGCGGCCGCCCGGTTGCAGCCGGATGCCCAATTTGAGCAGGCCCGCCCCGGGAGCCGTGACGATGGAGTACGTGCGGCGCTCCTCGCGTCCCTCGATCATGCGGCGCACGGTGACGTACTGTCCTGCCTGGAAGGCATAGGCGTCGCGCAGCCCGGCGGGAATCTGCACGCTCACGCACGCGGCGTCTTCGGCGACGCGCTCGACGGAAGTGACACTCAGGGGGTGAAAATTGAGCACGGGGCGATCGTCAGACGGATTTAGGTCAGATGCATTTGAAATATTCGAAAGGCTCGAGACAGGCCCGGCAGCGATGCAGCGCCTTGCACGGCGTTGAGCCAAATTCGCTGATGCATTCAGTATCGATGGAGCGGCAGCGGGGACAGCCCACCGGCTGATGATGGCGCAACAAGTCCCGCATCGAGGAGGCAGTCTCGATGGGGGGCACGATGCCCTGGATCTCGAGCTTGCGCCGGCCCTCGGCGGTGATCCAATCGCTCGACCACGCCGGCGACAGTACGCTCGTCACGGCAAAGGCGCCGACGCCGGCGGCGGCGAGCGCGAGTTCCACGGAGCGTCGAATCACGTCGGTGGCTGGACAACCGACATAGGTCGGAGACAGAGCCACTTCGAGGGTCCCGTCCGCTCGCAGCTCGACACCGCGGATCAGGCCGAGATCGACGATGCTTAAGTTCGGGATCTCAGGATCCTCGACGGATGCGAGGGCATCCCAAGCGTTGGTCGCCCGGTTCTCGGCCGCGGCCGCGCTCACCAGCGTGCACCCGGATGGGCGCGCTGCAGGTGTTGCATCTCGGCGAGAAGGTAACCGAGGTGCTCACTGTGCTGACCGCGCTTGCCGAACCAGGAATAGGGGCGATCCTGGGGGCGCGCCAGCGTCGCCTCGGCCAGGAGCTCGTCGATGCGGCGGTCCCACGCGATTTTGACATCGGGCAAACGAGGCGCCACGCCGCGGTCCGCCATCGCCCGGTCCAGCTCGTCCTCGGCAAATAGTTCGACGGTGTAGGGCCAGAGGGTGTGGAGGGCCGACTGGACGCGTGCGTGACTCTCCTCGGTGCCGTCGCCAAGGCGCACCAGCCAGCCGCCGCTGTAGCGCAGGTGATAGCGGACTTCCTTGGCGGATTTCGCGGCAATCGCGGCCAAGCGTTGGTCCGTTGACGCCGCCATGCGTTCGTACAACTCGAGCTGGAAGGCGTCGATCAGCACTTGGCGCACGATGGTCTGGCCGAAATCACCGTTCGGCTGCTCCGCCAGGACGGCGTTCAAGTATTCGCCATGCTCACGCAGAAAGGCGAAGTCGTCCTCGGTCCTTCCCCGGGCCTCGACCTCGCCGGCGTAGGTCAGCAACAGCCGCGCCTGCCCGATCATGTCGAGCGCGATATTAGCCAAGCCCAGATCCTCTTCGAGCGCGGGAGCATGGCCCACCCACTCGCCGAGACGCTGCCCGAGCACCAGACTCATGTCGCCGAGGCGCAGCACATAGCGCAGCAGCGCCTGCGCGTCGGGTCCGGCAATGCTTGCGCTCACAGTGTCTTGACCTCGTCCGGAATCTCATAAAACGTCGGGTGGCGGTAAATCTTGTCGCGGGCGGGTTCGAACAAAGAATCGGCCTCCGCGGGGTCGGAGGCCGTGATGTCCTTGGAGGGCACCACCCAGATGCTGACGCCTTCCTGGCGTCGCGTGTACAGATCCCGGGCGTGATCGATGGCCATGCGCGCATCGGCGGCGTGCAAGCTGCCCACATGCTTGTGATCCAAACCGCCGCGCGCGCGCACGAACACTTCGTAAAGAGGCCACTGGCGAATATCCTGCATCGGGGTGCTCCTGGGGCGTGCTTCAGGCGGCGGCGGCAACGCGGCGCTGCCGTTGTTTCTCGGCATGGGCGCTCGCCGCGTCTCGGACCCAGGCGCCCGCGGCATGCGCGCTGCGGCGCGCCGCAAGCCGTTCCGCGTTGCACGGTCCATTGCCTTTCAAAACTTGATCAAACTCGGACCAGTCGATCGGTCCGAACTCATGCTGCTGCTTGATCACGTCCCACCGCAGCAGCGGGTCGGGAATGGCCAGACCCAGGAACTTCGCCTGCGGCACCGTGAAATCCACGAACTTCTGGCGCAATTCATCGTTCGAGAAGCGCTTGATCTTCCAGCGCTGCGAGTCGCCGGTGTGCGTGGAGTTGGCATCGGAAGGTCCGAACATCATGAGCGCCGGCCACCACCAGCGATCGAGAGCCTCCTGCGCCATGCGCTTTTGCTGCGCCGTCCCCGTCGCGAGATGCAACATCAGGTCATAGCCTTGCCGCTGGTGAAAGCTCTCCTCGCGGCAGACGCGCACCATGGCCCGCGCATAGGGACCGTACGAGCAGCGGCACAACGGTATTTGATTCATGATGGCGGCGCCGTCGACCAGCCAGCCGATCGCGCCCACGTCGGCCCAGGTCGGCGTCGGATAATTGAAGATGCTCGAATACTTGGCCTTGCCGGACAGCAGCTGCTCGACCAATTGATCGCGGCTCACGCCCAGCGTCTCGGCCGCGCTGTACAGATACGCGCCGTGGCCCGCTTCGTCCTGCACTTTGGCGATCAGAATCGCTTTGCGCTGCAGGGTCGGGGCGCGGGTGATCCAATTGCCCTCGGGCAACATGCCGACGATTTCGGAATGCGCATGCTGGGAAATTTGACGAATCAGGGTGTGACGATACCGCGCCGGCATCCAGTCCTTGGGCTCGATCTTCTCCTCGGCATCGACCCGGGCGAGGAAGCGCCGTTCGAGTGCGCCCTCATCCAGGTTGCCTAAATCCGGACCCATCGTATCCAGCGCTTGCGTGTACATACCCACCCCCGCGGGAGTCAGCCAGTCGTCGCATTCTGATACACAAAAATGTACAATGCAATGTTTTTTGTGTCATAAAAGATTGATGCCATGGCAATCCTCGAAAATGACCGATGACGCCGCCGCGGGCAGCGCCGCCGCCGAGCTCATCGCACGCTTTCGCCGCCAGCGGCCGCTGCGGGGCGGTTCGCTCATCGTGACCATGTTCGGGGATTCCATCATGCCGCGGGGCGGGGCTGTCACCCTCGCAAGCCTGATCGTCCTGGCGGCGCCCTTTGGACTCAACGAGCGGCTGGTACGGACCGCGACCGCACGCCTTGCAAAGGACGGTTGGCTCGCGGGCCGCCGCGCCGGCAAGCTCAGCGAATATCGCTTGTCGCCGGAGGGCCGCGAGCGATTCGCCGAAGCGACCAAGCGCATATACAGCGAACCCGAGTCTGCCTGGTCGGGCCGCTGGACCCTGGCCGTCCTGCCGCCTATGCGCGCGGCTGAGCGCAAGGAACTGCGCGAAGAACTGCTCTGGCGGGGTTTCGGAGAGCTCTCGGCGAACGTATTTGCCCACCCCGAACTCGAACTGCCCGCCGCTGCGCTCTCCAAGGTCATCATTTTTGACGCCAATCTCGCGGATGATGACGCCCCGCAGCGTCTGGTGAGCTTGGGTTGGGATCTCGAAGACTTAGCCGTGCGCTACCAGCGCTTCGTGCAGCGCTTCGAGCGCGTCCGCGCCGCGCTGGCGTCGGGCGCCGCTCGCAGCCTCGACCCCCCCGCATGCTTCATCGTGCGCACGCTGCTGATCCATGAATACCGCCGCCTGCATTTGCGCGATCCGCTGTTGCCGGCTCGGTTGCTGCGCGCCGACTGGCCGGGCATGCAAGCCGCGGCGCTGTGCCGGGATATTTATGCGCGCGTATTTGCGGCATCCGAGGTGCATCTTTCACAGGCGGCGGCGCAACTCGATGGGCCGCTGCCTGCGCCGGATGCTTCGGTCATGCAGCGATTCGGCGGAATCAGTCATCGTCACTTCGTGTCTTCGAGCGTTTCGCGGCGAGCAGCGCCGGCGGCGGCGGCGTGCCCATCGCATCCTGCCACAAAATCAGATTGAGCCGGCTCGGGTCAGCGCGGTCCGCATGACGGAAGTCCATCTTCGCGGACTGCGCCGCGCCGGGAGCGCCCGGCGTGTTGGCCGTGTAGATGAGGCCATTGTCGCGATTCGACACATCCGCCACGAACGCCGGTTGATCGCCCGGCCCGGCGAACAGAGTGGAGATCAGCGAGCACAGTGCGTCGTTGTTGTTCATTGGGGGCACCTGCAGCAGTGTCTCCATCGTGCGCAGCATGCTCACGGTCGAATAGAATCGGCTGTCCACCACGGCATCCTCGCCCGCCTTCGGATGCGGTGCATACTTGCTCACCACGATGCCCAGAGAGCGGTGCGCGTCCACGTGATCCGCCCCATCTTGGGCGTCGTCTTCCAATATCAGTATTGCCGTATCGCTCCAGAAATCCGAGTGCGAGACCGCTTCGACGACACGGCCGACGGCCAGGTCGTTGTCCGCCACCGATGCCTTGGGGGTTGGGCCGCCCGGCGTGGTGCCGCCAGTGTGGTCATCGGGCAGCCGCAATAGGATGAAATTGGGCATGGTGTCGCTGCCGGCGGCGCGCTCGCGCTTCCACTGCTCCAGATGCCGCAGAAACACATTGGCCCGGATCTGATCGGGCACCCGTATGTTGAAGTCCGGTGCCTCCGGCGCAAAACGCCCCACGAGTTCCGGCTTGGTGGCGATATTGCCGGCCAATCGCGGAATCGGCCAGGGCCACAAGTTCTTGCCGCCGCCCCACTCCTCCGGAATCGCCTCGCCGGACCTGATCGTCGGCGACGCGCACTCCGTCACCGTGCCTGACATGGCGCCGAGTTTCGGATCGCGGATCTGCCTCGGCACCTTCTTGTCGTCGCAGAAGATCGATGAGATGTATTCGGCGAAGTGATAGACCGTCTTGCCATGCGCCGCGAAGTTGGTCCACAGATAGCCGCTGGCCGGCTCCGAAACATCGGGTATATGCTGCAGCAGCGGATAGCCGTCGGCCACCATCCCCTCGAAATCGTAGGTGCGCTGCTCACCGCGATAGAGTTGCTGCCACGTCTTCTCGACGTAATCGGTGCCGATGCCGGCGTTCGACCAAACGTGGCCGTCGCCCGACACTTCCCCGGAATCGAAGAAATTGTCCAGCACGCCAAACTGCAGCACCAGGCGATGTAGGTTGGGCGTCACGGCGCTCCCATACATGGTGAGAGCGGAGTCGCCATTGCCCACCGGCCTGCCGTCCTTTGCCAGGTCGCCGAGAACCTGATCGTAGGTGCGGTTCTCTTTGATGACGTAGATCACGTGCCGGATCGGATTGCCGCCACCCGCGAATTGGATCGTCTCGCGTGCGGCCTTCATGCGGTTCGATTCGAGCACGGCGCCCGTCGAGGCCTTGAGTTCGGAGTCCATCGACGCCTCATCGAGCGCCGCCAGCGACCCATACAGCAGCGTCGGAGCGTAGGTGAAGCGGTGCCGCATCGGCGGCAGGCCACGAGTTGCGTCCGTCAGACGCGGCGCCATGGCATTCGGACCCGTCCCTTTGCCCTTGGCACTTGCGACATACAGCGTGCCGCCAACCGAGGCCAGCGCCATGGGCATGAGCTCGGTCGGCACGAAGCCGTTCGGTTCGACCATGCCCTGGGCGCGCGGTCTCCCACGCAGCTTTCGCGGATCGAGCACCGCCACCGCATCCGATCCCAAGTTCGCCGCGTACAGCCGCGACCCGTCGTCGTTCAGGGCAAGCGCACTCGGCTCCGCGCCAAAATAGCTCTGCCCCGGCAGCCGCGTGTCGAAGTAGCCTTTCACCGTGAGCTCCCGATGCCCGCCCGGCTGGTTGCCGCCGATCCCGATGGCCACGACGGCATCGCGGTTCGACAGCGCCGCGTACAGGATTCCCGCGCGCTCGTTCAGCAGCAGCGCACAGGGATGTGTCCCCGGCGCGGTGGCCGAGGTCGGCTTCATTAATGTCACGCGCCGCGCTATCGTGCCGGCAACGAGGTCCAACTCCACCACCTCGCTCGCGTTCCACAGCGCGACGAACGCTCGACTGCCGTCCTGCGTCACGGCCAGCGCAATGGGATACATCGCCGGCACGTTCGCGCTCACCGACAGATCAAAGCGCCGCGCCAGCGCTCCCGTCGCGGCATCGAGCAGCGCAACCGTGTCGGACAGATTCTCCGCCACCAGCAGCCGCTCGGGCAGGCCGGGCACCACCGCCAACGCCGCGGGGTAGGGACTGATGGCGCGATCGTCCTGATTCAGCAAGCTGGTATGCCGCCCGGCCGCCAGCGTCACGGGAGAGAGACGCAAAAAATTCTCGGGATTGAGCGCGCCGTCCGCGAATCCGTACACAGCAATGCCGTTGCCGTCGCTGGACGATGAGGCAAGGCTGGCATAGATCTTATTACCGTGCGCACTGAACGCGAGGCCCGCAAAGAATGTCTGCTTCGCTTCAATCAGCGTGCGCGCATCGGGAAAATCCCTGACCATCCCCGTGCGCACATCGAGCACGGCAAGCGACTGCATGTAACCCGACTCGAACGTGCCGTAGCCCGCATTCAATGACACCACCCAGCGGCGATCCGGCGAGACTGCCAGCGACATGGGCAGGCTGTTGATGCGCCGCGGATCGCCCGGCGCCGGCGTCATCAGCTGCTTGCTGGTCGGAAGATTCAGCGTGCCCGGGCCCGCGTCTTGCTGCGCGTGAACGGTGCCGGCGAACACGGCCAGAGCCGCGCACAGCGCAGCACTGCGCCGCTGCGCCGACTTTACAGAAATGTTACACATCGAGTGGCTCTCGCGAGTACGGCCCTCGATGCTAACCTATTCGTCGATGGGCCACTGCTCCAGCGTGGCCACGACCGAGTTGAGAAAGGCGTTGGCTTGGAAGGCGTCCAGGGCGCGATGGTCGATGGTGAGGGTGAGATAGCACATTGCGCGCACACCGATGGCTTCGGCACCGTCCACCTCGACCGCACACACCCGGCGCTCGACTTTGCCGACGCCGAGAATCGCGACCTGGGGTTGATTGATGACGATGGGCGCCGCGAGCAGACTGCCGCCCACTCCGTGGTTCGAGATCGTAAAGGTGCCTCCGCGGACCTCCTCGGGCGAGAGCTTGCCGGTGCGGGCGGCTTCCACCAATGCCCCAAGCCGCTGTGCCACGCCGAGCAAGTTCAGTCCCTGGGCCCGGTGAATCACGGGGACGATCAGTCCCGTGCGCCCCAGAGCCGTGCCCACGCCGATATTCACGTCCGGGTGCAGCTCGAGCGCATCCGCGTGGAAGGTGGCATTGACCTCCCGGTGCAGGCGCAAGGCATCCACGCAGGCGCGGATGAAATAGGCGGTCAGCGTCAGACGCGCCCCGCGGGATGCGTAGTCGGCCGCGTGGCGGGCTCGATGCGCCAATACCCGCGTGAGATCAGCCTCGAACAAGGTCGTGACATGCGGCGCCTCGATGAGACTGCGCGCCATGTGCTCGGCCACGCGCCGGCGGATGGCGGTGTGCGGTATTCGCGTGCCGATCGGCGGCGAGACCTGCCCGGGGGCGGCCGGTGCGGTGAGCGGCGCGGTAAGCGGCGTGGACGCCGGCGTGGCGGCCGGCGCGGCGCGCGCTTCTCCGCCGGCCACGTGACGCGTCACGTCCTCCGCCGTGATGCGTCCATCACGGCCCGTGCCGTTGATATCGGCCGGGGTGAGCGAATGTTCCCGCAGCAACCGCCGTACAGCCGGGCTGAGCGGCGGCGCGCCGGAGGATTCTCGCGCTGCCGTGGGCTGGCCGCCCAGACTCAATCGTGCCAGCACCTCATCCGGAGTCACTTCGGCATTTACTTCTTTGAGGACTTCGATCAAGGTGCCATCGGCGGGCGAGGGAATCTCGACCGTCACTTTGTCGGTCTCCAGTTCCACCAGCGGCTCATCCTTGAGAACCGTGTCTCCCACTTCCTTGCACCATCGTAAGACGATGGCGCGGGTTCCCTCCTCGTTGGGCGGAACCAGTACATCTGCGAAGCCGCTCATGCCTAGATCTCGGCGAGGGTCTTGATCGCCCGCGAAATCGCGGCGACGCCCGGCAGAACGGCTGCGAGCAGGACCGGGCTGTGCGGGCTCGGAACATCCGGCATGGCGAGCCGTTCGATGGGCGCATCGAGATCGAAAAACGCCTCTTTGGCGATGCACGCCGCAATCTCGGCGCCGAAGCCGGCGGTCATCGTGTCCTCGTGGACGATGAGGCAGCGGCGCGTCTTGCGCACCGAGGCCAACGTGGCGTCGCGATCCCACGGCGACAGGGTACGCAGGTCCAAAAGGTCGCCGGATATTCCGGTGTCGACGAGGGCTTGTTCGCAGCGCTCCACCATGGCGCCCCAACTGACCACCGTGAGCGAGGTACCTTCGCGCAGCAGCGACGCCTTGCCGAACGGCACGACGAACTCATCGCCGGGGTAGGCGCGCCGCGCCCAGCTGCCGTCGAGCAATGCGCGATGTTCGAAGAAAATCGTCGGATCATTGCCTCGCAGCGCGCTTCGCAGCAGGCCCACCGCATCCTGCGCATTCGAGGGCATGGCCACGCGCCAACCCAGCCCATGCAGCCACTGCACCTCGTTTGATTGACTATGCCAGGGATCGCCGCACTTGAAAAAACCGCCGGGGATGCGCACGACCATGGGAGCGGCGAATCGGTTCGCAGTTCGCCAACGCATGGTGCCGCAGTCGTTGAGCTGCTCGGCGGCGGGATCCGCATATTTTCGAAACTGAATTTCCGGCACCGGCATGAGTCCGGCCGCCGCCATGCCGACCGCCCGGCCGATGATGCCTTCCTCGGAGAGACTGGTGTCGAAAATCCGCGCCGAACTGAATTTCTCCTGCAATCCGAGAGTCGCCGCGTGCACGCCGCCCTTGCGGCCGACATCTTCACCGAAGATGAGCATGCGTGGGTTCATGCCGAGTTCGCGCTCGAGCGTGCGGCGCACCGCGGTCACCAAATTGATGCGCGGGCCTTGCGGGTTCGCCTGCTCGGTGCCCGGCGGCGGCACCACGCCTTCGCAGCGCGTTCCGCCCTGCTGCTGCAGTTCCATCGAGCCATCGGCCGCGATTTCCGTGAACATATGGCGCCGAACTCGCGCAGGGTCCGCTGCTGCGCGCGCTTCCACCTGGGCCAGCGCTGCGGCGACCGCCTGGCGCCCTTGCTCGATCTCGGATTCCCAATCGGCGGCGGAGATGTGGCGCGGCACCAGCTGGGCGCGCAGTTTTTCAACAGGATCACGATCCGTCTCGGCGACGATTTCGGTCTCGCTCTTGTAGGTTTGCGTGTCCTGCCCCGAGTGTCCCGACAGCCGCGGCACCACCAGCCTGATCAGGGCGGGTCCCCCGCCCGACCGCACGCCCATCACGGCATTCTCGATGAGCGCGGCGGCGGCCATCGGGTCCGACGCATCGCCGTCGAGCACGCGAAGCCCGTGAAAGCCCGCGAGATTCTTGGCGATGTTGCCACCGGGGGTCTGCAGCCGCGACGGCACCGAAATGCCGTAGCCGTTGTCCTCGATGAAGAATAGGTACGGCAGCCGTTCCGTGGTCACGATGTTGAGCGCGGCCCAAAAGCCGTTCGTGGCCGTCGACGCGTCTCCGCCGTGTGCGACGGCAATGCTGTTCTCACATTCTTTGTCGCCGAGCACCGTCGCTCGATAGCGCAGGGCCTGGGCCCAACCCACCGCGGGCGTGTATTGGGCGCCGACTCCGCCGCACACGGGCAGCACGCAGGCGCCTTTTTTTCTCGGCAAATTGAACACAACGCCGATATCGCGCCCGTCGCTCATCCCGCCGGCGCGCATCATCGTCGACGCCAGCGCTTCCTCGAGCGGCAATCCCAAACTTAAGGCGAGAGGCCGGGACCGATAATAGGCGCCCACCCCATCTCGAGTACCGGTGAGCTGATGCCCCAGCAGCACCTGGGTGAGTTCGTGTCCGCGAGCCGAGAATTGATACAGGACTTTTCGCTGCGGCAGCAGCGTCGACTCCTCGAGGTCATCGAGCGCGCGCGACCGGGCTATTTGGCGCAACACCGAGCGCCACTGCAGCGAGCCTACGTCCACGTCCTGCCGCAGCGGCTTGGGGCTTGCATTCATCGCCTGAGACTAGGGCAGGCGCATCAACAAGAAACGCTAAAAACACTACATATTTTCGATATTATTAGTGATAATCACTAATATTTGACCATTCTGGAGCTTTAGCATGGAGTTTGACCGCTTTGATGCCAGGATACTGTCCGCATTGCAGCGGGACGGACGTCTATCCGTCGTGGAACTCGCCGAGACCATTGGGCTGTCGCCCACCCCGTGTGCGCGGCGGGTCAAGGCGCTGGAGTCGAGCGGCGCCATTCAGGGGTACGCGGCCATCCTCAATCCCGCCCGCGTCGGCCTCGAGGTCCTCGCGATCGTGCAGGTCAAATTGACCGAGCACACCGACGAGACGGTGGCGCGGTTCGAAAAGGAAATTCTGCTCATGGACGAGGTCACCAAGTGTTTCGCGATGACCGGAGGCTACGACTTCATCCTGGAGGTCTATGGCCGGGATCTGGACGCATTGAGCAATGTGGTTCTGAAGAAGCTCATCCGAGTGCCCAATGTTCGCGACCTGCAGTCGAGCGTGGTGCTGGCGACCATCAAGCGCACGGCGCGAATTCCGCTGGGACACCTGCAGCTATGAACGCATGGCGTCCGCAAATCCTCCGAGGTCGAAGCCGCCGGCGGCGACGGCCGCACGCACCCGCGGGCTGAGCAGCGCTGCGAGTTCATCGGCATGACGATAGCCGCTCATCGAGGCTGCAATGGCGGATCCGGACTCGACGGCGGGATGCAGGTAGATTTCCGTGACGCCAGGCGGGAGCCGCGCGAGAATCGCCAATAATTTCGTCTCATCCATGGCACCGCTCGCCGCAACGCCGAATATCCGGTGGTTGTGCGGCACATTCTCCCTGCGCAGACGGCGCTTCATGAGTGCGAGCCAGGGCTTGAGCAAGACGGCATTGACGCCCGGCAGCCAGCCGCCGCGCGCGGCGAACCACAGAGGCTCATCGGGCACCCTCACCGCCGGCGCACCGAAGTCGCGGCCGATATTCAGCAGCATTTGCAGCAGAGTTGGATGCAGATGGAAGTGCTTGTGCACATTCACATGATCAAGCGTAAGACCGGTACGCGCGAAGGCGCAAAACTGCGCGCGAATCTCCGCTTCGAGCTGTCTGCGGACCTGTGGAAGCGCGAAGAAGCGTACGCCGTTGACGAACATGCGGCTGTTCATGCGGCCGGCTGCATCGGCGAGATCCGGGATGCGTTCGGGTGCCAGCGCCGCGCGGCCGTCGGCGAGCACGAGATGCAGACCCACTCGCAGGTTGGGCAGCCGGCGCGCACGCCGCACCGCGTCGGCGGCGGCGGGCGCCGCCACCATCAAACTCGCCGCCGTGAGCACCCCGCCGCGGCTTGCCCGCTCGACGGCCTCGTTGACGGCGTCGTGCAGCCCGAAATCATCGGCGGTGACGATCAGAAATTTTTTCATCGGCTGCGGCACTTGACACTAGTTCGCTTTGCGATGGAAAGTAACGCGATGACGCATACTGAACCGCCGGCTCCCTCTTTGACAAACACGAATTGCTATGGCACTGGCGCGATCGCCTTTCACTGGGCGGCCGCCCTGCTGGTGATCGGGGTCGGAGTGCTCGGCCTTCTGCACGACACCTGGCCGAAGCGCACACAGGCGTATTGGATCAACGTGCACGCGCTGACGGGTCTGGTCTTGTGGACATTGGTCATCGCCCGCTACGGGTGGCGCCTCGCCCATCCGCCGCCGAGCTTGCCGGCAAACATGGGCGCTTTCGACCGCCGCCTGTCGCTGGCTGCGCACTTGACCATGTATGCGCTGCTGTTCATCACGCCCATCATCGGTATCGTAACGTTCATCTGGCACGGCCGGGTGTTCAATTTTGGTCTGTTTCAAGTGGATTTTGGGATTGCGCGAAATCGCGCCGTCTTTGCGCCGACCGAAGACCTCCACGGCTACCTGGCGTACGGCCTGTTCGGTGTCGCGGCAGTGCACATCCTCGCCGCCCTGTGGCATCACTTCGTCAGGCGTGATGGCTTCCTGCGGAGGATGTGGCCGGCGCCCGCGGTCGGCACGCGCGATCCATGACGCGAGAGCCGCTTTAGGTCGCTTCCTTCGGCATCCATTCGGGCCTTACGGCGGCCGCGGCATCCAACAGCACCTGCTCCAGAACCGCGAGATACTCGATGTAGCGCCTGCGTCCCAGGGCGGTGATGCGGCAAAACGTCTGCGTTCGGTTGTTTTGAACGCCTTTGGTGATTGCAATCAGCTTTGCTTCCTCCAGCACCTGCAGGTGCCGGTTCAGATTGCCGTCCGTCAGTGCGCACAGCTGCTTCAGGTCGGAGAACAGCAATCCCTTTGAATGGGTGATGAGCGAGGTCAGCACACTCAGGCGCGCGCGCTCGTGTATCACGCGGTCCAGCCCATCGTATGCGAACCGCGGGGTGGCGGCGGATTTTCTGCCGGCGCGCTTATTCAAGAGATTCCCCATATCCGAACTCGAGCACGGCTGCGACCAGAAGCTGGCCTAAGCCGAAGGGAATGCCCATCATCCAGGGCGACAGGTCGCGCGTCGCGCTGCCGGCGGCCAGGCAATAGAGTCCCGCCGCCAGATACCACACGCCGACCGCAAACATCTGCCGCGGCAGAAATCGGCACGAGGCAAATACGCCGAGGCTGAAAATCAACTCCCACAAACCGGGCAGCATCCAACATTCCGCCGCGGCCACCCGCATGATCACGACGGTGAGCAGACATCCAACCATCACCGCGGGCAGGAATTGCTCGACCGCGGATTGAATCATCTCTCGCGCGATTCCCCGGTGGACGCGCCGCGCGCGCAGAATGGTCTCGATGCCCGTCAGAAGCAGCGCAACGGCGGCGGTCCCCACCCAGACGCCGAGCCAAACCGCGACGTCGGTCTTGGCCTGCTTCGTCGTCCACTGCGCCTGCACGGCCGCGACCAGCAGCGCCAGGACTCCGCTCACCGCGATGGAGGCGGGGCCATAGCCGCGAAATTCGCTGTCGCGCGCCACCTGATTGCGGATGGACTGGATTTCGGACAGTGCTTGCTGCAACTCTTTCATGCTATGCCCTCATGACACGTCGCCGTTGAAACGGGTGGCTAAGATAGGGAGAGCCCGCCAGTCCGAAGCGCCAAGGCCGGTCGACTGCCTTGGAAATTCCAATCCGTGGCCCGCACACGACTCTGGACTTCGCCGCCCCCGCCGTCAATCTGAATGGCCGCCGGTCGACGCGTTTGCCGTTCAGCTCGTGGCTGACGGCCAAGGCTTGTCCGAGGCGGCCCGGTCCCGCGCACAGCAGCCGCGGATCCTGCTGGTGGCGCCGTTCCATCATCTTTGAGATGCCGGTCGTCGGCTGCAACGCGCGAATCAAAACGCCCGCGCCATGTCCGGCTTCCCGGCAGACGAAGTTCAGGCACCAGTGGATGCCATAGGAAAGATACACATAGGCACGGCCGGGCGGCCCAAACATCACGGCATTGCGCTTGGTTGGACCTGAAAAGCTGTGCGACGCCGGATCTTCCACATCGTACGCCTCGGTCTCGACGATGATTCCGCCGACGCCGTTGATGAGCAAGGTCATGCCGATCAGGTTGCGTGCGACCTCCGGGGAGTCGCGCATGAAGTCGATGCCGCTCAATCGTGAAGCACCTGGTGCACCTGCTGCACACAGGCGGATCCCTCCCCGACGGCGGCCGCCACCCGCTTGACGCTCCCGCAGCGCACGTCGCCGACCGCGAATATTCCCGGCCAGTTCGTCTCGAAGGACTGCGGCACGCGGGCGGCGAAGCCGTTCGCTGGCGGCAGGTCCGCCGCCGTCAGATCGGATCCCGTGCGCACGAATCCCTTGTCGTTCAGCGCAATACAGCCTTGCAGCCAGCGGGTGGCCGGCACGGCCCCCGTCATCAGAAAAACGTGGCCGATGGCGTGCGTCTCCAATAGGTCTTCAGGCCCCGTCTTCCACGTCACGCGCTCGAGCTGCTCACCGCCCTGCAGCGCGGTGATCTCGGTATTCACGTGCAGTGTGATATTGGGCGATTCGGCGATTCGCCGGATGAGATAGTTCGACATGGTGTCGGCCAATCCCTTTGACCGCACCAATAGATGCACGCGGCTGCACCTGCCGGCAAGATACACCGCCGCCTGCCCCGCCGAGTTGCCGCCGCCCACCACGATGACATCCTTCATCTCGCAACGCCGCACCTCGGTCGCGGTCGCCGCGTAGTAGATGCCGGTGCCGAGAAAGCGGGATGCGTCATCGATGGCGAGCTGGCGGTACTCCGCGCCGGAGGCGATGATGATCGAGCGGGCCCGCGCCGCATGCCCGTGGCACAGCTCGACTGCATAAGGCCGTTGAGCGCAATTGAGCTTCATCGCCGAGTACGCGGTCCTGATCTCGGCGCCGAATTTCTGCGCCTGCACCCGCGCCCGGCCTGCAAGCGCCAGCCCGGAAATGCCGGTGGGAAAGCCGAGATAATTTTCGATTTTCGAGCTCGAACCCGCCTGACCGCCGGGCGTACCGGTCTCGAGCACCAGTACATCGAGTCCCTCCGAGGCGGCGTACACGGCCGCGGCCAGCCCCGCGGGCCCGGCGCCCACGACGATGACGTCCCGGATCCTGTCGTCATCGATCTGTTGATTCATCCCCAGGCAGGCGGCCACTTCCTCGTTGCTGGGATTCTTCAGCACGACCTCGCCCCGGCACAGCACCACCGGCACGTCCTCAGGCTTGATGTGAAAGCGCTCCAGCAACCCCTGCACGGAAGGGTCCGTGTTGACATCGAGGTTGACAAAGGGATACGAATTTCGAGTCAGGAATTGCTGCAATCGCAGCGTTCCAGCCGAATTGCTCGATCCCAGCAAGATCACGTCGCCCGCCTGGGATGCGAGCAGCCCGACGCGCCTCAAGATGAATGCGCGCATGAACAGCTCGCTCAACTCGGCGTCGGTTTGAATGATGGTGCGCAGGTGATCTTCGCCGATCACGAGTACTTCGCCCGCCTCGCGCACACGCATTCGCACCAGGCTGCCGACGCCCTGCAGCGTGCTCATTTCTCCCGTGAAGCTGCCGGGTACGTGCACCACGACCATTACCTCGCCGTTCAGGCCGGGTTGAACCACCTCGATGCTGCCCGATCGCACCACGAGCATGGGACGATGACGGTCGCCGGGCTCCGCCAAAATTTCGCCCTTGGCTGTGGAGCGATAAATTCCGTGCGCCTCCAGCCGCGCAGTCTGCGCGGCCGTCAGAATCGGGAACATCTGCGCCTTGCGCCCGATGAAGTCGGGCCCGTCGGCAATCCCCTTGACGCCGTCGTCCGTCATGTCAAGAACACCTCGACTTCGTCGATGAAGCACCAGCTCCAATCCTCTCCGGGTTCAATCGACGAAATGATCGGATGCTTGGATTTCATGAAATGCTTGCGTGCGTGCCGGTTCTTCGAATCGTCGCAGCAGCCGACATGGCCGCAACTACGGCACAACCGAAGATGAACCCAGGTGTCGCCCATGGCCAGACACTCCTCGCAACCGTCCGCGGAAGGTGTCACGGGCTTCACCGTGCCCAAGTGAGTGCACTGCTGGCGTGTTCTGGTCATGTCGCTTGGCCGCCGCGTTCGCTGGCCGCCTGCTCCTGTACGGTATTGATCGCATCCGGCGTCGCTTCGAGCCGCGCCTCCGGGATGGGCTGGCCGCTGAGGTCGGAGAACCCGTAGGTGCCGTCGTCGATCTTTTGCAGCGCCCGCTCCACACGGGACAAGCGGCTGTTGTCGCGGTTGACGATATTGCCTTCCGTTTCCAGCATCGCGAGCTTCTGCGCGTCATCCTCGTACTCGCGCGCCTGCGCAACGGATGAATTTCGGATGCCCGCCTCCTCGCTCTCGCCGCTCTGCGCGTCGTGCCGCAGTTGCTCGCGAAGCTCAAGCAGTTGCCGCCGCTTGCGCTCGAGAAAGGCCTGGTTGAATCTTGGGGTTTTGCTGTTCATGATTCGCCCCGCTCCTTAGGTTTGCGTGGATGAGTGTTGCAATAATAACGCGAACTTCGCGCCCATACGGGGCTCTAAGGGTCAAGCCTAACCGTCTCCAGGGGTGTTGATAACCTATGTATTTGCGATGCCGCCCGCTCATTCTAGCAATCATTCTAACCGCCGCGGCCAAGGCCGGCCCTGCGCCGTTCGACCTCGCCGGGCCCGCGCTCGACGTGAAAATCACGCGCGGCGCACAGACACTGCCGGTGTCTGAAGTTCCCAATCTCGCGGCCGGCGACCGGGTTTGGATCAAAGCCGACCTGCCGGCGACGCAATCCGCGCATTATTTGCTGGTCGCCGCATTTTTGAGCGGCTCGACCAATCCGCCGCCGGAGAGCTGGTTCTTCCCCTGCAAAACGTGGACCGCCAAATGCGGGCATGACGGGCTCACCGTGACCGTGCCCGAGGGTGCACAACAGGTGCTGGTGTTTCTCGCGCCGGAAACGGGCGGCGATTTTAGAACGCTGGTTGGCGCGGTACGCGGGCGCCCCGGTGCATTTGTGCGCACGTCCCAGGACCTCAACCAGGCGGCGCTGGACCGCTCTCGCTTGGTGGAGTATCTGTCGGCAATCCGCGGCATCAACGATGCCGATCCCGCCAAGCTGGGGGAGGCGGCGCCGCTGCTGGCGCGAAGCCTGGCGATCAAAGTCGACGAGAAGTGCCTCGACCGGATTCCCGAGTTGCAGGCGCCTTGCCTGATGAAGGGCGAGGAGTCGCTGATATTGAACGACGGGCACAGCACCTCGATCGTCGAGGCGCTCACGTCAGGCCCGGGGAGCGATTTGGCGATGGAGGCGAGCTACACGCCGCAGCTGAGCTACGGGTACTACAGCCCCTACATCGCTTCGGTGCTGGATATTGCGCGCATCATGGACTCCTTTCGCACCGCCCAATACCAATACATTCCGGCGTTGGCCTCGCAGCGCGGCGCTAAGCTCGCGCTGACGTTGAACACGGCCCCGTCCTTTCACAACCCGCAATCCGTATTGGTGGCGGCGCTGCCGGCGGTGGAACATCCCCAGATGCCGCCGTTGCATGCGGTCAATCCGAAGGAGATTTACTGCGCAGGCAGAACCGCTCTGGTATTGCCGGTGGACGGCGCGCCCCTGGTATTTTCGACCGATTACGCGCACGACGTGACCCTGAGCCTGACGGCGGCCGACGGCAGGACCATCGAGCTGCCCGCCGCCGCCGATGCGGTGCAGGGTGGTTTCGTGGTCGACACCTCCGCGCTGCGCTCCGCGGTGTTGGCGGACAGCGTGCACGCGTCGCTGCGGGGTTATTGGGGATTCGAGCACTACCACGGTCCGGGATTTCTCTTGATGAATGCGCACGCCAAGAGCTGGGAACTGGCTGCCGGGGACGAAGACGCGCTGGTGGTCGGGCGCCAAGATACCGTTCATCTGCAGGCCGACAGCGTCAGCTGCGTCGACGGCATCATGCTGAAGGATCCGGCCGGCAAGGAACTGAAGGCCGACTGGAAGCCGGTCAAGCCCAATGAGCTCGAGGTGAAGTTGCCGCTTCAAGGAGCCGCGCCGGGCGCCATGACTCTGTTGGTAAAGGAGGTCGGCGCCGGCGAGCCGCGGCCGATTTCGATTCAGACTTTCTCCGAAGCGGGACATTTCGACGGATTCGCCATTCATGCCGGCGATGCCTGGGGCGTGCTCAAGGGCAGCCGCCTCGACGAGGTTGCGAGCCTGTCGATCAGAAACGCGACTTTCATGCCGGGCGAACTCACGATCCGCAATGGCGGCGACGAACTGAAAATGCTGGCGCAAGACGGCCCGGCCGCGGCGGCCCTCAAGCAGGAACGCAGCATTGCCGCGAAAGTCACCTTGAAGGATGGACGCGTGCGGCCGCTGACCGCGTCGGTGGATGTGCCGCGCCCCCGCGTGCTGCTCATCGGCAAGAGCGTGCAGCCCTCGTCTTCCTACAAGGACAGCAATATTCAACTGGCTGATCAGAGCGAACTGCCGCAGGACGCGACCCTCACATTTGCCCTGCGCGCGCAATGGCCGTCGGCATTTGCGCGTGACGAAAACATAGAAGTCGCCACCAGCGACGAGTCGTCCGCCACGGTCCTGAGCTTCAACAACGGCGGCATCACGCTCGAGAATGCCCAGGTGGCGGTGGCCACGCTCAATCCGGCGAAGGCATTCGGTGTCGCGGCGTTCGGACCCCTGCAATTTCGCATGGTCGACAAGGGCATTGCGGGCGACTGGCAAACCTTGGGAAATCTGGTGCGCCTGCCCGTGCTGAATGATTTGCTTTGCCCGACTTCACCCGAGCTGGCGTGCAAACTCTCCGGGTCCAATCTGTATCTGATCGACTCCGTATCCAACGATACGGAATTCAAGGATCCCGTCCAAGTGCCCGACGGTTTCTTGGGTTCCGCGCTGCCGGTTCCGCATCCGATCTCCGGCCCGCTGTACGTGAAGTTGCGTGACGACTCCTCGGTGATCAATTCGACGACGCTGCAGGCGCAGCAGCTGCCGCCCTCGCCGAAGGACCTGGCCCGCGCGGCGCAGGCTGAACGCGGCAGCGCCGCTCCCTGACGCGACCACCCGTCCGGCCTGTAACGTGAGCCGCCCCGGCGGTGAGCCGCCCCGGCCTAAAAAATACCCAGGGCGATGCCGGACGCCAATGCCGCGCCCAGTTCCTCGCACGCCTTTAAATCCTGTTCGGCAATCTGCTTGGCCCGCAGAATCTCTTGCGGGGCTTGCGCATGAGTGCAGACAATGATCGGATCCGCGATGGGCTTCAGGCGCCAGCCGGTCGCGATGCGCTCGATCTGCTGCGCGGCGCTGCGGCCGTCGCTGCCCGCGCATATCAAGACCGCATAGGGCCTGCCGCCGAGCTGATCGAGCGCGGCATAGTAGGTGCGGTCGAAGAAGTCCTTCATCATGCCCGACATCGCCGCCAGATTTTCCGGCGTCGCGAAGATGAAGCCGGCGGCGTTCAGCACGTCGGCAGCCTGGGCGTCCGCTGCGCGCAGCAGCGACACCTGCAGCGCAGGCTCGGCGCCGGCGCCCGAGGCCGCCGCCCGCGCCATCTGCGCCGTACCGCCCGTCATGGAGTGGTACACGATCAGCAGCGTCTTCATCGTTATGGGGGTCCGGAGTACGTCGGCTTAATCCTACACGGAGCGGCGCCCCGCTCCTGTTTCATTGGGCAATTCACCTAAGGATACTTGCTGCACCCCCGCAACCGCGGGCCCCGAAAAAAGGTGCGTTCATGCTTCACTATGCCGTCGTATTCTTCATCATCGCCTTGATTGCCGCCGTTTTTGGCTTTGGCGGAATCGCGGCCGGCGCAGCAGGTATCGCGAAAATACTATTCATCGTCTTTTTGATCGGCGCAGTGATCAGCTTCCTGATGAGCATGGGGGGGCGCCGCGTCTAGCGCCGCGCATTATCCGCCGCCGCGTCGGCCTCAGGCCCGCCGCCACTGCGTCGTCCCGCCCGCCTTGTCCTCGAGCAAGATTCCGGCATCGGTCAACTGCTTGCGAATCCGGTCGGACTCGGCAAAATTCTTGGCGGCGCGGGCCGCCTGGCGCGCCGCGAGCAGGCTCTCGATGTCCGAGTCGGACATCGTCTTCTCGCCGACGCTGCGCTTCAAATAGGTATCCGGATCCTGTTGCAGTATGCCGACAATCCGCCCCATGGCGCGCAGCGTCGCCGCCGCACCCGCCGCCTTCACCGAATTTGCGGAGGCCTTCGCCAGATTCAGTTCGCGTGCCGCGCCTTGCATGGCCGCCAGCGCCTCGGGAGTATTGAAATCATCGTCCATCGCGTCGCGAAACCTGGCGATCCACTCCGCATCGACCGGCCCCGACTGGGCGGCGTCCTTGAGCGCGCGGTACAGTCCCAGCAGCGTCTCGTCGGCCTGCGCGAGCTGCACGGAGGAATAGTTGATGGGCCCGCGATAATGGCTGCTGAGCAGAAAGAACCTGAGCACCTCCGGGTCGCGCAGCGTCTTTAAGACCTCGCGCACGGTGAAGAAGTTGCCCAGCGACTTGGACATCTTCTCCTCGTTCACGCGCACGAATCCGTTGTGCATCCACACGTGAACGAAAGGGGTGCCGCAGGCGGCGCAGGACTGCGCGATCTCATTTTCATGGTGCGGAAACTTCAAGTCCTCGCCGCCGCCGTGCAGATCGAAATAGCTGCCGAGCAGGCTCGTCGACATGGCCGAGCATTCGATGTGCCAGCCGGGGCGGCCGTCACCCCACGGCGAGACCCAGGAAGGTTCGCCCGGTTTCGCGTGCTTCCAGAGCACGAAATCCAGCGGATCCAGCTTGGCCTCGTCCACCTGCACGCGCGAGCCGGCGCGCAGGTCGTCGATTTTCTTGCCCGAAAGCCGGCCGTAATCCGGGAACTTGCGCACCGAGTACATGACGTCGCCGTTGGTCGCGACGTAGGCGTATCCCTTGTCGATCAAGGTCTGGGTCATGGTGATGATCTGGTCGATGTACTCGCTGGCGCGCGGCTCCAGGTCGGGCGCTTGGAGCCCGAGAGTTGCGCAATCCTCATGCATCGCCGCGGTGAAACGCCGGGCAAGGTCCGCCCAATTTTCGCCGTTGGCGGCGGCGCGCTCGATGATCTTGTCGTCGATATCGGTGACGTTGCGCACGTACGTGACGTCGTAGCCCAGCGATCGCAAATAGCGCTGAATGAGATCGAATACCGTCAGCATGCGCGCATGCCCGACGTGGATGTAGTCGTAGTTCGTCATGCCGCACACATACATGCGGACCTCGTTGCCGCGCAGAGGCTTGAATACTTCCGCCTTGCCGGTGAGTGAATTGTGAATTTTAAGCATGGGACTTCAGGCGGCGGCGCGCCGTCTCCGGCGACATGAGTTTGAGCAGGATCTTGAGTTCCGGTCCGTGGGCTTGACCGGTCAAGGCGACCCTGAGCGGCATGAACAGGTCCGCCCCCTTGCGCCCGGTGCGTTCTTTCAATAGGGCGGTCAACAGATTGAGGTCCTGACCCGATTGGTCGAAGGCGGCGGCGGCGGCGGCGAAAAATTCGCGGCCGGCCGAAGCAACGATGCGCTGCTCGCTCTCCCCCAGGGGCGGCAGATCGCCGCGCACCACCGCGCGCCACGCAACCGCATCGGCGGGCAGCACGACATTGTGGCGCACCAACTCGACGAAATCAGCCGGGTCGCCGCAGCCCAGCCAGGACCCGATTTGCCCGGCCGACATCCGCTCCACCGCCGCCTTTTGCCAATGCATCAATTGGGACTCGTCGAAACGCGCCGGCGCGCGGCCAAGATGCCCGGGGCGGAAGTGAGCGGGCATATCCGCCGGCGACAACCATCCATCGACATCGCTCGCGTGCCCCAGACGGAACAAATGATTGAGGACGGCGGCGGGGAGAAATCCCCGTTCGCGAAATTCCAGCGCGCTGGTGCTGCCGTGCCGCTTCGACAAGGGCGCGCCGTCCTCCCCGACCAACAAACCGACGTGCCCATAGCCGGGCCGGCGCATGCCGAGCGCATCCAGCACCATGAGCTGCCGCGGCGTATTGGTGAGATGGTCGTCGCCGCGCAGCACCTGCGTGACTCCCATCACCGAGTCGTCGACGGCATTGCAAAAGAAGAACGACGAGGTGCCGGAGTCGCGCCGTATGATGAAGTCGCCGATGTCGCTCGACACGAATCGTTGCGGCCCGTGCACTACGTCGACGAATTCGATGATCTGATCGCTCGGCACGGCAAATCGCAGGGATGACTTCAGACCCCGAGCTTCGCGCTCGGCGCGCTGCTCGTCCGTCAGATACCGGCAAGTGCCCGCGTAGCGCGGCGGTTTGCCCGCCATGCGCTGCAGCTTGCGCGACAATTCAAGGTCCTCCGCCGTGCAATAGCAAGGGTATGCCCGGCCGTCCGCCTCCAGCCGCGCGAACAAGGTTGCATAGAATTCGCCGCGCTCCGCTTGTGAGTAGGGCGCCGACGGACCACCGATGTCCGGTCCTTCGTCCCAGTCCAAACCCAGCCAGCGCAGGTCGGCCATCAATTCGTCACGGAAGCGCAGCTGGCTGCGCTCGACATCGGTGTCCTCGATGCGCAAAATAAAGCGGCCCCCGCTTCTGCGGGCCCATAAAAGACTGAAAAAGGCCGTTCGCGCGTTACCCAGGTGCAAGGAACCGGTGGGGCTGGGTGCAAACCGCGTGGTCACGGGCGAGGAATCGAAGAGTGCGGACATATCTCAAGATTGTACCTATTCGAGTAGAATCCCGGAGCATGAAACAGCTACTAGTCACCGTCGGATTGATATTGGGCACCTGGCCCGCCGCGAGCTTCGCGGCGGAAACTGCGCCCGCAGCGGCAGCGCCCGCAGCAGCAGCAGCGCCCGCCTCAGCGGCACCGGCCGCCGATGCCGCCAAGACCCAGACCAAACCCGTTGCGCCGGCTGCGCCCGCGGCGTCGGCCACCGCGCCCCAAATCCAGGTGGTGACTTCCATGGGGAATTTCATCATTGAATTGAACGCCGAGCGGGCGCCCCTGACCGTTGCACATTTCTTGAAATACGTCGACCAGGGGCACTTTACCGGCACGATCTTTCATCGCGTGGTCGCAAACTTCGTCATCCAGGGAGGCGGCTTCGACAGCAACTACAAGCCCGTGCCCGCTCCGGTCAAGGTGGTCAACGAGTCCGGCAACGGGTTGACCAATCAGCGCGGCACCGTGGGCATGGCGCGCAGTCAAGAACCGCATGGCAGCGACGCGCAATTCTATGTGAACCTGTACGACAACGAGGCCCTGGATCCCAATAAGACCCGATGGGGGTATGCGGTGTTCGGCAAGGTCGTGCAAGGCATGGAGGTCGTCGACCGGATCGGAAACGTGGCGACCGGCGCGCGCGGGCCATTCAAGGAAGACGCGCCCCTCAAACCCGTGATAATCGAGCGGATCGAGCGCGTCGCCGGCCCCTGATCCAAGCAGCGGCTCACTCGCAAAACACGGACGGGCTTCCTTGGCCACGCTCTTCATCTCGGATTTGCACATCGACGCGAATCGCCCGGCGATTTGCGAGCAATTCTTGAGTTTCCTCGCGACCGAAGCGCGGGATGCCGAAGCCTTGTACATCCTCGGCGATCTGTTCGAATCCTGGGTCGGTGATGATGCCGCGGACGCGGCGCAATCGGCCGCGATCGCCGGACTTCACTCCCTCACATCCCACGGCGTACCCTGCTTCGTCATGCACGGCAACCGTGATTTCTTGCTGGCGGAGCGATTCTGCAGCATGAGCGGCGCGCAGCTTCTGCCGGATCCCCTGGTCGTGACCCTGTACGGGGAGGCCGTCTTGGTGATGCATGGCGACGCCCTGTGCACCGACGACCGCGCCTACCAGCGGCTGCGCGCCACCGTGCGGGACGCCGATTGGCAGCGGCAATTTCTCGCGCTCTCGATCTCCGCGCGCCGGGCTCTCGCGAGTGCCGCTCGCGTCGGCAGCCAGGCACATACCGCCGCCATGGAATACGCCATCGCCGACGTGAACGCCGACAGCGTCGCGATGGCGCTGCGCGGCGCCGGAACCACGACGCTGCTGCACGGCCATACGCATCGGCCCGCCATCCACGCAATTCAGGTCGACGGCCGCCCTTGCACACGCATCGTGCTCGGCGACTGGTACGACCAGGGCAGCCTGCTGCGCTGGAACCGCAACGGGCCCGAACTGGTATCCCTGTCGCGTTAAAAAACCGGCAGCGTTTTGACGTTTTAGCCACCACCGGGCGCCGTCTAAACGCTAAAACGTCGGCGATCTATATGGAAATATCCCCCGGGCATCGAAAAATCGCTCGCGCGACCGGACCTCGGCGCGCCAGGCGGCGCCCGGCCGGCTACGGCGGCCCCGAGTGAAAACGAAACACCGCGTCGGGCAGCGTGATGAGTTCCGCCTCGAGCACCGCGAACTCCTCGATCCGCGCCTGCAGAGGCACGCCCGCCCGTTTGGCGGCACGCCGCGCGAGATCCAGGTAGACCCGGTGGTGCCGCGCTTCGGCGTCGTGCAGGCCCGCGAACAGATCGCTCAAGGGGGCGCCAATGGCCTCCGCCAGCGACCCAAAACGCTCGCAGGACCGCGCTTCGATGAAGGCGCCGCAGATCATTAGATCGGCTTCGCGTTGCGGTTCGCTCTTGGCGACCAGGCGGCGCATGCGCTCGGCGTAGCGGCCGGGGGCCAAGCGCTGCGGCGTAATTCTCAAGCTGCGGATGAGCCTGGCGACCTGTTCGTAATGACGCAATTCCTCGCGCGCGAGCCGCGACATCTTGTCGGTCAATTCGAGGTCTTCCGCGTAGGCGAACATCAGCGCAAGGGCGGTGGATGCCGCCTTTTTCTCGCAATTCGCGTGATCGATCAGCAACAGGTCCGGGTGCGCGCAGGCGTTCCGCACCCACGCCTCCGGGGTCGGGACGCGCAGCAGCGGATGCGCGAAGGGAACGGCCGCCCGGATCACGCCGGAAGCTTGAAAGCCGCGAGCGCCTCGAGCAGTTCGCGCGCGGACTGATAGCGGTCGGCGGGAGCCTTGGCGAGCAAGCGCCGCAGCAGCGGTCCGTAATCGGCGAATTGCGGCGCAATCTCCGGCAGATTCGCCCGCTTGTGCTTGTAGATCACTTCCATCGCCGTCGCGCCGGTGTAGGGCTTTTGACCGGTCAGCATCTCGTAGAACATGACGCCCAAGCTGTACAAATCGCTGCGCCCATCGATCTCCTCGGCATGGCCCTGTTCCGGGCTCATGTAGTACGGTGTGCCGAAGATCTCGCGCGTGCCCGTCAGCGACACGTTCATTTCGTTGGCCTTGGCCAACCCGAAATCGATCAGACACAGCGAACCGTCGGTGCGCAGCATCACATTGGCCGGCTTGAGGTCCCGGTGCAGCACTCCCACCGAGTGAATGGCGTCGAGTGCGCTGGCGATCTGCTCCAGAAACTTGAGCGCCGTCGCGGGCAACAGCGGCGCTTTCATGCGTTTGCGCAAATCGCCGGCCGGAAAATGCTCCATGGCGATATAGGCGTGATCGTCGGCGACGCCGAGATCGTAAATGCGCACGATGTTCTTATGCTTCAAGCCGGCGACGATTTCATATTCTTGCAAGAAACGGTCGAAGCTCACGATACGCTCGGAGACGTCCGGCACCTGGTTGAACACCTTGAGCACCACCAGCGTGCCGGCGCGCTCGCTCTCGGCAAGATAGATCGTGCACATGCCGCCGCTGCCGACCTGCCGCAGGCAGCGGTGGCCGCGGATCATCACGGAACCGAAGCGGTAGCGCTGCTCGAAATCCGGATTGCCGCGCAGCAAGGCGAGCATCTGCTTGTGCTCGCGGGAGGCCGCGGTGATCGCGCGGATGAGCCGATCGCGATCGATCTTGCGGCCGTAAAGACGGTGCAGGCCGCGCACGGCGGCGGGCTCGGGGTTGGGCGCGTCGCGCAGCAGCAGCAGCACGATCGGTGCGAACTCAGGCCTCGCCAGCAGCAGGGCCGCCAGCGCTTCCGCCGCGTCGGCCGGCGGCACTCCGACGATGATGGCCGCGTCGAATCCGACGGCGGCGAACTGCGCCTCGAGAGGGCCGTCTTCGCCCAGGCGATGCTCGACGAGGCTCGCGTCCGGCCACTCGATCTCGACATGCTTTCTGACCAGCAGATGATGGTCGGGGCGCGCTGCGATCACCAGTAGACGCATGGTACCGCCGCAGGCTAGCCGCGGTGGTTAGATGACGGACTTGAGTCCACGACCGGCACCCTCGCGACGCTGCTGCTTGGCCTCGTCGGATCGCTCTCCCTGCAGGCGCTTGAGATACTCGGGAGTCACATCGCCGGTGACGTATTCGCCCGAGAAGCACGAGGTATCGAAATCCTCGATCTTCGCGTTGTCGTGGCGAACCGCATGTTCCAGATCTTCCAGATCCTGATAAATCAGCCAATCGGCGCCGATGATGTCGCGAACTTCATCGTCGGTATGACCCGCGGCCACCAGTTCGGAGGCGTCCGGCATGTCGATGCCGTAGACATTGGGATAGCGGACGGGCGGTGCGGCGGAAGCGAAATACACCTTCTTTGCGCCGGCTTCACGCGCCATGTCGATGATCTGCGCCGACGTGGTGCCCCTCACGATCGAGTCGTCGACCAGCAGCACATTCTTGCCGCGGAACTCCAGGTCGATGGCGTTGAGCTTGCTGCGCACCGACTTCGAGCGCTGCTCCTGGCCCGGCATGATGAAGGTGCGGCCGATGTAGCGATTCTTGATGAAGCCCTCGCGATACTTGACGCCGAGCAGCTGCGCGACCTGCACGGCGCTGGTGCGGCTGGTGTCCGGAATCGGAATGACCACATCGATGTCATGGTCGGGGCGTTCACGCCTGATTTTCTCCGCCAGCCGCTCGCCCATGCGCAAGCGCGCTTTGTACACGGAGATGTTGTCGATGATCGAGTCGGGCCGCGCGAAGTAGACGTACTCGAAAATACACGGCGTGTGCCGCGCCATCGCCACGCATTGCTGTGCGTAGAAGCGGCCTTGCTCGTCGATGAACACCGCCTCGCCCGGCGCCACGTCGCGCACCATGTCGAAGCCGAGCATATCGAGAGCCACGCTTTCGGACGCGAGCATCCATTCGGTGCCCTTCTTGGTATCGCGCTTGCCGATCACCAGCGGACGGATCCCATTCGGGTCGCGAAAGCCCAATATGCCGTGGCCGATCACCATCGCAACCACGGCATAGCCGCCGCGGCAGCGGCGATACACGGCGTTGGCCGCGGCAAAAATGTCCGCCGGCGTGACCCGGGGCGTGCCGACACGCTGCAGTTCGGATGCCAGCACATTGAGCAGCACTTCGGAATCGGATCCGGTATTCAGATGGCGGCGATCTTCGCGCACCAGCACTTCGGTGAGTTCACGCGAGTTGGTCAGGTTGCCGTTGTGGCCGAGACAAATGCCGTAGGGCGAGTTCACGTAGAACGGCTGCGCGTCATTCGCGCTGTCCGCGCCGGCGGTGGGATAACGGACATGTCCGATCCCGATGTTGCCCCGGAGCTTGAGCATGTGCTTCTGCTGAAACACATCGCGCACCAGTCCCGAATCCTTGCGCATGAACAGTTCGCCGTCCACGGAGGTCATGATGCCCGCGGCGTCCTGACCGCGGTGCTGCAGCACAGTCAGCGCGTCATAGATGCGTTGATTGACCGCGCTCACACCCACCATTCCGATGATTCCGCACATGAACGACCTCCGCCCTAGTTGGGTTTGAGTTTGACTCCGGTCAGGCGCTCGAGCTTGGCCCAAGGTTCGCCTCTCTCGCCGACCATGGCTCGCAGCCAATCGCCGACCGTCTCACCATAAGGAACCAGCTTCGAGCGATTCCACCAATCTTCATGATTCATTTGCAGCAGCTCGGCGCCGATGATGATCAGCCCCACGAGCACCACGCCGCGCAGAATGCCGAACAGCAGGCCGAAGACCCGGTCCATCACGCCCAGTCCCAAACTGCGCGTGAAGTAGGAGAGCAGCATGCCGATCACCCACCCGACCAACAGAACGAGCACCAATAGAACCAGGCGTCCGACCCACGGCGCCACCTTGGGGTCGGCGAGCAAGCCGCCCAGGCGAGGTTCCACGACGGGGCCGAATTTCCACGCCGCCCAGATGGCGACGATCCAGAAAACCAGGGACACGGCTTCGCGTACGAATCCGCGCAGTAATCCGATGATGGTTGAACCCAACAGAACGAGAATTATTACTATATCGGCTTCTGTCAACGCGTAACCCCAACTCTGCGCAGCCCAAGCATTCTACCGGAGCGCCGCGCGCGCCGTCGTGAAACGAGCGTCACAAACCCCAATTCAAGCCGCGGGCGGCACGATGCTGGCGATATGTCCCAGCGCCTTCAGCTTCGCGGCCTCTTGGGCAGCGGCCGAGCGATCCGCCATGGGGCCGATGCGCACTCGGTAACGCGGCGAGGATCCCGAACCGCCCGGCAATACGTACACCGGGAAACCCTGCGCCTTCAATTGGTGCAGCAGCTTGTCGGCGTTGTCCCGGCTGGCGAAGCTGCCGAGCTGCACGGCCCAGGCACGTCCCGAAATGGCGGGTTTCGCCGCTGATGCGTGTGATGTGGGGGGCGGCGCCGCGGTTTCAAGCGCAGAGGCGCCCTCACCCGCAACGGCGCTCGGCGCTGCGCCGCTCGGTGCCTGCCCGCTGGTCGCTGCGCTGCCTGTTGTCTGCCCGCTCGCTGCTGCGCCGCCTGTTGTCTGTCCGCTGCTCGCTGCCTGTCCCGCGGGCGCTGCACTGCTCGCCGCTGGCGCACTCGAGGCCGCGACAGGCTCGGCGGCCTCGGGCGCCGGCGCCTTGCTGGTCGCCAGATCCACCGTGACGGTGCGAACGGGCTCCGGCGCGCTCGCGGGAAGCCGGGGAGCCGCAATACCCGGTGCGGGAACCGGCGGCCCGGACAGCAGCTCCGGGACGATCAACACGATGAGCACCACCAAGATCGATGCGCCGACCAGGCGTTCTTTGACGCGACGATCCATAGAGCGTGTCAGCCTTAAACGAAATCGGTGCCGGAAGCGGCAGTATATTCGGGAAGCGCCGCCCGCGGCAGCAACTCGCGCGCCTCGAGCCAATCGAGGGCCGGTCCGACCACATGGAAGGAGCCGAAGACCACGATCCTATCCTTGGGGCTTGCGTAAGCCAACGCCGCCGCGCATCCCGCCGCCAGGCTGTCCGCGGCTTCGACAGGCGCCGCGACCACCGGGGCCACCGTCTGCGCCAACGAGGCGCCGCTGCGGCCGCGTTCTCCGTCGGTGGGAACGCACCACCAGGCATCGATGCAGCCGCGCAGTTCCGCCGCAACCCCCGCGGCATCCTTGTCGGCCAAGATGCCGCACACCGCCAGGGTACGCCCGGCGCTTGGGGTGCTGCGCAAATTGTGCGCCAGCACCTGCGCCGCGGCCGGGTTGTGCGCGACATCCAGGATCCACGTGGGTACGCCCGAATGGGCGGATGGGATCACTTGGAATCGCGCGACCAGCCGGACCTGCATCAGTCCGCGCGCCACCGCGGCGGCGGGAATTGGCAACCGCGAGTCGATCTCTTCGAGCGCGGCAATGGCCGTCGCCGCATTGGCGTACTGCGTATCGCCCATGAGCGCCGGCGGCGGTAGCCGCGGCAGATCCCAACGGCTGCCGCGGAAATGCCAGGCGGGGCCCTCGAGGACGTAGGTGAACTCGCTGCCCAGGCGCTTCAGCGGTGCCTGAATGACGCGCGCAATTTCCTCAACGACTGCGGGAACATCGCGGCTGCCGATCACGGCCGGGCGGCCGCGCCTGAAAATGCCCGCCTTCTCGCGCGCTATGGCCTCGAGCGTCGTGCCCAGAAATTCCTGATGGTCGAGCCCGATGCTCACGACCACGGCAACATCCGGATCGACCACGTTGACGGCATCCAGGCGGCCGCCCATGCCGACCTCGAGAACCCAGGCGTCGAGCTGCGCCGCCTCGAAAGCCAGCAGCGCCGCGAGGGTGTTGAACTCGAAGAATGTCAGCCCCACCTCGCCGCGGGCGGCCTCGATTCGCTCGAATGCCGCCACCAGCTCATCGGCGCTGACTTGGCGGTCATGGATCCGGATGCGCTCGCGGTAGTCGCGCAGATGCGGCGAGGTGAACGTGCCGACGCGATAGCCGGCGGCCGCCAAGATCGCCGCGCAAAAACCGCTTACCGACCCCTTGCCGTTGGTGCCGGCCACGGTGATGACCGGGATTTTGGGTTGATGCCAGCCCAAGCGCTCGAGCACCAGCCGCAGCCGATCGAGCCCGAGATCAATGGCCTGCGGATGCACCCGCGACTGGTAGGCCAACCACTCGTCGAGTCTCACTGCGGACCTTTACGCTGCGGCGGGTTCTTTGCCGGTCAACAAGCGCAGCATCGCGCCGATGCGATCGCGCAGCTCACGCCGGTCCACGATCATATCGAGCGCGCCGTGCTCGAGCAGAAACTCGCTGCGCTGAAACCCTTCCGGCAGGGTTTCGCGCACCGTCTGTTGAATCACGCGCGGACCGGCGAAGCCGATCAATGCCTTCGGCTCGCCGATATTGATGTCCCCCAACATGGCGAGACTGGCCGATACTCCGCCCGTGGTTGGATCGGTCATGACCGATATGAAGGGCAGGCGCGCCTCCGACAACCGCTTGAGTGCGGCGCTGGTCTTCGCCATTTGCAGCAGCGAATACAGCGCCTCCTGCATGCGCGCGCCGCCGCTCGCGGCGAAACACACCAGGGGCATGCGGTGTTCGAGACTGTGCTCGACCGCCCGCACGAATTTTTCGCCGACCACGGATCCCATCGAGCCGCCCAAGAAACGGAACTCGAACGCGCACGCGACCAGATCGAGGCCGGCCAATTTTCCCGCCATCACGACCAATGCGTCGCGTTCGCCGGTCTGCTTCTGCGCCTGGGTGAGCCGGTCCTTGTAACGCTTCGAATCCTTGAATTTGAGCGGATCCTCGGGCTCAACCTTGACCGCGAGCTCGGTGGTCGATCCGGTGTCGAGAAATTTAGCCAGCCGCTCCCGTCCGTTGATTCGCATGTGATGGCTGCACTTCGGACATACGTGCAGATTGCGCTCGATTTCCGCGCGATACAGCACGGCATCGCAGGCCGGGCATTTGGTCCACAAGCCTTCCGGCACCGAACGCGTGCGGCGCTCGGTTTTGATGCGCGACGGGACTATTCGCTCGAACCAGGACATGCGTTAGTTTAGCCCAATCAGTCTATGGGTGGCAGCAAAACCCCCGCCTGGAGCTCCGGGATGCGGTAAAGAGGGGGATATTCGACCCGCCACAGGTACAGTCCGGCGGCCGGGGCGGTGGCGCCGGCGAAGCGGCGATTGCCGCTCGCGAGCACGCGGGCCATGACGGCGGCCGGGTCCGCTTCGCCCTGCGCGGCCAGCAGCGTTCCCACGATGTTGCGCACCATGTGATGCAGATAGGCGTTCGCCGTGATCTCCAGCCACAGATAATCACCCTCGCGCCGCACCTCGATGCGCTCGACGCGCCTGACCGTGGTGTTCGACTGGCATTCCACCGAGCGGAAAGCGGAGAAGTCGTGCTCGCCGATGAGCGCCTGCGCCGCCGCCTGCATGGCCGCGGTGTCGAGCGGCCGATGGATCCATGCGGTACGCGTGCGCTGCAGGGCCGAACGGGCGCTGCGGTTCAATATGCAGTAACGGTAGCTGCGGCGAATGGCGGTGTGGCGCGCATGAAATCCGTTCGGCACCTCCCCGGCCCATTGCAGGGCGATCGTCGGCGGCAGCTTGGTGTTGGCGCCGAGCACCCAGGCGCGCGGGGTGCGTACGGCATTGGTGTCGAAGTGGATGACCTGGCCGGCCGCGTGCACGCCTGAGTCGGTGCGGCCGGCGCAGATCGCGACGATGGGTTCGCCGGCCACGTACGATATGGCGGCCTGTACGGCATCCTGGATGGACACCGAGTGCTCCTGCGACTGCCACCCGGCGAACTCGGTGCCGTCATACTCCACGATGGCGGCGACGCGGCGGCTGAAATCCGCCACGTTATCCGGGCAGAGTCTCGATCAGGCGCTGCGCTTCTTGTTTCTGACTGGCGGAGCCTTCCTGCACGACCTCATCGAGGATGCTGCGCGCACCTTCCGGATCGCCCATGTCCATGTACGCGCGCGCCAGATCCAGTTTCGTGCCGACCTCGCTCATGGTGACCGGCTCCAAGTCCGGCAGCGCGAGATCTTCGGCCTTGATCTTGGTCGTGCGAGTCGTCGACGACGACGCCGAGATGGCCTGCATCTTGTTGGTGGGTGCCTCGGTGCCGTTCAGCGCCTCTCCCACATCCAGATCGACGCGCCGGTTGCGTTGGCTGGCCTCGAACACTTCCGTGGAGAATACTGCATCTTCCGAACGCGGCTGCTCGACGGTGTCGCCGCTGCCCAGGGCATTCGCGAGCCGGTCCAGATCCAAGTCGATGCTGTCGCCGCTCAGGCCGCGCAACTTCGAGGTGGAATCGACGTCGACCTTCTCCGCATCCGCGACGTCGGAATATTCGGGCGTCTTGAATCGCGAGGTTGCGCCGGCGTCGAAATCGCGCGGCATTTGCACGGTGGGTGCCGACTCCGGGCCCAGCACCGCGGTCTTGACCTCGTCGGGACCCGAATCCAGGTCCGCGATGAAGGATGCCTCCAATTCGCGTTCCAGTTCGGTCAAATCGCGATCGCGCGCCTTGCTCTCCGCCTCCGCCATCATGCGCCGCGATTTTTCATCCAGGCCGGCCACCATGGTCGGCGCATCGGCCGGATGATCGGTCTCTTCGAGATGCGAATGGCTGATGACCGCCGGCGTTCCGGTGTCGCTCAACTGATCGAGATCCAGGCCCAGATCGTCGATCGAGACCTCCGCGGTTTGGTCGGCTTTGATCGATCCGAGCTTCGAGGAAACACGGTCGCGCAAATCGCCCGTCTTCAAGGCGGGCGATTCCGTGGTGGGCGAATCGGCGAAATTCATCAGCTCGGACTCGACCGTCGGCTCATCGCGCGGCGGCATGTCACGGGTCGGCGACTCGTCCGCGCCGCGCTCCGGCGTATCCAGAGTGAAGTCGAGATCGGTTCCACTGTGCAAACCGGGTGATTCGCTGGTGGCCGCCGTGTCGTCGGCCTCCTTGGCATGGGGACGATCCAGTCGGCTGCGTTCGCCTTCCGGCTCGCCGAACAAATCGATGTCGACTCGGTTCTCGCCGCCTTCGAGATTGAGATCGACCAATGCGCCCGCGCCGCGGCCGCTTCCGGACGTGGCGGCGAACAGGGGTTCGTCGGGGCATATCTGCTTGCCCATGATGACGATCTTGTCCCACTCGCCCGCGGGAGCGCGGTCGCGCGTCGCTTCCAGTCCCTTCGCGGTCTGCAGGAACGCGTCCTTGTTGCCCCAGACGAAGTAAATCTCCAGCAGCTTCAAGCGCAGGTCGCGCCGATCCGGCTCGCGCTCGAGCGCAATGCGTACCAAGTCGGCCGCTTGGTCATACAGGCCGTAGGCCATGTGAAAGTCCGCCTCTGCCAGGGGATCGCCCTGATCGAGATTGACCGCGCTCTCGCTCGACATCGTGTCGTCGGGAGCCTTCAAATCGTTGTGCGTATCGGCCAAGGCATCCGGCACGTCGGCGAAATCCGGCTGCGGATGCTCTCCCGACTCCTCCACCACGAATGAATCATCGCCTCTGCGCATGGAGCCGAGATGAGCGGTCGGATCGCGCAGATCGGAAATGTCGGTCGCCTCCAGCGGGTTCAGGTCGCTGCTGCTCTGTCTACGCCGCCGTGAGGCGATGACCAGACCGAGCACCAACAGGACGATCACCGCGCCCGGCACCCACCAATTGGCGGCGAGCCAGTCGATCCAGGACCCCGAATCGGCGGGCGGCGCAGCCGGTTTCTTCGGTGCGGTCGGCGCAGCCTTGGGCAGCGGCGCAGGCGTGGGGTTTGCAGCCGGCGGCGTGGCGTTTGCCGAGGGCGGCGGAGACACCGCGGGCGCAGTTACCTGCGGCGAGGGCGCGACGCTGACCGGCGGAACTCCCTTGACGGCCGCCACGGGCTTCGCCGGTGCCGGGACCGGTTGCGCGGGGGCCGGTGCCGTGACGGGCACGCCGAGCTTGCGCTGCAGGGCGGAAAGCTCGCTGTTGCGGATATCGATCAAGCGATGCGACTCGGCGAGCTGTCCTTCCAGATCCTTGACGCGATCCTTGAGCGCTTGTGCTTCCGCAACGGCTGCCGGCGATTCGCCGGTACCGCTGGCGCTGCCGCCGGCGCTCGGAGTCACGAGACGCAGGTGGCCGCCCGTGGGGGCGCCGCCGCTGGCGCCTTGCCACTCGTTCATTTGATGGTGGACTTCTTTCATCGCCTCGCTTTCGTTCAAAGCGGCAATTTCGTCCGCCCCCGGAACACGCAGCACCCGGCCGCGGCGCAAGATATTGATATTGCCGCCGAACGCATCGGGGTTCGCCTTGTACACCGCCATCATGGTCTGACTGATGTTCGCCGGCGCACCGCTCGGCAAATCAGCTTGCAGACTGCGCGCAATCTTGGTGAGCGTGTCGCCCTTCGCGACCCGATAGGTGCTGCCGCTGATCGGCGCTGCCGGCTCCGGCGTCGTCACGGCGCCGGACGATGGGACGGCCACAGGAGACGGGGCCGCGGCGGGAGCCGGGCTCTCGACCGTGGCGGGCGGCGGCGCGGTGCGCGCGGGCGCGGCGCGGCGCGCCGGGGGAGCGGCACTGACCGGAGCGGTGACCGGAGGCGTACTGCTCGCCGTCTCACCCGGCGTGTACACGGGCGGGTCCAGCAGCACCGTGTATTCGCGCATGAGGCGGCCGCGCGCCCAATTCACCTCGACCAAGAAGGTCACGAAAGGCTCGGGGATCGCATCCGTGGAACGAACCAATAAAGCGTCGCGTCCGTCCTTGCCCTTGCCCACCTTGAAGGTGAGCGATGACAGGAACGGCGGCCGATCGATGCCGTAGCGCGTGAACGAATCGCGGCCGGCCAGGGTGGCGCGCAGGGCGGTCAATTCATCCGGGGTGGCCGCAATCAGGTCGATTTCGGCATTCATCGGCTCGTTGAGCGCCGAATTCAGATGGATTTCACCCAGGCCCAACGCCCAAGACACGGACGGCCACAAAGCCGGGGATAGCAAGCACGCCATCAGCGTCAGGCGGGGCATCGTCACGGACATTTCTACTCCAAGAATTCTGGTGGGCAAGCGGGTAAAGTTCATTGTGCTATAGGAGCTTGGACGCGAATTCTCACTTGCCTTTTACATAAGCCAATAACTATATCTTACTGGTGTCTATTTACCAAAATCTGGGCCACTGAAACTGCGTTATGTGCCGCACATTTCCGAACATTATCGGCCACAACCCAAAAATTTAGAGCGCGGTCACGTGTCAAATCCCCCCGTAATCGGCCTACATATACCTTATCGGGAGCCATTGCCAATGTGGCCGGTGTCGGAAATTCGGCAGCCGAATCCGCCTCGATGAGGCTGATTCCCGTGCCGCGTTGCAACACCCGGGAGGCGTCGGACAGGCTCACGGCACGCTCGAAACTGGCATGCACCGCCAGGCTATGGCCGAAGAATACCGGTACCCGGACCGCCGTCGCGTTGACGGCCAGGCCCGGCAGATCGAGCACTCGCCGGCACTCCTCCCACAGCCGCCTCTCCTCCCGGGAAGACCCGTCCGCCTCCACGACATCCACTTGCGGGATCACATTGAAGGCGATCTGCCGGCCAAAGGCCCGTCCCCTCGCCTTCTTGCCGCTCAACATGGCCACCGTCTCGCCGGCGAGTTCATCCATGGCGCCTCGTCCGCTGCCCGACACCGCTTGATACGTCGCAACCTCGGCGCGCTCGAGGCCCGCCAGCGCATGCAGCGGCGCAAGCGCCGTGGCGAGCGCCACGCTGGCGCTTCCCGGCAGCGCAATCAGCCCGCGAGCCCCGACTGAGTCGAGCGCGCCGGCATTGACATCCGCGGCCACCAGCGGCACGTCGGCTCGCGCTCGAAACGCCGCCGAGCCATCGATGACCCAGGCATGCGCGGCCGCCGCTTCCGCATAGCGCAGCGACAGGGCCGAACGCCCGCAAAAGAACACCAGATCCACGCGCGAGAAATCAAAGGCCGCGACATCGCTCACCGCCAATGCCTTGGACGCCGCGGCGCCCTCCTCATCCGTCACGGGCCGGCCGACATTGCGCTCGTCGTCGAGCGCATGCAATTCGGCGAATGTCATTTTTCGCGCGCGCAGTTCGTCGATCACGGCCTCGCCGATCAAGCTCGACACGCCGACCACGGCGATGCGCAATTTCGCTGCGGCTTGGTTAGGCGCGCTCACGGCCGCCGCGTGATCACGGGAGTGGTCCGGACGACGTCCCCGCACTGAGCGCGGAACCGCAGATAGTGATCCATCAGCACCAGCGCCAGCATCGCCTCGGCAATCGGCGTGGCGCGGATGCCGACGCAGGGATCATGCCGCCCGGTGGTGGTCACCTGCGTGGGCTTGCCGTGAACGTCGATGGTGTCGCCCGGCACCGTGATGCTCGATGTCGGCTTGAGCGCCAGGCTCACCACGATGTCCTGGCCGGAGGAAATGCCGCCCAGCACGCCGCCCGCGTGATTGCTGGTGAAACCCTTCGGAGTCAGCGCATCGCGATGCTCGGAGCCGCGCTGTTCGACCGAGCGGAAGCCCGCCCCGATCTCGACGCCCTTCACGGCATTGATGCCCATCATGGCGCTCGCCAGGTCCGCGTCGAGCCGTTCGAACACGGGTTCGCCCCAACCGGGGGGCACTCCCTTGGCGATCACGGTCACGCGCGCACCGATGGAGTCTCCGGCTTCGCGAATCCGCCAGATGAAATCCTCGAGCTCCTTCACGCGGCTCGGATCCGGGCAGAAAAACGGATTGTCATAGGCGCTGGCCGGATCCACCGGCTGCAGCACCAGCGGGCCCATCTGGGCGAGATAGCCGTGAATGCCGACCTGCAGACGCTCGCGCAAGAACTTCCGCGCAATGGCGCCGGCCGCCACGCGCATGACGGTCTCGCGCGCCGAGGAGCGCCCGCCGCCGCGATAATCGCGAAAGCCGTACTTTTGCTGGTAGGTGTAGTCCGCGTGTCCGGGACGAAAGCGATCCTTGATCTTCTCGTAGTCGCGCGAGCGCTGATCTTCATTTGCGACCAGCAGCCCGATCGGCGTGCCGGTGGTCCTGCCTTCGAACACGCCCGAGAGGATTTGCACCGTGTCGGATTCGCGGCGCTGGCTGGTGTACTGGGAGGTGCCCGGACGGCGGCGGTCGACATCGGCCTGCAAGTCCGCCTCGCTGAGCGCAAGGCCGGGCGGGCAGCCGTCCACGACGCAGCCGAGCGCGGGTCCATGGCTCTCGCCAAAACTCGTCACGCTGAAAACACGACCGAATGTATTGCCCGCCACGCGCTAGTTCTCCTCGTCCAAATCCCGTGCAGGCAGCAAGAATACCCCGCCGCCGCCCATTGCAATCTCGGGCCAGACAAACGGCATCCGCGGGAAGGCGCGCAGCAGCGCGTGTTCGGTATTGCCGACTTCGACGACCAGGATGCCGTCTCGACTCAGATGCCTCCGCGCCGCCGCGAAGATCGCCCGCACCGAATCCAGGCCATCGGCGCCCGAGGCGAGCCCCAGCTTGGGTTCGTGTTCGTACTCGCGCGGCAGTCTGCGCATCTCCGCGCGGCCTACATAAGGCGGATTGCTCACGATGATATCGTAACGGCAGCCCTCGACGGCATCGAAATAGTCCGATTTGAGCATCCGCACGCTTTCTTGAAGCCTTAAGTGGCGCAGGTTGCGGCGAGCCACTTGCAGCGCAGCGGCGGACACGTCGACGCCATCCACTTGAGCTTTGGGAAAGGCCATGGCGCATGCCAGCGCGATCGCGCCCGAGCCGGTTCCGATATCCAGGATCCGGCGCACGCGGCGCGCATTCACCCAGGGCTGAAAGCGCTGCTGCACCAGTTCTGCGATGGGCGACCGCGGCACCAGGACGCGCTCGTCCACATACAGCTCGAGACCGGCAAAGAAGGCGCGATGCGTCAGGTAGGGCAGCGGAATGCGTTCGGCGATGCGCCGCTCCAGGAGCTCGCCGATGCGTGCCGCCTGACGCGGCCGCAGTTTCTTGCCGTAGGCGCTCGCGCCCAGCTCGTGAGCCAGGCCGGCGGCAAAGAACACCAGTTCGGCCGCCTCATCCCGCGCGTTGTCGGTACCGTGACCGAAATGCACGCGCGCGCGGCGCAGCGCCCGCGCGCAGCGGTCGATGGCCGCGCCGACGGTCTCGGCCGCGGCGCGAGCGCCATCAGCCGGGGCGCCGACGGTGGCTGTGGCGGTGTGGGATAATCTTCGCATGGCAACTCAATCGAAATACCTTCCCGTCGCGCTCCTCTGCGTCGCCGCCATTGCGGGCATCGCCGCCTCGCTGCTGTTGCGTCACCGCGCCCCGGTCGAATTGACCACCGGGACCCTTCTCTCACCCAGCCGGGCGGTGCCGGATTTTAGCCTGATCGACCATCAAGGTCGGAAATTTGAGTCCGCCAATCTTCGCGGGCATTGGTCGCTGCTGTTCTTCGGCTACACGAATTGCCCCGATTTCTGCCCGACGACGCTCACCACGCTGGCGGCGGTGCAAAAGCGTCTGCGTGCCGAGAAGGCTCGAGTGCTTCCCCAGGTGCTCTTCGTGTCGGTCGACGCCAAGCGAGATACGCCGGCACAATTGGCCAAATATGTGCCGAATTTCGCCCCCGAGTTCATCGGCCTCACCGCCGCCGATCAGCCGAGCATCGAGGCCGTCGCGAAGAAATTCGGAGTCACCGTCGTCATCCTGCCGCCCATGGCCAACGGCGACTACGGGGTCGATCACTCCAGCGCCGTCTTTGTGCTCGATCCCGATGGGCGGCTCGCCGCGATTCTCACCGGCCCGTTCACCCCCGAGGCCTTGCAACACGATTTCCAGCGCATCGTGGCCGGGCGCGCATGAGCCGCAGCAGCGCGGGGTTTCGCGGCCGGTTGTTCGTCTGGTTTCAATACCTGCTGCCGCAGCACGGACTCTCCCGGCTGGTGCGGGCGGCGACCCGGGTGCGCGTCGCCTGGTTCAAGAATTGGATCATACGGGGGTTTCTCCGGCTCTACCGCGTCGACATGACCGAGGCCGCCGAGAGCAACCCCTACGCCTACGGCAGCTTCAATGAGTTCTTTACTCGCGCCCTCAAAGACGGCGCGCGCCCCATCGCGCGCGGCGAGCACGTCATCACGAGTCCGGTCGACGGCTGCGTCAGCGAGGCGGGCACGATCGATCGCGATCAGCTGCTGCAGGCCAAGGGCCGCCGTTACTCCCTCACGGAGCTGCTGGCCGCACAGCCCTGGGCGAGCCGCTTCGAAGGCGGCTCCTTCGCGACCATTTATCTCGCACCTTTCAATTACCATCGCGTGCATATGCCGCTTCGCGGCCAACTGCAGGAGACAGTCTACGTTCCCGGCCGCCTGTTCAGCGTCAATGCCGCGACAGCCCTGCACGTGCCTTCCTTGTTCGCGCGCAATGAACGGGTCTTGACGCTGTTCGACTCGGGCGCGGCGGGCCGGTTCGCCCTGGTGCTGGTCGGCGCCCTCAACGTGGGCAGCATCGCCACCGTGTGGGCGGGCGACATCACGCCGGCGGCGCGGCGCGTGGTCACCCGCCTGGCGGGCGGGACGCCGACCCTGGAGCAAGGCGCGGAACTCGGCCGCTTCAACATGGGTTCGACCGTGATTCTCCTTTTCGAGCCGAACCGCGCTCGCTGGCACCCCGAGGTACGGGCGGGCAGCGCTGTGCGGTTGGGACAGGCGCTGGGGGTGCGCACCGCATGAAACCCTCGTGGCGGCCGACCGCAAGCTTGAGCGCCCTGCAGAGGCGTGCGTCGATGTTGGCCGCCGCGCGCGAATTCTTCGCCCACCGCGGCGTGCTCGAGGTGGAAACGCCTACGTTAAGCGCGGCCGCCGTCAGCGACCCGCAGATCGAATCGCTCATCACGCGGGTCGCCGGCATGGCGGCGCCGTCCTATCTTTGCACCTCGCCTGAATACGCCATGAAACGGCTGCTGGCGGCAGGCAGCGGCGATATCTATCAAATCTGCAAGGTGTTCCGCGACGCCGAGCGCGGCCGCTGGCACAACCCGGAGTTCACGCTCATCGAATGGTACCGTCTGGGGTTCGACGACGCGGCCCTGATGAACGAGGTCGAGGCCCTGATCGGCCACCTGCTGGCACCCTATCGGTGGCCCGAGCCGGCGGACCGCCTGAGCTATGCGGCCGCGCTACAGCGTCACGCCGGGGTCGATGCCCACGCCGCGGACGAGACCGAACTTGCCGCGGCGGCCGCGCGTCATGGCATCGTTTGCGATGCGGCACTCGACCGGGATGGCAGGCTGGACCTCTTGATGGGCCTGGTGGTCGGCCCGCGCCTGGGGCGCGAGCGTCCGTGTTTCATCTGCGACTATCCGGCCTCGCAGGCCGCGCTCGCGCGCTTGAAGCCGGGATTGCCGCCGGTGGCGGCGCGCTTCGAGCTCTACATCGACGGCGTCGAATTGGCGAATGGCTTCCACGAACTGGCCGATGCGGGCGAGCAGCGTGCGCGCTTCGCCCGCGACTTGAGCGCGCGGCGCGCGCACGGCCAAGTGGAGCCGCCCTTGGATGAACATTTGCTCGCGGCGCTGGCGGCGGGCATGCCGGATTGCGCCGGAGTGGCCCTGGGGTTCGATCGCCTGGTCGCGATCGCGCTGGGAGCGCCGCGGCTCGCCGATGCCATGGCCTTCACCATCGACAATGCCTGACCCAAGGCGCGGCTGTGCGCGCTTAGGCGCGGCGCCGCGCTAGTTCTTGCCGCGCGACAGGTATTCGCCGGTGCGCGTATCGATGCGCAATATCTCGCCCTCGTTGATGAACAGCGGCACCCGCACCATGGCGCCGGTCTCCAGCTTCGCCGGCTTGGAGCCGCCGGTCGCGGTATCGCCGCGCACGCCGGGATCCGTTTCGATCACCTTGAGTTCCATGTGCGCCGGCGGCGTCACCTGCAGGGGCACGCCGTTCCACAAGGTGACGACGCATATCGTGCCGTCCTTGAGCCATTGGGCGCCCTCGCCGACCGCTTCCTTGGAGGCCGTCAGCTGCTCGAATGTCTCCGGCGCCATGAAGTGGAAAAAATCGCCGTCGCTGTACAGGTATTGCATGTCCGTATCGACGACGTCGGCGGCTTCCACGGTGTCGCCGGACTTCCACGTGCGTTCGATGGTGCGGCCTGTCTTCAGGTTGCGTACCCGGACGCGATTGAATGCCTGCCCCTTGCCCGGCTTGACCATCTCGTTCTCGACGATGGCGTAGGGGTCGCCGTCGATCAGGATCTTGAGTCCGGACTTGAATTCGTTCGTGCTGTAGTTCGCCATCGAAGGCCTCGGAACTGAAGGGCGCGTATGATAGCCGTAACCCCTCCCCCAAGCCAATTCCGGACGATTGGCGGGCTTGGGGACCCGTCTTGGCAGCGCGGACGCGCCGACAGGCTCCTAGACGCCGGTCCCAGAAACGGCAAATCCTCAGGTGTTACACTTTCCTCCCATGTTGAGAGGTTATTGACTTGAGCGAACAAGGGGCCGTTCCAATGATCGTCATGACGAGGTCGCAGGACCACGTCGAGGCGGTCAACAGCACATTGCGCAAAGCCGGCCACCCCGTGCATTGCACATGGCTGCCGGATGCCCGCGACCTAGGGGATGCCCTTACACAAATCAATCCCGAGATGCTGATCGCATTCATCGACGAGCTCGGCATCGAGTTGTCGGCGCTCATGAAAGTCAAACAGCAAAGCGCGCCGGGGATGCCGGTGCTGATCGTACGCGAGCACGTCGATGAGGCCGCCATCGCCGAGGCCATGCGCCTGGGGGCGCAGGACGTGGTGACGCTGGCCAACCGCAGCCGCCTGCAATCGGTCGCCACCCGGGAACTTCGCGCCTATCGCCTGGAACGCGCGCTCTCCACGACGCTGTCCTCGGCGCGCGAGTATCGCGAGCAGCTGCAGAACTTTCTCCAAGGCTCGGCGGACGCCATCACGCACGTGCAGGAAGGCATCATCGTGGATGCGAATCGCGCCTGGCTCGAGCTGTTCGGCTACTCGGGCGACGATGCGCTCACCGGCCAGCCGCTCATGGATTTGTTCGAGCAGGAAACGCATCCCGCGCTCAAAGGCGCCCTGGTGGCCTGCTTGCAGGGCAAGTGGTCGGGTCACGACCTGAAAGTGCGCGCGCTGCTGTCGGACGGCTCAAGCCTGCCGCTCGAGCTGCTGCTCACCAAGGCTGACTACGAGAATGAGCCGGCCATCCGCATTGCCATCTCGGCAACGCAAAAGAAGGACCACAATCTCGAAATGCAGCTCGCCGATGCGGTCAAGAACGACGCCACGACGCGCTTCCTGCAGCAGCGCTATTTGATCGCCGCGGTGCGCGAGCGCTGCGCTCTGCCCATGAAGGGCGGCGTGCGTCAATTCGCCCATATCAAGCCGGACCGATTCATCGAAATTCAGAACGCCATCGGCGTGCTGTCCAGCGAGGATTTCATGGCGCAGCTCGCCGAACTGCTGCGCGCGCAGCTGACGCCCACGGACCTGTGCGGCCGCTTCGCCGGCAACGGATTCCTGATTTTGCTCGAGCGCGGCACCGCCCGCGACGTCGAGACCTGGGCCGAGAATGTGGTCAAGCGCGTGAACGAGTACACGTTCGCGATCGAAGACAAGACCCTGTCGGCCACGGTGACCGCGGGCTTGGGGCTCCTGCCGGCGGCCAACCCGGACGTCGCGGCCGCGATCACCGATGCAGTCAGCGCCACGCGCCGCGGGCGCGAGCTCGGCGGCAATCAGTGGTACGCCGTGGACAAGTCCGATACCGACACCCGCGTGCAGGCCTACGACAAGATCTGGGTCAAGCACATCAAGAACGCCCTGATGGAGAATCGCTTCCGTCTGGTGCAGCAGCCGATTGCCAGCCTGCTCGGCGAAGACAAGGGCATGTTCGACGTGCTGGTGCGCATGCTGGACGAACAGGGCAACGAGGTGCTGCCGGCGGAATTCATCGCGGCCGCCGAGCGCAACGACTTGATGAAGAACATCGACCGCTGGGTGATCGGCGCGTCGATGTCCTTCGCCGCCAACCGCAAGGCCGCCTGCATCTTCGTGCGCGTGTCGAAGGACACGGTTATCGACAAGAGCCTGCTCACGTGGCTCGAGACTCAGCTGAAATCGCTCAAGATCGACGCGAAGCGGATATGCATCCAGGTGACCGAGGATCTCGCGAACCAGTACGTCAGGCAGACCAAGGAGCTGGCGGACAATCTGCGCAAGCTGGGGTTTAGATTTGCGCTCGAGCACTTCGGCACCGGCCGCGATCCCTTGAAGCTGCTCGCCGACATCGACATGAATTTCATCAAGATCGACGGCTCGCTGATGCAGGGCCTGTCCACCAATCAGATACAACAACAGCGCGTAAAGGGGCTTGTCGAGGCCGCGAAACGCAGGGGCATCGAGACGGTGGCCGAGCGCGTCGAGGACGCCAACACCATGGCCGTGTTGTGGCAGCTCGGCATCGAGTTCATCCAGGGGTACTTCGTGAACGCGCCCGAGGATGTGACCATGTCGTCGGGCGACCGGCGCTGATCCGCTCGCGCCCTGCAACCTGACCGCGCTCGAGCTACGCCGCCGACACCTCGAGCCGGTCGACCTGCTTGTAGGCGCGCGAGAATCTCTGCCGGCGCTGGCCCTTCCTGTCCTGGAACTGTTTGAGCTCCTCGAACTTCAGCTTCATCGGCGCGCTGTTGCCGCTGTAAATCGTCAGCACCTCGCCGGGGCCCACGATCGCCATCGCCACCAGGTACTCGTCGCGGTCGGCGGACTTCTTGCCGGGGATGCCGAACAGATTCTGCCCCTTGCCCGCGGACAGCTCTTCGATTTGCGCGGCCGGCAGCGCCAGCACCTCGCCATCGTTGTTGACGAATATCGCCAGCGCCGCCGCTTGTGCAATCGGCTGCGCCGGCAGGACCCGCGCGCTCTCCGGCACCTTGAGAACCGACTTGCCCTTCTTGTTGCGCGCGTAAAGCTCGCGCAATTTCACGGCGAATCCATAGCCCGCGTCGCTCGCGAGCAGCCAGGTGTCGTCCGGTTCGCCGATCAGCACGGCTGCAAAGGTGGCGCCGTCCGGCGGATCGACGCTGCCCGAGAGCGGTTCGCCGTGGCCGCGGGCGGCCGGCAGCTGGTGCGCGTCCAGGCTGTAGGCCCGGCCCGTGGAATCGATGAACACGGCCTGCTGCAGGTTGCGGCCGCGGGCGGCGGCCTGGAATTCGTCGCCGCCCTTGTAGCTCAAGGAGCGCACATCGATGTCGTGTCCCTTGGCCGCGCGCACCCAGCCCAACCGCGACAGCACGACGGTGACCGGCTCGCTGGTGAGCAGCTCCGTCTCCGAAATGGCCTGCGCGGCCTCGCGCTCCACCAGGCGGGTGCGCCGCTCGTCGCCGTACTCCTCGGCGTCGCTCAGCAGTTCATCGCGCACCAGCTTCGTGAGCTTCGCTTTGCTCTTCAGGATCGCGGCGATTTCGTCGCGCTCCTCGGCGAGTTCTTTTTGCTCGCCGCGGATCTTCATCTCCTCGAGGCGCGCGAGGTGGCGCAGCTTGGTCTCGAGAATGGCCTCGGCCTGTTCATCGGACAGCTTGAAGCGCTTGATGAGCACCGGCTTGGGTTGGTCCTCGGTGCGCACGATGCGGATCACTTCATCGAGATTCAGGTACGCGATCAGCAAACCGTCGAGGATGTGAATTCTCGCGTTCAATTTCGCGAGCCGGTGGTTCAGCCGCCGCGTGACCGTGTCCTTGCGGAACTGCAGCCATTCCAGCAGCAGTTCCTTCAGCGGCATCACCCGCGGCCGGCCGTCCAAGGCGATGACGTTGAGATTCACGCGGTAATTGCGCTCGAGGTCGGTGGTCGCGAACAGGTGCGTCATCAAGGCGACCGGATCCACGCGATTCGACTTCGGCACGATCACGAGGCGCGTCGGATTCTCGTGGTCCGATTCATCGCGCAGGTCCTCGACCATCGGCAGTTTCTTCTGCTGCATTTGGGCGGCGATCTGCTCCTGCACCTTGGCTCCGGACACCTGGAACGGCAGCGCGTCGATCACGATCTCGCCGTCTTCGATCTTATAGGTGGCACGGGCCTTGAACGTGCCGGAACCCGTCTCGTACATCTGCACCAGATCGTCGCGCGGCGAGACGATCTCGGCACCGGTCGGAAGATCCGGTCCCTTGACGTGCGCCATGATCTTGCGCGTGCTCAAGGCGGGGTCGTCGAGCAGGGCGACGCAGGCCTTGACCACTTCGCGCAAATTGTGCGGTGGAATGTCGGTGGCCATGCCGACCGCGATTCCTGAGCCGCCGTTGAGCAGGAGATTCGGCACCCGCGCCGGCAGCATGGTGGGTTCCTCCAGCGAGCCGTCGAAGTTCGGCGCCCACTCCACCGTGCTGCTGCCAAGCTCCTGCAGCAGCAGGGTGGCATAGCGGGTCAGCCGCGACTCGGTATAGCGCATGGCGGCGAAGGATTTCGGATCGTCGGTCGAACCCCAGTTGCCCTGCCCGTCGACGATGGGGTAGCGGTAGGCGAAATCCTGCGCCATGTGCACCATGGCTTCGTAGCAGGCGGAATCGCCGTGCGGATGGAACTTGCCGATCACATCGCCGACCGTGCGCGCCGATTTCTTGTGCTTGGCGCCGGCGGCGAGGCCGAGCTCGCTCATCGCATAGACGATGCGCCGCTGCACGGGTTTCAGGCCGTCGCCCAAGGCCGGCAGCGCGCGATCGAGAATCACGTACATGGAATAATCGAGGTAGGCGCGCTCCGCGAAGGACTTGAGCGGTTCCTTCTCGATGCCCTCGAAATTGAGTTCTTGGTCTTTCATGATCGCGATGTCTGGTCGTGGAGCGCGCCGCCGCGGCTAAATGTGCGCCAGATTGCCCTTGGTCTCCAGCCATTCGCGCCGGTCGCCGGCGCGCTTCTTCGCCAGCAGCATGTCCATCATCTGGTCCGGGCTGTCCTTGGCGTCGATGGTCATCTGCACCAGACGCCGCGTCTGCGGCGCCATGGTGGTTTCGCGCAGCTGCAGCGGGCTCATCTCGCCCAGGCCCTTGAAGCGCGTGACCACGGGTTTGGTGCGGGGATTTTCCGCGGCAATGCGCTTCAGCGCCTTCTCCCTCTCCGCCTCATCGAGCGCATAGACCACTTCCTTGCCGGCGTCGATGCGAAACAGCGGCGGCATGCAGACATACACGTGTCCGGCCATCACCAGCGGCCGGTAGTGGCGCAGGAACAAGGCGCACAGCAAGGTTGCGATGTGCTGACCATCGCTGTCGGCGTCCGCCAGAATGCAGATCTTGTGGTAGCGCAGACCCGACAGGTCGCTGGCCGCGGGATCGACGCCGATCGCGATGCTGATGTTGTGTACCTCCTGGGATTGCAGAACCTCCGCGGTATCCGCCTCCCAGGTATTCAGGATCTTGCCGCGCAGGGGCATGATGGCCTGCGTCACCCGGTCGCGCGCCTGTTTGGCCGACCCGCCGGCCGAGTCGCCCTCGACCAGAAACAACTCGCCGCGCGCAGGATCCTGGCTGACGCAGTCGGCGAGTTTGCCCGGCAGCGCCGGACCCGCGACGATGCGCTTGCGCGCGATTTTCTGGCTGTCCTTGAAGCGCTGCTGCGCGTTGGATATCGCCAGCATGGCGATTTTTTCGCCCTGGTCGGGGTGCTGATTGAGCCACAGGGCAAACGCATCCTTGATGACGCCCTGCACGATGCCGGCCGATTCCCGCGAGGAGAGCTTTTCCTTGGTTTGCCCCGCGAACTGCGGCTCGCGCATTTTCATCGAGAGCACGAAACTCACGCCGTCCCAGACATCCTCGGGCGACAGCTTCAAGCCGCGCGGCACGAGGTTGCGGAACTCGCAGAACTCGCGCACAGCATCCGCGGCGCCCGCGCGCAGGCCGTTGACATGCGTGCCGCCCTCGACCGTGGGAATCAGATTGACGTAGCTCTCGGTGATGCCGTGCTCGGACTCGAGCACCCAGGCGAACGCCCAATCCAGGGATCCCCCTTCGATGTCGCGCTTGCCGTAGAAGGTTTCGGCCGGCAGCCATTCTCCCTTGCCGAGCTCCTCGGCCAGGTATTGATGCAGGCCGCCGGTGTAAAACCACTCGTCGCGCTCGCCGGTGAATTCGTTCAAGAGCGTGACGCGCAGATTGGGGCACAGCACGGCTTTCGCGCGCAGCACCTGCTTCAGCTTCGGGATGGCGAACTTGTCGGTATCGAAATACTGCGGATCGGGCCAGAAACGAATGGTCGTGCCGGTTTTCGACTTCGGCACCTCGCCCACGACCTCGAGCTTGGAGGCGAGCCGCCCGCCCTTGAAGCTCACGTTGTATTCCTTGCCGCCGCGGCGCACCCAGCACTCCAGGTGCTTCGACAGCGCGTTGACCACGGACACGCCCACTCCATGCAATCCGCCGGAGTGCTGATAGGTCTTGTCGTTGAATTTTCCGCCGGCGTGCAGCCGGGTCAGGATCAATTCGACGCCGCTGATCTTCTCCTTGGGGTGAATGTCGACCGGCATGCCGCGGCCGTCGTCTTCGACCTGGGCCGAGCCGTCTTTGAATACGGTCACATTGATGTGTTGGCAATGGCCGGCGAGCGCCTCGTCGACGCTATTGTCGATGACTTCATGTGCGAGATGATTCGGCCGCGTCGTGTCGGTATACATGCCCGGGCGCCGGCGAACCGGATCCAAGCCGCTCAATACCTCGATGTCGGAGGCCGTATAGGACGATGCCATCAATTACCTCAATTGGCTCAATTGGCTCACCGCGCTGCCGCCCGGGAGGCGGCGCAGTCTACCATGTGAATCCGGCGCCCTGGCAGCCCGGCCGCGATTCGGCTATCTTGCGGGCCATGGGAATCGCCAATCCTCAGAATCTCGTGCGCACCTTGCCGGTGCTGCCGCGCCCTTACGGGATTCGCGTACGCCTGAAGCCGGGAGATCCGTTCGCGAAGCTCCTGGGCAGCGACTGGCAAAAAACCCACTGGTATTTCACCGCCGCGGAACGCGACCGCTTCCTCGAGGACATGTCGCGCAAACACGAATACTCGCGAATCGGCGATCAACCGGCGCTGGTGTTCGAGAAAGTCGAAAAACTTTCCGAAAGCCGCAATTTCTAAAACTTCGACCCCGTAGATTCTGCGCGTGGCGCATCAAAAAGTGCGCCCCAAGAACAAATAGAACCCCGCCGTTCCCGCCTGATCGTAGCCCGATCCCAAATAGACGGGGCCGAGAAAGGTGTCGAAGGCCACGAACAACGACGCGTCCTTGCGCGCCGAACCGAAATTGATGTCGTCGCGGTGCTGATACGTGTTGCCAAACTCCAATGACAGGCCGAGATACGCGGGAAACTCGAAAAAGCCCTCGCCGCCGTGGCCGATCTTGCGGAAGTAGATGGCGCGGGCGATCGCATAATTGGGGCCGTACAGCGATTGCGGCGCGAGACCCGACAAATTGAAAAATCCGCCCAGAGAATAGAATTCGGGCAGATCGATCGGTGAAAAATGGCCGTCCAAGGTGGTCCCCGCCGAGGTCCACAGTAAAAGGGTGTTGCGCCCGGACGAGCGCGCTATCAGCCAGTCGGCCTGCACCTTGTCGGACGCGATATCGGCGCCGAGATTGGTGCGATTGGCATCCCACTGCAGGGTAAACGTCTGCCCGTCGCGCGGGAAGTGCACGTTGTCGAGATGGTCGTAGCTGAACTTGAAGAAGTATTCGCCGTTGTTGTACAGCGGCTCAACCAAGGACGGGTCGCCCAAGCGCAGATGGGTCTCGCCGTTGATGCGGTGAAAGCCGACGCGGATCTCGCCCCAATTGCCGAGATTGCGTCCCACGTCGAAATCGCCCTCGGCCTCGCGGTCGCGAAAGTCCGCCACCTCGAGATTGTTGGCATAGATCGGCAGATCGCGCACTTCGATGCGCGCGCTCGGCGCCACGAACCATGTGCGCAAGGGGTCGAGCGGCTGATAAAACTCGGTGGCGAGTTTCACGTCGGTGCCGATTTGCACGTCCGTCAGCAGCTCCGCGCCGAGCTGATTCATCTCGGTCACCACGAACCGCGCCGCCGCGTTGTAGTGGCTGTTGCCCTGAAAATCGTCCTCCAGGTTCAAGCCGAAACGCAGGTAATTGGGGCCCCAGGATTTGCGCCGCGCCCGCACCTCGAGACCGGATTCCTCGTCGGCGCCCTGGCCTTGGTCGACCCGGGAGTAGTCGAGGGTTTCGAAATTCCCCAGGCCGTACAGCTCCGTGATGCGCTTGCCCACTTCATCGGCATCCAGCGGCTTTCCCACGATCGGCCGCATTTCCGCCACGATGGTCTTCTCATAGCGCTTGGATTGTTCGTCCACGCGCACGAACTGAATCGGCGGCAAGTCCGGCTGGCGCGTCGCGCGCCGCGCCAGGTAATCCCGGTAGGCGGCGTCGCCGACGCCGAGCGCCTCCAGCCTGTCGCGGGCGCCGCGCCCGGCCTCCTCGCCGCGGGCAATGACACTGTTCGGAGCGGTGAAATCCGTCACGGCCGCCTGGCCCAGAATCGGTTCGATCAGAATATCCTGTGCGCTCAGCGTCGCCCGCTGGCGGTCGGTGTCCTTGCGCACCAGAATCGCCAGCATTTGATTGGAAATCGACAGTGCGGAATCGAGGCCGGCCCGGGTCTGCAGCGGAAAACTCACGTCGGAGACGATGAGAATATCCGCATGCATCTCACGCGCCACGTTGATGGGCAGGTTCTCCGCCAATCCGCCGTCGACCAACAGCCGGCCATTCGATTCCACCGGCGCGAATACGCCCGGCGCCGACATGCTGGCGCGCATCGCGATCGCCAGATCGCCCCTGTCCAACAGCACGGCGTTGCCGGTTTCCAAATCGGTCGCCACCGCGCGGAACGGGGTGGGCAACTGATCGAAATTGGTGCTGTCGCTGAACGGCAGGGTCAATTGCCGCAGGGTCTGCTGCAGCTTCTGCCCCTGAATCAGGCCCTTGGGCAGCAGGATCTTGCCGTGCTTGAGCCCGAGCGGGAGGCGCACCAGAAAATTGCGGTCGTCCTGTTTGCGCCGGAACGCGAGGTCCTGGCGCGGCGGGGCGTCGTGAAAGGCCTCCTGCCAATCGAGCGAGCGCATGGTGGCTTCGATTTGCCGCGCCGTCATGCCGCTGGCATACAGGCCGCCCACGATGGCACCCATGCTGGTGCCGGCGATGCAGTCGACGGGTACCTTCAAATCCTCCAGAACCTTGAGAATGCCGATATGCGCCATGCCGCGCGCGCCGCCGCCGGACAGCACCAGGCAGATGCGCGGACGGATCGCGGCGGGAGGCGCCTGCGGCGCGGCCACCGCGGCCGCCCAGGATCCTCCCGGCCACAAGCAAGCCGCACACAGCGCCCAGCCCAAACCGCGTAAATTGAGCTTCCCCATGGTGGCGCGGCCACGCGGAATGGTCAGACAGACTCCTTTAGTTCACGACGTCGATACGCGAAGCGGTAAAAGTATTGTTGCCCCTGTTGAACGAACCGGTGGCCACGAAGTGCAGCGCCGGCGTCGCTGCGACGATGGAGATGGGCAGCTGGGTCACGAAATTCGCGAAGCCGGTGTACACCGCGATGCTGGTCGTGCTCGTGGGCGTGGTCGTGGTCGTGGTCGTGGTCAGGCCGCCGATGGAGAATATGGGCACGAATACCGACGGCAATCCAGCGGCTGCGGGCGGGGTCGCCGCCTGCGGAACGATCTGCGGTGTCGCCGGCAGCGATAAGAGGTCGATGCTCTCGGATCCAATGCGGATCACGCCGGCGCTGTAATTCGCGTTGCTGAGGTCGATGGTCAGGCCGGTGTCCGTCAACGTGGCGAACGGCGCGATGGTCCCCGCGCTGGTCCAATCGACTTGCAGGGTGGCCGTCACGGACACCTCGCCGTTGATGGTGAACGCATTGAAATCCGGCGGTGCGGATCCGAACGGCGCGAAGAATCCATCGATCCACAGCGGGCCGCCGGCGACTGTGCCGGCGGGCAGCGCCAGAGTGCCGGTATTCACCGCAAACGCGGCCGGCGTCGCTGCGCCGGCACCGTTGCCGGTGAAGTCATAGCTGCTGACCGGCCAATTGTCGATGGTCTGCAGATCCAGCACCAGGCTGCCCGTGGCCGAGGATACGAGCGAGCCCCAGAGTTCGGTGGACACGATGCGCACCGAGCCGGTGTTGGTGCTGGAATTTCCGGTCGCGTCCAGGGTCACGACACCGGAAGCCGGCAACGAATAGATGCCGCGGGCGATGATGTGCTGGCCGACGGCCACGGAGCTCTCGGTGAGCCCGGTCAGCGTCGTGTTGTAGTCCGCCGTCACGATGGTGCTGGGACCCAACAGGATCACGGCGTCGGTATTGTTGTAGCTGCTGACTCCGTCGTTCAGCTGCAAGGTTGAACCGCGCACCGTCAAGGTGTTGCCGCTGCGCGCGACCACGTCGCCTTCGAGCCCCTGAGTGTAGTAGTCCTCGAGGGTGCTGCCGCCGATCATGTAGAAGGAATTGAACTTGCCCGCCGTCACCGCCTGGTTCAGGGTGGGTGTCGGCTCAAAGGTCGTATAGGCCGCCGTCATGGTCGAGCCCGCGGACAATTGCGACAGCTGGGTGATGCCCGGAGTTCCGACGTACGTGACCCCGTTGATCAGGTAGACCGTGTTCGGGGCGTTGAAAATCGTGAGTACCCCCAAGGCGCTGACTTCGTCATAGAAGGGCCGCACATAAACGGTATAGGTGCCGATGTTGACGTCCGAGTTGATCAGCGGGCCGCGCACACGCACCGGCTTGTTGTCGGGGGCGCTGGTGGCCGCCGTCATGAAGGGCTTGACGGTCACCGTCGGCGGGCTGGTGGCCAAATTCACGACGTTGGAGGCGGCGAGGTCGAAATCCAGGGCGAGGCGCACGGCGCTCGACGATGACTGGGTCGGTTGGATGGTGAGCTGCTGGCTTGGATCGAGGGTCACGTTGATCGTCTGCGTGGTCACGGCGGCGCCCGTCGTATCCACGACCGTCGCTTTGACCGGCACACCGTTGACCATGACGGAGATATTGGCCGAGGTGTAATCGAGCGTTATGGTGGCCGAGGTATAGGTATCGTTCGGAATGCTGGCGGCGCTGTACAGCTCGGAGATGTTCTTCAGCTTGGTGAAATCGACGGTCTCGATCGTCGAGACGGCGGTGATCACGCCGACCGTTTTGCCGGTCAGGGTCACCGAATCGACATTCACGATGTAGCTGGTGAAATCGCCCGGGGTATCGCTCAAGGTGACCCAGCCTATGCCGTAGCCGCTGGTGTAGCTATTGTGATGACAGCCGGCCGCGATCAGGCCGGCGGCGCAGATGATCGCACTCGATGATTTACGAGCGTATCGAAGGAACAATGAGTGCACTACAGCTTCCAATATTGTTGGGGGTTAGAAGGATTAAGGCTGCGTAGAATAAAGGCTTTCGAGAGCGTACGCGCAGCAAAGTTCCATTTGCGGGTATGGGAGCCGGGCTTAGGCTCCTAGGAACCGGTCCGGTTGCCCCGGCCCGTCGGGCGCGGAACCTGCTGGGTTACACAGTGAATATTGCCCCCTCCGAGCAGCACCTCGCGGGTGGCGACTCCGAGCACCCTGCGGGTGGGGAACAGCTTCTCGAGGGTACGCCTCGCCGCCGCATCATGGCGCTTGTCGAACAGCGGCATGACGATGCATTTGTTGGCGATATAGAAATTGATGTATGACCCCGGCAGACGTTCGCCGGCCTTGCGCGGCCGGCTGCCGGCCCGCGGGTCGATTCCGGCCGCCTCTTCGTCGGTCATGTACAGCGGCCCCGGCTGATGAATCTTGTGAACGGTCAGCTCCCGTCCCCGCGCGTCGCGCGCCCTTCGCAGGCGCTCGTAGGCATCGTGCGAAATCTCGTATTGCGGATCGTCGCGGTCGCGGGTCCAGGTGAGCGCGACCTGGCCGGGGGCGGTAAAGCAGGCCAGTTCGTCGATGTGCCCGCCGGTCTCATCGTGGTACACGCCCCGTCCCAACCAAATCACGCTGCTGACGCCGAGATACAGGCGCAGCTGCTCTTCCACCTCCGCGCGTGTCAGATGGGGGTTGCGATTCGGATTGAGCAAGCATTCTTCGGTGGTCAAACAGGTGCCCTGTCCGTCCACATGGATGGCGCCGCCTTCGAGCACGAAAGATGTCCGGTACCGGTCGGCGCCTTCGATCTCCAGAACCTTTTGCGCGACCTCATCGTCCCGGTCCCAGGGAAAGTACAAGCCGCCGCTCATGCCTCCCCAGGCATTGAAGGTCCAGTCGACGCCGCGCCGGCGGCCCTTGCCGTCGAGAAGGAAGCTCGGCCCGCAGTCGCGAATCCACGCATCATTGCTGCTGATCTCGACGACGCGTACCGCGCGCGGCAATCGGGCGCGCGCATTTTGGAATTGCGCCGCGGAGACGCCGACCGTCACCGGCTCTCCTTCGGCAATCGCGGCGGCGATCGCCGCAAACGCCGCCTGCGCCGGCTTGGCTCCGTCGCGCCAGTTATCCGGACGCTCCGGCCAGAGCATCCAGCAGCCTGAATGTGGTTCGAACTCCGCGGGCATGCGGAAGCCGTCCTTCGCGGGTGTTGATTTGAGCGTGCGCATGCTAAGTCTCCGGTCGCGCATGCTAGCATTGCACATGAATTTACAGGAGCGCTGAATGTCAGACGCGAAGCCGCAAGTCCCCGCGGGGGGCGAGAAGATCACGATCAAGAACGGCAATTTGCACGTGCCGGACCAGCCCATCATTCCGTTCATCGAAGGCGACGGCACCGGCCGCGATATATGGCGCGCCAGTGTGCGGGTCTTCGACGCGGCGGTGAAAAAAGCCTACGGCGGGAAACGCAAGATTCACTGGATGGAGGTGTTCGCCGGCGAAAAGGCGAACAAGGCATACAATACTTGGCTCCCCGACGAAACCGTCACCGCCTGCCGCGACTACTTGATCTCGATCAAGGGTCCGCTCACCACGCCGGTCGGCGGCGGTATTCGCTCGCTCAATGTGGCACTGCGCCAATTGTTGGACCTCTACGTGTGTTTGCGGCCCGTGCGCTGGTTCAAGGGCGTGCCCTCCCCGGTCAAGGCGCCGGAGAAGGTCGACATGGTCATTTTCCGCGAAAACACCGAGGACATTTACGCCGGGATCGAGTTCGAGGCGGGTTCCGCGGACGCCCGCAAATTCCTCGATCTGTTCAAGCAGAATTTTCCGAAACAGTTCGCCAAGATCCGTTTTCCCGAGAGCTCGGGTATTGGCCTCAAGCCCGCATCGAAGGAGGGGACGGACCGGTTGTTCCGCGCCACCGTCGCATACGCCATCGCCAACAAGCGCAAGAGCGTGACGATCGTGCACAAGGGCAACATCATGAAATTCACCGAAGGTGCGTTTCGCAATTGGTGCTACAGCCTCGCGGAACAGGAATTTTCCGCCGACGTGTTCACGTGGGAGCAGTGGGAGCGCATCAAGGCCGCAAAGGGCGAGGCGGAAGCCAATGCGCAGATGGACGCGGCCAAGAAATCGGGCAAGATCATCATCAAGGACGCCATCGCCGACATCACTCTGCAGCAGGTGTTGACCCGCCCGGATGAATTCGACGTGGTCGCGACCATGAATCTCAACGGGGACTACCTGTCGGATGCCCTGGCCGCTCAGGTCGGCGGTATCGGGATCGCTCCCGGAGGCAATATCAATTATTTGACGGGTCATGCGGTATTCGAAGCCACGCACGGCACCGCGCCCAAGTATGCCGATCTCGACAAGGTCAATCCGGGCTCCGTCATCCTGTCGGGCGAAATGATGTTTCGCTACATGGGCTGGTTGGAGGCCGCCGACGCCATCATCGGCGCGATGGACAGGTCAATTGCCCAGAAGACCGTGACCTACGATTTCGCGCGCTTGATGGACGGAGCGACCGAGGTCAAGTGCAGCGAGTTCGGCGATATTCTGATCCGCAATTTGTAACGTGGGGCTGCGTCGCCAATCGCTGCTTCAAGACATCGAAGGCGGCGATCCGGTAAGCCTCGGACAGGGTCGGAAAATTGAAGATTTGTTCGATGAAGAAGTCCGCCGTCGACCCGTTGAATATCGCCGCCTGACCCAGATGGACGAGTTCGGTGGCGCCTTCGCCGATGACCTGCACGCCGAGCACCCGCGCTGAATCACGCTCGCAGATGAGCGCCAGGAACCCCATGGGTTCTCCGGCAATGTGGGCGCGCGCGACTTCGCCGAAGTCGGCCCGCCCGACGATCACGTCGATCTTCTTCGAGGCGGCCTCGCTCTGCGACAATCCCACGCAGGCGATTTCCGGAATCGTATACACACCGCTCGGCACCAGGCTGCCGAGGGCGGGCGGCGGCAGCCCCAGGGCCGCGAGCGCGGCGCGCCGGCCCTGGTCCGCGGCCGCGCAGGCGAGCGCCGGCGGGCCGATCGCGTCGCCGGCCGCGAAGATTCCCGGAATATTGGTCTCGAAGCGCTCGTCCACTTGCACGTGGCCGCGGCTGGTGACGGTGAGTCCGAGACGTTCGATGCCGATGCCGTCCAGATTCGCGACGCGGCCGAATGCCGCGAACACGATGTCGGCGGTCAGCAAATCGCCGTCCTTGAGCCGCACCTCGACCTGCGAGAAGCCGTCGAAGCGCACGCCCGCGACATCGGCGCCGCCCCGATAATTTCCGCCCATCGCCCGGAAGCCCGCGAGAAATCCCGTGCGCAAGCTAAGATCGAGAAATCCGAGCGGCTCCGCCGCCTTGTCGAGCAAGGTCACGGCGCAGCCCAGCGCGGCGAAAATGGAGGCATACTCGCAGGCGATCACGCCGCTGCCGAGAACCACCATCGACCGCGGTAGGTAGGACAAGCTCAAAATCGAGTCGCTGTCGAGGATGTGTTCGTGGTCCACCTCGACGGAGGGCACATGCCGCGGCCGCGAGCCGGTGGCGAGCAGGATCCGCCGTGCGCGCAGCACGATTCGCGAACCGTCCAAGCGCTGCACTTCGATGCGATCCGGATCCAGAAACACGCCGCGGCCGCGGATCAACTCGACCTGGTTGCGGGAGAGCTGCGCCTGCAGATAGCGGTCCTGGGCATCGATGACGTTGTCGACTCCGCGCAGCAAGGCGGACAGCGGCGCGTCGCCGCGCAACTCGACCGCCAACGACGAGGCGCTGCCCTGCATGCGGCGATAGCGCAGTGCTTGTTCCCGCAGCGCCTTGCTGGGAATCGTGCCCGACAGCAGGCAGGAGCCGCCGACTTGCGCCTCGCGCTCGATGATGCCTGCGCGAAATCCGGCCTTGGCAGCCTGAATTGCCGCCTTTTGGCCGGCCGGCCCTGACCCGACGCAGAGAAAATCGAAGACGCCGGGCTGCATCGGGAGGCTCACAGGCCGGCCAGGCCGAGCACATGATCGCGCTTCGCGAGCATGCGCCGCCGATCGTCGGGGAATACGCCGAGGTGCTCGAACACCGGGTCTTCAACCATCAATGCCTCGGCCATCAGCTGGGGATGCAGGGTATGGATGGCCAATAGATGGGCGGCGTGCACGCTTCCCGCGAGGTCGCCATGGCCGGACTCGCGGTAGTTGCGCCAATGGCTCGCCGCGTCCTGCACGTCCTTGGGCAGGAGCCAGCCGTCCATCAAGAGCCGGCCCAAGGCCGGCTCGAATTCGCCGATCAGTTCGCTCAAGGTCAGGGCGTCCACGCCCGAGCGCCGCTCCACTTCGAAGCGCGACACAATCTTCAGGGCGAGCGCGGCCCCCGTGCGATGCATCAACGCCGCCAGGAAGGCGCTTTCGACATGCTTGCGGCGTTCGCGCGCGATCTCCTTGGCCCACAGTGCCGCCAACCACGCCTCCCGCCACAGCTCCTCGGATTCCACCTCATGCCCCGGAGCGACGAACACCTCGCCGCGCAGCATCACCGCCATCGCGATATTGCGCACTTCGGCGACGCCGAGCCACGAGACCGCTTGCTGCAGCGAGACGATGGCCGTGCGCGGCCGCAATGCCGGAGAATTCGCGACCCGCATGAGCTCGCCCGCGAGCGCCGGATCGGATTGAATCAAGCGCGCCAATTGAGCGGCGTCGGTGACTTGCTGCGCCGTGAGCTGCGCGAGCTCGGCGCATACCCGCGGCAGGGGTGCGATGGTCTGCGGAGCCGTCAATGACGCGCTCAGGTAGTCGCGCGCCGCTTTGGAGTTCGGGGCGGAGAGAGCAGTAACGGGATCGAGACTCACAGGGCACCCCTAACATAACGCCTGCCTGAAGAGATCGGCACGCGGCGGGGATGCTTGAGGCGCCCTTCAGCCCGGGCGGCGGAAATAAGTCAAATGAACGCCGCGTCCAGGGCCTGCTCCAAATCCCGGATGAGATCCGAGGCGTCCTCCAGCCCGATCGACAGGCGCACGGTTCCATGGGTGATCAGCGAGGCTGCGCGCTGGGCCGGCGTGAATTCGTTGCCCGCCAATAATTGCGGCGGCATCACCAAAGACTCGGCCGACCCGACACTCGCTGAAATCGAAAACAGCTCGAGCGCCTCCGCGAACCGGGCCCCCTGCTCGAAGCCGCCGTCCAATTCGATGGTCACCACGGTTCCGAAATCGCGCATCTGCCGCGCCGCCAGCAGGTGCTGCGGATGACTTTCGAGGCCCGGGTAATGGACGTGCCTTACCCGCGGGTGTTGCTTCAGAAATTGGCTTGCGGCGAGCGCGTTCGAGCACTGCCGCTCGTAGCGCAAGAAATAGGTGCGCATGCCGCGCTGAATCAGAAAGGCCGCGTGCGGATCGAGTGCCGCGCCGATCGGGCCGATGTCCTTGCGCATCTCGGCGATCAGCTCGCGGCGCGCGATGATCGCGCCCCCCATCACATCGCCGTGGCCCGAGGCGTACTTGGTCAGGCTGTGCAGGTAAACATCGACGTCGTAGCCGCCGTGGTTGTGAAAACCCGCAAAGGTGTTGTCGAGCACGGTGAGGGTTCCCGCGCGCCGCGCATGGGCCGTCAGGTGCTCGATGTCGGCGATCTTGGTGACCGGGTTGGTGGGACTTTCGAACACCACCAGACGGGTCGGCCTCTCCCGCAGCACCCGCTCGATGCCCGGAAGATCCTCGATCGACAGCAAGGTGTGGGCGACACCGTACTTCGCCAGAAGATGCTGCACGATGTAGCGGGTCGGACCATACGATTCGACGAAGGCGAGAATGTGATCGCCCTGTTTGCACAAGCTGAGAAGGCTCGCGGCCAGCGTGGCGACGCCGGTTCCAGTGAGCAGACAGTCGTCCCTGCCCTGCAGCTGCGCGAGCAGGAGCTGCAGTTGCTTCAAGGTCGGATTGGCGGTACGCGAGTAAAAGAAGCCCTCTCGCTCGCCGCGCAGGTAGCGCAGGGTCTCGCCGGTGTCATCGAACGAGAATTTCACCGATTGGTAGATCGGCGCCACCAGCGGACGGTTGTCCGCGGCCACCGCAACGGCGGGTGGATGGTTCACCAGCGTGTTGTCTTTCATGCATGGCACGATACCCCGGGGAACCTCAAGGCGCCAGGTAGCGGTCCAATTCGGAGTTGATGCCCGCGGCCGCATCGAACAGGGCTTCGCCGTCTGCCGGGGTCAGCCCAAGATCCCGGTAGGCCGCATTCGTCACCAGGAGATCGCGGGCCAGCTGCGTGGAATCGAGCAGCGTGAAATCAGCGAGTGCGTGCGCCACATTGACCACATTGCTTTCGAACCGTGCGGGACCCGCGGCCGCATACGCCTCCCACTGCGCGGTCACGGTGAGCACGGGCGAGGGCAACGCCCACGCGGTGACGACGCGCGCGCCGATGTGGCGATGAAAGGTCTCGATGAGCCGATCGTAGTCCTCGCTGGCCAGTTTCCGGGCGGCGCGCTGCGCGAGTTCGTGCACGGTGCCGAGGGTGACGACCTTGCCGATGTTGTGCAGCAACCCGCACAGGTAGCACATGGCAGTCTCTTCGGCCAGCATGTGCGCCAGTTGCCGCGACCACAAGGCGCTTGCCAGCGAGTGCCGCCATAGCCGCCTCGCCTTGTGCTGCTGGCCCTTGACGTCCAGCATCTTGCCCTGCAGCGCCAGCGTAAAGGCGATGTTCGCGACTTCGTCGAATCCCAGCCACGCCACCGCATGCGCCAGATTGGCGATGGGGGATGCCGGACGATTGGCGGCCGAAGCGGCGATACGCAGCACATACATGGTGAGCGCGGGATCCGCATTGATGATGTCCGCGAGTTGCTGGGCGTTGGTCTTGCTCTTGGGCCCCGTGCGGATGACGCGAACGGCGACTTCCGGCAACAGCGGCACGGCCAGCTCATCGTTGACCAAGCAGCGCTCCACGAGGCCATGCACGAAGTCGCAATCGTCCAATTCGCGCGGCGGATTGTGGACCGGCAGGTTCGGGGGATTCTGCATGATCTCATTAGCGGCCGGCGCGCCCGCGACTTGAGCTGCACATCCCGGACAATTTAATGCGTAAAATCGCGCGAATATGAACGCCGTCGCAGAAATGTCCGATCAGGATCGTCTAGCGCTCGACCGCGAGCCGGAACCGCGGTTGCGAGAGATTCCGTACAATTACACCTCGCTCGCCGACCGCGAGATCGTCATCCGGCTGCTGGGCGAAGATGCCTGGCGGATACTCGACGAGCTGCGCGCCGAGCGCCGTACCGGGCGTTCGGCGCGCATGCTGTACGAGGTCCTCGGCGACATCTGGGTCGTCGAGCGCAATCCCTACTTGCAGGACGATTTGCTCGACAATCCGCAACGCCGGCGGCAGCTGATCGAGGCGCTGCACCATCGTTTGCGCGAATTGGAAAAGCGCCGCGATGCGGCCGATGCGGCGCGGGACGCCAAAGTGGGGCAATTGCTGCACGCCGCCCGCTCGGCGGTGCTGCGGTTCGAGCGGCATTTCGCCGATCTCGCCGCCATGCGCAGCCGCGCGCGGCGCCTGTTCCTCAAGCACACCCGCAAGGACAATATCCGCTTCGACGCGTTTTCGAGGGTGGCGCACGTCACCGATGCCACCGACTGGCGCGTCGAACTGCCGTTCCTGGTATTGGCGCCGGACACCGAGGCGGAGACCGCCGCTCTGGTGCGCGATTGCATCGAGCTGGGACTCACCGTCATCCCGCGCGGCGGCGGCACCGGCTACACCGGCGGCGCGGTGCCCCTGACTCCCTGGTCGGCGGTGGTCAATACCGAGAAGCTGGATGCCCTGGGCGCCGTGGAGACCATTGCGTTGCCTGGCACCGCGGCCGGCGCCGCCAGCATCTTTTCGGCGGCGGGCGTGGTCACCAAGCGCGTGGCGGAAGCGGCCGAACGCGCCGGCTTCGTATTCGCCGTCGACCCCACCTCCGCGGACGCCTCGTGCGTGGGCGGCAACATCGCCATGAACGCCGGCGGCAAGAAGGCGGTGCTGTGGGGCACCGCGGTCGACAATCTCGCCTGGTGGCGCATGGTCGACACGGACGGCAACTGGCTTGAAGTCACGCGGCTGAACCACAATCGCGGCAAGATCCACGATGTACCGGTGGCGAGCTTCGAGCTGGTCTGGAAGGACGGGCGTGCCCATCCGGATCAGGCCAAGATCCTGCGCCGTGAGCGGCTCGATATCGCGGGCGCCGCATTCCGCAAGACCGGTCTCGGCAAGGACGTGACCGACAAGTTCCTGGGCGGATTGCCGGGGGTGCAGAAGGAAGGCTGCGACGGCCTGATCACCGCCGCACGCTGGGTTCTGCACCGCAGCCCCACGCACACCCGCACCGTCTGCCTGGAATTTTTCGGCCAGGCGCGGGACGCCATTCCGAGCATCGTCGAGATCACGCGGTTCCTCGACTCGACCGCCAAGTCCCAGGGCGCGGTTCTCGCAGGTCTGGAACACCTGGATGAACGTTACCTGCGCGCCGTCGGATACAGCACCAAATCGAAGCGCGGCGCGCTGCCGAAGATGGTGCTGCTCGGCGACATCGTCGGCGAAGACGAGCAACAGGTCGCGGCCGCCACCTCGCACGTCGTGCGTCTCGCCAATGCCCGCGCGGGCGAGGGATTCATCGCCGTGAACGCCGAGGCGCGCCGCAAGTTCTGGCTCGATCGCGCCCGCACCGCGGCGATCGCCAAGCACACCAATGCGTTCAAGATCAACGAGGACGTGGTCATTCCGCTCGAACGCCTGGGCGAGTACACGGACGCCATCGAGCGAATCAACATCGAACTGTCGATCCGCAACAAGCTCGATCTGCTCGACGCCCTGGACGAATATTTCTCCGGCGAGATCAAGCCGGGCAAGACCGCGGATGTCGATTTGGGCCGCAGGACCGAGGCGCGCGAGCTCCTGGCGGGCGTGCGCGAACGCTGGCAGTACCTGCTGGGCGCCATGGACGCGCCGCTCGACTCGGCGCGCACGCGCCTGGACGCGCTCGGAATGGCGCCCCCGGCCGGCGGCTCGGGGAGCATTTTCGACCGGCTTCAGGACCGCAGCATCCGGGTGAGCTGGAGAAGCGAAGTGCGCGCGGCGCTCGAGCGCATCTTCGCCGGAGCGGGATTCTCCGCGGTGCTCGCCGAGTGCGAGGCCGTGCACAAGCGGGTGCTGCAGGGGCGCATATTCGTCGCCCTGCACATGCATGCCGGCGACGGCAACGTACACACGAATATCCCCGTGAATTCCGACAACTACGCCATGCTGCATACCGCGAGCCGCGCGGTGGCGCGGATCATGCAGATCGCCCGCAATCTCGACGGCGTGATCTCCGGCGAACATGGGATCGGCATCACGAAGCTCGAGTTCCTGACCGAGGCGGAACTCGCTTCGTTCCGCGCATACAAGCAGCGGATCGATCCCGAGGGCCATTTCAACAAGCATAAATTGATGCCGGAGAGCGATCTGCGCCGGGCATATACGCCGAGCTTCGGCCTGCTCGGACACGAGTCCTTGATCATGCAGCAATCGGACATCAGCACGATTTCCGACGCCATCAAGGACTGCCTGCGCTGCGGCAAGTGCAAGCCGGTCTGCGCCACGCATGTGCCGCGGGCCAATCTTCTGTACTCGCCGCGCGACAAGATTCTCGCGACCTCGCTCTTGATCGAGGCGTTTCTCTACGAGGAGCAGACGCGCCGCGGCGTCTCGGTGCAGCATTGGGACGAACTGTCGGACGTGGCCGATCACTGCACGGTATGCCATAAATGCGAGTCGCCCTGCCCGGTCGACATCGATTTCGGCGACGTCTCCATGGCCATGCGCGACCTGCTGCGCCGCATGGGCAAGAAACGCTTCAATCCGGGGACCGCGGCCACCCTGTTTTTCTTGAACGCCACCAATCCGGAAACCATCAAGCTGACCCGCAAGGTGATGATCGACTGGGGCTTCAAGGCGCAGCGGCTGGCGCACCGGGCGCTCAAGACCTTCGCCAAGGCGCAGACCAAACGGCCGCCGGCCAGCGAAGGCAGACCGGCGATCAAGGAGCAGGTCATCCACTTCGTCAACAAGCGCATGCCCGGTGGGCTGCCGAAGAAGACCGCGCGCGCCTTGCTCGATATCGAAGACCGCAATTACGTGCCCATCATTCGCGATCCGGCCAAGACGACCGGCGATTCCGAAGCGGTATTTTATTTTCCCGGCTGCGGGTCGGAGCGCCTGTTCTCGCAGGTGGGTCTCGCGACCCAGGCCATGCTGTGGCACGCGGGCGTGCAGACGGTGCTGCCCCCCGGGTACCTGTGCTGCGGCTATCCGCAGCGCGGCGCCGGTGAGTTCGACAAGGCGGAAAAAATCATCACCGACAACCGCGTGCTCTTCCACCGCGTCGCCAATACCCTGAACTATCTCGACATCAAGACCGTGGTGGTGAGCTGCGGCACCTGCTTCGATCAACTCCAGGGATACAAGTTCGAGGAGATTTTCCCCGGCTGCAAGATCATGGACATCCACGAATTCCTCATGGAGAAGAACATCCGGCTCGAGAATGTGACCGGCGTGCGCTACATGTATCACGATCCGTGCCACTCGCCGATGAAGAAGCACGATCCGCTCACCGTCGTGAACACGCTGATGAACAGCGCGCGCAACGGCCGCATAGACAAGAACGAGCGCTGCTGCGGCGAGTCCGGCACGCTCGCGGTCAGCCGGCCGGATATCTCCACTCAGGTGCGTTTTCGCAAGGAAGAGGAAGTGCGCCTCGGCGCGGACCAGATTCGCGCCGAGGGCCATCGAGGCGAGATCAAGATACTGACCTCCTGTCCCTCCTGTCTGCAGGGCTTGAAGCGCTACAACGACGACACGGAGACCGACGCCGACTACATCGTGGTCGAGATCGCCAAGAATCTGCTCGGCCCCGACTGGCTGCCGCAGTACGTGCTGCGCGCCAATGCGGGGGGCATCGAGCGGGTGCTGGTGTGAGGCGCGGCGGGGTGAGGCGCCTCTAGTTGCCGGGAGTGCTGGTGCGGCGAATGAATCCCGCGACGCTGTCGTGCAGCTGCTTCAGGGATGAGTCCTTGGCATAGACCATGTGTCCCGAGTCGTAGAATTTGTATTCGATGTTCGACTGCAGGCTCGCGGGAATCGGCAGGTGGTGCATCTCGTACACGCCCTGATAGAAGGGCGTCGCCAGATCGAAATACCCGGCATGCATTTGGACCTTGAGGTTGGGGTTGATCTTCATCGCGTTCGCAAGGTCGGGCATGACGTTCGTTCCTTGGCGCGACGAAGCAGGCTGCTGCGCCTGCCCCGGCTGCTGATGCTGGAAATTCCAGGTGCGGAACGTCGGAATGCTCTGCTTGAAGGATTTGCCCTCGCCATAGCGCAGATCCTTGCGCGCGTACTCGTTGAACGCGGAGACATAGGCGGAACCGAGCGCCGTGGCCTGCGGGTCGTAGTCCGCGCGCTGACTCAAGGGATCGATGTCCGGGCCGGAAAAGCGCGAATCGAGCCGGCCGGTGGTCATGCCGTCCGCGCCGCGCAAATTCTGGCGAAATTCGCCGCCGTCGATGCGCAGGTCCGCCTTCAGGATGTACTCGACGGGAAGACCGGTGTACTCATGCAGCTTCCCGGCGATTGCGGCGCGTTCCGAGGCGGGAAGATCGGATCCCATGCCGAGCGCGCGGGCATAGTCGCCCATGGCGAACTGCTCGACCTCCGCGAGAAAGACGTCGAGATTCTTGTGCTCCCCGGGGAGCTTCTGGTGATACCAGGCGGTCGCCGCGTAGGTCGGCAGCACGGTCTGATAGGGCAGGTCGACGCCGGGATTGCCCGTGGGACGATCCGGGCTCAGGTCGAAATTGAGAATTTGCGACAGCAGAATCACGCCGTTGAAATCGATCGAGCGGTCGGCCTCGAGCTGGTTGATGAGCACCGCCGAACGCGGCGTGCCGTAGCTCTCGCCGAACAGATACTTGGGCGAATTCCAGCGGCCGTACTTCGACAAGAATTGCGAAATGAATTCGGCGAAGGCATAGGCGTCCTGATCGACGCCGAAGAACGCCTTCTCCTTGTCCTTGCCGGCAATGCGGCTGAAGCCGGTGCCGGGCGCGTCGATGAACACCATGTCGGTGGCATCGAGCAGGCTCGATCCATTGTTGACCAGGGAATACGGCGCGGCCGGCGTGTGCATGTCGGTCGCCGTGACGATGCGGCGCGGTCCGAAGGCACCCATGTGCAGCCAAAGAGTCGCGGAACCGGGACCGCCATTGTAGAAGAAAGTCACGGGGCGGGGACCGCCGCCGTTCTTGAAGTAGGCCACGTAGAATATGGAGGCTTCGGCGCTCGGATTCCTGGCGTCGCCCTCCTCCGCGGATCCTCCCTTCTCGGCCTTGGGGTCGCGCGGGACATCGTCCCAGTCCTTCGGATGCACGATCAGAGTGCCTGCGACGGCCTGATAGGAAATCGTCTGGCCGCCGATGGTGACTGTGCCCGTGCTCAACATCGATTCGGGCTTGAAGGGCTCGAACTTGCCGCCCTCGGGCTTCTCCGAGTCGCCGTCCAGCTTCTTGTCCACGGAACCCGGCGCGGCCGGTGCCGCGAGCAATGGCGCGTACGCCGTCATCCCCAGCAATGCCAGCGCGCCGGCGCGCATCATGAATCCACTCATTCTCGTCCTCCTGTGCCGATCAGCCGCACTTCGCGCTGCGGGTACGGAATGCCGATGCCGCGCCGCCGCAGCTCCTCCACCAACGCCAGATTCAGTTCGCCCTCGACGCTGCCGTAGTCGGCGACCGCGACCCACGGCTTGACCGCGATCTGCACCGCCGAATCGGCCAGCGTCACCACGGAAATGACGGGCGCCGGCTCCGCGAGAACGCGGGGATTGGCCCGCACCAGATCGCCGATGCAGCCCAGGGCGAGAGCGAGATCCGACTCGTAGGCCACGCCCACCCTGACGTCGGCCTGGCGGATCTTGCCGTAGTTATGCAGAATTTCACCCACGACCTTGCGGTTCGGAACGACGATGCGCGAGCGATCCGCATGTATGAGCTGCGTATTGAACAGCGTTATGGCCTCCACCTGGCCCTCGACCCCGACGATGGCGATGTATTCGCCGACGCGGTAGGGCTTGGTGAAAATAATGGTGAGGCCCGCGACCATGTTGCTGAGGACGCCTTGAGTCGCGAGAGCGACGCCGGCGCCCGCCACCCCGAGGCCCGCGATCAGCGGCAGAAGCTCGACGCCGAGATTCTGCAGCGCCATGATGGCGAACAGCCCGATCACCAGAACGCGCGTCACGCGGTTCAAGAGCTGCCGGACCGGAGGCTCGAGATCGAGGTGCTTCAGGCCGCGGTCGACCGCGCGCGCGGCCCAGCCCGCGGCGAAGACCCCCGCCGTCATGATGAACAGGGCCACCAGCAATTTCGGCCCGAAGCGCACCGCCAGATCGAGCAGGGTGTCCTTCGCGTGCGCGAGCGGATCGAGCTGATTGTTCATGTCTTGCTTTCCAATCGGGCCGCCCGGGACAGCCACAGGCTGACGCCCACGATCATGAGCGTCACCACCATGATGGTGATGGTCGCGAGCACGTTGATTTCGGGACTCACGCCGAGGCGCACCTTGGAGAACACCACCATGGGCAGCGTGCTGCTGCCGGGCCCCGACGTGAAACTCGAGATCACGAGATCGTCCCACGACAGGGTGAAGGCCAGCAGCCAGCCCGACAGGATGGCGGGGAAAATGATGGGCAGCGTGATGACGAAAAACACTTTCACGGGACGAGCGCCCAGATCCATGGCCGCCTCCTCGAGAGCCGCGTCGAACGTGGACATGCGCGAATTGACGATGACCGTGACATAGGCCATCGAGAACGTCATGTGTCCGATGGTCATGGTGGTGATGCCGCGTCCCGCGGGCCAGCCGATCAGCTGCTCGAGGGCGACGAACAGAAGCAGCAGCGACAGCCCCGTGATGACCTCGGGCATGACCAAGGGCGCCGTGGTCATGGCATTGAGCGTGAATCGCCCCCTGAATTGGCTGAAGCGCGCCAGGCCGAAGCCGGCCAACGTGCCGAGGATCACCGAACCCGAGGCGTTGATGATGGCGACCTTGAGCGATATCCATGCCGCATCGAGTATTTCCTCGTTGTTGAGCAGCGAGTAGTACCACTTGAGGGTCGGCGAATTCGCCGCGTCCCACACCGTCACCAGCCGCGACGCGTTGAATGAAAATACCACCATCGACAGGATCGGAATGTACAGGAAGGCGAAGCCCAGGCCGAGGCAGGTCAGGATGAAGTACGAACTTCGGTAGTTCATCGCGTCCCCGCCGACTCGCGCGCCTGCACGCTCTGATACCACATCATGAAGGGCACCAGGAGAATGAGCAGCAGAATCGCCACCGCGCTCGCCACGGGCCAGGCGCGGTTCGAGAAGAACTCATCCCACAGCACCCGTCCGATCATCAGCGCATTGGGGCCGCCGAGCAGCGCCGGAATGACGAACTCGCCCACGGCGGGGATGAACACCAGCATGGAGCCCGCCAAGATGCCGTTGCGCGACAGCGGCAGCGTGATCTTGTAGAACGCCTGCCACGGGCGGCACCCCAGGTCCTCGGCGGCCTCGAGCAGCTGCCAGTCCATCTTCTCCAGATTGGCGTACATCGGCAGGATGAAGAACGGCAGATAGGAGTACACGATGCCGACATACATGGCGAAGGGGGTATACAGCATGGTCAGGGGCTCGTGGATCACACCGAGCGACATCAATACGTTGTTGATCACGCCGTTGGCCTTCAAGAGGCCGATCCATGCGTAGACCCGCAGCAGCAACGACGTCCAAAAAGGCAGGATGACCAGCAGCAGCAAGACGTTGCGCGTCCTCGGCGTGGCGCGCGCTATGCCGTAGGCCATGGGGTAGCCGACCAGGATGCACAAGACGGTCGACACGAACGCGACCTTGATCGAGTTCAAGAACGCGTTGATGTACAGCTTGTCCGTGAACAGAAATGCATAATTGTTGAAATCGAGCTTGATCGCGAGGGAATTCTTGCCCACCCATTCCAGCAGGGGCTTGTACGGCGGTATCGCGAGATCGATGTCGGAGAAGGATATCTTCAGGACGATGACGAAGGGCACGACGAAGAACAGCAGCAGCCACAGAAAGGGGAGCACGACCACGAGACCGCGGCCCGTCACGCCGAGGCGCCGCCATTGTCCCGCTGTCCTCCGGGGATTAACGGGTCACCACCACCGGGCTGGTCGTGTCCCATGACAGATACACCAGCTGGTCCCAGCTGATGGCCTCCGCATGGCGCGACGTATTGGGCTGAGTCACGCGCACCACCTTGCCCGTGGGCAGCTTCACCAGGTAAATCGACAGGTCGCCGAGATAGGCGATGTCCTGCACCGCGCCCCGCACCACGTTGTCGGTGCCGCCCGGCGCCGCGGTGGACATGAAAATCTTCTCCGGCCGGATCGCCGCCCACACGGTGGATTCCGGAGGCGCGCTGATGCCGTGGCTGACGTAGATCGTCCCGCCGAGTTCCTCCGAGCCTATCCGGACGTATTCCGGCTCGTCTTCGATCAGCTTGCCTTCGAACATATTCACCGAACCGACGAAATCCGCCACGAATTTCGAGCTCGGAAATTCGTAGATCTCCGACGGCGTGCCGGCCTGCACGATCTCGCCGTGGTCCATGACGCCGATGCGGCTCGCCAGGGTCATCGCCTCTTCCTGGTCGTGAGTGACGACCACGAAGGTCACGCCCAGCTTGTCCTGCAGGCTGATCAGCTCGAACTGAGTGTGCTCGCGCAATTTCTTGTCGAGCGCGCCCAATGGCTCGTCGAGCAGCAATAGTTTCGGACGTTTGACCAGCGAGCGCGCCAGCGCCACGCGCTGGCGCTGGCCGCCCGACAATTGATGCGGCTTGCGTTTGGCGAAGCCGCCCAGCTTCACGAGATCCAGCATGGTCGCCACGCGTTCTTGGATTTCCGCCTTGGGCACGCCGTCCTGCTTCAGGCCGAAGGCGACGTTCTGTTCGACATTCATGTGCGGAAACAGCGCGTAGGACTGGAACATCATGTTCACCGGCCGCTCGTACGGCGGCACGCCCGTCATGTCCTCGCCGTCGATGAATATCTTTCCAGAGCTCGGCGTTTCGAATCCGCCCAGCATGCGCAGCAGTGTCGTCTTGCCGCAGCCCGAAGCGCCCAACAAACAGAATATCTCGCCCTTGTAGATTTTCAGGCTGACGTCATCGACCGCCTTGAAATCGCCGAACATCTTGGTGATGTGATCGACCTGTACGTAGGGACGTGCGGCCGGATCCTTCCAAGGCTCCGCTTTGACGACCGCACCGCCGGATGCCGCCATCGCCTATTGGCCCGTCTTGAATTTTTGCCAGACACGGGTAATGGCGCGGGTTTGATCGGCCGAATCCGCCAGCTGCACCGCCAGTTTCTGCCGCTGCTCGGGCGGCGGGTAAATCCCCGGGTCATCCTTGACGGACGGCGACACCAGCGGCTGCGACGCGAGGTTGGCGTTGGCATAGCGCTTGAAGTTCGAAATGTCGGCGATGACCCGCGGGGTCATGATGTAGTTCATGTAGGCATACGCGCTGTCGGGATTCGGCGCATCCTTAGGGATCGCCAGCATGTCGAACCACAGTATCGAGCCCTCCTTGGGCACGACGTACTTGATATCGATGCCCTTGTTGGCCTCGCGCGCGCGATCCCGCGCCTGCATGACGTCGCCGTTGTAGCCCACGGCGATGCACAGATCGCCGTTGGCCAGCGCCTCGATGTATTCGGAGGAGTTGATGTTGCGGATGTAGGGCCGGATCTTGCCGAGCACGCCTTCGGCCAGGGCCAAATCGTCCGGGCTCTGCGAATTCGGATCCTTGCCCAGGTAGCTGTACACGGCGCGCATCATTTCGGCGGGCGAATCGAGCACGCTGATGCCGCACTTGGCCACCTTCGAGGCGACGGCGGGGTCGAACACCAGGCGCCAGCTGTCGAGCGGCGCGTCGGGCATCAGTTCCCTGACCATCTTCTCGTTGTAGCCGATGCCGTTGGTGCCCCACATGTAAATGATCCCGTGGGCGTTGCCCGGGTCGTGCAGCGCCACCTTCGCCATGAGCTGCGGATCCATGTTCTTGAGGTTCGGCAGCTTCGACGTGTCGAGGGTGAGATAAACACCGGCCTTGATCTGTCTTTCGAAGTACGAGGCCGTGGGCACGACGATGTCGTAGCCGCTGCTGCCGGCCAGCAGCTTGGTCTCCAGCGTCTCGTTGGCGTCGAAATAGGCGACGTGGACCTTGATGCCCGTCTGTTTCTCGAAATCCGACAGGGTGTTCGCGGCCAGGTAGTCGGACCAGATGTAGAGATTGAGGGCGCCGGCCGGGGCTTTGCCGGCGGCGGCCGGCTCGCCGGCGGGCCCGCCCGGCGCGCTCTTACGGTCGCCGCAAGCGCTCAAGGTCAACAGGCACCCGAGGAGCAGAATCGCCATCCGACGAACGCTGAACATCAAACGCTTCCCCTTCCCTTGCGCGGCGACGGACACAACGCTTTATATCCTAGCCGCGGGGGGGACCGCTACACGTTCAGCAACAGATGCTCTCGCTCCCAGGAGCTGATGACTTGGGCGAAGGTTTCGTACTCGGCCTCTTTGACCGCCGTGTAGGCCAGCACGAAGCGATCGCCGAACAGGTCCACCAGCGGCTTGGATTCGCGCAGCAGGCGCAGCGCCTCGGCCAGGGTGCGCGGCAGGGCGATCGCCAGGTCGTAGGCGCTGCCCGCGATCGGCTCGGACGGCTTCAAGCCCTCGATCATTCCGAGATAGCCGCAGGCCAGGGAGGCCGCAATCGCCAGATACGGATTCGCATCGGCGCCGCCGACCCGGTTCTCGACGCGGCGCGCCTCGGACCCGGACATCGGCACCCGCAGACCCGCCGTTCGATTGTCATAGCCCCAGTGCACGTTGATGGGCGCCGACGAATGGCGGCTGATGCGCCGGTAGCTGTTCACGTTCGGCGCGAACAGCGACATCGCCCCCGGCAGGTACTTCTGCAGACCGGCAATATGTCCGAAGAACAGCGCCGAGGGCGAGCCGTCGGGATTGCTGAAAATGTTCTTGCGGGTCTTCACGTCGACGATGCTTTGATGCAGATGCATGGCGCTGCCCGGCTCCTTGGCCATCGGCTTCGCCATGAACGTCGCGTACATTTTGTGGCGCAACGCCGCTTCGCGGGCCGTGCGCTTGAACAAGAAGGCCTGGTCGGCCAGGCTCATCGGATAGCCGTGCAGCAGGTTGATTTCCATCTGCGCCGCGCCGGCTTCATGGATCAAAGTGTCGATTTCGATGTCCTGGGCTTCGCAGAACGAGTACATGTCGTCGAACAGCGGATCGAATTCGTTGACCGCCGCGATGCTGTACGCCTGCCGGCCGATTTCCGGACGGCCCGAGCGGCCCACCGGGGGCTTCAGCGGGTAGTCGGAGTCGACGTTGGGTTCCACCAAGAAGAACTCCAGCTCCGGAGCCACCACGGCCTCCCAGCCGTGCGCCTCATACAGATCGAGGACCCGCCGCAGCACATAGCGCGGCGCCATGGTCACCGGCCGGCCGTCGCCGTAAAAGCAATCGTGAATCACCTGCGCGGTGGGTTCGGCGGCCCAGGGGACCACTCGGACGGTCTTCGGATCCGCCTTCAGCACGATGTCGATGTCCGAGGGGTTCATGGCGCTCTGATCGTCGGGATAGTCGCCGGTCACCGTCTGCAGGAAGATCGCCTCGGGCAGGCGCATGCCCTCTTCTTCCGCAAATTTCTCCGCCGGCATGAGCTTGCCGCGCGCCACGCCCGCCATGTCCGGAATGATGGCTTCGACTTCCGAAATGCCATGTTCCTTCAAGAATTGTTGAATCGTGCTCGCCATGAATCACCTCAGACCAATGCGCGCGCGGCTGGCCTCGCCAAACGCCGCAAACAGCGCGCTTGAAAACGCGTTCTCCGTAAACTGCCATTCCGGGTGCCATTGCACGCTCAGGGCAAAGGCCGGAGCGCCGCTCACCCGGAACGCCTCGATGACGCCGTCCGGAGCGCGCGCTTCGACGGCCAACCCCTTGCCGAGAGTCTCAATGCCTTGCCAATGCAAGGAGTTGACCTGCAAGCGATCCCGTCCGGCGATTTTGCGCAGCGCCCCTCCAGGCTCCAGAAGGACCTCGTGGGCCGGCCCGTATTGTTCGTCCAGCGACGAGGATTCATCCTCGCGGTGATCGAGGTACCCCGGTACCTCGTGCAGCCGCTGGTGCAGCGTGCCGCCGTAGGCGACATTCATTTCCTGAAACCCGCGGCAGATCGCCAGCACCGGCAAGCCGGCGGCAACCGCCTGAGGAATCAGCGGAAGCGTCGTAGCATCCCTATCTGGGTCATGTAGCGTTCCCGGCAAACTCGCCGGTCCTCCGTAATGGTGAGGTTCGACATTCGATGCACTCCCGGTGAGCAGCAAGCCGTCGCAGGCATCCAACAGGGATGGCAAATCGATCTCGGACCCGAGAGCGGGTACGAGCACCGGCACCGCCTGCGCACCCTTGGCGACGGCTTCGATGTACTTCTCGCCAACCATGTGGAAATGGTGCTTTCCACAGAGCCGGCGATCGGCTGGAATTCCGATGAGCGGCAACCGAGACATGTTTAATATATTAAACGCCTAGATGAACGGCTAGGCTTCCTTAACGGTTGTATTACACCACACCCCCGGCAACCCGTCCCGTCCGCACACGCAAAATTGGCTAAGATTTAGGCATTTCCAGCACTTAGCGATGTTTTGTGCAGTGCGGCAATATTGCACAATCATCAATTAACCGGGTAGGCTCACAGGCGTCCCATGCTGTCAATAGCAACAAGATTTTAAACACTTAAGCCTCGACCGGTTGTCAAGTGCGATTAACATATCCTGCCGCCGACTCCTATTACGCCGCCTCGGCCCCATCTGCCCTTCAGGCTGCCGCGGCCGGCGCGAGCGGCGGCGTGCAACCTCGGGAGGCACTGAGGGGCGAGATTCGCGCCGACGTGGCGGTGCTCGGCGGGGGCATCGCGGGCTGCTCGGCCGCGCTTCATCTAGCGCGCAGGGGGTTTCGAGTCGTCTTGCTGGAGGCGCATGCCGTGGGCTATGGAGCCTCGGGCCGCAGCGGCGGGCAGACCATCTTTGGGTTCGCCGCAAGTCAGCAGACGCTCACCGCTCAGGTGGGGCGCGCGGACGCGCGCCGCTTGTTCGATCTGTCCATCGAGGCGCTGGATCTCACGCAGACGCTGATCCGCGAGAACCAGATCGATTGCGACTACCACGCCAGCCATGTTCATGTCGCCACCAAGGCGCGCCATCTGCGCGAATTGGATGCCTGGGCGCGTGAGCTCCATGAGGACTACGGCTATGCATCGGCCCGCCGCTTGGACCGCGACGAGTTGCAGGCGCATGTGCGCAGCGAGCGCTATCTCGGAGGGCTCATCGACTCGCGCAGCGGCCATCTGCACCCCCTCAAGTACACTCAGGGTGTGGCGCGCGCCGCCGAGACCGCCGGCGCCAGGATCTTCGAGAATTCACAGGTGCTGCGCTATGAGGATGGCCCGGAAGTCAGGGTCATCACCGCGGAGGGTTGCGTGCGCTGCGCGCATCTCGTGCTGTGCGCAAATGCGTACATCGGCGACGTCGCACCGGCGCTGGCGCGGCGCATTCTGGGTGTCGGCACCTACATCATTGCGACCGAACCGCTGGGGGAAGCGCAAGCGCGCGAGCTCTTGCCGAGCAATGCCGCAATCGCCGACATCAACTGGATCCTGGATTATTTCAGGCGTTCGGCCGATCACCGCTTGCTCTTCGGCGGCCGCGTCAGCTACAGCGCCGTACAGCCCCCGCAGCTGGCCGAGTCCATGCGCAAGCGCATGCTGCGCATATTCCCGACCCTCGCGGCTGTCAAAGTGGCGTATGCCTGGGGCGGCTTTCTGGACATCACCCTGAGCCGCGCGCCGAATTTCGGACGGCTTGCGCCCAATGTCTACTACATGCAGGGTTTCTCGGGTCACGGCATGTCGCTGACCGGCCTCGCGGGCAAGCTGGTGGCCGAAGCCGTTGCCGGCACCGCAGAGCGCTTCGATGTGTTCGCGCGCATTCCGCATCGCGACTTCCCCGGAGGCCGCCTGTTCCGGCGGCCCTCGCTGGTCATGGCGATGCTGTACTACCGTCTGCGGGACTTGTTGTAACGGGGCCCGGCAGGGGTTATTTCAGGCCCGGCTGTTCCTTGCCGAAACTCGGGACCAATTTCTGCCCGGTGTCGAGCAAGGTCAGCGAGTTCAAGCCCCCGCCATGCGACCCGTCGCGCAGCGGACTGAAGGTCACGCTCACGCGATCGCCCGCCTTGACGGATTGACGCGTCCATCCGGCGCGCGTCAACACTCCGGGGCTCGTGGTTTCAAAGGACCACTCCTCGGCGGCGCCGCCTCCTTCGGGCTGAACCAGCACCCAAACCACGACATGCGGATTGGTCCACTGAAATGATTTGACGGTTCCCGTGAAGGTCAGAGTCTTGGTCGGTTCATACATGGCGAAGGAATGGTGCGCCATGGCCGGGAACACCATGCCCGCCTGCACCGCGAGAGCTGCCGCCAACCAACACAATTTCAGAGATGCGTGCTTCATTTCGAATCTGATCCCACCGGAACGCCATTGTGAAATTTGACGGGCGCGAAAATCGCATTGCCGTTCGCGTCGACGCCATCCACGAAGGACCCCTGAGTGCAGACGCCCTCGTTGATCTCGTATTTGCGCGACCGCTGCCGGTAATATTTGCGCGTCGTGTGCCAGGGCTGGGACAGGAGATTGTTCGCGCTGATTTCCAAATCGTCCGCCAAAGTATCCGGATTCAGCAGGTGCAGGCGTTCGACCACGTGCATGTCGCCGTTGTTCGGTACGCCCACGGCTTCATTCACCGCGAGATAGGCCTGCGACAGCACCGCCACGGTGTCGACGACGAGGGTGTCGCCCTGCCAATGTCCGACGGAATTGCCGTGAAAACTCGGATCGGGATCGGCCGGATGAGCGCGGCCATCCGTATAGATGCGGCGCAGCCGATTGCCGTCGCCCTCGCCCAATATCGTGACGCGGCCGGGAGTGAACAAGATCTCGAAGGCATTGTGGGTGATGAGCATCCAGCTCGGCATGCCGGTCGGGAAGCAATGATCGATGATGGGGAAGGGCCGCCCGGCCGCCTCTTCCTGGTACATGTGCTCGATCTGCTTCGCAACTTCCGGCTTCCAGGGCGGCCGATTGGTCTTCTCCTGGGCCACCTGATCGCTGATCACCGGCGTCCACACGCCGCTCCAGTCCGGCAGCTTGCCGAGCGCCTGCCAATCGTGGGCCGTGGGCGGCGGATCGATGGAATCCAGATCCGCGGCTGCGGCCTGCGGCACGGCGAGCCGCGCACAAGCCACCAGGGCCGCCATCAACGCGGCGCGAGTGATGCAATTTCGCATAGTGGCTGAAGAGTACCGCATCGGCCGGAGGTTGTTAACCATTTGCACCGGCATCGCTCATTTGCACCGGCATCGCTCATCTGCACCGGCATCGCTCATTTGAACCGAATGCTGAAGCAGCGGTGGATCCGCGTGTGGCGCTCGAAGTCCTTCGGGATGGTTTGCGCGGTGATATCTTCCACGGCCAACTCTCCGAGCGCTTCCCGATCGAGCTTGAAGCGCGTGTAATTGGTCGAGAACACCAGGCGTCCGGACGGGCGCAGCAGCTTCAGTGACCGGCGAATCATGCCCACGTGATCGCGCTGTACGTCCAACACTCCCTCCATGCGCTTGGAGTTGGAGAAAGTCGGCGGATCCACGAAGATCAAATCGAATCGCGCGCCTTTCGGCTCCTGCTCTTCCAGCCATTGCAGGCAGTCCGCGCGATACAGCTCGTGCCTCGAGTCGCCGAAGCCATTGAGCAGCAGGTTCTCGTGCGCCCAATCCAGATAGGTGTTCGACAAATCGACGCTCGTGGTGCTGCGCGCTCCGCCGGCCGCGGCATAGACCGTGGCGCTGCCGGTGTAGCAGAACAAATTCAGGAAATCCGCGCCCGCGGCCCATTCGCGCAGCAAGCTGCGCACGATGCGGTGGTCGAGGAACAGTCCGGTGTCCAGATAGTCGCGAAAGTTGACCCAGAATTTGAGACCGCCTTCCTGCACCGCATGGCGCTCCGCCTGGGTGTCGCGCTTCTCGTACTGCTCGCTGCCCCTCTGCGGCTTGCGCACCCGCGAATGAACTCGGGCAATGGGCACGTCCAGGACTTCCGGCAGCACCGCCAACGCCTCGCGGCGGCGCTCCCGCGCACTCTCCTGATCCACCGTTTTCGGCGGAGCATATTCTTGCACATAGACCTGCCGCGTCCCGCGGCCGTACAGGTCGATGGCGAACGCGTACTCCGGCATGTCCGCGTCGTACACGCGAAAACAATCGATGCCCTCGCGCTGCGCCCACGGGTCCAGCCGCTGCAGATTCTTGCGCAGACGATTGGCGAACATCTGCGCGCCGGGCCGGCTCGACCAGTCCGCGCGCACCACCTCCGCCGGGCGCTGTTCGCTGGCCTCGTTCAACTCGAAGCGCAACAGCCGGCACTCGATGGTGCCGTTGAAAAACCGATGGGTTCGCTTGGCATAAATCCCGAGATTCCTGGCGAGCGGCGGATTGCCCGTGAGAATCGCCGCCTGCCAGCCTTGGAAACGGTCCCGCAGCATGAGTCCAAGCTCCGAATACAGCGCCGGCAGTCCCGATTCCGCCCCGATGCGCTCGCCATAGGGCGGATTGGTCACGATGAGCCCCGCCCCGCCCGCCCCGCCCGCACCGCCCGCGCCGCCCGCACCGCCCGCGCCGCCCGCGCCCGCTGCGGCTCTGGGGCGGACCACTTCGCTCAAGGAGCGCTTCTCCACGTGCAGCCAATCGGCAACGCCGGCGTGCTCGGCATTGGCGATGGTCATGCGCACCGCATCTGCATCGGAGTCGGAACCCAAGATGCAGCGCCGCGGCGCGCGCGCCAGGCGCCGCTCGCGCGCCTCGGCGCGCAAGCGTTCCCAAAGCTCGGCATCGTGACCGCGCCACCCTAGGAAGCCGAAATAGTCGCGGTCCAGCGCCGGCGCGGCATCGGCCGCGATCAAGGCGCCCTCGGTGAGAAAGGTGCCCGAGCCGCACATGGGATCGAGCAGCAATCCGCCCTGGCCGCACACGCCCGGCCACCCGGCGCGCAACAGCACGGCGGCGGCGACGTTTTCCTTGAGCGGCGCGCGGCCGCCCTCGGTGCGGTAACCGCGCCGATGCAGGCTCTCGCCGGAGAAATCCACGGACAGCAGGGCGGTCGGACCCTCGACATGCAGATGCAACAGCACGTCGGGGCGCTCGGGCTTGATGTTCGGGCGTTCGCCGGTGGCGTCGCGCAGATTGTCGCAAACCGCATCCTTGAGGAGCTGGGAACCGTAGATGGTGTGCCGGATGGATTCGTTGCCGCCGCTGCAGTCGCAGGCCAGCGTGGCGCCCGGCGCGAGATGCTCCCGCCAATCGATGCGTTTGACGGCGTCGTATACGCTTTTTGAACTGCCGGCGTCGATCGACCCCAAGCTCAGCAGCACGCGGGTTGCGGTGCGCGACCAGAGGCAGGTGCGATAGCCCACCTCGAGCGTGCCTTGAAACTTTACATCGTGGCTGCGCTCACGAATGTCGCCGGCGCCGAATTGCGCGAGTTCCTCGGCGAGCACCGAGGCCGCGCCCACCGGCGCGGTCGCAATCCAGTAGCGCACGTTGTCGCTCACCGGCTAAGGTTCCGGTCATCCTGCGGCGCCAGCTCATGCCAATCGAGTTTTGCGCGCTTGGAGAAATAGCGCACCAGAATCCGGTAAACGTCGACGTCGAATCCGGCGCACTCCCGCCGGGCGCCGAGTACGGCCAGCTCCTCGTCCGAGCGGGCCGTACCCAGATAGGTCCAGTGATCGACCACATGCAGGTCGGTGCCCGGCGTGGCGCCCCAGCCGTCGCTGCCGGCGCCGCGCTCACGCAATGCGATGCGGCCCGGAAACGGCCAGGCCTTCAATTTCAAGGATGACAGCGCGAGCTGCAGCCGCGTGTTGTGCAGCAGGAGCGGTTCCTTGCCAATGCAGGCGCCCCTGCACTTTCCGACCTGGAACGCGAGGCACGAACCCTCGCTCTGCTCCAGGCCCAGAACCTTGCTGCACAGCTGACGAGCGTGCGCGATGTCGAGCAGCGCTTTGCGGGCATCCTGCGCGGAATGAAACACGCCGAAGCACTGCGTAAGATCCTCGATGGCGACCGCATCGATGGGAACCGTTTCGATGCGGCCGCCGGCCGGCCGCAGGGTGAATGTTCCCGCCTTCTCTTTCACGCGCCGGTTGTACGCGGGCTTCAGCGTTTTGATCCATTGTGCTTCGAGCAGCATGGCGCCGAGCTCACCGGCCGTCTGCACCCAATCGACGCGACGCACCTGGTACGCCAGCTTCTGCTGGCGGGATTCGGGCTGCGCGTCGGCCAATTGCTCCAGCACCCGGGTCCGAAGCGAGCTGCAGCGGCCGACGTACAGCAGCTCGCCGTCAGCGCCGAAGAATCGATACACGCCCGGTCCCTCGGGCAATTCGTCGGCCAGATCCGGCGGCAGGTTCGGCGGCAATTTGCGGGCGCCCACGGCGCTCCGCACCGCCGCGGCGAGCCTGGGTTCCATCACTTCGCGGCGCAACTTGCACCAGAAATCATGGAGCACCCGCGCATCGCCCAAGGCGCGATGCCTGGCGCTGCAGGTGAGGCCGTTGCGCTCCATCACCGCATCCAGGTTGTGGCGCACGAACTCGGGAAACAGACGCCGCGAAAGCTTGACGGTGCACAGCACCGTCGCCGAGAAGTTCATGTCCGCCTTGCGGAATTCGCTGCGTAGAAACGAGTAGTCGAAGCGTGCGTTGTGCGCCACGAACATCGCGCCCTGCAGCTTCTGCCTCACGAGCTCGGCGATTTCGGCGAAGCGCGGCGCGCCGGCGACCATCGCGTCGCTGATGCCGGTGAATGCCTCGATGTAGGGGGAGATGGGGCATTCTGGATTCACCAGCGAACTCCACTCCTCGACGAGTTCGCCGTCTTGCACGCGAACCAGGCCAACTTCGGTGATCCGGTCATGGGCGGCGTTGCCGCCCGTCGTCTCCAGATCGACGAACACCAGATCCCGGGGTAGCGCTGCGTCCTCAGTCGCGGGCGGCGGCGGTAGGCCTTCGATCTCAGCCGCGGCCATCGAGCGACAACAAGGGGTAGTACAGATCGGGCCGCCGATCGCGGAACACACCCCAGGACTGCCGGTAGCGGCGCACCTCATCCAAATCGAACGCCGCGGTCAGCACCGTTTCGCTCACGCGATCCGCCTCGGCCACTTTTGCGCCCGTCGGCCCGGCGATGAACGATGAGCCGTAGAACGTCATGCTGTACTTCTCGCCCTGCTCCGTGCCGATGCGATTCGAGGCGACCACCGGCATGATGTTGGCGGCGGCGTGGCCCTGCATGGTCCGCTGCCAGTGTCCGCTCGAATCGATGCTCGGATCCTGCGGCTCCGAACCGATCGCCGTCGGGTAGAGCAGCATGTCGGCGCCCATCAATGCCATGGAGCGCGCCGCTTCCGGGAACCATTGATCCCAGCAGATCGCGACTCCGAGCTTGGCGTAGCGGGTGTCGAACACCTTGAACCCCGAGTCGCCCGGCGAGAAATAAAACTTCTCGTGATAACCCGGACCCTCGGGAATATGCGACTTGCGGTAGCTCCCGAGCACCGAGCCGTCGGCATCGACGATGACGATGGAATTGTAAAACGCGTTGTTGGCGCGTTCGAACACGCTGACCGGCAGCACGACGCCCAGTTCGCGCGCCACGCCGCGGAAATATTCCACCGCCGGATGAGCGTCCAGCGGCTTGGCGAGTTCCAGATGCCGCGCGGAGTGGTCCTTGCAGAAGTACGGCGTCTCGAACAATTCCTGGATCAGAATCACCTGGGCGCCGCGGCTCGCTGCTTCGCGGATCAGCTTGTCGGCGCGCGCGATGTTCGCGTCGCGGTCCCAACTGCAGGCCATCTGAGTGGCCGCTACCGTAATCTTGCTCATAAGGTTTGTATGCTAACTGATCTCGGCGCGCCGGCGCCTAGAAACTCGGCGGCGAGCTGGCGCTGACGATCTCGCACACTTCGCGCCCGATGTTGCGGAAGCGATGCGGCAAAGTGCTCTTGAAATAATAGGCATCCCCGGGTCCCAGGATCCGCGACTCGCCGCCGACGGTGAGTTCGATTTTTCCGGAGACGATGACGCCGCCTTCCTCACCCGCGTGCGTCAGCATTTCCTCGCCGGTGTCGGCGTTCGGGGCATAGCGCTCATGCAATATCGACATGCCGCGTTTGGCCAGGCGGCTGCCGACGAGGCGCAGCTCCACGCTCCCGGTGCCGATATCGCTGAGATCAGCCCTTGGAAAAAACACCTGCGGCTGGCCGCCGAGATCCAGCGTGAAAAAATCGGCCAGCGCCATCGGAATGCCGTCGAGCACCTTTTTCAACGAACTGACCGACGGGCTCACGCGGTTCTGCTCGATCAGCGAAATCAGGCCATTGGTCACGCCGGCGCGCTTCGCCAATTCGCGCTGCGACAGCCCGTACATTTGCCGTACGGCTTTCAGATGGGCACCCACGTCCAAGCTCATAGCGTCTATTATAATAGACAGATGGGGGCTAAGTTGAGCAAAAATTGAGCTGAGTGTCGATTTTCCTTATCATTGGGCTGGTCCGAAGACAGCCATACCGCAAGGATCCCGCCATGAACGCAGAGCTCAATCCCGCTCCCTCGAAGGGCGATCTCGACTCATTTTGGATGCCGTTCACGGCGAATCGGCAATTCAAGGCCAATCCGCGCCTGCTGGCGCGCGCCCAGGGGATGCACTACTGGACCGCGGACGGGCGCGAAGTCCTCGACGGGGTCGCGGGCCTGTGGTGCGTGAACGCCGGTCATGGCCGGCGCGAAATCACCGAGGCGGTGACGAAACAGCTCAGCGTCATGGAGTACGCCCCCGCCTTTCAAATGGGCCATCCCATCGCCTTCGAACTGGCCAATCGGCTGGCCAAGATCGCGCCGCCGGGGCTCGATCGCATTTTCTTCACGAACTCAGGGTCCGAGTCGGTCGATACGTCGCTGAAAATCGCGGTCGCCTATCACCGCGCCCGCGGCGCCGGCCAGCGCACCCGTTTCATCGGCCGCGAAAAGGGTTATCACGGGGTGGGTTTCGGCGGCATGTCGGTGGGCGGAATGGTCAACAACCGCAAGTTCTTCGGCTCCTCCATGCTGCCCGGCGTGGATCATCTGCCGCACACCTTGGACATCGAGCACAATGCCTTCTCGCGCGGACTGCCGCAGCGCGGCGCCCATCTCGCCAACGAATTGGAGCGGCTGATCGCCCTGCATGACGCGTCGACCATTGCCGCGGTGATCGTCGAACCGATCTCCGGATCCGCCGGAGTCGTACTGCCTCCCATCGGCTATTTGAAGCGTCTGCGCGAGATCTGCGACAAGCACGACATTCTGCTGATTTTCGACGAAGTGATCACCGGGTTCGGCCGGGTGGGCAAACCGTTCGCGAGCCTCGCGTTCGACGTGACGCCCGATCTCATGACCACGGCGAAGGGCCTGACCAACGGCGCCATCCCCATGGGCGCCGTGTTCGCTCACCGCAAGATCTACGATGCCTTCATGCAGGGACCGGAAAATGCCATCGAGCTGTTTCACGGCTACACCTATTCGGCGCACCCTGTCGCGTGCGCGGCCGCGCTCGCCACGCTCGACGTGTATACCAAGGAGGGGCTGCTGACGCGCGCTGCGTCGCTCAGCCTGGAATGGGAGGACGCCGTGCATTCGCTGCGCGGTCTGCCGCATGTCATCGATGTGCGCAATTACGGCCTGATCGGCGCGGTGGAACTCGAGCCGCGGCCGGGCAAACCCGGGACGCGCGCCTTCGAAGTGTTTCTCGAGTGCTTCGAGCGCGGCGTCATGGTGCGTCAGACGGGCGACACGGTGGCCCTGTCGCCGCCGTTGATCGTCGAATCCAAGCAGATCGCGCGCATGGTCGAAACCTTGGGCGACGTGATTCGCGCGACCGCCTAGGCGAGAAATTTCCGGCAGCTGCTGCGGCCGGCATCGTCATCGGGCAGCTTGCCGCACGCGGAGTTCATGCGCGCGCGCAGCGCCTGGATGTCGGCATCGTAGTGATGGCCTGAATTCCATTTTCGGAGCCGCTGATCGAGCTTCGCCAGGATGGCGCGGGTGCGCGCCTGAATCCGGTCCGGACCGTCGAGTTCGCCGATGACCGCCATGCCGGTATCCCGGATGCGTTCGTGTTCGGTCGGCGCGAGCCGCAGCAAGGCGCTCAAGTACGTGCTGCCCCATTGAAATCGGGTCGCGATTCCCTCGGACTCGCGGTAGGCGCGCTCGTACCACGACAGCGCCAGGGCGGCGTGACCGCGCTTTTCTTCGATGTCGCCAAGATCCACCATGTAGTAATACGGTGCGTGTGCAGTTGCGAGTTCGGCCTTCACCATGGTGTATTCGGCATCGCTGTCATCGAGCTGGTCATACACATAGGACGCCGAATTCACGATGCCGGCGCGCACATAGGGATCGACTTTCTTGGCCAGAGCGGCGGCGACCCGGGTACGCGCCTGCGCGGCGATGTCGTCGGGCACTTTCTTGTCCCGGGCGAACTCCTTGACCAGCGACAGCCGGGCGCCGAGGGCGTCGAGTTGATCGGCGTCGATCACCGCGGGATCGTTGGCCACGCCGTCCAAGGTTTCGCTCCATGCGCGGAGAAACGCGTCGCTGACCGCCGGCCCTCGTGCCTGCACGGATTTGAAAAATCCGGAACGCAGCCCGCCCAGCGCGTCGGCCACGTGCGCGGCGACGGATTTGTCCTCGACGATGGCGATGACCTCGGTCACCACCTGCGGCGAGGCGCCGAACGCCGCGGAGGCGATGATCAACCTCGCGCCTTCAAGCGTGTGCGTATTTCCGCAGACGGCGGCGGCCCGCGCCAGCTGCACCGCCAGCGCCTTGCGCTCAGGCTCCGAATAGTCGTGCAAATCCCAGGCGTAGTTGGCGAGCCGCTGGCAATCGCTGCCCGCCCGCAGCTTATCGGCCTTCATGGCGGCGATCACATCGGCCATCGGCCGCACGTCATTCAGCGCCGCATCCAGCAGCCCCGCATACGAGGACAGGTCCAGGCCGCCCGATATTCGCGTGATTTCCTTTGCGTCCGGCCGCAGGATCACCACGGTGGGGTAGCCCGAGACGCGAAATTTCTCGCCCCATTTCTGCGCTCCGGGATCATCACCGTCGAGGTAGACCGCCACGAATTGCTTCGATTTGGCGATGAAATCGCTGCGCGAAAATACCGACGACTTCAGCTGCTGGCAGGGAGGACACCACTTGGCGCCCCAGTACAAGAAGACCGGCTTTTTCGCCGCCCGTGCAAACACGAAGGCGTCGGCGACATCGCCCTGAAACCAGGCGATGCCCGGCACGTCGGCGTGCGAGGGCATTGCGCGCAGCGGCGCCGCGGCCGCGCACAGCAACACGACCAATGCGGCAACGGCGCTGCGCATGATGCTTGGTGCGCTCAAGAGCCCTTCGCTTCGAATATCGAGTACCATTTCTTGCAAGGTTCGATCACCTCCCAGACGCCCTCGAATCCGGCGGGTACGACGAAAGCATCGCCCGCGCGCAGCTCGTATTTCTCGCCCGTGGCGGCCTCGATGCGCACGCGGCCTTCGATGAGCACGCAGAATTCGTGCTCGGTGTAGCGCACGCGCCATTTGCCGGCGGTGCTGGTCCAGATGCCGCAGAAGAACTGCTGAGTGGGTTCGGCGTACTGATTCGACACTCGGGCCCGCGGAATGCCGGCGAGAATATTTTCAGGCGCGGGATTCGCGGACTCTCCCGTCTGCAGGCGATCGAGAACGACGATTTTTGGGCGCTCACTCATTCGCTATCGTAGGCTGGGAGCTCAAGCGGAAACAAGTGCGGCCCGGAGCACATGGACGCTCCGGGCCGCGGCACCCTCGCCGTTTCGACCAGATCACTCTTTCTCGCCCACCTGGGCGTGCTCACCCACCTGGGCGACGGCGGCCTCGCCCTGCGCTTGCAGGGTCAGGCGAACCCTGCGTTCGAGCGCATAGCCGTCGCTGTCGGCCGCGACGCTCTGACTCTTGCCGTAGGCATTGACTTCCAGCGCCTCATCGCTGATTCCCGCCGCCAGAAACAGGTCCCGCACGGCGTTGGCCCGGTCCTCCGACAATTTCAGATTGGTTTCCACGGTACCGCGCGGATCCGCGTAGCCGTCGACCCGCACCTTGAGCGCCGGAGACTTCGCGACCGCCTGCGCCAATACCTGAATCTGGTGCACGATTTCCGGTGTGATCTCCGCGCTGCCGGTTCGGAACAGGACATCGCCCTGCAGTCCGTCGAGAACCGCGCTGCCGTCCACCCGGGTATTTTGCGCGGTCTCCACCTTGCGGGTCAGATCATCGAGCCGCGCGGACAGGCTTTTGTTGGTTTCGGTCAGCTGGCTCTTGTCGTTGAGCAGCGCCGTTTTCTCCGTCTGCAGCTCGGTCTTGTCCGTCTGCAATGCAGCAACCTTTGCCTCCGCCTGGGTCGCATCGCCCGCGCGATGCACCCGGTTCCCGAGCCAGGTGCCCAAGCCCGCCCCGACGAACGCACCCACCGGCCCCGCGGCGAAAGCGCCGATCACGGCGCCCGAGACGAATCCGATCGGTTCATGCGGCGTCGCCGGCTTCGGTTCGTCGGCCATGGCCGCGGTGCTCATGGCCAATAGTCCCATTGCCCCAATGGTCTTGGAAAATGCGCTGTTCATAAATGCTCCTTTGCTTCAGTTCGCCAGGAGGCGGCGACCGCCGCCTCGTCGGAACCATTACGGGCCGGGATTCGGGCGTTGCCCTTCCCAACTTGGGGCAAATGATGGCGAAGCTGCGATGAATTCGACACGAGCGCGGGGCCCGAGGCCTGGCGCCCGGCGCTCAGGTTTTCAGCGAGAAGGGCGTGAAATCGGTGTCGGTGTCGTAGTAATCCTCGTTTTCCGCTTTTTTCAGGAACGCAACGATGCGGTACGTGGCCGGCGCCGCGACGATCTCCCAGCCGCTCTTCAGGAGATATTGGGTGAACATGACCTCGACGAGGTGCGACTGCGGCATGCGTCCATAAAAGGCGACGAAATAAAAAATCACCGAGTCCACCAGCTCGCCGCACAGGGTCGAGCCGACGATCCGGGTCCACAGCCAACGGCCCCGGGTCCAGATCTTCATCTTAGCGAGCACGTAGCTGTTCACGAAGGTTCCGCATAGAAACGCCATGATCGATGCCACCACGATTCGCGGCGTGTTGCCGAAAATCGTTTCCACCGCCGCCTGGTTGGCGCGCGACGCCGCCGACGGCGGCAAGTGAACCACGACGAACGCCATGAGCGATGCGAAGGCCAGCGCGGCGAACCCCGCCCACACCACACGGCGGTCGCGCGCGTAGCCGTACACTTCGGTCAGGATGTCGCCGAAGATGTAGGAAATCGGGAAGAACAGCACGCCGGCGAGAAAGGTGACGCTGCCGATGATCGGCACGGTGATCGAGGTTTCCTTGGCCGGTCCGATCAAGTTGGAACACAGCAAAATACAGACGTAGGCCGCCATCACAAAATCGTAATAGCGGTATTGACGGGGTTGCTTTGCTGCAGTCATGGTGAGTGCAGTGTAGCCGCAAGCACCTGAAGATTCCGATGATATGTCACACCGCCCACCCGACTGTCGTGTTTTGGCGAAGAGCATCACACCAACAAGGGTGCCGGTACGGTAGATATACAGCTTGAAACCTCAAGCAGCGGATCTAATGGAGCACGGCAAACCTCACAGCGCGACAAACGGTGCGCTCGTCGATTTCGATGCCGTCTGCCAGAAAGTGCGAGCCGCCGTCGAGCCCGCACGCGCTCATGCCGTATCGCTGCACGATGAAAACGGCGACTTGCTGTGGCTCACCGAAAGCTCCATGGGTCCCGACGAGCACAACGCGGTCCGTGAAGGCATCGACGCATTCTCCAACGGCGGCGGTCCGCCGGTGCTGGTTTACGATCTCGGCGACTCGCGTTCCGCGGTCATGCTGCGCGCCGTCAACGAGCGGCGCGCCATGGTCGGCGCGATCATGATCGTCATGGACGCCCGCGTCATCAAGCAGGACGCTCGCGGCGCGCTCAAAATGATGACGCCGAAGCTGCAGCGCGTGCTCGCCGACTTCGCCGCCATGCGCCCGGATCGGGAACCGAAGGCTGCGTCGCCCGCGCGGGCCAACGCCGCCGCGGCGCTTTCCCTGGTCGATGATGCGCCCGCGCCGGCGGCGCGCGCCGCTCCCGCCCCGCCGCCGCCGGCGGCGCGCTTGGCTTCCGCGCCACCGACCTCCGCCGCGCGCGGCGCCTCGGCAGCCCCCGCGGCGGCGGCGCGCACCCCGGCCGCACCGCCCTCTCCCGCCGCGCGCACTCCAGCCGCGCCGCCCGCTTTGGGATCGCCGGCACCGGCCGCGCGCCATCCGCCCGTCCCGTCGGCGCCGGCCGCGCATGCACCTCCCACGAGGACGTCGGCACCCGCACCGCCTCGCACCTCGGACCGCGGTCAGGCGGCAGTGACCCCGGAAATCGACCGCTTGCACGCCGCATTGCGCCGCAGCCCCATTGCGCTGCATGTGCAACGCCTGATCCCCCTGTCCAAGGGCAGCCAGCTCAAGCGCTACGAGGTATTGCTGCGCTCCAAGGCCGACAACGCGCCGAATTCCGCCCCGCAAGCCATGCTCAAGGCCGCCGTCGACAACGGCTTGGGTTCCATGATCGACCGCCGTGTGATCACCGAACTCATCGGTTTCCTGGTGCATCATCCCGAGGTCTGGAAATCCACCGCGGTGCTGTTCTCGGTCAATCTCACGACCACCGCCGTGCACGACGAACACTTCATCAAGTTCATCGAGCTGTGTTTGCTCAAATCGTCCCTGCCGAAGGGCATGATCGCTTTCGAAATCGATACGGCGACGGCGGTCAAGCTCGCCGACAAAATGCCGGAGGTCGCCGGCGCTCTGCATCGCCTCGGCTGTCCGCTGATTCTCGATGACTTCGCGATGCGAACCGAATGCTTCGCGCTGTTGCGCCTGCCGGGGGTCCACTACGTGAAAATAGCCTCGGAGATCACGGCGAAAATGCGCACCGACAAGTTGTCGCAAGCGGCCATTACGGCCGTCGTGCAAATGGCCCGGGTACTGGGCATGCACACCGTGGCCAAGCGCACCGAGAACGCCGCGGAGCAGGAATGGCTGACGGCACTGGGTGTGGATTTCGTGCAGTCGAACGCCGTGTCCCCGCCTGTCGCGATCGAAACTCTGGCGAAGGGGACGACCCCGGCCAAACCCGTGGTCCCGATCGTCTAATCGCTGCGCGAGAACCGCGGCGAGGACTCGCTCCAACCGCCGCCGAGCGCCTTCACCAAGTACACCGCCGTGGCGAACTGTTGGCCATGCACCTGCACGGCCTGTCGCTGATTGCTGAGCAGGACCTGCTGCGCCGTGATCATTTCGAGATAGGTATCCACGCCGCCTCGGTATCGGACGGTCGCGATGTCGAACGCCTCCTGCGCGCTTCTCACGCTGGCGTCGGCCTGGGTCCCGGCTCGATCGAGCGCGGCCAAGCCCGTGATGCCGTTTTCCACCTCCTCCATGGCCACCAATACCGTCTGCCGGTAACCGGCCACCGCCGCCGCGTAATCCGCATTCGCGATGCGCACGTTTGCCCTGATTTTCCCCGCATCGAACAGCGTTTCGCCGGCGGACAGCCCGAGGGACCAGAGCCGGCTGGGCGCCGCGAACAACGTGGACAAGGCGTTGCTCTGCCAGCCGCCATTGGGTTCGGCGAAGCTCGAGCCCAGGGAGATGTTCGGGTAGTACGCGGCGCGCGCCACGCCGATGCGCGCATTGGCGGCGGCCATGGAACGCTCCGCCGACGCGACATCCGGGCGGCGCTGCAATAAGTCCGAGGGCACACCCACCGGAATCGCCGGCAGCGCGGCGGTCGCCAGCGCCGCCGGGATGGCGAAGCCCGGCGCCGGCGTGCCGACCAGAGTGGCGATCGCGTGCTCGAATTGCGTCCTCTGGTTCACCAAGAGTTCAAGCTGCGTTGCGCTGGCCTCGACCAAAGCCTGCTGCTGCGCCAAATCGAGACCCGTGGCGAATCCCAGCTCGTGCCTCGATTCGATGAACCCCAGGGCATCGCGCTGCAATTCCAAACTGCGGCGCACCACGTCGATCTCGGCGTCGAGTTCCCGCAAAGCGAAGTAGTCCGTGACCAGCTGCGCCGTCAAGAGCAGCCGCGTGTTCTCGAAGTCCGCTTCCGCCTGCTGTGCCGAGGCGCGCGCGCCTTCCACCTCGCGGCGCACCCGGCCGAACAGGTCCACTTCGTAACTCACCGTGGGCCCGAGCACGAAATTGTTCTGCGTGGTCGACTGATTCGGCTGCAAGTACGACGCCAGCGGCCGGTTCGCCGACGTCCTGCCGCGGGCGGCCGCGGCGGTGAGATCGACCGATGGATACAGATCCGACGCCGCCACGGTCACCTCCGCGCGCGCCTGATCGAGCCGGGCGGCGGCAATGCGCAAACTTTGGTTGCCGGCGAGCGCCCGGTCCACCAGCCCATTCAAGGTCTCGTCCTGGAAAAGTCTCCACCAGTCACCCTTCAACGCGCGGTCATTCGGTGCCGCCTCATGCCACGGAGCCTCCGGCTGCCAAGCAGGCGGCACCTCTGCGGTTGGCTTGTGGTAATCGGGACCGACGGCGCAGCCCGCCGCGGCAGCGACGGCAACGACGGCAGCGACGGCAGCGACGGCCAGTTTGAGAGCCTGCCCCACGGTCAGCCGCCCTTGGCGTGGGACTCGGGAAGCGTCACCACGTCGCCGTCGGCGAGCGAATCGGCCGGATTCAAGACCATCCGATCACTGGCGCTGACACCGCTCAGCACTTCGACACTGGTGCCGAAATCCGTGCCCAATTTCACCAAGGCCAAATGTACCCGGCCGCCATCATCGACCAGGGCGACGCGCGTGCCATCCGGCCGGAACAACAGGGCATTGGTCGGGACGGTCAGGGCGCGGGCATCGCCGTTGATCGGCAGCGTCACTTGAACGTAGGAACCGGTGATCAGGGCGTTGCTGGGGTTCGGAACCCGTATTTCGACTTGCATGGTGCGCGTGACCGTGTCGATGGCGCGCGCCGTACGGGCGACGGTGCCTCGATATTGCTCGCCGGCGCGCTCCGCCAACGTGACCACCGCCGCGTCGCCTATCTTGATTTGGCGTGCATAGACCTGCGGCACATAGACATACAGACGCAGCGGGTCGGCTTGCGCCACGGCAAACAAGGCCTGGCCCGTGCCGCCATTGCCGGCATTGACGAGATCGCCGACATCGATATTGCGCCGGGTCACGACGCCGTCGAACGGCGCCACCACTTGATTGAATCCCTGCAGCTTGCGCAGGCGCCCCACGTTGGCTTCCGCCGCCGCGAGATTCGCCTGCGCCTGATTGAACGCGCTCAGGCGTTCATCCAGGTCCTGCTGGGTCACCGCATCTTTTTGCCGCAGGGCCTGCCAGCGATCGGCAGTGCTCTTCGCCAGGCTGGCGCTGGCGGCGGCCTGGTCGCGCGAGGAGACGGCCTGCGACAATTCCTGGTCGATTTCAGGCGCGGTGATCTCGGCCAGCGCATCGCCCTTTTTGACCGTGCTGCCGATATCCTTGAACCAGCGCACGATGTAGCCGTTGCTGCGCGCATAGACCGTCGACTCGGTGACGCCCAGCAACGTTCCCGGCAACGTGAGCGGCTGTCCATCGCCCCCCGCTTTGGGGCTGACCGTCGTCACATAGCGTTTCGCGTGCAGAGTCGTGGAGGACTCCAGAGCGCCGGCATGCAGCGTGCGGAATACCAGCACGACCGCGGCTCCGATCAGGAGGAGGCCGGCGAGTCCGCCGGCGATGTACTTGGCGCGCTTCAGCACAGCGGATGAATCGACGGCGGTTGATTCGGTTTCGGGCATATCAGGTATTTCCTTCGGCGCCCTCGGGCGCCGGCGACAGGCGGCGTTCCCGGCGCTGCTCGAGGCGCCGATGGGTGCCGGCAAATATCACCGGCACGAAGAATAACGTGGAAACCGTGGCAAACAGGAGGCCGCCGATCACCGCGCGGCCGAGCGGCGCGTTCTGCTCCGCCCCTTCTCCCAAGCCGAGCGCCATGGGGATCATCCCGATGATCATCGCCATGGCCGTCATCAACACCGGACGTATACGGGTCGCCCCCGCGTCGAGCGCCGCCTTGACGGGCTCCAGGCCTTCGCCCATGCGCTGTCTTGCAAAGGAGACGACCAGAATGCTGTTGGCGGTGGCGACCCCCATGGTCATGATCGCGCCGGTCAGCGCCGGGACGCTCAAAGTGGTGCCGGTGAGAAACAGCATCCAGCAGATTCCCGCGAGCGCGGCCGGCAGCGCGGTGATGATGATGAATGCGTCCACCCAGGATTGGAAATTGACCACGATCAACAGGTACACCATGACGACCGCCATCACCAGGCCCACGCTCAACTCGATGAACGAGGATTTCATGGTTTCCGTTTGGCCGAATATTCCGACCGTCACGCCGCGCGGCAAATGCGGCTTGAGCTCCGCCACCATGCGGCTGATTGCGGCGGAGATGCCGCCCATGTCCCGGCCCTGCGCGCTGGCGTAGATGTCGATGGTCGGCGCCAGGTTGTAGCGCGAATCGACCGCTTCCTGCACCGCCGGGGCGACGGCGACGAGATTGTTCAGCAATTGCGGTGCGAGCACGGCCGTTGCGGACGCCGCGCGCACCGGCGTGCGCAGCAGCGCGTCGAGGCTGTCGATCGCGTACTGCGGGGATTGCACGGTCAAGCTGTAAACGATCCCGTTCGCCGGATTCAGCCAGAAAGCCGGAGCGGTTTGCGAGGTGCCCGCGGTGGACTCCAGGAGGTCGGTGGTCACGTCGCTGGGGCTCAACGCCAGCTGCTGCAACTGCGTGCGATCCATTTTCAGCGCCACGGTGGGCTGGTCGAGCCGCTGGTGAATGTGCGTATCCACCGTGCCGGGAATCATCTCCATCCGCTTCATGAGCGTCGCGGCGATATCATAGTCCGCGCGGATGTCGGCCCCGGTGATTTTCACGTCGATCGCGGACGGCACCCCGAAATTCAGAATCTGCGTCACCATATCGGCAGGCTGGAAGAAGAACTCCACACCTGGAAACCGCCGCGGCAACTCGCGCCGCAGCGCTTCGACATAGTCCTGCGTGGGACGGTGGCCTTCCTCGAGCGAGACTTGAATCTCACCGTCTTGGCTGCCGAAGGTCCCCGCGTTGCTATAAGTTTTGTTGATGCCGCTGACCGCCACGCCCAGATTGTCGAGAACCGTACCCAAGTCGCGGGCCGGTACCAGGGTTCGAATGACCCCCTCCACCTCGTCGGCCACCCGCGCCGTTTCCTCGATGCGCGTGCCCGTGGGGAGCCGCATGTGCAGCCGGATCTGGCCGCCGTCGACGCTGGGGAAAAAGTCGCGCCCCAGGATGAAGACCAGGCAGCACGACAGCGCGCAGAACGCCAGGAACGTTCCCGCGAACAGGCGGCGCCGCTCCAGCACTTCCGCGAGAATGACGGAATAGCCTGCGCGAATTCTTTCGAAGCGGCCGTTGAAGGCGCGGTATACCCGCTGCAGCAGGCTTGGGGGAGCATATGCGCTCGCCGGCGCGTGATCCATCAGCAGCATCACCAGCGTGGGCACCAGCGTGCGCGACAGGACATACGACGCCAGCATCGCAAACACCACGGCCTCGGCCAGCGGCGCGAACAAATAGCGCGCCACGCCGCTGAGGTAGAACATGGGGACGAAAACGATGCAAATGCACAGCGTGGACACCAGCGCAGGGACGGCGATCTCCCCCGCGCCGTCCAGGATTGCCTTGTGCAAATCGGAGCCCAAGTGCAGGTGGCGCTCGATGTTTTCGATGGTGACCGTCGCATCGTCGACCAAGATCCCCACCGCGAGCGCGAGCCCGCCGAGAGTCATGATATTCAAGGTCTCGCCCATGATGTAGAGCGCGATGATCGAGGACAGGATCGACAGCGGAATCGACACCGCAATGATGCAGGTGCTGCGCCAATTGCCGAGAAACACCAGGATGAGCGCAGCCGTGAGGCAGGCGGCGATCAACGCCTCGCGAACCACGCCGCTGATGGCGGCTCGCACGAAGCCCGACTGGTCGAACAACGGCGTGATCTTCAAGTCCTTCGGCAGGATCTGCTCGACCACCGGCAATTGCGCGAGCAGGGAGCTCACGATGTCGAGAGTCGACGAACCGCCGTTCTTGATGATGGAAACCAGCACACCGCGTTCGCCGTTCTGGCGCACGACATTGGTCTGCGGCGAGAAGCCGTCGCGCACATGCGCCACCTCCGAGAGATAGGTGGTCGCGCCATTGCGGGTGGCGACGGGAATGTTGTTCAGCCCGGCGATCGTGTCCGGCGAACTGTTGGTGGCGAGAACGTACTCGGTCGTGCCGATTTTGGCGGTCCCCGACGGCAGGACGAGGTTTTGCGAGTTCACCGCATTCACCACGTCGTTCGGCGTCAGGCCTTTGGCCAGCAATGCGTTGGTGTCCAGGTCGACGGATATGACGCGCTGCTTGCCCCCGTACGGCCAGGGAACGGCGACGCCCGGTATGGTGACCAGCCGGGGACGCAGGAAATTCACGGCGGCGTCGAAGACGGCCTGCTCGGTCATGGTCGGGCTGGATAGACCGAGCTGGATGATCGGAATGCTCGATGCCGAGTACTTGATCACCAGCGGCGGCAGGATACCGGGCGGCAATTGACGCAATTGCGACTGTTCGGTCGCGACCACCTGCGCGATCGCCGTGGGTATGTTGGCGTTCGGCTGAAAGAAAATCTTGATGATCGAAAAGCCCGCCAATGACTCGGACTCGATGTGTTCGATGTCGTTGACCGTGGTCGTAAGGCTGCGCTCGTTGACCGCCGTGATGCGCTGGCCGGTTTCCTGCGCCGACAGTCCGCTGTAGGTCCAAACGATGCTGATGACCGGAATGTTGATTTCCGGAAAGATATCGGTCGACATTTTCAGCAGGACGAGGGGCGTTGCGAGGAGAATCAGCAGCGCCATCACCAAAAAAGTGTACGGACGCCGCAGCGCGACTTCAACGATCCACATTAGCTGAACAACCTTTAGAAAATCCGCGACGGGCGGGCGCAGCGCAAACCATTGCCATTTCAACCGCCCACGCTGGGCCTGACGTGGTTAACGCCCGGTGGTCGATTTATTAAAGTCTGTTAATGCGTCACGGGATAATTGCATAGAATGGCGGGCAAATCGCTGCGCGTCCCACTGTGACGCGGGTCACGGCACAGCAAGCCGAACTGCATTTGCTTAAGGTTCAAAGCGCAACACCACTTGCAAATCATTGGAAACAAAGCAAACTATGGGGGTCTGCAACGAGACACCGGGACCGAGCTAAGTGTTTTGTTAGTCCCATGAGGTTCGGTTCCGGTTCCCGTTAGACTCTCCCCATGACATTCACCGCACTGATCGTCGTCTTCGCGCTGGCGGGAATCCTATTCTTGTTCGCCGCGTTTCGCCGCCTACGGCGGCGCAGGGTGCTCGGCGGAGTGTTGCACGGCGCCAGTGCACTAGTCCTCATTCTGCTCAGCGCCTGCGCAGCGCTGATCGCGTCCAGTCTGAACACCTACCAGCGCTTGACGTTCGAACAACCCGCCGGGGAGCTGCAGTTGACCCGTATCGGGGAGCGCCAGTTCAACGCGGTTTTGACCTATCCCAGTGGCGAGCGAGCGGATTTCGCGCTGCGCGGCGATGAGTGGCAGGTCGACGCTCGGATGCTCAAGTGGCATGCCCTCGCCAATCTGGTCGGGTTCGATACGGCGTATCGCCTGGAGCGCATCAGCGGCCGGTATTCACGGGTCGAGGATGAACGTACCCTGGCTCGTACGGTGTATTCCCTGAATCCTCCGCGGCGCATCGATCCGTGGGACCTGGTGCATCGATATCACTCCTGGATGCCATGGATGGACGCGCTGTACGGCAGTGCGGCCTTCGTGCCCATGGCCGACGGCGCGCTTTATGAGATCAAGGCATCGCAGAGCGGTCTGATCGCGCGGCCGCTCAACCAAGCCGCGCGCGATGCGGTGGGTAGTTGGCACCAGTGAGCAAACGGATCGCGAAGACCGCTTTGATCGTGGCCGGTGTGGCCCTGCTGGCCGTCACGCTTCCCATGGCCTGGCTCAAAGCTCATGAAAATGAGCTCGTATTTGCCGCCAAGCTCAGCCGACAGCACCTCCTGACCACAATCCCCGCGAATGCGGAGCGCGTCGCGGTGCCCGTGCCGAACAGCGTCGACCTCGCGGGTCTGCTGTTTCACGCCGACAGCGCTTCCGATACCGGCTTTTGGGTGCTGCATCTGCATGGCAACGCCGATTCCGCCTTCATGTCCGGGCAGATGCGCCGCAGCGAGGCGCTGCGCCGATCCGGATTCAATGTACTGGTCATCGACTACCGTGGCTATGGCTTGACACCCGGTGAGCCGTCCGAAGCCGGCCTGTACGATGACGCGGAAGCGGCTTACCAAACCCTGCTGAAGCGCGGAGTGCCGCCCAATCGCATCATTCTTCTGGGCCACTCGCTGGGATCCGGACCCGCGGTGCTACTCGCCACGCGGCACCCGGTGGCGGCGCTGGTGCTGTTCGGCGCATTTACCTCGATACCGGACGCGGCCGCGGACAGGTACCCCTATTTGCCGGTACGCATGGCCGTCTCGGTTCAGTTCAATTCGCTGGCGCGAATCGGCTCGGTGCACCTGCCGGTGGTGATTGCCCACAGCCGCGAGGATGCGCTGATTCCCTATTCGAACGCGCTCAGGCTTTTCGCCGCAGCAAACGAACCCAAGCACCTGATCACCTTCGATCTTGCGGCGGATGACGGCTTCGGCGGTCACGTCAACACGCTGTACGAGCACGTCGATGTCCTCCGCTCCGCGCTCGGCGAACTACTACCCGCGCTGCCGCCGCCGCCTGCACCATGACGACCGTCCAGAAAATATCCACGCTCGTGCTGGTTGTACTGCTTGCGGCGGCCGGCGCCGCCTGGTGGGAAACCGCGCCGCCCACCGCCAGAGTGACCAAGCAGCGGGCGGCGTCCATGGCTGCGGCCGAGTTGGTGGATGAAAGCACCTACACCACGGCGCAACGGCTGGCGCGGCTTGCCGAGACCCCCGAGGAACAAGTCTTTGCTCAATCGGCCCTGCGGGTGGCCGACCACGCACTCGCCTTCGCCTTCACGACCGCGCTGCGCGACGTCGAAGCGCATCCGCCCCCGATGAGTTCCGAAGCGCTGAAGATCCAGGAGCGCATTCACAAGTCGCAAGGCTTGCTCGACGCGGATCAGCAGCGGGTGGCCGAATTGACCGGCGAGCTTTCGCGGGCCAAGGCAGCGCAGAAGGACGCCCTGCAGGATGAGCTGGATCTCGCCTCGTCGCAGCTCGACTTGGACAAGGACGAGCTCGAGGAAGCAAATCAGGACCTGGTCGACGCGGGCGGCAACCCACAGAAGCAAATCGAAGCCTTGGAGCAGGAGCATGACGCCCAGGTCAAGGCGCGCGCCGCTCCGTCCGTGACCCCGATCACCGCCGCGACGCAGCACGGCTCGCTGAGCCGCATCCTCGAGTGGCTCAACGTAAGACGAAAACGCCAGGAGCTCGACGACGCGCAGGCGAGCACCCTGCAAAAGGCGGCGGATCACGTCGCACGGCGAGCGGCGTTGGCCGCCGACCTCGAAAAGACCAAGGGCGGCATCTCGGAACTCGCCCAGCACACCAAGGACGCAAAGGCCGAAGGCAAGGCGGCGCCCCCCACGCCGCGCGTGCAACACACGCACGAGGACGCCGCCGCGCTGCTCAATCAGACCAAACAGATCGCGGCGGACCAGAAAGTATTGACCCTGCTCGATCGGCGCATTGCCGATCAGAGGCAACTGGCCGGCATCTATGGTCAATGGTCCGCGGCAACCACCGTGCAGGCGCACGCGCTGGCACACGCGCTGCTGCTCAACGCGTTGATCGTGATCGCCGTGCTGATCGCATTGCTGGTCCTCGACGAGAGACTGGAGCATCTGCTCGACAATCCAAAGCTGGATCGACGGCAGATCGAAACCCTGCGCAGCATCACCCGCGTCACGTTACGGGTTGTCGGCGTGATCATCATTCTGCTGATCGTCATCGGCGTGCCGACTCAATTCGGCACCATGATCGGCATCGTGGGCGCCGGACTCACCGTGGCCCTGAAGGACTTCATCGTGGCGTTTTTCGGCTGGTTGGTGCTCATGGGCCGCAACGGCATTCGTCTCGGCGATTGGGTGGAAATCAACGGTGTCAGCGGCGAGGTCGCGGAACTCGGCATGTTTCATACCGTGCTCATGGAGACGGGCAATTGGAGCGATGCCGGACACCCCACGGGTCGGCGAGTCACCTTCACCAACAGCTTCGCCATCGAAGGGCATTACTTTAATTTCTCGACGTCGGGACAGTGGCTGTGGGACGAACTGCACGTGGTGGTACCCGCCGGCCGGGATCCCTACCCGATTGTCGACGCCATCACGAAGCAAGTGGTCGAAGCGACCGCCGAGAGCGCGCGCCAGGCCGAGCAAGAGTGGCAGCACGCCGTTCCGGCGCAGCGCGGCAAGGTCTTCTCGGGCATGCCCGGCGTCAATGTCAAACCCGTCGTGGGCGGCGTCGAAATCGCTGTCCGCTACATCACGCGCGCCAACGAGCGCTTTGCGCTGCGAGCCAAGCTGTACCAGGCCGCGGTCGATCTATTGGGTGAAAAATCGACGGCTCCCGTCTGAACGACCCTCGGCTATAATGCGGCCCTCCACGCCGGCTTAGCACAGTGGTAGTGCAACGGTTTTGTAAACCGTAGGTCGGGGGTTCGAATCCCTCAGCCGGCAAACCAGTAATCTAGGTCCGTTCCGGGCACATCGGTAACGTTTTATACCGAGCACATAGGTAACACTTTAGCGCCGAAGGGGTTTTCGGCGCTAGTGACGGTGCCCAGGTCCTGATCGAAGAAGCCTAAATCGTATTTCATGAAACTGACCAGCC
>DATFZF010000137.1:0-5804 GCA_035314705.1 Steroidobacteraceae bacterium | reverse complement strand
GGCGACGGCAAATCCCATTTTTCCCGAGCTGCGGTTGGTAAGATAGCGCACCGGGTCGAGGCGTTCGCGGGTCGGGCCCGCGGTGATCAGCACATTGAGGCCGGCCAGCAATCCGGCGTTGACCGGCGGCTCCAAGACACTTTCGGCCAGCTTCACGGGCTCCCACATGCGTCCCTCGCCGACCTCCCCGCAGGCCTGATTGCCGCTGGCGGGCCCCAAGATGCGGATGCCGCGCGCAATCAAGGTCTCCACATTGGCCTGCGTGGCCTTGTTGGCCCACATGACCCGGTTCATCGCCGGGGCGATCACGATGGGCGCTTCGGTGGCGAGGCACAGGGTGGACAACAAGTCATCGGCTCGCCCGCCCGCCAGCCTCGCGATGAAGTCCGCGCTCGCCGGCGCGATCAGCACCACCTGCGCCCAGCGCGCGAGCTCGATGTGCCCCATGGCGGCTTCCGCCGCCTCGTCCCACAAGTCGCTGCGCGTCGGCCGGCCGGACACCGCCTGAAAGCTCATGGGGGAGACGAATCGCTGCGCCGCGCCCGTCATCACCACTTGAACGTCCGCGCCGCGCTCCATCAGCCGGCGCACCAGGTCCGGACTCTTGTACGCGGCGATGCCGCCCGTGACACCGAGGAGAATTCGAGTCTTCGGCGTCAATGGATACCCTTCAGTTCTTTGAAGCGCGCGATGTCGCTGTCGAATTGCTTGCGCATCGTCGCATCCTCGCTGCGCTTCGCGCGCAGGTTCTGCTCCTGGGTGCGGATGTCGTTCCCCACCCGCACCAGATCCTCGGCGACTTGATCCGGCATGGCCACGGCCTTCGGATCGCTGCTATAGGGTTTGTAGCGCATGCTGCCGGCGCGCAATCTTTTCAGCTTGCCATTCAACCCCTCGAGGAATGCCGAGGTCACCTTGATCTGATCGTCCAGCAGGTTGAGGCGCTGATCGCGCAGGCGTTCGATTTCCTGCACCGACGCATAGGCGCTGAGCAAGTTCCGGTCGCGGTTCTTGCTCTGTTCGGCCTCGAGCTTCTTTTGATCCTCGGCGGCCAGCTGTTCGGGGGACTTCTGCGCCTCCAGCCGGCTGATCTCCACGCCTTGCGCGTTGATGACATGCTGTTCCTGCGCCGCGAACTCCGGGGGGATGTGGTCGCCGTAGTGGGTAATTCCCTGCTCGTCCGTCCATTTATAGAGGGTGTGGCCAGATCCGCTGGTGCCGGTCGCAAATACCGGAGCAGCGAGCAGCGTTGCAGTGCAGAGGATCCAAGCGGCGTTCTTCAAGCGCATATCCTTCAAGGAGAGCGGCCGCCATTGTGAGCGGAGCGCCCCGCGTTTTCCAGGGCCCACGCCTCAATCTGTGACCCCATAACGCTCCCGGTACGTCTGCATGCGCAGCAGATCGTCCTTGCTTCCGTGGGCGGAAATGTGGTTCATCAGGTCGGCCAGAGTGACGACGGTGATGACCGGTATCCCGAACTGGTCGGAAACCTCCTGGACCGCCGACAGCGCGCTTTGCGGGGCGCGTTCCTGGCGATCCAGGGCCAGTAAAACCCCCGCCGGCCGCGCACCGGCCGCCCGAATGATGTCGATGGATTCGCGGATGGCCGTGCCGGCCGTGATGACGTCATCCACGATCAGCACGCCCCCGCGCAAGGGGCTGCCGACGATGTTGCCGCCCTCGCCGTGGTCCTTGGCTTCCTTGCGGTTGAACGCGAACTTCAAGTCGCGGCCCGCCCGTTCCGCCACTGCGGCGGCCGTGATCGTGACCAAGGGGATGCCCTTGTAGGCAGGACCAAACAGCATATCAAATTCCACATCCGAAGCCGCGACCGCCGCCGCGTAGGCGCGTCCCACCGCGCCGATGGCGGCGCCGCTGCTGAACAGGCCGGCATCAAAAAAATACGGGCTTTCGCGCCCCGACTTCAGGGTGAAGCGGCCGAATCGCAATACTCCCTGCCGCACGCACAAGTCGATGAATTCAGTTTGGTAGGCCAAGGTCATGAGCCCTGATACTATCGCGCGCCATGCGCATCGTCATGCCGAACGTCGGAACACTGGCCTTTATGGCGGCGAGTTGTCGCGTTTGACGGAGGTTTCCAAGCCCACCGTGCTGCAGGCGCTCGGGGACAAGCGGATGACCGCCGTCCTCTTATTGAGCTTCGCCTCCGGCCTGCCCTTCAATCTCACCGGGTTCACCCTGCAGGCCTGGCTGGCGTCCTCCGGGCTCGACATCAAGACCATCGGTATTTTTGGTTTGGTCGGGCTGCCCTACATATTCAAATTTCTGTGGGCGCCGCTGCTCGATCGATACCTGCCGCCGCTGCTCGGCCGGCGCCGCGGCTGGATTTTGGTCTATCAGGGGTGCTTGGCAATTGCCATCGGCGCCATGGGTTTTTGCTCGCCGACCAAGGCACCCTACGTCCTCGGCATGGTTGCGCTGCTGGTCGCCTTCTTGTCGGCGTCTCAGGATATTGTGTTTGACGCCTACCGCGTCGATGTGATCCCGCCGAGCGAGCGGGCGCTCGCGGCCGCGGCCACGACATTCGGCTACCGCACGGCCGCCATGTTGGCGGGTACGGTGTTGGTCTTGATCGCCGCCGGCCTCGAGCCGCTGGTGGGCCCTGGTCTCGCGTGGCGCTGCGCGTTCTTGATGGTGTCGTTCATCATGCTGGCGACGATGCTGGCGACGCTATGGGCGCCGGAGCCCGAGGTGCCGGGGCGCCCGCCGCCGACTCTGGCCGATGCCGTATGGCACCCCCTGCGCGATCTCATCAGCCAAAATGGCGCGTTGGGATTCTTGTTGTTGGTGCTGCTCTACAAGGTGGGCGATGCCTTTGCGCTCAGCCTATACAGCGCCTTTATGCTCAAGGGCGTCGGATTCTCGCTCGCCGAATTGAGCGTGGCCGGCAAGTTGAACATGACCGTGTCCACCATCATCGGTGTGACGCTCGGCGGCATCATCTACATCCGGTGGGGGATGTTTCGATCCCTCCTGATCTTCGGCATCGGTCAGGCGCTCACCAATCTCCTTTATGTATGGCTCGCGCTCGCCGGCAAGAAACTGTGGCTGTTGGTGCTCGCGACCACCCTGGACACCGGCATCGGCGGCATGGGGCAAGCCGCCTTCGTCGCCTTCCTGGTCTCGCAGTGCAGCCCCAGCTACAGCGCCACTCAGTACGCGCTGCTCTCGGCGCTCGCAGTCACGCCGCGGGTCTTGATGGGAGCGGTCGCCGGTCAGGTCGTGTCCGCGATCGGCTGGGCGAATTTCTTCATCGTCACCTGCATCACCGCCATGCCGGGTCTGATTCTGCTGGTGATTTTTCGCCGGCGCATCGACGAACTCGCGGGGCGCGAGGCGGCGAAGCGCTAGCCGCCACGGGCGTTAAACCAGAAGCGTCATGCCGCCGGTCTTTGCGGCTGCGCGATCAAAGGTCATCGTTTTTTCGCACCCGGCAGACGCCGCGGACAGCGCGATCAGGCAATCGGCAAAATCTGCGTTGGCGGATTGAAAGGCGCGCAGTGCTTTCCAAACAAGGTCTGCACGCTCGGTCACCAGTTCCTTGGCGCGCAGCACACCTTCGAACGCCTCCACGAGTTGGTCACGACCGAGACCGTACGCGGAGGAGAGCACCCATGAAAGTTCTACCACGGCAACCAGAGGCAGGAACCCTGGAGACTGCGCCGACAGCGATTCAACCAGCCGCGCCGCCAGCGGGGCCTGCTTGGTCTCATCCTGCATGATGTATCGAACGAGGACGTTGGTATCGAGCCCGATCATTTCGCGGCGGCACCGCGCCGAGCGATGGCAGCGTTCATCTCCTCGATGGAAACCGACTTGCGGGATTTGCCGAACAAGCCCTTCAACGCGGTGACTGACTGCGGCCACGCGCGGCAACCCGACGGAGGATCGCCGTCACCAACTCCGGTTCATCGAGTTCGCCTTGAGATATGGCTCAGCGGCGCAGCGAACGATCGTTGGGAGTGGACCACAGACCGCGCGCGTTGTCCTCGAAGTCACGATCCAGGTCTTCCGCTTCCACATCCACGGCGCCCGACCAGTCCTCCGGTGCATCGGCCGCATCGATGAGTTCGTCCAGCAGCTGCTCGTTCCAGGAATCGAATTCCATTTCGGTGACGGTACCGTCGAAATATTGAATTTCGATGGTCTGGTCTTGGTCGTCGATCGCGACGACTTCGAAGAGCTCGTTGGTACCGCCTCGATACCATTGACCTACGATCGGCCTGATTGCATTCATCGCCGTCTCCGTCTGCTATGCTCCACTCCATTCAACTCCCAATGAGTCGTCCGCGCAATATGTAAATTTTGCGCGCAGCAACATCGCCAGTGATCGAAACGCTCGTCAAATTCTTCGTGGTTTTCTTCGTCGTCGTCGACCCCATCTCCTTGGTTCCCTTGTTCGCCGGTCTGACCCAGGGCGCGAGCGGCGCCTACAAGAAGAAAATGGCCGGCAAGTCCGCCGTCATCGCGCTCGCCATCTCCGTGCTGTTCGCGTTGGCGGGCGCGAGGTTTCTGGAAATCATGGGAATTTCCTTGAACTCCTTCCGCATCGCGGGCGGCATCCTGCTGTTCTTGATCGCGCTCGACATGGTGTTCGCGCGCACCTCGGGCACCAGGTCGACGAGTCCCGAACGAGAGGAGACGAAGAAGCGCGAGGACATCTCCGTGTTCCCGCTCGCCTTCCCCTTCATCGCGGGACCGGGCGCGCTCGCCACGATCTTGCTGGCGGCCGGCGAGGTGGGCGCGAAGCCGCTGCTGTTCCTGGGGTTCTTGGGCGTGGTCGCGGCGGTGTTCCTGATCTGCTGGATCTTGATGCTGGCCACACCGCGGATGATGAAGCTGCTGGGGGTGACCGGCGCCAACGTCATGAGCCGGCTATCCGGCGTGATTCTGGCCGCCCTCGCCGTGCAATTCATCGTCGACGGGATTCGCGGCAGCTTCCACTGACGCCGTCACGGCCGTCGCGGTCGTCGCGCCAAGCGCGGGAGCGGCGAGTTTCGTGTAAGCCAAATCCCACACGCCATGACCCAAGCGCTCGCCGCGCCTCTCGAATCGCGTCGGCGGTCTGAAGTCCGGCCGCGCCACATAGGTGCCGTCCGCGCTCAACGACTCGAGTTGCGGGCAAGTGTTGCACACCGCCAACATCTGCCCCGCATACTCCTGCCAGTCCGTGGCCAAGCGCAGCACGCCTCCTGCGCGCAGCTTGGCCGCCGCCGCTGCCACGAACTTCGGTTCGATCAAGCGCCGCTTGTGATGGCGCTTTTTGTGCCAAGGGTCAGGGAAGAACACCAGGATCTCATCGAAGGAGTCGTCCCGGATCCGGGGCAGCACCTCGACGGCATCGTGGCTGATGACGCGCAAGTTGCGCAAATTTGATTGCGCGGCGCGCAGCAGCAGACGGCCCACTCCCGGACGGTGCACCTCGACGCCCACATAGTCGATGCGAGGATTGTTCTCCGCCAGGCTCCCAATCACTTCACCGACCCCGAACCCAATCTCCAGGCAGCGCGGCGCGCGGCGCCCGAAGATCGCCTCAAAGTCGAAGGGGGCATCGCTCAATTCCAGGCCATAGGCCGGCCACCCGTCCGCGAGTGCGCGCTCCTGCGCCGGCGTCAAGCGGCCGGCGCGCAGCACGAAGCTGCGAATATGGCGAAGTGTGGGCTGCATGAGTCCGAAGTGTGCCTGATATGATGGCTCGATGCGTAAACCAAAGTGCGGCATGCCGGGCAGATGCATGCGCAGCGCACTGCCCGCGATGGCGGTTCTCGTTCTTCTCTTGTCCG
>DATFZF010000136.1:0-58064 GCA_035314705.1 Steroidobacteraceae bacterium | reverse complement strand
GTCTTGGCGACGAAGTTGGCATCCCGATCCTGCTTCATCAGCTTGGCGATGCGATCGAGCGCCTCGTCCCAGGACATGCGCCGCCATTGATCCGAGCCCGGTGCGCGGTACTCCGGATATTTGAGCCGGCTCGCGCTATGGATGAAGTCGATGAGGCCCGCGCCCTTCGGGCACAGGGTGCCGCGGTTGACCGGATGATCCGCATCCCCTTCGATGTGGAAGATGCTCGATTGCGCGTTCTTGGCGCCGTCGCCCAGGCCGTACATCAAGATGCCGCAGGCGACCGAACAATACGGACAGGTGTTGCGCGTCTCGGTTGCTCTGCTGAGCTTGAACTCGCGCACCTCCGCGAGCGCCTCTTCAGGAGAAAATCCCATGAGCGCCAGGCTCGATCCCACCAGAGACATCCCGGTGACTTTCATGAACTGGCGTCGAGTCAACTCAGACATGACGTTCTCCCGCGGCCGAAAGTATTCCAAGTCTAAATCCGCCGGCCGAACACCACAAGCACGGGCCCGCTCAGGGTTATTTCACCACCTGCAGCTTCGGGCGCTTGGGTCTGGACTGGGCGTCCTTCCCCGCGGCGGGCGCCGCCGGCGGACCGTCCGTGGGATCGGGATCCGCGTCGCCCTCCGGGAAAATCATGCCCTGTCCGGTCTCGCGGGCGTAAATGCCCAAAATTGCCCGCACCGGCACCTGCACGGCGAATCCGACACCGCCGAAGCGGGCTTCGAAACTGACGAAATCATTGCCTAATTTGAGCATTTGGGTCGCGGAGAAACTTACGTTCAGCACGATCTTGCCGTCCTTCACGTATTGACGCGGCACGGTGACGCCTTCGGCGGCCGCGTCCACCACGATGTGCGGGGTCTCGCCGCTGTCGGAAATCCACTCGTGCAGGGCACGAAGCAAGTAGGGTCGCCGTGGCTTCAATGCCGCATTTCCCGTTCGGCCTCGGTCAAGCAGGCACGAAACGTGGAGCGCGAAAAAATGGAATTCATATATTTCGTGATGGGCTGAGCCTGCATCGGCAGTTCGATGCCGTAGCTCGGCAGCCGCCACAGGATGGGCGCGATGCTGGCATCGACCAGGGAAAACTCATCGCTCAAAAAGAACGGTTTCGCCTTGAACACTTCCGCGCTCGCGCAAATGGCCTCGCCCAGGACCTTGCGGCTATGGGCCGCTGTTTTGCTCTGCGGATCCGCCTCGATGTCGCGCGCGAGCGCGTACCAGTCGCGCTCGACCCGGTATAGCGCCACGCGAAATTGCGCGCGCGTCACCGGATCGATGGGCATCAGCGGCGGATGCGGAAAGCGCTCATCCAAGTACTCGATGATGACGCGCGAATCGTACAGCACGAGGTCTCTATCCACCAAGGTCGGCACGCTGTGATAGGGGTTCAGGTCGAGCAGGTCTTCCGGCAAATCGTTCAGGTCGACATTGACCAATTCGATCGCGATTCCCTTCTCGGCAAGGACGATTCGCGTCCGGTGACTCCAAGGGTCAGTCGGCGCGGAAAACAGTGTCATCACCGAACGACGTGCCACTAACGCGATCTCCTAGGGAGCAGGACAAACGGCAGTCCCGGCTGCTGCGTCAGTGGACGTCCTTCCAATACTCTTTCTTAAGCAGGTAGGCGAACACAAAGAACACCAGCAAAAATAACATCACAAAAACGCCCAATGACTGGCGTTTCTCCTTGATGGGCTCACCGGCGTAATCGAGAAAATTCGCGATGTCCCGAACGAACTGATCATACTCTTCTGGCTTCAACGCGCCCGGGGTCATTGAATCGACCCCCACCAGGACCATTCTGGCGCTGCCGTGATCGTCGGGCTCGTTCTTGAACACCGGCTTTTGCAAGCCTTGCAAGGACGCCAGCACATGCGGCATTGCAGCGCTCGTGAGGTACAGATTGTTGACACCGAAGGGGCGGGTGTTATCGGCGTAGAATCCCTTCAAGAACGAGTAGATGTAGTCCACGCCCTTGGCCCGTGCGACCAGCGACAGATCGGGCGGCTGCTTGCCGAACCATGCTTCCGCATCCGGCGGCATCGCCGAATTGACGGAATCAAACACCTTTCCCGAGGTGAACATCAAATTGCCGAGTTCCGACTCGGGGATCTTCAGGTCCGCCCCCAGCCGGTTGTAACGCAGATACTTGAGCGAGTGGCATCCGGAGCAGTAATTCATGAAATTACGCGCGCCGCGCTGCAGGGACTCGGTGTCCTTGATGTCCGCCCCGGATGGCAGCAGCGCGATCTCCCCTTCCTCGGCCAAGGCGGCGCCTGCGGACAGGAGCCCGATGGTGATCAATAGCCAGGATTTAACCATGTCCCGTGACCCTCTCCGGCACTGGCTTCACGCTGTCGAATTTCGTGTACCAGGGCATCAGCAAAAAGAAGGCAAAGTACAAAACCGTGCAGATTTTGGCCAGCGTCGGGTAAATGCCCGACGGAGGCTTCAAGCCGCAGATCCCCAGAGTGATGAATGACGCGACGAAGATGGCCAACATGACCTTGTATATGGGGCCGCGGTAGCGGATCGAGGCCACCGGCGAGTGGTCCAGCCAGGGAACGAAGAACAGCACCACGATGGAGGCGCCCATCACCAGCACGCCCCAAATCTGCGTCCCGGCGAACGACGGCACGGCGCGCAACATGGCGTAGAACGGCGTGAAATACCAGACGGGCGCGATGTGCGGCGGCGTCTGCAGCGCATTGGCCGGCTCGAAGTTCGGCGATTCCAGGAACAGGCCGCCTAAGGTCGGGGCAAAGAAAATCACGGCGCAAAACACCAGCAGAAAACCGGCGACGCCGACGATATCCTTGACCGTGTAGTAGGGATGAAACGGGATGCCGTCCAGCGGATGGCCCGCGGCGTCCTCGTGATCATGGATCTCGATGCCGTCGGGATTGTTGGAGCCGACCTCATGCAGGGCCATGAGATGCGCGATGACGAGAAAGATCAGCGCCAGCGGCAATGCCGCCACGTGCAGGGCGAAGAAGCGGTTCAAGGTGGCATCCGCGATGTAATAGTCGCCGCGGATCCAGTCGACCAGGGCTCCGCCGACGTACGGCAGGCTGCCGAACAGCGACACGATCACCTGCGCGCCCCAATAGCTCATATTGCCCCAGGGGAGCACGTAGCCCATGAAACCCTCGGCCATCAGCAGCAGGAAAATCAGGCAACCGAAGATCCAGAGGAGCTCGCGCGGCTTGCGGTGCGAACCGTACAGCAGTGCGCGAAACATATGCAGGTAAACCACGATGAAGAACGCCGATGCACCGGTGGAGTGCAGATAGCGGATCAGCCAGCCCCAATTGACGTCCCGCATGATGTACTCGACCGATGCGAACGCCTCGGCGGACGAGGGCTTGTAGTTCATCGCCAGGAAGATCCCCGTCACCAGTTGGATCACCAGGATGAACAGCGCGAGCGAGCCGAAGTAGTACCAAAAATTGAAATTCTTCGGCGCGTAATACTCGGCGACTTGATCCTTCCACAACTTGGTCAGCGGAAAGCGCTCATCGATCCAGCCAATCAAACGTCCGCCTTTGCTGCTGTCGGCGGAATCGGGTGCTGCGGCCATCGCTTTAGGACCTCTCTAACTTAAGCTTTTTTGGGGGCGTCGTCGACGCCTATGATGATCCGCGCAACCGATGCGAACGCGTACGGCGGAACCGCCAGATTCTTCGGCGCAGGCATGCTCTTGAAGACTCGGCCGGAGATATCGTATTTCGAGCCGTGACACGGGCAATAGAAGCCGCCCGGCCAGTTCGCCCCCAAGTCGGCGCCGGCCACCTGAAATGAATTGTTCGCGTCAAAGGCCCCCAGGGGCGAGCAGCCGAGATGGGTGCACACGGCCAGTCCCACCCAGTATTCAGGATTGCGCGCGCGCGCGGCGCCGCTCGACTTTATGTAGTCGGGCTGCGACGAATCCTCGGAAGAGGGGTCGGCCAGCATGGCATCGTGGTTGCTCAGCTGATCAATGACGCTCTTGACCCGGCGCACGACGAACACGGCCTGACCGCGCCACACCACCTTCAAACTCTGGCCGGCTTCGAGCTTGGATGCGTCCACTTCCACGGGGGCGCCCAACGCTTTGGCCCGCACGCTGGGCTGCCACGACGACAAGAAAGGAACCGCGGCAAAAGCGACTCCGATCGCCCCCGTGCCGGCGGTCGCCGCCGTCAACAAGCGGCGCCGGCCAAGGTCAACCTGATCACTCATTCGATCGCCCCTACGCAATGTTGACAAATCTTCACGCAAACCCCTGTGGCCGTAGTGTTTCCCATAGAATATTGCGAGCGCATTATACACAGATAACCGGCCGTCCCTTACAAGCTCGAGGAGCGATATTAATTGCAGAGCACTCGCGTCCTCGTGGGCTTCTTGATCAAGGCCGCCGTGGTCGGCCTGGCGGCGGCATTTCTCGTGGTCTGGTGCAAGCCCGCGCTGTTGGGGAAGGCAGCCGCTCCCGCCGCGCCCACGCCCACGGTCTACTCACGCCCTCCCGTGGTCATGCAAAGCTTCGCCGACGCGGTGGCGCGGGCGGCGCCCGCCGTGGTGAATATTTATACCGCGCGCGTCGTTACGGAGCGTACCCAGGCACCCTCGCTCAATCCCTTGTTCGGCGATTTTTGGCCTAGCTACCGCCAGCGTATCGAGCGCAGCCTGGGGTCGGGCGTGATCGTCAACGCCGTGGGTACCATCGTGACCAATCAGCACGTCATCGCGGGCGCCGATTCGGTCCGGGTGCAACTCGACGACGGCCGCATCGCGGATGCGACCATCGTCGGGCAGGACCCCGACACCGATATCGCCATTCTCCATTTGAACATCGACAAGCTGCCGGTCATGCCGGTGGGGCGCTCGGATACCTTGCGGGTGGGCGATATCGTGCTCGCGATCGGCAATCCCTACGGCATAGGGCAGACGGTCACGCAGGGCATCGTGAGCGCCACCGGCCGTGGCCAGCTCGGGCTCGCGACGTTCGAGAATTTCATTCAAACCGATGCCGCGATCAATCTCGGCAACTCCGGCGGCGCACTCATCGATGCGCACGGCGACTTGGTGGGCATCAACACCGCGGTTCTGAATCGCGCCTACGGCGGACCCGAAGGGATAGGCTTCGCGATTCCCGTCAATCTCGTGCGCGGCGTCATGGAGCAAATCCTGAAGCACGGGCATGTCGTGCGCGGCTGGCTGGGTTTCGTGCCGCAGGACCTGTCCGACGAGCAGGCCGCGCAGCTGGGAATAGCCGCGGGCGGAGGCGTCACGGTGGTGAACATTCTGGTGAGGAGCCCGGCATACGAGGCCGGCGTGCGCCCCGGCGACTTGATCACCGGCCTCAAGGGTGAACCGGTGCGCAACGCTCAGGATCTGGTGAGTCGGGTGGCCGCACTGCCGCCGGGCTCCCTCGTGGACCTCGAGGGACTGCATGGCCGCGAGGCGTACAAGCTCAAACTGAAGGTGCTGGAGCGGCCCACGCGCCAGGCTCAGGCGCAATAGCGGCGTACCTCAAGCCGGCGCGCCCTCAAGCCGGCGTGCCTCAAGCCGGCGTGCCTCAAGCCGGCGTGCCTCAAGCCGGCGTGCGGCGGATTTTGGCGCCCAGTTGCTGCAGCTTTTCCTCGATCGCTTCGTAGCCGCGATCGATGTGATAGATGCGTTCGATCTCGGTGCGGCCGTCGGCCACGAGCGCCGCCAATACCAGACTCGCCGAGGCGCGCAGGTCGGTGGCCATCACGGGCGCCGCGGTGAGCTTATCCACCCCCTTGATAATGGCGGTATTGCCCTCGAGCCGGATCTCCGCGCCCATGCGGCGCATCTCCAGCATGTGCATGAAGCGATTTTCGAAGATGGTTTCTATGATGGTGCCCACGCCGCTGGCGACGGTGTTGAGCGCGGCGAATTGCGCCTGCATATCCGTCGGAAAGGCCGGATAAGGCGCGGTGCGTATGTCGACCGCGCGGGGCCTCTTGCCGCGCATGTCGACTTCGATCCAGGAGTTGCCGACCTCCACCCGGGCGCCGGCCTCCTGCAGCTTGCCGATGACCGCGTCCAAATGATCGGGGCGGGTATTCTTGACGCGAATGTGGCCGCCGGAGATGGCGCCCGCCACCAGGTAGGTGCCGGTCTCGATACGGTCGGGCAGCACTTCGTAAGCCGTGCCGCTCAAGCGCTTGACCCCTTCGATGACGATTTTGTCGGTTCCCGCCCCTTTGATCTTCGCTCCCATCGCAATCAGAAAATTCGCCAGATCGACCACCTCGGGCTCGCGCGCGGCATTCTCCAACACCGTCTCCCCATCCGCCAAAGTGGCGGCCATCATGAGGTTCTCGGTGCCGGTGACGGTGACGGTTTCCAGAACAAGGCGCGCACCCTTGAGACGTCCGGCGCGCGCTTTGATGTAGCCGTTCTCGATGTGAATGTCGGCGCCCATCGCCTGCAAACCCGCCACATGGATGTTGACCGGGCGTGCGCCGATGGCGCAGCCGCCGGGCAGCGACACGTCGGCGGACCCGAAGCGGGCCAGCAGCGGGCCCAGCACCAGAATCGACGCGCGCATGGTCTTCACGAGTTGGTAGGGCGCGAAATACCCCTTGATGGTCGAGGCATCGACCTCAATGCGCATTTTCTCGTCGATGGTTACCGAGACGCCCATGCGCCCGAGCAGCTCGATCATGGTGGTGACATCCTGCAGGTGCGGGACATTCGATATCGTCACCGGGCCATCGGCCAGCAAGCACCCGGCCAGAATGGGCAAAGTCGCGTTTTTGGCGCCCGAAATGCGGATTTCGCCCTCGAGCGGGATGCCGCCCTGAATCAGTAGTTTATCCACGTCTCTTATCCGTGTCCCTGGTTCGCAAACTCTTCCGGTGTGAACACCTGCAGGGCGAGCGCGTGTATCTCCTTGCCCACCGCGTCCCCCAAGGTGCCGTACACCAATTGATGGCGCTGCACGGAGCGTTTGCCGGAAAACGCCGCGGCGATCACCACGGCCTCGAAGTGCACATTGTCTTCGCTCTTGACGAGCGCCTTGGCGCCGGCCAAGCCGGCTTCGATGATTTGCGCCACCTGTTGTGGATTCATGCTCGCTCCCGCCGTAAATTCCAACCTTAACTCCACGATCACGCCGGATTCTGCATCCGCTGTATCATTCAAGCATGAATCCCGACTTTACCGACGAAGCCCTCGTCGAGCTCGGCCGCCAGGCCCTCAACATCGAAATCGACGGATTACGCGCGCAAGTGCCGCGCTTAGGGCAGGAGTTTGCACGCGCCTGCCGCATTTGTCTCGACTGCCGCGGGCGCATCGTCGTGACCGGCATGGGCAAGTCCGGCCACATCGGCGGCAAAATCGCCGCGACGCTCGCGAGTACCGGAACGCCGGCGTTTTTCATGCATCCCGGCGAGGCGAGCCATGGCGATGTGGGCATGATAACGCGGGACGACGCGGTGCTGGCACTTTCGAATTCCGGCGAAACCGATGAGATCCTGACCATCGTGCCGGTGATCGCACGCCTAGGGGTCCCTCTGATCGCCTTCACCGGCAACTCGGATTCCGCGCTGGCGCGCATTGCGGCCGTGCACCTGGACATCGGGGTGCCGGCCGAGGCCTGCCCGCTCAATTTGGCGCCCACCGCCAGTACGACCGCGGCGTTGGCGGTCGGCGATGCGCTGGCGGTGGCGCTATTGAAGGCGCGCGGCTTCACCGAGGAGGATTTCGCCCGCTCGCATCCCGCGGGAAGTCTGGGCAGGCGCCTGCTGCTGCACGTGAAGGACGTGATGCGCACGGGCGGGGACATACCCACCGTGCGCGGCGACACGGCGCTGGCGGAGGGCCTGATGGAGATGTCCCGCAAGGGCCTCGGCATGACGGCCATCGTCGATGAGGGCATGCACGTGCTCGGCATTTTTACCGACGGCGACCTGCGCCGCGCTCTCGACGCCGCCGCGGATCTGCGTACCACCCGCATGGATCAGGTCATGAGCCGGCACGCTAAGACCGTGCGCCCCGCGACGCTCGCGGCGGAAGCGGTGCATTTGATGGAGACGCATCGCATCACCTCGCTGGTGGTGGTCGATGGCGACGATAGAATCGTCGGTGCGCTCAACGTCCACGATCTGCTGCGCGCGGGTGTGGTTTGAAAGCGCGCAAACCGACGCCGTTGGCGCGGATCGAACTGCTGATCCTGGACGTCGACGGCGTGCTCACCGACGGACGCTTGTATTTCACGGCGCGCGGCGAGACCGTCAAGGCCTTTCACGTGCGCGACGGGCACGGGATCAAACTCCTGATGGCGGCGGGCGTCCAAACGGCAGCGCTGAGCGGCCGGCGCTCGGCCGCGGTTGCCGCGCGCATGCGTGAACTGCGTGTGCCTCACGTGGTCCAAGCATGCAGCGACAAGGTGGCCGCGCTGCACGGACTCGCGAAGCGATTGAACATCGACCTCTTGAACTGCGCCTGTCTCGTGGACGACACGCCCGATCTGCCGCTGATGTCGGCGGTGGGCATGGCGGGCGCCGTCGCGGACGCGCACCCGGTCGTGCTGTCGGCGGCACATTGGATCGCCAAGGCCAAGGGCGGCGAAGGCGCCGTGCGCGAGCTGTGTGACGCCATGCTCCGCGCCCGCGCCGGACGGAGCTGATGTTATTCAGGGTGTTCACGGTCCTTGCGGTCATTGCCTTGGCCGTCAGCACCTGGAACTTGAGTTCGCCCGCGCGCCGGCGGCAAACGCAAATCGACGCCAAGCAGGCCGACCTGCCCGGTTATTTTTTGAAGAACGCCGTGCTCACCGACTATGATCTGGCCGGCGACCCCAATATCCGCATCGAGGCCGAGCGCATCGATCAGATCGCGCACGGCAACGAAGTGGCGCTGTACAACGTGCGCGTCGCATACCAGGCGCCGAACGGGCAAGTTTGGGTCATGGTCGGCGATGTCGCACACGTCCAACCGGGCGGCAAGGTGGTCGACGTGTCGGGCAACGTGCGCCTGCATGGCGAGGCCACGGGCCGCGAAGGCGCGGCCGTGATCCACACCGATACCTTGAGCTACAACGTCCCCGACGCCGTGGCGAGCACCAAGAGCGATGTGCGCATCGATTTCGCGCAGCACACCCTGACCGCGCGCGGGCTCAGCGCCAATTTGAAAGAGCGCACGATGCGCCTAGAATCGAAAGTCAATGGCCGCTTCCACCCTTAGAGCCTTCGCCTTGTTCGCCCTTGCGTTGCCGGCCCTGCAGGCCGCTGCCGCGCAGCCGGAGCAGCCGACGATTTCTCTCGACGCGCAGTCCTCGGAGTTGGATTACAAGAACAACAATCTGGTATTTCACAAGGTGCGCATTGCGCAGGGTAATATGGCGGTCACCGCCGACCAAGCGCAGGCCACGGGCCTCGACTTCGAGAACAGCCACTGGGTGTTTCGCGGCAATGTGAAAATAACCATGGACCAGGGCCTGCTCACCTCGGATGAGGCCGAAATCACCTTCGTCAAAAAACTCCTCTCCACGGCGCTCGTCAACGGCAAACCGGCCGCTTTCGAGCAGCGCATCGTCAAGACCGGAAAGCTCGCCCAGGGGCACGCCGAAACGATCGATTACGACGTGGCGAAAGGAGTGGTGCATTTGTCCAAGAATGCGTGGTTGAGCGACGGTGCGAACGAGATTCGAGGCGAATCGCTGAAGTACAACATGCTCGCCCAGAACATCGTCGCCGAGGCCGCAGAGCAGGGTTCGCAGCGCGTGCATATCATCATCACGCCGCCGGCCAAGCCCAAACCATGAGCGTATTGCGGGCGCGGAACCTCGCCAAGAGTTACAAATCGCGGCAGGTGGTGCAGGATTTGTCGCTGGAAGTCGAGAGCGGCGAGGTCGTGGGTCTGCTCGGGCCCAATGGCGCCGGCAAAACCACGGCCTTTTACATGATCGTCGGGCTCACCCGCTGTGAACACGGCGAGATCTACCTGGACAACCGCGATATCACCCGCCTGGCAGTCCACCGGCGCGCCCAGCTGGGGTTGGGCTATCTCCCCCAGGAGCCCTCGGTGTTCCGCCGGTTGTCGGTGGCCGACAACATCATGGCGATTCTCGAAACGCGGCCCGGCCTGGACGAGGCCGCGCGCGCGGAGCGCCTCAAGGAGTTGATGGGGGAGCTGCATATCGCTCATGTTCGCGACAGTCTCGGAATGAGCCTGTCCGGAGGCGAACGCCGGCGGGTGGAGATCGCGCGCGCCCTGGCGGCGGACCCCAGGTTCATCCTCCTGGATGAGCCGTTTGCGGGTGTCGACCCCCTGTCCGTTGCCGATATCCAGCGAATAATCAAGCACTTGTCCGACAAAGGCATCGGCGTGCTAATAACCGATCATAATGTCCGGGAAACCTTGGGTATCTGCGGCCGGGCGTACATCGTCAGTCAGGGGACCGTGCTCGCCTCCGGATCTGCGGATCAGATTCTTGCCAACCCGCAGGTTCGTGAGGTGTACTTGGGCCAGGATTTCAAACTGTAGGCTTGGATCTAGAAAAACTATGTTGAAGCCAAGTCTGCAGCTTCGCATCGGGCAGCAGCTCACCATGACGCCGCAGCTGCAGCAGGCCATCCGTTTACTGCAGCTGCCCTCCCTCGATCTGCAAGCCCATGTCCGCGAGACGCTCGAAACCAACGTCATGCTCGAGGCCGAGGATGAGGTCCTGGAGCCCTTGGGCGATGCCGTGCGCGAGCGCGACGAGCGGCCCGAGTCGGACGAGTCGCCCGAACCGAAGGAAGACCAGTACGCCGAGCTGGGCGGCAACGATGCGCCGAGCGACCATCGCGAGGAACCCGAGGTGGAGATCGCCGACGAGGCCTGGGGAGAGCAAACCAGCGGTCCGTCGGATACCCCCTGGTCGGGCGATGATGACCGCAGCGGCGATTTCAGCGACCAGCATGGCCAGACCCTGCAGGAGCAGCTCATCGAACAGCTGGAACTCGCCAAGCTGTCCGCCGTCGACATGGCGATCGCACGCGTCATCACCGACGCCATCACCGACGACGGCTATCTGAAGGACGAGCTCGAGGATATCCGTTTGAGCCTGCTGCCGGAGATCGAGGCCACGGCGGCGGATGTGGAACGCGTGCTGGGCGCGGTTCAATCGCTGGAACCCGCCGGCGTCGGCGCCCGCAACCTGGGCGAGTGCATTGCGCTGCAGCTGCGGCAACTTCACCCGGATACGCCGGCGCGGGACATCGCGATTCGCGTGGCGCTCACGCACCTGGACCTGGTCGCCGGCCAGCAGCTGGTGCTGCTGCGCCGGCAGCTGCGCTGCAGCGAAAGCGATCTGGAAATGGCGCTGGCGCTGGTGCGTTCCTGCCACCCGCGCCCCGGCGCGGCCGTCAACCCGGCGCAAGCGGAGTATGTGATTCCGGATGTGTTCGTGCGCCGCACCGATCACGGCTGGATCGTCGAGATCAACCAGGCGACGGTGCCGCGCGTGCGCGTCAACAACACCTACGCGAATCTGATATCCCGCTCGCCCGACCATGCCATGTTGCGCACCCAATTGCAGGAGGCGCGCTGGCTGATGCGCAGCCTCGAGATTCGCAACGAGACCTTGATCAAAGTGGCGCGCTGCATCGTGCAGCGGCAGACCAGCTTCTTCGAATTGGGCGAGGAAGCGATGGAGCCTCTCATTCTCAAGGACGTCGCGGAATCCGTGGAAATGCACGAATCGACGATTTCGCGCGTCACCACCGCCAAATACATGCACACGCCCCGCGGCGTGTTCGAGTTCCGCTATTTTTTTTCCAGCCATGTCGCGGCTGCGGACGGCACGGAAATGTCGTCAACCGCCATCCGCGCCAAGATCAAGAAATTGATCTCGCAGGAGAATCCGGAAAATCCGTGGAGCGACAGCAAGCTCGCGGAGATTCTGTCGCAGGAGGGCATACCGGTGGCCAGGCGCACCGTTGCCAAATATCGTGAGGGCATGCAGATCGCGCCGTCCAACGAACGGAAGCGAGCCGCCGCCCGCGCGTCGTAAACAGAGGAAGGAGGAAACATGCAGCTCGATCTCAGCGGTCATCATGTGGAAGTCACGGACTCATTACGCGCTTATGTAATCAAGAAATTCGAGCGCATATCGCGGCACTTCGAACAGCTCATCGACGTTCACTGCGTGCTCACGGTCGAGAAATTCGGCCACAAGGCCGAAGCCACCCTCATGCTGCGAGGTAACAAAATCTACGCCGACGCCACCGAGAACAACATGTACGCCTCCATCGATGCTCTGGCCGACAAACTCGACCGATGCGTCAAGAAACACAAGGAAAAAGCCGCCGACCATCACGCCGAGGACGTGATCAAGGCCCGTTTGTCGACTTGAAGTAGAGGGCGCCCGTGTCGATGCGGCTCATCATCGTGAGCGGGCTGTCGGGCTCGGGCAAGAGCGTCGCTCTGCACATGCTCGAGGACATCGATTTCTATTGTGTCGACAATATTCCCGCGGCTCTGCTCAAGCCCTTCATCTCGCACACCGTCCGCGGCATGGGAGACCCGTATCCCAGAACCGCGGTCGGGCTGGATGCGCGCAATCGGCCCAACGAAATCGAGACCATTCCGGCCCTCGTGGGCGAGCTGCGGCGCAGTGGAATCGGCTGCGAGGTTCTTTACCTGCATGCCAGCGACGAGGTGCTGCTCAAGCGCTACGCCGAAACGCGCCGCAAGCATCCTCTGGTGACGGGCGACGTCAGCTTGCGCGAGGCGATCGCCTCGGAGCGCCGGCTGCTGGAGCCGATCACCGCGGCGGCGGACTTGGTCGTGGACACCTCCCAAATGGGGGTCCACGCATTGCGCGAACTGATCCGCGAGCGGATCGACCGCCGGCGGGAGGGGCGGCTGTCCCTGATGTTCGAGTCGTTCGGCTACAAGCACGGCATCCCGGGCGATGCCGACTTCGTCTTCGACGTGCGCAGCCTGCCGAATCCCTACTGGGAACACGCGCTGCGCCAGCAGAACGGCCGCGACGCGGCGGTGATCGAGTACCTCTCGGGATACGCCAGCGTGCGCGGCATGATCGCGGACCTGATCGGGTTCTTGGAGCGGCGGGTCGGGGATTTCGCCCAGGCGAATCGCAGCTATCTCACCATTGCGATCGGCTGCACCGGCGGCCAGCACCGCTCGGTGTACATAGCCGAGCAGCTCGCCGGGCATTTTCGCAAGAGCTACCCGCAGGTCCTCACCCGCCACGATTCCCTGCAAAAAAACTGACGGGCTCCCGTTAGACGGGTGCGGCCCGGTAGCGGCGCGCATTTTCCAGCACCAGGAATGCGCGTATCTCGTCGGCGCGCGCCCGCGCATCTTCGTATCCCAAGGCGATCAATTCACGGGTGAAGCCGCGTTCGAACAGCAGGTAGCTGAGCAAAAGCGTACTGGCGGCGTTGTTGGCGGCACTGTTGGCGCCGAGCGCGCGCATCAGGGCGCGCAGGCTGCGCGGCAGTTCCCGGGAGTGCCGGCGCGCGATCTCGTTGACGTCGCGCGACGGGGTCATCAGCAGATATTCGATGCGGTGCGCTCCGCTGGTCTCATTGTAGCGGCTGATGCGCTCGAGATCCGCGTTCAGCTGATCCATGAACAGCGAATCCAGCATGAAGCCGAACATCTGTCCGAAACTCGGTTCGGCCGAGCGCCGGCTCGTGGTTGGGATCGCGGACGCGGGATCGTTGACCCCGATGATGAACAGCCGATTGGCGCCCAGATGGATGGCTGGACTCAAGGGCGCGGTCTGGCGCATGGCGCCGTCGCCGAAATATTGTTCATGCAGCAGAACCGGCCGAAAGAGAAACGGGATGGAGAGGCTGGCCATCAAATGACCCAGGGTCAGCTGCACCCGCGCGCCCTTGCGAAACACCCGGGACCAGGGCTCGATCGCCGACGTCGACGCGTAAAAGGTCACCGAATCCGCATCGCCGTAGCACGTGGCGCAGATGCCGATCGCACGCAAATGGCCCTTGTACAGGCTGCGCGGGATGCCGTCGAAATGCAGTTGGTCGCGCAGCAAGTTCCACAAGGGCGTGTTGTCGAACATCGAATGCGGCGGATGCACCAGCCAGCCGCCGGTCATGAATGCGAGCATCCAGTGCATGCCGGACCGAAGCATGCTCATGGCATCGGCCTTGAAAACGTGGTGGACGCGAAAATCGCGCCAGACTCGTTCGATGGCGTACACCGAACGCCGGAAGTGCGCCGCATCCGAGGCCAGAGCGATGGCGCTGACGGCCCCCGCGGAAGTCCCGGTGATGATCGGAAACGGGCAGGCGGACCCGCGCCGCAATAGTTCCGCGACGCCCTTGAGGACGCCCACCTGGTAGGCGGAGCGCGCGCCCCCGCCGGTCAATACCAAGCCAAGCTGCGGTGTCTCGACGGGCACAATGCTAGTATGCCACTGCCCCGTGGGGCTTTCGGGACCTGCGTCACTCGGAGTCATAAATGCCTGAGCACCCTAGCGCTGGAACGCGGATTGGTTCGGTGATCGCATTGTACTGCGCCTGCCTCCTCGCGGCTTCCGCCGCGTGCGCCGCCATCCCGGATGTCGGATCGATCGCGCCCGCGTTTCGCCTGCAGGATCAAGCCGGCGCCTGGCATGAACTCAAGGACTACCGCGGGAAATGGGTGGTGCTGTACTTTTATCCAAAGGACGACACGCCCGGCTGCACCACCCAGGCCTGCGAATTCCGCGACAACATCTTCGCCTTCAACAAAGTGGGCGCCGTGATTCTCGGCATCAGCGTGGATGATGTCGCCTCCCACAAGCAGTTTGCGGAAGAGCATGGTCTGCCGTTCACGCTGTTGGCGGACAGCACCAAGGAAACCGCCAAGTCCTACGGCGTGCTGCGCAGCGCGCTGGGGCTGATGGAAATCGCCAGCCGCGAAACCTTCATCATCGACCCGCAAGGCCGCGTCGCGAAGCACTATGCCTCGGTCGATCCGAAAGGCCACTCGCAAATGGTTCTGGCCGACTTGAAGGTGCTGCAGGCCAAGTGAATATTTCGGGCCGGCACTACCGCACCATCTGGCCGGTTGCCGAAGGTTCGGTCCGGGTCATCGATCAATCGCGTCTGCCCTTTGAATTCTCGACCATCGACCTCAAGACCCTCGAGGACGCCGCACACGCCATTCGCAGCATGGTGGTGCGCGGCGCCCCGCTGATCGGGGCGACCGCCGCCTATGGCATGGCGCTCGCCGTGCGCGCGAACGCGTCGGACGCGCATCTGGACGAAGCGGCCGAAATACTGCTCGCCACGCGTCCGACGGCTCATAACCTGGCCTGGGCCTTGGCGAGAATGCGGGGCGCGCTCCAGGCAGTCGCGCCGCCGGAGCGCGCCGACGCGGCGTTCCGCGAGGCCGCGCTGATCTGCGAGGCCGATATCGAGCAATGCCGCGCCATCGGACTGCATGGCCTGAAGATCATCCGCCGCTGCGCCGAGAGCGAGGGGCGCGAGGTCAACATCCTGACCCACTGCAACGCCGGCTGGCTGGCCTGCGTCGACTGGGGCACGGCACTGTCGCCCATCTACATGGCTCACGACGCCGGAATCCGGGTGCATGTGTGGGTGGACGAGACCCGGCCGCGCAACCAGGGCGCCGCACTGACGGCCTTCGAGCTTGCCGCGCACGGCGTGCCTCACACGGTGATCGCCGACAATCTCGGCGGCCATCTCATGCAACGCGGCCAGGTCGATATGGTCATCGTCGGCAGCGACCGGACCACCGCGGCGGGAGATGTCTGCAACAAAGTGGGCACCTATCTCAAGGCGCTCGCCGCCCGGGACAACGGCGTGCCCTTCTATGCGGCGCTGCCGCTCAGCACCATCGACTGGTCCCTGGATCAGGGGCGCGATATTCCGATCGAGGAGCGATCTCCTGCGGAGCTCACGCATGTCACCGGCCGCACCGCCGCCGGCGTCATCGAGACGGTGAGAGTGGTGCCGGAGGGGAGCCCTGCCCTCAACCTGGCGTTCGACGTGACTCCGGCGAGACTGGTCACCGCATTGATCACGGAACGCGGTGCCTGCCCCGCGACCCGCGCGGATTTGCAATCCCTCGATCCACACGCGTCCGCGCCGCAATGACCCGCCCCGCCGCGCCGACCCAGCCCCTGGCGATGACGGACACGAGGTTGCGCGAGGCGGTGATATTCGCCTGCCGCGAGCTCGCGCGGCTGGGTCTTGCCATCGGCACCTCCGGCAATGTCAGCGTGCGGCGGGATACGCGCCGGTTCTTCATCAGTCCGACCGGCATGCCCTACGATACCCTCGAGCCGGACGACATCCCGCTCATGTACATCGACGGCGGCTGGTCCGGCCGACGTGCTCCGTCGAGCGAATGGCGGTTTCATCGCGACATATTCAGGTCGCGGAGCGAAGTCGGGGCCATCGTTCACACCCATTCGCCGATGGCGGCGAGCCTGGCGTGCACGGGGCGGGGAATTCCCGCATTTCATTACATGGTCGCGGTGACCGGCGGCGCCGACATCCGCTGCGCGCCGTATCACACCTTCGGTACCCAGGAACTCTCCGACGCGGCGATCGCCGCCTTGGAGGGCCGCAAGGCGTGCTTGCTTGCCAACCATGGCGTCATCGCGGTCGGTGCGGACCTTCCCGCAGCTCTCGCGCTCGCCCGCGAAGTCGAAAACCTCGCCGCGCAGTATTGCGCGGCGCTGAGCATAGGCGAGGTGCGCATTCTCGACAACATGGAGATGCGCCGCGTCGTCGAGAAATTCCGCAGCTATGGCAAGCCGGAGTCGGGCGATCCGGGCGCCGGCGAGGGCGCGATGCTCTCGGGGTATCGGATACTCGATCCAGCCAGTCTCGCCGCCCTGGCCGCGGACCTCGACGATGTCCGCGCGCTGCTCGGGGGAGGCCCGCAGGACTGGCAAATCCGCGAAGTCGGCGATGGCAATCTCAACCTCGTATTCATCGTCGAGGGACCCGAAGGGTCGGTGTGCGTCAAGCAGGCGCTGCCTTATGTGCGCGTCGCCGGCCCCTCGTGGCCGATGTCGCCGCAGCGCGCATTTTTCGAGAATTCCTACTTCGCCGCGGTTGCGCCGCATGTCGGGGCGTTGATACCCAAGATCCACCATTACGAATCCGCGCTTTACTGCACGGTCATGGAGCGTCTGTCGCCGCATATCATCCTCAGGCAGGGGCTGATCGCGGGCCGGCGCTACCCGAAACTCGCGCGCGATATCGGAAACTACGTCGCCCGCGCCTGCTTTTTCACCTCCGACTTCGCGCGGCCGTTCGAGCGGAAGATGGACGGGGTTGCGCTGTTCGCGGCCAATAAGGCGCTGCTGCGCATCTCCGTCGATCTCATTTTCACCGAACCCTACATCGAGAGCCCGCGCAATCGGCATACCTCGCCGCAGCTCGACGCGATCGCCGCGCGCCTGCGCCGCGACGCTGTGCTCAAGGCCGCCGCCGCACGCTTCGGACAGAAATTTCTGGGCGAGCCCCAGGCGCTCATCCACGGCGATCTGCATTCCGGCTCGGTCATGGTGTGGGAAAACGACACGCGCGTGATCGATCCGGAATTCGCGTTCTACGGCCCGATCGGCTTCGACTTGGGCGCGTTTTTCGGCAATCTCCTGTTGAATTGGTACTCCCAGCCCGGCCATGCGTCCGCAACCGACGACCGCGTCGTGTATCAGCAGTGGATACTGCAGCAGGCGAAGATTTTCTGGGAGACGTTCCGCGGCACCTTCCTCGCGCTGTGGAAGGAGGACGCCCGCGGCGATGCTTTCCCGCCCGCCCTGTTCAGCTCTGCCGAAGACCTGGCCGCGCTCGAGTCGGCGCGCGGCGCCTTTCTCGATTCCCTGTTTGCCGACATGCTGGGCTTCGGGGCTTGCAAGATGATCCGCCGTATTCTTGGTTTCGCCCACGTCATCGACTTCGACCGCATCGAAGATGCAGCGCTGCGCGCCGATTGCGAAGCCGGCGCGCTCGCCATGGCGCATCTGTTGCTGACGCAGCCCGGACGGTTCCGCTCGATCGACGATGTGATCGACGCGGTGCCGGGGGCGCGCGCAGGAGACACCCCATCAGTAAGCCCGTGATCCGATTCCGCATCGATTTCGCCGAACATTCCAGCCTGGGACCGGGGAAGATCGGTCTGCTCGAAGCGATTCGGGACGCAGGCTCCATATCCCAAGCCGCGCGCGATTTGGGAATGAGCTATCGGCGCGCGTGGCTGCTGATCGACAGCGTCAGGATGGCTTTTCGGCAGCCCGTCACCATGGCCACCACCGGGGGCAAGGGCGGCGGCGGCGTTGCGCTGACCAAATTTGGCGAAGGCCTGGTCGAAAGCTACCGCGCCCTCGAGCGGGATATCGACGAACTCGCGCAACGGCGGCTGCGCACCCTGACTGCCGAGACCGCGCGGCAAACCGATCCGAAAGCCGCAGCGGGTGCGAAAACCGCCGTGCCGCGGCGGCCGCTGGCGCGCAAGGCCGCGCGCCGCTGATCCTCCAGCGGAAATTGACGTGTCGCCCTGCCAGGCGCTCCTAGGTCAATGCGTCGATGGCATCGTCGAGACCGCTCAAGGTGAGCGGATACATGCGCCCTTCGAGCATGTCCCGCGTCATTTCGATCGACGCGGTGTGCCTCCAGCGCGACTGCGGCTGAGGGTTGATCCAGGCGAATTTCGGGTACTTGGCGAGCAGGCGCTGCAGCCACACGCTGCCGGCCTCGGCGTTCCAGTGCTCGACGCTGCCGCCCGGCTGCGTGATTTCGTAGGGGCTCATGGTGGCATCGCCCACCAGGATGAGCTTGTAGTCGGCGCCGTAGGTGCGCATGACCTCAATGGTGCCGATGTGCTCGTTGAAGCGCCGGCGGTTGTCGCGCCACAGCGCTTCGTAGGTGAAATTGTGGAAATAATAATGTTCCAGATGCTTGAACTCGCTGCGCGCCGCGGAGAAGAGTTCCTCGCAGGTCTTGACGTGATCGTCCATCGATCCGCCGATATCGAGCAGCAGCAGCACTTTGACGACGTTGCGCCGCTCGGCCTGCATCTTGATGTCCAGCCATCCGCCGGAGCGCGCGGTCGCATCGATGGTATCGGCCAGCGCCAGTTCGTCGGGCGCGCCGCGGCGCGCGAAGCGGCGCAGGCGGCGCAGCGCGATCTTGATGTTGCGGGTGCCGAGCTCGACCTTGTCGTCCAAATTGGCGAACTCGCGCTTGTCCCAGACTTTCACGGCGCTTCGATTCCGGCCGCCGGCCTGACCCACGCGCACACCCTCGGGATTGAAGCCATGGGCGCCGAACGGCGACGTACCCGCCGTGCCGATCCACTTATTGCCCCCCTGGTGCCTTTCCTTCTGTTCCTCGAGACGCTTGGCCAAAGTCTCCATCAATTTGTCCCAGCCGCCCAAGGCCTCGATCTCGGCCTTCTCGGCATCGGTGAATTCGCGCACGGCCATCTTCGCCAACCAATCCTCCGGCAGTTCGCGCTGCAGCAAGGCGAATAAGTCCTCGGCGCCCTTGAAATGCGCCGCGAAAACCCGGTCGTACCGGTCGTAGTAGCGCTCGTCTTTCACCAGACAGGTGCGCGCCAGAGTGTAGAAGCGCTCGGCGGAGAGGTCCCCCAAACCCGCCTTCAGGGCCTCGAGCAGGGTGAGCAATTCCGTGATGGATACCGGTATCCCCGCCGCGCGCAGCAGAAAGAAAAATCTAACGAGCATTCCGGCGATGCAGAAACAGCAGCTGTTCGAACAGGTGCACGTCCTGCTCGTTCTTGAGCAGCGCGCCGTACAGCGGCGGAATGAGCTTCTTCGCGTCGTCGCTGCGCAGCGCCTCGGGCGCAATGTCCTCGGCCACCAGCAGCTTGATCCAATCCAAGAGTTCCGACGTGGTCGGCTTCTTCTTCAAGCCCGGCGTTTCGCGAATCCTGAAGAACGTCGTCAGCGCCTCGTGCAGCAGCTCGCGCTTCAATTCCGGAAAATGCACGTCGACGATTTGCGTCATCGTGGCGGCGTCCGGAAAGCGGATGTAGTGAAAAAAGCAGCGTCTCAGGAAGGCGTCGGGAAGCTCTTTTTCATTGTTGCTGGTGATCACGATCACCGGCCGGTGCTTGGCGCGCACGGTTTCGCGCGTTTCGTAGACGTAGAACTCCATGCGGTCGAGTTCGCGCAGCAAGTCGTTCGGAAACTCGATGTCCGCCTTGTCGATCTCGTCGATGAGCAGCACCGGCTGCACGTCCGAATCGAACGCCTCCCACAGATCGCCCTTCACGATGTAATTGTGTATGTCCTTGACGCGCGGATCGCCGAGCTGGGAATCGCGCAGGCGCGAAACGGCATCGTATTCGTACAGCCCCTGTTGCGCCTTGGTGGTGGACTTGATGTGCCACTCGTAGAAGGGCTTGTCCAATGCCCTGGCGATTTCGTTCGCCAACAGCGTCTTGCCGGTGCCGGGTTCACCCTTGATGAGCAGCGGACGCGACAGCACCATGGCGGCGTTCACCGCGGCCATCAATTCCTCGGTGGCGATGTAGCGATCGGTGCCGCGAAACTCGGCGGGCATTTACTGGCGCCTCACCTGCAGAATCTGCATGGAATTCGTGCCGCCGGAGACACCGCTCAATTCGCCCTTGGTGAGGATGATGGAATCTCCCGCGTCGACCAATTTGAGGTCCAGCAGCAGCCCGAATATCGAAAAATAGAACGCCTCTCCCTTGTCCGTGACGTCGTAGGCGACCGGGTAGACGCCCCGATACAGGGTCACCCGGCAGCGCGTCGCCTCGTGCCGGGTGAACGCGTAGATCGGGATGTCGGATCGGACACGGGACATCCACAGGGGGGTCGAGCCCGACTCGGTGAGGGCCACGATCGCCCTCACGTGCAGATGGTTCGCGGTGTACATGACCGCGGCGGCGATCGCCTCGTCGGTATGCTCGAAATGGCCGCTGTTGCGCTGCCGGACCCGCACATGCGCGCCCTGATACTTCTCGGCGCCGACGATGATTTGCGCCATCGCCTCGACCACCTTCGTCGGATGCTTGCCCGACGCGGTTTCGGCGGACAGCATCACGGCGTCGGTGCCGTCCATCACCGCATTCGCGACATCCGACACTTCGGCGCGCGTCGGAATGGTATTGGTGATCATCGATTCCATCATCTGGGTCGCCATGATGACGACGCGATTTTGATGGCGCGCCTCCTGGATGATCTGCTTTTGCAGACCCGCCAGCTCCGCGTAGCCCATCTCCACCCCGAGATCGCCGCGGGCGACCATCACCCCGTTGCTTGCCCGCACCACCTCGGCCAGGTTCTTGATTGCCTCGGCGCGCTCGATCTTCGCCACCAGCAGGCCATGACCGCCCGCCGCGCGCAGCAGGGTGCGCGCTTCGTCCATGTCCGCGGCGTCGCGCGGAAAGGACACGCCGAGGTAGTCCACCTTGAGCGCCGCGGCGGTGCGGATGTCCTCGCGGTCCCTGTCGGTCAGCGCCCCCGCGGACAAGCCGCCGCCCTGACGATTGATGCCCTTGTTGTTGCCGAGTTCGCCGCCGACCAGCACACGCGTGTTGATGCGCGGACCCTCGATGCTCGACACCTGCAGGCTGATCTGCCCGTCGTTCAGCAGCAGCACGTCGCCCGCGAACACATCCGTCGGCAATTTTTTGTACGCGATGCCGACGCTCGACTCGGTGCCCTCATCGACGCCGAGCGAGGCGTCGAGCGTGAACCCGGCGCCGTCCTGGAGCAGCACCTTGCCGGTCTTGAACCGGTCGATGCGGATTTTCGGCCCCTGCAGATCGCCGAGCACGCCCACATAGCGGCCGGCCTTACGGGCGGCCTCGCGCACCAGTTCGACCCGGCGCGCATGATCGGCGACCGCGCCGTGCGAGAAATTCAGGCGCACGACATCGACGCCGGCGCGCACCATGTCGGACAACACCGCAGGGTCGTCGGTGGCGGGACCCAGGGTCGCGACTATCTTGGTGCGGCGGCCTTGCGTGGTCATGCGGCGCGCTTCTCGAGAATTTCCACCGCAGGGAGTTTTTTCCCCTCGACGAATTCCAGGAACGCGCCGCCGCCCGTCGAAATATAGGAAATACTGTCTTCGACGCCGTATTTCTCGATGGCCGCGAGAGTGTCGCCGCCGCCGGCCAGGGAAAACGCCTTGCTGCGCGCAATCGCCATGGCGAGCGTGCGGGTCCCCTCGCCGAACTGCTCGAACTCGAACACCCCCACCGGGCCGTTCCACAGTATGGTCCCCGCGGCCGCGATGAGCGCGCTCATGGCGTCGGCCGAATCCGGTCCTATATCGAGGATCATCTCGTCGTCCGAGACCGACCCGACCGGCTTCACGTCGGCCTCCGCCTTCGCGGAGAATTCGGTGGCGACCACCACGTCGGTAGGCATCGGAATGACGATGCCGCGTTGTTTCGATTGCTCGAGCAGGCGCTTGCAGATGTCCAGCATGGCAGGCTCATACAGCGACTTGCCGACATTCATCCCCAAGGCCGCCAGAAAGGTGTTGGTAATGCCGCCGCCCACGATCAGCTGATCGACCTTTCCCAGCAGGGATTCGAGCACCGTGAGCTTGGTCGACACCTTGGAGCCGGCGACGATGGCGAGCAGCGGCCGCGCAGGCTTCTCGAGCGCGGTTTCCAGCGCGGATAATTCGCTCACCAGGAGCGGACCGGCGCAGGCGACCGGCGCATACTTCGCCACCCCGTGGGTGCTTGCCTCGGCGCGATGCGCCGTACCGAAGGCATCCATGACGAATACGTCGCAGAGCGCCGCCATTTTCCGCGCGAGCTCGTCCGCGTCCTTCTTTTCGCCCGGGTTGAAGCGCACGTTCTCGAGCAGCACCACCTCGCCGGGGCCCGCCTCCACGCCGCCCAGCCAATCCTTCTTGAGCGCGACCGGCACCCCCAACAGCTGCGCCAGCCTTCTCGCCACGGGGGCCAGGGAAAACTCCTCGGCCCACTTGCCTTCCTCGGGTCTGCCCAGATGCGACATCACCAGCACGCGGGCTCTTGCCGTCAGCGCCGCTTGAATGGTCGGCAGCGAAGCGCGGATTCGCGCGTCGCTCGTGACCTCCCCGTCCTTGATGGGGACGTTCAAATCCTCCCGGATCAGCACGCGCTTGCCCGCGAGGTTCAGGCTCAGCATCTTTGTAATTTTCAAAGGCACATCCTTGCCGGCCCGCGTCAGGCGGCTTTCGACCAAGCCACGGTGGTGTCGAGCATGCGATTGGAGAATCCCCACTCGTTGTCGTACCACGAGCACACCTTCACCAGATTCCCCTCGATGACCTTGGTCAGAGTGGCATCGTAGGTGGACGATGCGGGATCGTGATTGAAATCCACCGACACCAGCGGCGCATCGTTGTAGGCGAGGATGCCCTTGAGCGCGCCGGCGGCGGCCGCCTTGATGGCGCCGTGAATCTCCTCGACCGAGGTCTTGCGCGCCGCGGTGAAGCTCAAATCGACCAGCGAAACATTGATCGTCGGGACGCGGATCGCGAAGCCGTCGATCTTGCCCTTGAGCTCCGGCAGCACCAGGCCGACCGCGCTGGCCGCGCCCGTCTTGGTCGGAATCATCGACATGGTCGCGGAGCGCGCGCGCCGCAGATCGGTGTGGTAGACGTCGGTCAGCACCTGATCGTTCGTGTAGGAATGAATCGTGTTCATCACCCCCGCCAAGATGCCGACTTTCTCGTGCAGCACCTTGACCAGCGGCGCCAGGCAGTTGGTGGTGCAGGACGCGTTCGAGATCACCGTGTGACTGGACTTGAGCACGCCTTGATTCACGCCGAACACGACGGTCGCGTCGACGTCATCGCCGCCCGGCGCGGATATGACGACTTTCTTCGCGCCCGCCGCGATATGCGCGGAGGCCTTGGCCTTGCTGGTGAACAGGCCCGTGCACTCGAGCACGAAATCCACGCCGAGCTCGCCCCAGGGGAGCTTGGAAGGATCGCGCTGCGCGACCACCCGGATGCGATCGCCGTTCACGACCATCGAGTCGCCGTCGACGTGCACCTCGCCGCGGAAACGGCCGTGCACGGTGTCGAATCGCGTCAAATGCGCATTGGTATTGGCATCGCCCAAGTCATTGATCGCGACGACTTTGATCTCTCCCGCGTGCTTGCCTTCATACAGCGCGCGCAGAATATTTCGGCCGATGCGCCCAAATCCATTGATAGCCACTTTGATTGCCACGTATTGAAACCCCTCTCTCAGGCGCTTTCGCGCCGAACTTAACGGGGTCGAAGCGACCCCGTCCGATAGTTGCCCGCTGCGCGGGCATTATGCACTGGATAAGGCCAGCACTTTCTCGATCGCCTGCATGACATGCTCCGCGGTAAACCCATAAGCCTTGAACAGATCCTTCGCCGGCGCCGACGCGCCGAAATGATCGATGCCGACGATCTCGCCCTGCAATCCCACATAGTGCCACCAAGTCGCGGTCGCGCCCGCCTCGACCGCCACGCGGCGGTTGACCGACTTGGGCAGCACGCTTTGCTTGTATGCCTCGTCCTGGGCGTCGAAGGTGTTGGTGCTCGGCATCGAAACCAGGCGGACCCGTGCGCCCTTGGCGGCCGCGGTGCGCACCGCGTCGGCGGCGATTCCCACCTCCGAACCGGTGGCGATCACGATGACCTCGGGCGGGCCGTCCGAATCGATGAGCACGTAGCCGCCGCGCTTGATCGCCGCGACTTGGGCCGCGTCGCGCGCCTGGTGCACCACCGCCTGGCGCGTGAACACCAAACACGTGGGGCCGTTCCGGTTCTCGATTGCCGCGCACCAGGCCGCCGCGGTCTCCACTGCATCGCAGGGCCGCCACAGGTCCATGTGCGGAATGAGGCGCAGGCTCGCCAAATGTTCGATGGGCTGGTGCGTCGGTCCGTCTTCGCCGAGGCCGATGGAATCGTGGGTGTAGACGAATATCACCCGGATCCGCATCAGGCAGGCCATGCGCACCGCGTTGCGCGCGTAGTCGGAAAACGTGAGGAACGTGCCCGCGTAGGGAATGAACCCGCCGTGGCAAACGACGCCGTTCAGCAGCGCCGACATGCCGAATTCGCGCACGCCGAAATGCACATAGTTGCCGGCCGGCGCGTCCGGCGACAGCGTCACCGAATCCTTGCGCCAGGTGCCGTTCGAGGGCGTCAGATCCGCCGACCCGCCCAGAAGCTCGGGCATCGAGGGGCCGATCGCGTTCAACGCCGCCTGCGAGGCCTGCCGCGTGGCGAGCGATTTGCCCTCGGCTTGCGTGCGGCCGATGTAGGCGTTCACGAGTTCGGCGAAGCCGCCGGGCAATTCCCCCGCCATCCGCCTGTCGAGCTCCGCCGCCAACGCCGGAAATTCGGCTTTGTAAGCCGCGAAGCGAGTGCGCCATTCCTGTTCCGCGCGCGCACCCTTGTCGCGCATGTCCCAGGCCGCGCGGATGTCCGCGGGTATTTCGAAGGGCGGAGAGGTCCAGCCCAAGTTGAGGCGTGTGGCGGCGATCTCCTCGTTGCCCATGGCTTCGCCGTGCATGGAGGCCGTTCCCTGTTTGTTGGGGGCGCCCCAGCCAATGGTGGTCTTGGCGCAAATCAGCGAGGGGCGGCCGGTTTCCGCGCGCGCGGCGGCCAGGGCGGCCGCGATGGCCTCGCTGTTTTGGCCGTCCACGCCCGCCAGCACGTGCCAGCCGTAGGCCGCAAATCGCTCGGCGGTATTATCGGCGAACCAGCCGACCACCTTGCCGTCGATGGATATGCCGTTGTCGTCGTACACCAGAATCAGCTTGCCGAGCTTCTGCATGCCGGCAAGCGAAGCGACCTCATGCGAGATCCCCTCCATCATGCAGCCGTCGCCCAGGAACACGTAGGTGTGATGATCGACGATGGTGTGACCGGGCCGATTGAAGGTTGCCGCGAGCATGCGCTCGGCCAACGCCATGCCGACGGCGTTGGCAAATCCTTGGCCCAGGGGCCCGGTCGTGGTCTCGATCCCGAGATGCACTTCGCGCTCCGGATGACCCGCCGTCTTGGAGCCAAACTGGCGGAAATTCTTGATTTCATCCATCGACAACGGGTAGCCCGTCAAGTGCAGCACCGAGTACAAGAGCATGGAGGCATGGCCGTTCGACAGCACGAAACGGTCGCGGTCCCACCAGCCCGGATTGCCCGGATTGAACTTAAGCACGTCCCGCCACAGCACCTCGGCGATGTCCGCCATCCCCATGGGCGCGCCCGGATGGCCCGAATTGGCCTTTTGAACGGCATCCATCGACAAGGCACGAATGGCGTTGGCAAGGTCGCGGCGGGTGGGCATGAGCAGCTTCTTATTTAACAAGTGTGTGGGGAAACCGGGCGCGTATTGTCCCCGAAGCGCCCTTCGCCAGCAATGCCGCGTGATTTGCGCGGTTTTTCGTGTAGGACAGCGTGCAAAGCGGGATGTGGGTCGCGAATTGACGACGGAACGCGTTCACACAAATGTAGTCTGTTTATGTATAAGGCGAGTGGCCTCCGCCGCCATGACCCAGTTCACCGTCGCCGCAAATGTGCTTTGCTACCATTTCCCGATGCAAATTCTACAAATCACCGATCCACATCTCTACGGCAGCGCGAGCGGGCGGCTGCGCGGAGTGGAGACCGATTCGAGCTTGAGCGCGGTGCTCGACGATGCGTTTGCACGCGTTCCCGACTACTCGGCGGTGCTGGTGACCGGCGATCTCGTGCAGGACGACAGCTCCGGCTATCTGCGGTTTCGCAGCTTCTTCGGCGGCCTGCGGAAACCCGTGCTGTGCATTCCCGGCAATCACGACGAGCCCGAGGCCATGCGCAAGGAGCTCAGCGGAGAGCCGTTCCAGATCTGCGGCACGCACGAAGCGGACGGCTGGCAATTCATCATGCTCGACAGCTACGATCCGGGACACGTCGGCGGACGCTTGAGCCCAAGCGAACTTTCGCGGCTCGACGGCGCGCTCGCCCGCTCGCCGAAGCACGCCATGGTGTGTCTGCATCATCACCCGATCAACATGGGCAGCCGCTGGCTGGACACCGTGGGTCTCGCCGAACCGGAGGCGTTTTGGCGCGTCATCGATTCGCACGCGCACGTCCGCGCGGTGGTATGGGGGCATGTGCATCAGGTCTACGACGGCCGACGCGGCGACGTTCGCCTGTTCGCGACCCCCTCGACCGGCGCGCAGTTCCTGCCCGGGAGCGATCGCTACGCAGTGGATTCGCGGCCGCCCGCCTACCGGCGCTTCGATCTGCATGCCGATGGCGGCATCGACACCGAGGTCCGCTGGGTCGAGTCGCTGTCCATGCGCCGCGCAACGGCGCTCTAGACTAAGGGCTCTCGCCCCTCGATGCGACATTCATCCCGGTTGAGTATTGCTCTGTACGGCCTGCTGCTCTGCGTCAGCGCCCGCGCGGATGGCGCTCTGCATTCCCTGTGGGAATTGCACGGCAAGCACAATACCGTGTATTTGCTCGGCTCCATTCACGTGCTGCGCGCGAGCGACTACCCGCTGGCTCCCGCCGTGCTGGAGGCTTACGGCAACGTGAGCTCCGTGCTCATGGAGATCAATCTCGAAGAGACCGGTTCGGCGCAGGTGCAAGCGGAAATGCTCGGCAGCGCTATCCTGCCCGAAGGCAAAACCCTGCCCGACGTCCTGGGGCCGCAGCGCTTTGAGCACGCCGATCGGTTGGCGCGCGAGGTCGGGGTCGATCTGTCGATGTTCGGCCAATTCGCGCCCTGGTTCGCCGCCGAGGCCGTTTCGCAGCTGCAACTGGCGCAGCTCGGATTTCAACCCGAGACCGGCGTCGACATGTATTTCATGGAGCGGGCGCGCAACGACGGCAAAAGCGTGGCAGGCCTCGAAACCGTCCATGATCAGATCGCGTTGTTCCAGAACATGTCCTTGGATGCCCAGGCCGATTACCTGGTGGCCAGTCTCGAGCAGGCGCACGATCTGCCCCGGGAAGTGGATTCCATGGTCCATGCCTGGAAGCGCGGCGATACGCAGTGGTTCGAGACTCAGATGCTGTCCGAATTGGGCCGCGATCCCCGCCTGTACCAATCGCTGTTGGGCGAGCGCAACCGCAAGTGGGTGCCCAAAATCGAAGCGCTGCTCCGCGAAGACAAGAACTATCTGGTGATCGTCGGCACCGGCCACCTGGTGGGCCAGGGCAGCGTGATCGATCTGCTGAAAAAAGACGGAATCGGCGCCACCCAGAGGTAACGCCGATTCCGCCGCGGTTCCGGCCGAATTACTGGGCCGCGGGCGGCATGGCTCCCGCGTCCGGGCCGTGAGAGCCGTGCTTATGGGCCTGCATCTGCGCCTCGAGCGTGGCGAGCTGGGTCTGCTGCGCCGGCGTCAAGACCTTGAACACTTGGGCACGCACGTCGGCGTGCTGGGCCATCATTTGCGCGGACAGCGAGCCGTGGGTCTGGCTCACCTGCGCGGCAATGGTGCTGTAGTTCGGGTCGGTTGGTGCTGTTTGCCGCAGCTTCAGCGAGTTGGCCTGCATTTGGCTATGCAGACTCTGCATCTGCGGATGAGCGGCCGTCATGATCTCCTTGATCTGCTGCTTTTGCGCCGCACTCAAGTCGAGTTTTCCGAGCAGATGCCACTCTCCTCCGTGGTGATGCCACTGGTGCGCCCCGGCCGGCGGCGGGCCCGCCATGGCGTCATCGGCGGCATTCGCAATGGACCAGCCGGTGGCGCCCAGCGCCGCTCCGGCCGCCAGCAGGCCCGCCATCAGCAGATTGCGATTCGATTTCATGTTCCTTGCTCCAGTACGATGATGTTGTGACGGCGCCATCCTAAGCCTGCCTTCAGCAAACTTGTGTCACGCACATAGCAACGATCTGTTAAGAATTGTGAATTCCCGGCAGCGGACGACCTGCGGCCGCCGAGTGTGCCAGAGTATGCGGAACGCCTATGACACTTTCTAACCAGACACCCTCGGAGCCTGCTCCCGCGCGCGAGGCGCGCGTGCTGCTGGTCGACGATGATCGCGAGCTCTGTCAGATGCTCACCGAATACTTGAACGCCGAGCACTTCGACGTGAAGAGCGTGCACGACGGCGGCGACGCGCTCGAGGCGCTGCAAGCTCACGACTATGAAATTCTGATTCTCGACGTGATGCTGCCGAGCGTCGGCGGCTTCGACGTATTGCGCAAGCTGGGCGCCTCGTACAGCACTCCGATCCTGATGCTCACGGCGCGCGGGGATGACGTCGACCGGATCGTGGGCCTGGAGCTCGGCGCCGACGATTACCTGAGCAAGCCCTTCAATCCGCGCGAGCTGGTGGCGCGCATTCGCGCCATTCTGCGCCGCGCCAGCCACCGCGCGAGCGGCGGCCGCGTGCCCGACGTGCTCACCGTCGGTCCCATCGTCCTCAATACCGGAACGCACCGGGTGCACGTCGCGGACAAATCGGTGCCGCTCACCGGCGCCGAATTCCGCGTGCTCGAACTGCTGATGCGCGCGGCCGGGCAGGTGATATCGCGCGAATTGATGACCGAACAGGCGCTCGGCCGCAGGCTCGTGGCCTACGACCGCAGCATCGACACCCACATCAGCAATTTGCGGCGCAAGCTCGATCTGGAGGCCGGCGGGAATCCCGAGATCAAGAATGTGCGCGGCTCGGGCTACACGCTCACCTGGGCTCATGCATAGCCTTTTCCTGCGGATTTTCACATTGTTTTGGCTGGCCATGGCGCTCATCATCGGCGGCAGCATCGCCATCATCATCACCATTGCCGCCCGCGAATACGACGCGCCGGAGATGCAGCGCAGGCCGTCCGTGGCCATTCAGGCCTCGGAAGTTCTGGCGCGCGGCGGCATCGAGGCGCTCAAGAGCTGGCTGAACGCGAACAAGAATTCCGTCCCGAATCGCGATCTCTTCATCGTCGGTCCCGACGGAGCGGACATCCTCGGCCGGCGCCTCACCGAGGGCGCGGCGCACCGCTTGGAATTTCTCTATCACGAAGAAATGTTCGCTCACGACTCCATGGAAGGCCCGGGCCGCAGGCCCTTGGGGCCGCCGCCGCCCGGCAATTTCCGTCCGAGCCGCGCCGCGCCGCAGATCGTCGCCGCCGACGGCTCGATCTACACCGTGCTGTCGGTGCCGCGGCGCCCCAGCATTTTCGGCGCATTGAGTTTGCCGGGAATCTCGCTGGCCATCCTGTGCGTCGCGCTGGTGGTCAGCGCGCTCGCCAGCTGGTGGCTGGCACAGCATCTGAGCGCGCCCATTCGGCGCATCCAGGAAGGCGCGCGCGCGCTCGCCTCCGAAAGTCTCGACCTGCAGGCGCGCGGGGCGCTCCGCGTAAGTGCGGGACTCGAGGGCCGCAAGGACGAACTCGCGGTCCTGGCGCGGGACTTCGACGCCATGGCGGATCAGCTGCGGGCCAATCGCGACGCCATCACACAGCTGTTGCGCGACATCTCGCACGAACTGCGCTCGCCGCTCGCCAGAATGCGCGTGGCCCTTGGATTGGCCCGCCAGCCGCCCGCCGATCTGCCGCGTCAGCTGGATCGATTGGAGCGCGAGATCGAGCGCCTCGACTCGCTGATCAGCCAGGTCTTGAAGCTCGCGCGCCTGCACGGCACGGATGCGCCGTTCGCGCGCGAGACCTTCGACCTCGACGAAGTGATCGAAGAGGTGGTCCGGGACGCTAATTTCGAGGGAGCCGTGAAGAATTGCAGGGTGGAAGCCCAAGGCGCGGCGAACGCGGCCGTCAACGGCAACCGCGAGCTGCTGCGCAGCGCCATCGAGAACGTGCTGCGCAATGCCGTGCGCTACAGCCCGCAGGATGCGCCGGTCGACGTCTCGGTCGCGCGCGTGGGCAAAGGCATCGAGATTCTGATTCACGACCGTGGACCCGGAGTCCCCGACAGCGACTTGGAGCGCATATTCGAGCCGTTTTACCGGGTCGCCGAATCGCGCGACCGCGATACGGGCGGAGAAGGCATCGGGCTTGCCATCACCGCTCAGGTCATGAAAGCCCACGGCGGATCGGCCTCGGCAGCCAATAGGCCCGGCGGCGGCTTCGATGTGATGCTCAGCTTGCCGGCGGGTGCCCCGGCTGTTTAGAGTCACTGCATGAGCCTTTACGAAGAAGCCTGCAAATACATCCCGGGCGGCGTGAATTCGCCGGTTCGCGCCTTTCGCGGCGTCGGCGGCGAGCCGATTTTCTTCAAAAAAGCGGCGGGCGCCCATACGACCGCCGCCGACGGACGGCGCTTCATCGACTACGTCGGCTCCTGGGGACCGATGATCCTGGGCCACGCGCATCCGCAGGTCATCAAGGCCGTGCAGGAGGTCGCCGCCGACGGCCTGTCCTTCGGCGCGCCGACCGAGCTCGAAACCCAGCTCGCCCGCCGCGTCGTGCAACTCATGCCGTCCATGGAATTGGTGCGCTTCGTGAGTTCCGGCACGGAAGCGACCATGAGCGCGATACGCCTGGCGCGCGGTTTCACCGGGCGCGACATCATCGTGAAGTTCGAAGGGTGCTATCACGGGCACTCCGATTCGCTGCTGATCAAGGCCGGTTCGGGCGCGCTGACCCTGGGCGTTCCCACTTCGCCCGGCGTGCCGGCGGCACTCGCCAACTACACCGTCACGCTGAACTTCAACGACGCTGATCAGGTGCACGAGGTGTTCGGACAAATCGGCGGGCAGATCGCCTGCGTCATCGTCGAACCCGTGGCCGGAAACATGAATTGCGTGCCGCCCGCGCCGGGATTTCTCGACACGCTGCGCCGCGAATGCGACCGCAGCGGCGCTTTGCTGATTTTCGACGAGGTGATGACCGGTTTTCGGGTGGCCTTGGGGGGAGCTCAGGCGCTCTACGGCGTGCGCCCCGATCTCACCACTCTCGGCAAGATCATCGGCGGCGGCATGCCGGTCGGCGCGTTCGGCGGACGGCGCGATGTCATGGAACGCCTCGCACCCTTGGGGCCCGTTTATCAAGCGGGTACTCTGTCCGGCAATCCGGTGGCGATGACCGCGGGACTCGCCACGTTGGAACTGTTGTCGGCGCCCGGATTTCATCAGCGGCTGCAAGGCGCGACCGACGTGCTGGTCGGGCGGTTGGCGGAGACTGCGCGGCGCGCCGGCATCGCGCTGGCTACCAATCATGTCTGCGGCATGTTCGGCTTTTTCTTCACCGATGAGCGCAGCGTCGACACTTTCGCCAAAGTCATGGCCTGCGACGTCGAGCGCTTCAAGCGCTTCTTCCACGGCATGCTGGCGGAGGGCGTTTATTTCGCCCCATCCGCCTTCGAGGCAGGGTTCTTGTCGGCGGCGCATACCGCGGCGGACATCGATGCCACCATCGCAGCGGCGGCGCGCGTGTTCCGCGGACTTGGCTAGGCACCCGTCTGTGCGAGCCTTCGGCGGGTTCTTGGGCGCGATCCTGTTCGCGGGACTGATCGGCGCCGCGATCGCCTATCCGGCTTACGAACTCACATCGACCGTCGCGGCCTTCGCGTTTCACCGCGTCGCGGGCCGGGTCGCGATGCTGGTGCTGGCTGTGACTCTGCTTTGGTTGTGCCGCCATTTGCGGCTCAATACCAAGCGCGACTGCGGATATGGCTTGCCGTGGCGGCGGTTTCTCAAGGTGTGCCTGTTGTGGGGAGTGATCGGCATGGCCACGGCCGGCGTGGGCGCTGCATTCTTGCTGATGACGCACCTGCGCGTCGTGCAAGCGGATTTCACCGCGTCGGCACCGAATGTCGCGCGCATTTTCCTCATCGGTCTGGGGTCAGGCATCGCGGTCGCCCTGCTCGAGGAAACCGTGTTTCGCGGCGTCATGCACAGCGCGATCGAACGCGAATCGGGCCCGTGGATGGCCGCCCTGCTCACCGCGCCGCTGTTCGCCGTGCTGCATTTCTTCGCCAAGGTGCGCATCCCGGCGGCGGAGGTGGGTTGGGGCAGCGGTTTTGATTTGCTGCTGCGATCATTCGCGCCCCTGGGCCATCCCGCGCTGGTGCTCGATTCGTTTCTGGCTTGGCTGGCCGTGGGATTGATCCTCAGCCTGACGCGCGTGCTCACCGGCAATATCGCGGTGGCGATCGGGCTGCATGCCGGCTGGGTGGTGGTGCTGCGCATGCTCCAGGAAAGCACCGCGAGCGGCTCCTCGCCGGCCTATGCCGCCTGGGTCGGTGGATTCGACGGGCTGTTGGGATACTGGCTGCTGCCGTGGGGCGTCGTCATTGCCGCTGCGCTCTGGCTCACGCGCGCCTCCTGGGTGGCGGCGGCGCGTGAAGAGCCGCAAAACCCGGCGGGACAGGCCGCCACGCCCATCACCTAGGCGTGCGGATCCAACACGTCGAGCCGCTGCAGCGGATCGTCGAGTTCCAGGCAGCGCTGTTTGTCGGCCGGCGGCAGCGGGAGAATTTCGGCGAGGCGGTGCCCGACCCACGCCGCATCCTCGAGGCGCATCTCCATATCGGTGTATACCTCGCCCAACTGCGGCAGAACGCTTTTCAAGAGCTCCGGCAGCCGCGCATGCCGCGCCGGGACCGCTACGGTCGGCTCGGGGGGCAGCCATTCGACGTCGGCGAGATTGAGGCCGTCGGCCTGGCGGCTGCGCCGCAGAATGCGAAACCTCTGCTGGCCGATGCACGACAGACCGAGCAAGCCGTCCGGCAACTGATGAAAATCGACGATTTTCGCCATGGTGCCGACATCGAAGGTCTCGGCGGGGCCCACCTCATTGCCCTGCCGGATCAATACCACGCCGAAGCTCGCACTCTCGCGCATGCAGCGGCCCACCATGTCCACGTAGCGGGTTTCAAAAATCCGCAGCGGCAGCACGCCGTCCGGAAACAGCACGATATTGAGCGGAAAAATTGCGATCATTCTCGTGCCCGCAGCGCGGCGAGCAGCTTGTCGTGCAGGCCGCCGAAGCCGCCGTTGCTCATCACCAGCACGTGGTCGCCGGGGCGGCTATCCTGCGCCAGTTCCTGGACCATAGCGTCGACGTCCGGGGCAAAGCGCGCGCGTGCGCCAAGCCCCGCCACGGCCGAGGGCAGATCCCAGCCCAGATCCGCTGAATTCAAGAACCACGTCCGGTCCGCCAACTCGAGCGCGGGCGCCAATTCCTCGCGATGCACGCCCAGCTTCATCGTGTTCGACCGCGGCTCCACGACGGCGATGATGCGCGCGCCCGCGACCCGCGCCCGCAGGCCCCTCAAAGTCGTGGCAATGGCCGTCGGGTGGTGCGCGAAGTCGTCATACACCGTGACCCCCGCGACGACGCCGCGAACCTCCATGCGGCGCTTGACGCCGCGAAACGTGCCCAACGCCTGCGCCGCGCGCTCAGGCTCCACGCCCACATGCCGCGCCGCCGCGATCGCCGCCAAGGCATTCATGACGTTGTGCTCGCCAAGCAGCGGCCAGCTCACCTCGGCCACGGGCCGGCCCTGGGACAGCACCTCGAATCGCCCCGCCGCCGATCCAGCCGCGATGCGCGCGCCCCAATCGGCGTCCGTGCGCCCCAGCGCGAAAGTTTCGCGCGGCGTCCAGCATCCCATTTTCAGAGTGGCCGCAAGCTCTGCATCCTCGCCATTGACGATGAGCCGGCCCGCGGCGGGCACGGTGCGCAGCAGCTGATTGAATTGGCGGCGAATCGCGGCAACGTCCGGATAGATGTCCGCGTGATCGTATTCCAGATTATTGAGGATCGCGGTACGCGGCCGGTAGTGGACGAATTTCGCGCGCTTGTCGAAAAAAGCGGTGTCATATTCATCCGCTTCGATGACGAAGAAACGCCCCTGCCCCAGCCTCGCGCTGGAGTCGAAATTGCCCGGCACTCCGCCGATCAGGAATCCCGGCTCGAGACCCGCATCCTGCAGAATCCAGGTCAGCATGGCGGTGGTGGTCGTCTTGCCGTGGGTGCCGGCCACCGCGATCACATGCTTCCGCCGCAGCACATGTTCGGCCAGCCACTCCGGTCCGGAGGCATACGCCATGCCGCGATCCAGCATGGCCTCGACCACCGGACTGCCGCGGCTCAAGGCATTGCCGACCACGACGATGTCGGGCTGCAATTCCAGCTGCTCGGCGCCGTAGCCTTGGACGAAGTCGATGCCGAGCGCCTCGAGTTGGGTGCTCATCGGCGGATACACGTTCAGATCCGCGCCCGTCACGCGAAATCCCGCGGCCTTGGCGATTGCGGCCACACCGCCCATGAACGTGCCGCCGATGCCCAAAATATGCACGTGCATGCTCATGGATCCGGCAGCACCTGCTGCTCCAGCAAGATCGACAGCAACAGATAACCCACGCTGACGGCGATGCCGACGCTGATGCGCGAGTCCAGGGCGGCGCGCCAGATGTTGGCGCACGCGAGCAGATACCAGACCACGCCGATCAACATCAGAAAGCCGAGCGGAACCGACCCGATACTGTCCGAACCGACGAGGTGGAGCAGCGAGCCGATGGGGTACAGGGCGAGTTCGGCGAGTACCCCGACGCCCAACAAGGCAATGCCCGTTTGCAGAAAGCGCTGCTGGCGGCGCGCCAGCACCAGAACGGCCCAGGCGAAGGCCAGCGGCAAACCCACGCTTAGGGCCACTCGGGTCGCGATGCGGTCACTCGAGGCGGGCGGCAGAAACGCACTCAACACCTCGAGCAGTGCCGCGGCGGCCGCGACCAGGCCCAACAGCAGCAGCGACGCCGGCAGCTGCGCCGGCGTTTGCCTCCAGAGTGCAATGTCCCAAAATGCTTTTGCGAGTCGCAGCATCGTCCGATCAGTCATAATCGATTCCAAATTGTACACGCGGATCAATGCCATGCCCGACGCGATTTGGATGGATCGAGATGATGAGCTGCCGGCGCTGGCGCGCGCGCTGCAGTCGCAAGAAACGATCGGCGTCGATACCGAATTTCTACGCGAACGCACGTTCTTTCCCAAACTGTGCCTGCTGCAGCTCAAGGCCGGCGACCAGACCTGGCTGGTCGACACGCTGCGGATCCGCAGCCTCGATCCCTTGATGCCCGCCCTGACCGCGGCGGCCGTGCGCAAGGTGATTCATTCGGCGCGCCAGGACCTGGAGGCGGTGTATCTGTCGGCCAAGCGCGTCATATCTCCGGTCTTCGACACCCAGATCGCGGCCGGCTGCATCGGGCTCAAGCCCCAGGTAGGCTACGCGGAACTCATCAAGACGCTGCTGGATGTCACCGTGCCCAAGGGCCAGACACGCACCGACTGGTCGAAGCGGCCGCTCACGCGGGAACAGCTGGAATACGCCGCGGATGATGTCCTGTATCTGGGCGAAGCCGCGGATCTTCTCGCAGCGCGGCTGCGCGAGCTCGAGCGCGAGCATTGGGTGCTCGAGGACTGTCTCGCGCTCGAGGACCAGAAGCTGTATGAACCGGATCCCGCCCAGGCGTGGGGCCGGCTGCGCGGCCTCGCGCAGCTCGCGCCGCCGTCGCGCGCCCGGGCCAAAACGATCGCGGTGTGGCGCGAAAAACTGGCGCGCACCCGTGATCTGCCGCGCGCCTGGATCCTCTCCGACGCGGCGATTTTCTCCGTCGCTCAAGGCTCCTCGCCGCCGCTGAACGACAGCCTCGCGGCAAGCCTCAAGGGTGCGCTCGAGGAGGCGTCGAACGACGAGTGGGATCAGGAGCCCAGTCAAGATGCGCGCCCGACCGCGGAGCAGAAGGCCGTGATCGAACGCCTGGCCAAAATTGTCGACTCGCGCGCGCTCGAACTTCAAGTCAGCGCGGAGCTCCTGGCGCCGCGCGGCGAGCTCAAGGCGCTCGCCATGGGCAACCGCGAAGTGCACGCCTTGACGGGCTGGCGCAGGGAAGAAATCGGAACGCGGCTACTCGAGGCGATCGGCTGACGCCGCCGGCCGCGCCGGCGCGCCGCGCACCGCCGTTTCGATGCTCCTGAACACCGTATCGACATCGGCGTCGGCGTCGACGATGCGCAGCAGTCCGGCCGCCTCGTAATATTTGATCAGGGGCTTGGTTTGCGCTTCATACACATCCAGCCGCTTGCCGATCACTTCTTCCCTGTCGTCCGGACGCTGGATCACGCGATGCGCGGCGTCCGGCGGCGAGGTGTACACGTTGAACACACGGCCGCAGTCCTGGCAAATTCTGCGCCCGGTCAGCCGCTTGAACAGAATCCCCAAATCGACGTTCATGAGCACGACCGAATCCAAGGGCTTGTCTACGGCCGCGAGCAGCTTCTGCAGCGCTTCGGCCTGCGCGATGTTGCGGGGAAAGCCATCGAGTATGAAGCCGTTGGCGGCGTCCGGCTTGGATAAGCGCTCGCGGATCATGCCGAGCACGGTGGCGTCATCGACCAGGTTGCCCAAATCCATGGCGGCCTTGGCCTTGAGGCCAAGCTCCGTGCCCTTGGATACCGCGTCGCGCAGCAGGTCGCCGGTGGAAACTTGCGGGATTCCATGGGCTTTGACCAGCAGCTGCGACTGTGTGCCTTTGCCCGATCCAGGCGCGCCCAGCAGAACTATTCGCATGATTCTTCTAGTGGTGAAAGCGCGCTACCGTACCTTTGAGCGGCGCGGTCGTCAAACTTAGGGAGATCGGCTATTCTGCGCGCCTTGTGCCGAAGGGGGTCTTAAATGGCGAACGCGTTCTATGCACAATCCGGCGGCGTCACCGCCGTCATCAATGCCTCGGCCTGCGGCTTGATCGAGACGGCGCGCCGGCACCGCGACAAAATCGCCAGGGTGTATGCCGGCCGGGACGGCATCATCGGCGCCTTGACCGAAGACATGATCGACACCAGCAAGGAGAGCCGGGCGGCGATTGCCGGCCTGCGCTACACCCCGGGCGGCGCGTTCGGGTCCGCGCGCTACAAGCTGGCGGGGATCGACAAGAATCGCGCCCAGTATGAACGCCTGATCGACATATTTCGGGCCCATGACATCGGCTATTTCTTCTACAACGGCGGCAACGATTCCATGGACACCGCGCAAAAGGTGTCGGAGATCGCCGCGCAGATGGCGGTGCCCCTGATTTGCATCGGGATCCCGAAGACCGTCGACAATGATCTGCCGGTGACCGATTGCTGCCCCGGATTCGGCTCCGCGGCCAAGTACATCGCCGTGTCGACGCGCGAAGCGGCGCTCGACGTGGCCTCGATGTCGAGGACCTCGACGAAGGTATTCGTGCTCGAGGTCATGGGACGGCACGCCGGCTGGATGGCCGCGGCGGCCGGCTTGGCCGGCGAGAAAGCCGGCGATGCGCCGCACATCATCCTGTTTCCCGAGATCGTTTTCGATCGCGAGCGCTTCCTGGCGAAGGTCAAGTCCTCGGTGGAAAAATACGGCTACTGCGTCGTCGTGGTGTCCGAAGGCGTGCGCGGTGCCGACGGCAAGTTTCTCGCCGAGGCCGGCACCAAGGACGCGTTCGGCCACGCTCAATTGGGTGGTGTGGGACCCGTGGTTGCGCAGATGACCCAGGAGGCCTTGGGCTATAAATTCCACTGGGCCGTCGCCGATTATTTGCAGCGTTCGGCGCGCCACATCGCCTCCAAGGTCGACGTCGAGCAAGCCTACGCCGTCGGCAAGGCGGCGGTGCAATTTGCCTTGCGGGGCCGCAATGCCGTGATGCCCGTCATCGTCCGCAAGTCGGCAAAGCCCTACCGCTGGAGCATCGGTGAAGCGCCGCTGGCGGCCGTCGCCAACCAAGAAAAGAAGGTGCCGCGCAATTTCATCAGCACGGACGGATTCGGCATCACCGCGGGCTGCCGCGCCTATCTGGCGCCGCTCATCGCCGGCGAGGATTACCCGCCCTACGCGCGCGGCCTGCCCGCTTATGTCGCCCTCAAAGGCGTCAGCGTTGTCAAACGCCTGCGCACCCCGTTTGTGATATAGTCGCTGCGCTTTTTTCTATTATAAACCCTTATTTTTCAATAACATAAGACCCCACCGGAGACTTCACTCATGACTCTTGACTGTGCGCTATGGTTGGCAATTGCAGCCGGTGTCGTTGCAATCCTCTACGGCGTCATTTCGGTGCGCTGGATCCTCGCGCAGCCCGCGGGCAATGCCCGCATGCAGGAGATCGCCGCGGCGATTCAGGCGGGCGCCAAGGCATACCTCAATCGTCAATACTCCACCATCGCAGTGGTCGGAGTCATCCTGTTCGTCGCGCTGGGGGTGGCATTGGGTTGGGCCACGGCCGGCGGCTTCGCGGTGGGCGCCATCCTCTCCGGGCTCGCCGGCTATATCGGCATGTTCATCTCGGTGCGCGCCAACGTGCGCACCGCCCAGGCGGCGCATTCGGGGATAAACGCGGCGCTCAAAGTCGCGTTCCGCGGCGGCGCGATCACCGGCATGCTGGTGGTCGGCTTGGGATTGCTCGGGGTCGCCGGCTATTACCTCGCCATGCTGCGCATTCTCGGCGACCCGGAAGCGGCCTTGCGCTCGCTCGTCGGCCTGGCCTTCGGCGGCTCGCTCATTTCGATCTTCGCGCGGCTTGGCGGCGGCATCTTCACCAAGGGCGCGGATGTAGGTGCGGACCTGGTGGGCAAGGTGGAAGCCGGAATTCCTGAAGACGATCCGCGCAATCCGGCGGTCATCGCGGACAATGTCGGCGACAATGTCGGCGACTGCGCCGGCATGGCGGCCGACTTGTTCGAGACCTACGCCGTCACCCTGGTCGCCACCATGTTGTTGGGCGGTCTGGTCATGTTGGACATGGGCGAGCGCGCGGTATTGTTCCCCCTGGTGCTCGGCGCGATTTCCATCGTCTCCTCCATCGTCGGCACCTTCTTCGTCTCCACGCGGGAAGGCGGCAAGATCATGAACGCGCTGTACAAGGGCGTGATCGTCTCGGGGGGCATCTCGGCGATTGCATTTTATTTCGTCTGCCAGAACATCATGGGCGAACGCGCCATGTCCATGTGGCTCTGCACCCTGGTGGGCCTGGCGCTCACCGCAGCGATGATCGTGATCACCGAGTACTACACGGCGACCGAGTACAAGCCCGTGCAGCACGTGGCCGCGGCCTCGCAGACCGGCCATGCCACCAACATCATTGCGGGCCTAGGGGTGTCCATGAAGGCCTGCGCGCTGCCCGTGCTCGCGGTGACCTTGAGCATCTGGGCCTCGTTCCAGCTCGCGGGCCTGTACGGGATCGCCATCGCCGCCACGGCCATGCTCTCCATGACCGGCATGATCGTGGCTCTCGACGCCTATGGACCCATCACCGACAACGCCGGCGGCATTGCCGAAATGGCGGGCTTGGACAAAAAGGTCCGCGACGTCACCGATCCCCTGGATGCGGTCGGCAACACCACCAAGGCCGTGACCAAGGGCTACGCCATCGGCTCGGCGGGCCTGGCCGCCCTGGTCCTGTTCGCCGACTACACACACAAGCTCAGCGAAGTTCTGGGTCACGCCACCAGCTTCGATTTGTCGAACCCCGCCGTGATCATCGGCTTATTTATCGGCGGCCTGGTGCCCTATCTGTTCGCCGCCATGGCCATGGAAGCGGTGGGCCGCGCCGCGGGCGCGGTGGTCAACGAGGTGCGGCGCCAGTTCCGCGAGATCACGGGCATCATGGAAGGCACGGCGAAACCTGATTATTCGCGCGCGGTGGACATGCTCACCAAGGCGGCGATCAAGGAGATGATCGTGCCGTCGCTGCTGCCCATTCTCGTGCCCATCGTGCTGGTGTTCGTCGTGAACTTTCTCATGGGCCCAGGCTCGGGAGTGCAGGCGCTCGGAGGTCTGCTCATCGGCACCATCGTGACCGGCCTGTTCGTCGCCATCTCGATGACCACGGGCGGCGGCGCCTGGGACAATGCCAAGAAATACATCGAGGAAGGCCATTACGGCGGCAAGGGCTCGGATGCGCACAAGGCGGCGGTGACCGGCGATACCGTCGGCGACCCCTACAAGGACACGGCGGGTCCGGCCATCAATCCGCTGATCAAGATCATCAACATCGTGGCGCTGCTGTTGGTGCCGGTGCTGGGTAAAATGATGTGAGCGCGGCGGCCGCCGGCGACCCTGCCCAGGGCGGCATCGCCCACCGCGTCGCCGTTGCGCTCTACGGCGCCATTGTTCCCGGCGCGCAGAGTTCACTGTATTGGCCGTTCCTGGTCCTCACCGTCGTCCTCGCCCTTGCACTCTACGTGATGCGCAGCGGCCGGGGCGCCAAGGGCGCGGACGGCCGGGAACGGCCGTGCACTCTGCGCGAGTATCTGCTGCCAAGCGCCATTTACACGCACCTGTCCGCGCGCGTCGACATTGGGCTCTACCTGATTGACCGGGCGATGATGCCGGTGTGGGGCCTCGCATTCCTTGGCGCATGGGCGCCCTTCATCGAGCGTTCGACGGTGGGCGTCCTGCAGCGAGCCTTCGGCGCCGGCCCGCGGCTCGCCGTCAACGTCGGCTGGAAGCTGCTGTTCGGCCTCGTCACTTTGCTGCTCGTGGACATGTGCTTCTTTTTTTATCACTTGATGATGCACAGGACCCGCATCGGCTGGGCCATCCACAAGGTGCATCACTCGGCCGAAGTCCTGACGCCGCTGACGAGAAGCCGCGAACATTTTCTCGAAGCGCCCATCGAAGCCGCGGCCACGAGCTTCGGCCTGAGTCTTTCCGGCGGAATTTTCGCCTACGTATTCGGCGGCGCCATCACCCAAATCACGGTGATGAACGTCGGAATCTTTTTCTTTCTATATACGTTGAACGGCAATTTCCGCCACTACCACGTCTCTTTCCGCTATCCCCGCTGGCTCGAGTACTGGCTGCAGAGCCCCGGGATGCATCACACCCATCACAGCATCCTGCGCAAGCATTGGGATTCGAATCTCGGCCTGGTCACGAGCATCTGGGACCGCCTCTTCGGGACGCTGTACATCGCCGAACCGAACGAAGAAACACCGTGGGGTCTGCCGCCGGAGCACCAGGCACAGTGCCGGACGTTGTCGCAGAATCTATTGGCGCCTTTCCGTGAGATTCACGCCATCCTGCGCGAATCAAGGACGGGGTCGCTTCGACCCCGTAGATTCGGCGCGTAGCGCCTGAAAAACCCTAGATATCGAAGTAGATCGCGTCCGGCTCGGCGGCGCCGTCGCGCGTCAGGACGCGCAGTTCCGGCTCCTTGAGCGAGACGCGCGACCGCGGCGGCACGCTGCGGGTCAGGAACACCGAACCGCCGATGACGCTGTCGGCGCCGACCACGGTCTGACCGCCCAACACCGTGGCGTTGGCATACAGCGTGGAGCCGCTCTCGACCGTGGGGTGGCGCTTCTTGCCGCGAATGATCTGGCCGCTCGCATCACGCGGAAACGACAGCGCGCCCAAGGTCACGCCCTGGTACAACTTGACGCCGTCGCCGATGTCGCTGGTCTCCCCGATCACCACGCCTGTGGCGTGATCGATGAAAAAGGCCGCGCCGATCTTGGCGCCGGGATGAATGTCCGCACCCGTCTTGGAATGCGCCCATTCGGTCATGATGCGCGCCATCATCGGCACGCCTAAATCGTACAGCGCGTGCGCCACGCGGTATACGCTGACCGCCAGCACTCCGGGGTAGGCGAGGATCACTTCGTCCAGATTCGTCGCCGCGGGATCGCCGTCGAAAGCCGCCTGCACGTCGCGTATCAGCATGCCGCGTATCTGCGGCAGCCGCTTCAGGAAAATTTCCGCCACTTCGTGCGCGCGCGGCGCGCATTCGCCGAACTCGGGCCGCCCCGCCTCGCGCTCGCGCCCATAGCACAGGCAATGCTCGATCTCGCGCTCGAGCTTGGGTGCAAGCAGCGCCAGCGATTGAGTCACGTGCGCGTCGAGATTGTCGCGGCTCAGGTCGCGCCGGCCGAAATAGCCCGGATACATCAAATCGAGCACCGACTCGAGGATGTCGACGATGGCTTCGCGCGACGGCAGATAGCGCTGCGAAATGCGGCGCGCGCGCTCATCGCCCAGGTAGCCCGCGAGGAACTCGCCGGTGAGATCCGCGAGAGCGGCTGTGCCGGGCGGAGGTTGAGCGGCGGCTTTCATAAGGGCGCCTTAAGCGACCGCCTGCATCTTTTCGACGCCCTCGAACAGCCCCTCGAATAGCGCGCCCGACAGGTAGCGTTCACCGGCATCCGGCAGGATCACGACAATGGTCTTGCCTTTCTGCGCGGGCTCGCGCGCCAGACGCAGCGCCACCGCCATCGCGGCGCCGCATGAGATTCCACTCAGCAGGCCCTCTTCGCGCGCCAGGCGCCGCGCCGTCTCGATGGATTCTTCGTTGCTGACCTGCTCGACTCGATCCACCTGCGACAAGTCCAGGTTCTTCGGGACGAATCCCGCGCCGATGCCCTGGATCTTGTGCGGCGAGGGCGTCAGCGGCTGGCCGGCCAATGTCTGGGTGATGATGGGCGAGTGCGTGGGTTCGACCGCAACGGTGAGGATCTTCTTGCCGCGCGTGCCTTTGATGTAGCGCGACACGCCGGTCAGCGTGCCGCCGGTGCCCACGCCGCTGACGAACACGTCGATCTTGCCGTCGGTGTCCTCCCAGATTTCCGGTCCCGTGGTTGTTTCGTGAATCGCCGGGTTGGCGGGATTTTCGAACTGTTTCACCAGCAGGAACTTGCCTGGATCCGCGGCGGCCAGTTCCTCGGCCTTGGCGATCGCGCCCTTCATGCCCTTCGGCCCCGGTGTCAGGACGAGCTTGGCGCCGAAGGCGACCAAGACCTTGCGCCGCTCCATGCTCATGGTTTCCGGCATGGTCAGAACGCACCCATAACCGCGCGCGGCGGCGGCGTAGGCCAGCGCGATGCCCGTGTTGCCGCTGGTGGCCTCGACGATGGACATTCCCGGCTTCAGCGTGCCGCGCTCTTCGGCGTCCCACACCATGGCGGCGCCGATGCGGCACTTCACCGAGTACGCGGGATTGCGCCCTTCGATCTTGGCGAGAATCGTGGCGCCGCTGCTCGCGTCCAGGCGGTTGATGCGGACCAGCGGCGTGCGGCCGATGGACTTCGTGTTGTCCTCATAAACATGCATAGGTCACCTCGTTGGCTTAGGGTGGATTTTCCTCCCAAGCGCGCAGGAAAAGCCATAGAAGTTTGTTATGAGGCCCTGCTCCGGCGTTATAAGCTTGGCAGGGGCGCGGCGCGCGCGCCGTCTTGCGGCCCTACGCCGCCGGAGCGGGCACCATCGACAGGGGCTGCGGCCTGCCGACCACGAACCCTTGCACGAAGTCGATTCCCATGCTGGTCACGGTGTCCAGGGACAGCTGGTCCTCGACTTGTTCGGCGACGACGCGGAAATTCAGGCTCCGCGACAGGTCGATCATCGCCGCGACCATCGCCTGGTTCACGCTGTCGCCGGCCAGGTTCTTGATGAAGGAGCCGTCGATTTTCAGATAATCCATCGGCAGCGTGCGCAGCGTCGAGAACGAGCTCAAGCCGCTGCCGAAATCGTCCAATGCGAACTCGCAGCCCATGCCGTGCAGCACCTCGATGAAGCGATGGGCGTGGTCCAGGTTCGCCACCACCGAGCTCTCGGTGACCTCGAAGCAAATGTCGCCGGGGTTCGCTCCCGTGTGATCGAAGCATTCGACGACAAATTCCAGAAAATCCGAGTCCCCCAGGGTTTGCCCGGCGATGTTGATCGCGACGCTGCGGCCCGGCGGCAATTTCATGCCGCCGCGCCCCAGCGCCGACAGCACCGTTTGCACGACCCAGCGATCCACATGCGGCATCAGGCGATAGCGTTCGGCGGCGCGAATGAACTCCGCGGGCGGCGCGGCCGGCTGGCCGTTCTCGCCCTCCAGGCGCACGAATACCTCGATCGCCGGACCGCGCAGGCCGCCGACGCGGGCATGCACGATGGGTTGATAGTAGAGCTCGAACTTGTTGTCGCGCAACGCGCTTTGCAGCTTCTGCAGCCAATGGATCTCGCCGCTGTGCCGCGCGCTCGCCTCCTCGCGCGCCGAATACACATGCACGTGCAGGCCGCCGTGTTTCTTCGCCACGTAGCACGCGGAATCCGCCGCATTCATGATGTCTTCGATGGAGCCGCCGCCGCGGTCGATCTCGACCAGGCCGATGCTGACGCCGATGTTGAATATCTTGTCCTTCCAGACGAAGCGATAGTCGTTGACGGAACGCACGACGTTGTCGGCGATTTGCCGCGCCTTCTCGAGCGGACAGCCCACCAACAGCAGGGCGAATTCGTCGCCGCCGATGCGCCCCGCCGTATCCGAGTCCCGCACCGCCTCCTTGATGAGCGTGGCGACCTCGCGCAGCATGTTGTCGCCCGCCGTGTGCCCGCAGGTGTCGTTCACGGACTTGAAGCGGTCGAGGTCCAGGAAGCACAGGGCGTGCCCGCCGTTGCCGGTCTGCGCCGAGTCCATGGCTTCCTGCAGCCGCCGCTCGAACTCGCGCCGGTTCACCAACCCCGTCAGCGCATCATGGCTCGCCTGATACGTCATCTGACGCGTGAGGCCGCGCAATTCACTGGTGTCGTGCAGGACGAGCACCAACCCCAGGATCTCCTTGCCTTCGAGGCGCAGGGGCGTGACGCTGATTTCCACCGAACGCTCGGGCCCGCCGCCGGCCGGCACCAGCACCGCGCGCCGGCCCATGGTCACCCGGCCCCCGGTGGCGAGGGCCTTGCGCACCGGATCCTCCAGCATGCGGCGGTCGGTGTCATCGACCAGCGATGCGACCTCGGAAAAGGATTTGCCCATGGCCTGATCGAAGCGTTGGCTCAGCAGGACCTCCGCCGAATGATTGATGTAGTCGATGCGGCCGTCGGCATCGACGGTGATGACGCTCTCGCCCATGGAATCGAGCGTCACCACGGCGCGCGGCTTCGACGGGCCCGCCACCAATCCGGTTTCCGGCATCATTTCCACGGCGGTGAGCAGCAGCGCGGCATCGCCGGCGCTGTCGATCACGGTGCTCGAGAGTTCCACGCGCGTCACTTGAGCCTGGGCGCCGATCAGATCGATTTCGTAGCGCTCGGCCGCGGATTCCCCGAGCAGCCGCCGGCGCAGATTGTTCTGCACCAACTCGACATATTCCGCTGCGACGAAATCGCTCAAGTGTCTGCCGACGACATCCGCGGCGCCCATGTTGAGCAGCGCCAGGAAGCGCGAGTTGGCGAACAGAATGCGTTCGCGGTGCACGAGCACCGCATCGTGCACGGTCTCGACCAGCCGCTGAAACAGCTGTTCGCGATCCTGCAGCCGCGCACCGCGCTGCTCGAGCTTTTCCAGCAGTGTATTGACGGCGGAGCCCAGCTCGCCCAACGCCTCGGTTTTGCCGCTGAGTCCGATGCGCGCCGCGGAGCCGGCGTCGCGGGTGAGTTCCCGCACCTGTTCCGACAACTCGCTGACGTCGCGTTCCTGCCGCAGCCGCCGCGCAAAGAGCACGATCAGGCCCACCGCCAGCACAGCCGAGGTCGAAATCCATAGAACGGTGGAAGACAGGAACAACGTGGACCTCAATGGCGGCGATAACTAGCGAGAATAGCGCAAGGGGCTCGCATAGCCTGTGTAAATTGACCATAATCAACGGCCTTAAATTAGCGCGAGAAATCATGGATACCCTGGCCGCTCGTCAGCAAATGGTGGATCAGCAGATACGCACCTGGGAAGTGCTCGACACCCGCGTGCTCGATGCAATGTCAGCGGTACCGCGCGAGGCCTTCGTGCCCCCCGAGTATCGCGACCTGGCGTTCGCCGATGCGCCGATTCCGATAGGATTCGGGCAGCACATGCTGGCGCCGAAGCTTCAAGGGCGCATCCTGCAGGCGCTCGGAGTCGCCGCGGAGGACTGCGTGCTCGAAGTCGGCAGCGGCACCGGCTATCTCGCGGCGGTCTTGAGTCTGCTGGGACGCTCGACGCACTCGATCGACATACACGCCGGACTCGTCGCGGCGGCCCAGGCGAATCTACGCGCCGTCGCGGAAGGTCGCGTGCAAATCGAGCTCCGCGATGCCTTCGATCCCAAGCCCCTCGGCGAGTACGATGTCATCGCCGTGACCGGATCATTGCCGATTTACGACACGCGCTTTGAACGCTCGCTGCGCGCCGGCGGGCGTTTATTCGCCATTGTCGGCGTCCCGCCCGTGATGGACGCCATCCTCGTGCGCCGCGTGGACAGCGGCGAGTGGATTCGCGAGAGCTTGTTCGAGACCGACATCGACGCATTGATCAACGCCCCCGCTGCGCTTAAGTTCGTGTTCTGATGGTCAAGGAGATGACTCCTCTCGAGTTCCTGGAACGGCGCGGCAGCGGCGCCGACATGACGCTGCTCGACGTGCGGGAGGACTGGGAGACGACGCTCGCGCCGGTGCCGGCCGAGATCGTGCACATCCCGATGGGGCAGGTCGCCGATCGCCTGGCCGAACTCGACCCGCGCCGCGAGACGGTGGTGATTTGCCGGTCCGGCGGCCGCAGCAGCGAGGTGGCACGCTTCCTCGACACCCAGGGCTTCGCCTCGGTCTACAATCTGGCGGGCGGGATCCTGGCTTGGTCCCGAGACTTGGACCCCCGGATCCCCCAATATTGACTCCGCCAGCCCCTCCAGCCCCTCTTGACTCGCAAGGTGATATAGTTATATATAACACTATATGACCGTGAAGCCATTGCTAATTCTACTGGCGGTGTCCTTGGGCGCCGCCGCACCGGCGCCCGCCGCGGATCTGCTCGCCGTGTATCAGCGCGCGCTGCAGAACGACCCACAGCTGCGGGAAGCCGAAGCGACTCGTCTGGCCACCCTGGAGGCCAAGCCGCAGGCGCTCGCGGCGCTGCTGCCGCAGCTGTCGGGCAGCGGCCTTTCGACCCGCGAGCATGACAGCGGATCGACCAACACCACCGAGCCCATTACCACCGGCAGCGGCCAGTCGGGTCTCGCCAGCTTTCCCTTCGACGGGCGGGTCTCGACGACCACGCACCGTTACGGCCTCGATCTGAAGCAGAATGTGTTCAACTGGCAGAACTGGGTGGCCCTGAAGCGCGCGGACGCGCAGGTGGCGCAGGCCGAGGCGGATTATCAGGCCGCGCAGCAAGACCTGATGGAGCGCGTCGCGCAGCGCTACTTCGACGTGCTCGCCGCCCAGGATGATCTCGAGGCCCAGCAAGTCGCGTTGATCTCCATCCAGCGTCAACTCGAACAGGCCGAATCGCGCTATCAAATCGGACTGATCGCGGTCACCGATGTGGAAGAAGCGCGCGCCGCCCACGACAGCGGCGCGGCGGCCGTCATTGCGGCGAAGCGCACCCTCTCCTCCACCCAGGAACTGCTGCGAGAGATCACCGGCGACGCCTTCGAGTCGCTGGCGCGTCCCATCGAACCGTTCGAACTCGCGAGCCCCGATCCGGTCAGCGAGGAGCGTTGGGTCGAAATGGCCTTGCAGCAGAATCTCACCCTCGTGTCCAGCCGTCTGGCGGCCGATATCGCGCGCGAGAACGTCAGCTCCGCGCGCGGCGGCCATTTCCCCTCGCTCGACATCGTGGGCAGCGACTACAAGGCGCACAGCAATGGCACGGATACGTTCAACGACGGCACCCCGGCGGGCGGTACCACCCTGGACCAGACCCAGCGCATCATCGGCCTGCAGTTGACCTTTCCCATCTATGCGGGAGGCATGGTCTCCTCGCAAGTGCGCCAGGCCGTCTACCAGCATCGCGCGGCCAAGGAGCGAGTGGAACGCGTCGCGCGCCAAACCGAGCATGATGCGCGCGATTCCTATCTCGGCGTGCTATCGGAGATATCACGGGTGAAGGCGCTGCGCCGCGCAGTCGAGTCGAATGCCACGTCGCTGCGCGCCACGGAATCGGGCTACGAAGCCGGCACGCGAACCGCGGTTGACGTTTTGCAATCGCGGCAGCTCTGGGTTCAGGCGCAGACCAACTATGCCCACAGCCGCTACGATTACATGTTGAATGTTCTCAAGCTGCAGCAGGCGGCCGGCACTCTGTCGCAGCAGAGCCTGGAGAAGATCAACAGCTTGCTGACGGACGCGCCGCCGCCGGCCCCGGATCCGGCAACAACGGTGCGATGAGGGCCAGCAATCGCTGCACGCTGCCGCGATTCGATTCGACGATGCGCCGCCCGATGCTGCCGATGCGGGCGCGCTCCCCGGGGTCGGCCAACAGCCTACCCAAGGCGGCCGCCAGCTGCGCCGCATCCGCAACCTGCACGGCGGCGCCCTCGCGCAGCATTGAACGCGCAATGTCCTTCGCGTTGAAATAATACGGTCCGGTGAGCACGGGAACCCCGAGCGCCGCCGGCTCCAGCAAATTGTGGCCGCCGACGGGCACCAGACTGCCGCCGACGAAGGCCACATCGGCCGCCGCGTACAGCGCCGTGAGTTCTCCCACGGTGTCCACCAACAACACCTGCGTGGATGCGTCCGGCATTGCGCCGGCGCTGCGCCGCACGAACCGCAGCGCGCGGCGCGACAGCAAATCGGCGACGCTCGCGAAGCGCTGCGGATGCCGCGGCACCAGCAGCAACAGCGCGTCGTCGGGCAGCTGCGCGTGCGCCGCGAGCACCTGCTCCTCTTCGCCGGCGTGGGTGCTGCCCGCAATCCACACCGGCCGCGCGCCGCCGAGCGCCGCGCGCAGCTCTCTTCCGCGTTCGATGACGCCCTCGCTCAATTGCAGATCGAACTTGACGTTCCCGACCACGCGGGTCCTGGCACTCTGCGCCCCGATCGCTATGAAGCGCTCGGCATCCTCGGGGGTCTGCGCCGCCAGCAGCGAAATGCCGGAGAAAATGCCGCGCATGAGGCTGCCGAGGCGCCGGTAGCGCGAAACTGACTTCGCCGACAACCGCGCACTGGCGAGCACCAGGGGCACGCCGCGGCGCTCGCACTCCTTGAACAAATTCGGCCACAGCTCGGTCTCCATGATGACGGCGAGCCGCGGCCGGATGCGGTCCAGGAATCGCGCGACGGCGGCCGGCGTGTCGTAGGGCAGAAAGCGTACGCTCGCCATGTCGCCGAACAGGCTGCGGGCGCGCGCTCTTCCGGTGAGAGTGGCGGTGGTCAGCACCAGCGGGATCCCGGGATAGCGGGAATTGAGAGCGCGCACCAGCGGCGCCGCCGCGGACATTTCACCCAGGCTCACCGCATGCAGCCAAATCGCGGGCGAGGAACTTGGCGGGCCGCCCCAGCCGAAGCGCTCGCTCAAGCCCTGCCAATGACCCCGGTCGCGCAAGCCGCGCCACAACGGCAGCACGAAGGCGATCGGCGCGGCACAGTACATCAGCAGGGAGTACCAGCGGAGTGCGGAGTACCAGCGGCGCATCATTCGGCTTCGCGCTCCGGGGCGGCTTGGTAGCCCGCCACGAGCCAGCCCCAGGTTTGCGCCGAGTGCCGGTCGGCGGGCCATTCGCGCGATATCTTGTCGAGCGAGCGGCGCAGGCGCTGCAAATTTCTCGCGGTCCATGCGCCCGGTGCCCGCAGGCGGCCGCGGTCGAAATCGATCACACTGACTGCGCCGTCCGCGCCGATCAGTATGTTGTGCGCATTGAGATCCGCATGATCCGCTCCGGCGCCGTGCAGCCGCGCGATGCAGGAGCCGACGGCGCGCCACAGCGATTCAGGAAATGCATCGAGTGCGAGCGCGGCGCTCAAAGGCTGGGCGTGCGCAATCCGCAGCGTAATCAAATCGCAGCGGTACCACAGGCCCGTTTGGTTGTAGCGGGCGGCGACGGGCCGCGGCACGGGCAGGCCGCGCCGCCACAGCTCATCGAGCAGCCGCCATTCGGCGAAGGCACGCACCCTGTCCTCGCCCGCCCACACATAACGATCCTGCGACAACCGCGCAATGAATCCGCCGCGGCGAAAGTGCCGCAGCACCCAATGGCGCTCGCCCGAGGCGATGAACCACGCCGAGCCGCGGCCGCCCGTCGTCTGCGACAATTCGCCCCGTCTGCGCCAGAACTCGGGGTCGAACAGCGACTCTGGATCGTCATCGCGCAGATTGCCAAGGCAGGTCGGATCAGACAGCATGGCGCCCGTGGCAGTGGCAATGCGTCGGCTGTTAATCACTTATACGATGACCTTAAATTTCAAACCACCGCTGCGACATGTGTGTCTGCTGCGTCTGTCGGCGATCGGCGATACCTGCCATGCGCTGGCGGCGCTTCGAGCCCTCCAGGCGGCGTGGCCGCAAACCCGGTTCACCTGGATCATCGGCAAGCTCGAAGCGAAGCTGATGACGGCGATTGTCCCGGAAATCGAGTTTATCACCTTCGATAAGAGCGCAACTCCCACGGAGCTGTGGCGGCTCAGCCGCATCCTGCGCCGGCGGCGATTCGATCTGCTGCTCGACATGCAATTGTCGTTTCGCGCGAGCCTGGTCAGCAGCCTGGTTCGCGCGCCGATCAAGCTCGGGTTCGATCGGCCGCGAGCGCGCGAGCTGCAGTGGTGGTTCACGAATGCCCGCATCGCGCCGGCGACCGCGGAGCATGTGCTCGATTCGTTCATGGGTTTCGTGCGCGCCTGCGGCATCGATCCGCCGGCGCCGCACTGGGACCTGACCCTGCCCGAGGAGGCGCTCGGCTATGCCCGCGGCATCGTCACCGACGGGCGGCCCACATTGATCATAAGCCCCTGCTCCAGCCATACGGCGCGCAACTGGTCGGCGCAGCGGTATGCCGCGGTCGCCGACCACGCCGCGAGCGCGCACGGCATGCGGGTGGTGCTGGCCGGAGGCCGCAGCTCCGTGGAGGCCCAGATGGGAGCGAGCATCGCCGCCGCGGCCCGCGCCGCCGTGGTCGATCAGATCGGCAAGGACACGCTGCCGCAGCTGCTCGGGCTGTTATCGCAGAGCACGGCGCTGCTGTCGCCGGACTCGGGCCCCGCTCACATGGCGACCATGGTGGGCCTGCCCGTGATCGGCCTGTACGCCGCCACCAATCCGTCGCGCGCGGGCCCCTACTACAGCCGCCCCTGGTGCATCGACAAGTACGATGAGGCCGCGCGCAAATTCCTCGGCAAGCCGGCGGCGCAAATTCCCTGGACCACCAAAATCGAGCGCAGCGGCGTCATGGACCTCATCGGCGTGAGCGATGTGACGGCCAAGCTCGACGCGCTGATGGCGGCGCGCGATCTTCGCTAAGATGGGCGCCATGAGCGAAATCAAAGTACCCATCTCTCCGGGCGAGCTGCTCGACAAGATCACCATCCTGCGCATCAAGTCGCAGCGGATGAGCGACCCCGCGAAACTCGCCAATGTGCGGCTCGAACTCGAGGCGCTCGAGGAGACCTGGGGCGCCTCGGCGCATTCGAAGATCGACGTCGAGGCGGAGGTGGGAGCGCTGCTTGCGGTCAACGAGCGCCTGTGGCTGGTCGAAGACGAGATCCGCGACAAGGAGCGCGCGCAGGCCTTCGACGCGGAATTCATCCGCCTGGCGCGCGCCGTCTACTTCGAGAACGACGAGCGCGCGGCCATCAAGCGGCGCATCAACATGGCGCTGGGCTCAGGGCTGGTCGAGGAAAAGTCGTACAGCAACTACAAGAGCTGACCGCTCAGGCCAGCGTATATTCGGCGCCGCAGTAAGGGCACTTCGCCCACCCGGTGGTTTCGATGGGCAGGTACACCTTGGGATGCGAATCCCACAGAAACATGCCCGGCATCGGGCATGACAGCGGCAAATCCGCCGCGGTCACGGTGTATTTTTGCTGCGTGTTCGGCTCGACCAATTGATGCTTCGAGTCTTCTTGGACCATCGCCGGCATTGTCGTCACTCCATTCCACCTTTGCTGCTGGGCGCGAAGCCGCGTGCCCGCAACAGCGCGTCGATCTTGGGATCCGCACCGCGAAAATTTCGATACGCCTGGCCGGGATCGACGCTGTTGCCGACGGCCATGATGTCATCGTGCAGGCGCTTTGCAACGGCCTTGTCGTAGGGGCCGCCGGCCTGCGTGAACGCATCGAAGGCGTCGCGGTCGAGCACCTCGGCCCAAAGATAACTGTAATAGCCCGCCGAATAGGCATCGCTCGAGAATATGTGCGCGAACTGCGGGGTGCGGTGGCGCATGACCACCTCGTCGGGCATGCCGATCGAGGCCAGGGTCTCGGCTTCGAACTTGTCCGGATCGATCTTGGGATCATTGGCCAGGTGCAGCTTCATATCGACCAGCGCCGAGGCCAAATACTCCACCGTGGCGAAGCCCTGATTGAAGGTGCTGGTTTTCTTGATCTTCTCCACGAGCTGCGGCGGAATCGGCGCGCCGGTGCGGTAATGAACCGCGAAGCGGGACAGCACTTCCGGCGTCGGCAGCCAGTTCTCATTGAGCTGCGACGGAAATTCCACGAAATCGCGCACCACGTTGGTGCCGGCGAGGGTGGGATAGGGCACATCGGAATTGAGCCCGTGCAGCGCATGCCCGAACTCGTGGAACAGCGTCACGGCGTCGTCCCAGCTGATGAGGATGGGCTTGCCGCCGGCGCTCTTCACGAAATTCGTGTTGTTCGACACGATGGGCGAAATGTGACGGTCGAAGCTTTCCTGTCCCCGGTATTCGCTCATCCAAGCGCCGGAGTTCTTGCCCGTCCGCAGGTAGGGATCGAAATACCACAGGCCCACGTGCTTACCTTCGGCGTTCTTCACTTCCCACACGCGAATGTTGGGTTGCGCCACCGGCAGCCCGGACACCGGCACGAAGGTGAACCCATACAGCTGCCCGGCGGCCCAGAACATCCCTTCGCGCAGTTTCTCGAGCTGCAAATAGGGCTTCACCTCGTTCATGTCGAGATCGTATTTCGCCTTGCGCACTTTCTCGGCGTAATAGCGGTAATCCCAGGCGGCGATCTTGATCCCCGCATGCTCGGAGTCGGCGATGCCCTGCATATCCGCCACCTCCTCGTGCACACGCGCCACGGCGGCGGGCCAGACCTGCATCATCAAGTGCATGGCGTTCTCGGGAGTTTTGGCCATGCTGTCCGCGACGCGCCAATGCGCATGCGACGCGTAGCCCAGGAGCTTGGCGCGTTCGGCGCGCAGCGCGAGGATCTCGGTGATGATCTTCTTGTTGTCGTGCGCATTACCGTTGTCGCCGCGGCTGTAATACGTGCGCCACACCTTTTCGCGTAAATCGCGCCGCTCCGAGTACGTCAGGAACGGCTCCATGGAGGATCGTGTGTTGAGGATGGCCCACTCGCCCGGGTGGCCCTGCGCCGCGGCGGCCGAACTCGCCGCCGCGCGTAAGGGTTCGGGCAGGCCGGCAAGATCGCTCTCCTGCTTCAGATACAACACATAGTCGGCCTCTTCGGCCAGCAGGTTCTGGCTGAAATTCGCAAACAAGGCGGCCAGCCGCTCGTTGATGGCCGCGACACGGGCCTTGGACTCAGGGCCGAGCTGCGCGCCGGCGAGCACGAAGTTGGTGCGGTAAACCCAGCACAAGCGCTGCTGCACCGGCGACAGCTGTGCCTGTTGCGGCGAATTGTAAACAGCGTCGATGCGCGCGAAGAGCGCCGTATTTTGGGTGATGCTGTCGGCGAAGGCCGCCAGCTTCGGCCCCATTTCGCGTTCCACCGCCTGAAATTTCCCCGTGTTCATGGTCGAGGACCAGACATTGTAGAGGGCATTCACCCGATTGAAGGTTTGTCCCGCCCGTTCGAGCGCCGCGATCGTGTTCTCGAAATTCGGCGCGGCCGGGTTCTTCGCGATTGTGTCGATCTCGGCCAGGTTCTCGGCCATCGCCGCTTCGAGCGCCGGCTTGAAATCGGCAACCCGCACCTTGTCGAATGGCGGCGTGCCGCCATAGGGGCCGCTCCAGGGAGCCAACAGCGGGTTGCTTGCGGCTCCGGCCGCGTGCGCCGCCTCGGCAGCCGCCTCGGCGTTCGCGGTCATGCTCAGCATCGCCATGGCGATGAGAATTGCCTGCACAAACGGACGTCCACGCATACTTTAGATTTCCTTTGCAATGACGTTCCTCATCGCGAGGCCGGCATTCTGCCGACTTCGAACGTTTCGCGCCAGATCTCGACCACTCGGGCGCGAGTCTCGGCGTAGGGAGCCGCCTCCACCACCCTTTCCCCCTGGCCCTCGAGCGACAGGTGGTGCAGCACCGTGCGGTAGCCGATATAGGCATCGGTGAGCCACTGTGCGGTCGCCGCCCCGAGCACCCCCACCGCCGCCAATCCCTCCAGCTGCCGGATATTGTCCGTATAGGTCAAGAGCTCGGGATGCGCATGCGCCGCTTCAAGCACCCGGTATTGCACCAGAAACTCGATGTCGGCGATGCCGCCCGCGTCCTGTTTGATGTCGAACTGTCCTGCGCCGGCCTTGGACAGTTCGCGCCGCATCCGCGTGCGCATCTCCATCACGTCGGTTCGCAGCGTGTCGCGGTGCACTGCGGTGCCGAGAACGCGACGGCGCACGGCGTCGAAGCCGCGGCGCAGGCTCTCATCTCCCGCCACCGGCCGCGCGCGCAGCAGCGCCTGATGCTCCCAGGTCCACGCCTCCTTGAGCTGGTAGCGTTCAAAGGCATCGATGCCCGTCATGAGGAATCCGCCCTTGCCGTTCGGCCGCAGGCGCATGTCCACTTCGTAGAGGCGGCCCGCCGCCGAATGCATGGTCAGAAGATGCACGATGCGCTGCCCCAAGCGCAGAAAAAATATGCCGTTGTCGAGCGGACGGTCGCCCTGCGTCTGTTGAATTTCACCGCTCGAATCGTGCAGAAAGACCAGATCCAGGTCGGAGCCATACCCCAGCTCCAGGCCTCCCAGTTTGCCGTAGCCGGCAACCGCGACGCGCACCGCACGCAGGTTCGCTTCGCTCTCGCCGCAGACCGGCACGCCGTAGGCCGCCACGATCTGCTGCCAGGCGAGATCCATGCAGCATTGGACGATGAGCTCGGCAATGTCGGTCAGGCGGTCGCTCACCTTCATCAGCGGCAGCCGGCCGGTCAGATCGGCCAAAGCCACGGAAAAGACGGCCACCTTCTGGAATTGCCGCAGCGCCTCGACTTGCCGCTCCGGATCATCGGCGGGCAGCCGCTCCGTGCGCGCCGCGAGCTCCACCACAAAGCTCTGCCGCGAGGGCATTTCATCAAACGCCTTGGCATCGATCAGCTCATCCAGCAGCAGCGGAAAATCGGCGATTTGCCGCGACAAGAAGCCGCTGATCGCGCAAACATCGATCAAGCGATCGAGCGCCGCGGGCTGCTCCTTCAGCAGCGCAAAATACGATGAGCGCGTGCCGATCGACTCCAACACGCGCAGCACCCGCTGCACCACGGTCGCGGGCTCCCGGCGCTGCGCGGCAGCCTTCAACAAGCGGCCCAGAATCACGTGCAGACGCCGCTGCCCCGCCTCGTCCAGCCGCCGATACGGCGCCGCGTGCCGGTACGCCTCCAAGGTCGCGGCGGCCGCCGCGATCTCGCCGCGCGGAAAGCCGCAGTTCTCGAGCTCCTCGCCGATGTTCGCCTCATCGGAGGCGAGCCAGACCGCGCCGGTCTCATCGTGGCGATGCGACGTGTCCGGGGCCCCGAACAGCAGCGCCTCGAATTGCCGCGCCACGTTGCCGCGCGCGGTGTCGATGCCCGCGCGGGCGGCGGCCCAATCCGGCGCGCTCAAGTTCAGGCTCAGACGCGCGCAATCGAGCGCGTCGGAGGGAATCGAATGGGTTTGCTCGTCTCGAATCATCTGCAGGGCATTCTCCGCCTTGCGCAATACGAAGTAGGCGTCCCGCAACTCGGCAATGTCGGTCGGCGAGACGAGCTTCGATCCTGCCAGCATCGGCAGCACTTCGAGCAGCGAGGCATTCTGCAGCCGCCGGTCGCTGCCGCCGCGCACCAGCTGCATGGATTGCACGATGAATTCGATTTCGCGAATTCCGCCCCGGCCGAGCTTCAGATCCTGATCGAGCTCGCGCCGCGATACCTCCCGGGCGATCATCGCCTTCATGTCCCGCAGGGACTCGAACACGCCGAAGTCGAGATAGCGGCGATACACGAATGGCCGGACGAAGCCTTCGGTCCCCTTGGCGTACGGCGCGGCGCCGACGATGGGCCGCGCCTTGATCCAGGCATAGCGCTCCCAATCGCGGCCGTGCTCCTGCAGGTATTCCTCGAGCGAGGCCAGGCTCACGACCAGCGGGCCGCTGTCGCCGAAGGGCCGCAAGCGCATGTCCACGCGGAACACGAAACCGTCCTCGGTCCTCGCATCGAGCAGCCGGATGAGTTCGCGGCCGAGTCGATTGAAGTACTCCTCGTTGTCAACCTCGCGCGCTCCGTCGGTCGCACCCCTGTCGGAGAACAAGAACACCAGATCGATGTCGGACGAGAAGTTCAGCTCGCGGCCGCCGAGTTTTCCCATGCCGAGCACGATCAGCTGCGCCTCCTCGCCCGCCGCGCCGCGCGGCAGACCGAATACCGGCTGCAGGTGGGCGCGGGCGCACGCCGCGGCCGCGCGAATGGCGGCGTCCGCGAAGTCCGACAGGGCATGCAAGGTCTCTTCCGGCGTGGCGCGGCCGGCGATGTCGCGCCATGCGATGCGCAGCATTTCGCGGCGCCGCCACTCGCGCAGGATGTGCTGCGCCCCGGCGGGCGTCGGCGCCGCCGCGATCAAGGTTTCATAACCGGCGCCGGCGAGGCGCGCCGCGGCCGGCTCCTCGTTCCGGGCGAACCAGCCGAGGGCCTGCGGATCCTGAATCAGCGCCGAGCCGATGAACTCGCTGCCCGCCGCGACGCGCCGCAATTCGGCGCGCAGAGCTTCCGGCAGAGCCTCGTAGCCCGCGGCGAAGACGGATTCCGCGCCGGCGCGCTCCCACCAGCGGGCCAGCGGCCCGCGCAATTCCTCCGGGATGGGTTCGGTCATTGGTATCATGATGACGCGTGCAAGACCTCACTGCCAGCAGGACCGCGCTAGCGACATCGCTCATGCGGGCCGTGCATACCCGGGTCGATCCCGAGCCGCTGATCCATGATCCCTGGGGCGACCGTCTTGTCCCCGATTCCGCGCGCGCGTTATTTCGCCAGATTGCGCTGGCCCGGCTGGACTCAGAAGTGCGGGCGGGCGTCTCCGCCCCGCCCGGCGACATCGTCGATCGGTACCTCATGGCGAGCGCCGCCTATTCGAATGTCATCCTCCGCACTCGCTACACGGAAGACGCCTTGCAAG
>DATFZF010000135.1:0-64874 GCA_035314705.1 Steroidobacteraceae bacterium | reverse complement strand
GCCTTATATCAGCGGCCAAACGCGGCAGCGCCTGCTCCATCAAGCGCCAGTCGATGTTCATTGCCGGCGGCGGTACAACGGAGGAGGTCAATTTCTGCTTCTGGAGATGCAGGCCTAAACGCTGACCAAGATATTGACTTCGTGCGGCTTCACTATGGCCAATCGCCTTGGCTAGCGCTGGGTCAGGCGCTCCACCGATCCCCTCGGCGTAGCAGCAAGCAAGGGCATACGCAGAGGCGGCATCGCCACGCCGCGCCGCTGCGTCGAGCAGCGGACGTGACAGATCCCAACTCTGATGGCAGGCGCTGAGAAGAGCCAGTTGGCGCAGTGCGCCGACGTCTCCCATTCGCGCCGCGGCTAAAAGATAACGCAGGCCGGATTCACGATCGTCGATTTGCAGGGCAGCAAAGCCGTGCAATTCGCTGAGCAGAAGATTAGCCTGAATTTCCGTAGCTGCCAACGGCTGCAGCAAATCGACGGCCTGTCCTCGATCGGGCGGACAATGACGCCCATCCATCAGGAAGGTGGCCAGAGTAATCTGCGCCGGAATCAGCTTTTGTGCCGCCGCCAAACGCAGCCAGTGCAGGCTCTCATCGAATTGTCCACGCTGGTGCATTACCGAACTCAGTGCGTACCGCGCTTCGGCATCGCCTGACTTCGCGAGTGCGACCGCGTCCTGATATGAAAGACTCCGCGCCATCAACAGCTCCTGATTTGTCGTAGAATACCCTACCCCATGTGTCGTTTAATGGCCGCCCTTCACCCGCAGCCCCGCCGATGCCAGGGCCAGCGCCAGTTCCTCCTCGATGCGGGAGGCCTCCGAGCGCTTGATATACTGCAAATGCAGGGTCGGTCCGGTCAGCACCTCGAGGCCCCGCTTCAGCACGCTGCCCGCCGCGCGGATTCCCGCCTTGTGCTGATCAAAGCGTTGCGCTGGGCCGTACTTGCTCATGCCCACATAGACACCATACGACCCATCGCGATCCCGATAATCAAGAAGCACCAAGTAGATGTTCGACCTTCCCTTGCCGGAGGAGCTGAACCCGAGCGCGATTTCATAGGCGCTGGGCAGCCACTCGATATAGCGCATCGGCAACCATTCCGGGACAGTCGCCGCGGCGCGTGCCCACAGTTTCTCCAATGCGCGTTCAATGTTAATGGACATTTCGCCGCGCATCCACAGTTCGTGCACGCAATGGGCACCCAGCACCCCGTCCGCGCTCAGCAAGGCGCGCTCCAGGCGGTGCGCGATGTCGGCTTGAGTCAGACCCTGAAGCGGACGACTACCAGGCGGAGTCTCGGCGTCTACGATTGGCAATTCTGAAAACCGTCGCTTGCTCGTCAAAACATCGAAAGTTTACACATTATCCCCTTCCGATTCGGAGCCGGCCGGGTCTCATTACGGACTGCGGTGTGCATCGCCTGCCCTCCATCTGATTTCTCCTTTGCACGGATCCAACAACTGTGGCACTCCCGGTATGAGCCCCATGGTACGCACCAAAGCAAACGCGCGAATATGGGCCTGCGGGAAGGCTTCGTGTACCCGGCTTGCTGCGGCCAGCAGGGTTCTTCCCCTTGTGATGACATCGTCGACGAGCACGACCCTTTCCAGGGGTACAGGCGGTCGCTCGATCGCAAACGACTCGTAGTGGACACCGACGGTGGGGCGGTTGCCCGGCGCTGCGGTCGCGGACTTGCGCACGGCCCGAACGCGGCGCAATCCAGACCATGCAATTCTTCCGAGACCCTCGTTGGCCAATGCGAGGGCGAGATGCTCGGCCGTCCATAGATCTCCTGCGGTGTGCGGCGAGCTCCCCGGCACCGGAACCAAGACATCGGCCGCGCCAAAGAAGTCCGCCAGCGGCGCCGATTCTTTGGCTTGTTGGCGGACGCGCAGGGCGTACTTGAGCATGAAGCCTGCGTCCCCGGCCTTCAGCAGTGCCCGCAGCAATCGTGAACGTTCGCACACAGCTCCTGTTCCGGTAGGCGAATACACGTAGCAAGACGCATAGACAATCGCTCGAATCACAAGCTGTCTCCGCTGGGAACTCAGCGCGCTAGGTCGTCGTCATGATGCCGGTCCAGCTCGACGTCGGGCGTGGACCGCACTTGGGCTTGCCGCAGACGCAGCCAATTCTCCCGCGCTTCGCGCCGAATTTCCTCGAGGCTTTGAGGCTTGGCGACGTGCCCGTTGAGGGGCGGCGACACCGCGGCGGGCGGCTCCGTGACGGGCACCTCCCTGGCGGGCACCTCCGTGACGGGCACCTCCGCTGCGGAAGCCACTTCGCGGTCAGCGGCTTTCGCCAGGCGGGCTTGCACTCGCGCCTGATACTCGTCGCGCATTCGATCCGCCACCAAGCTCCGATATCCATGTCGCTCCATTTCGAACGCGGCCCGCGGAATGCTCGGCTGCGGCTCGCGATCGATCCCCTGCGCTTCCAGGGTTCGATGGTCGATACGGGCTGCAATGTGCGCCTGCTGTAGCGCTTCATTCGTAAGCGTCGCCCAGCGGGCGCGCACATGCAGCAGTTCGTTGATCACGGGTTCCAAGCCGAGTTTTCGACGGTCGCCGTCACGCATGTCGAGCGTCGTCTTGGCGCCCAAGCCATCGATCGTAACCTCGCGGGTGGTGGCGAGAACATGGGCATGATAGTTGCGCGGATCGCTGCCCGGAAAATCACGCGGCGCGTGGATCGCAAAATCAACCGCGAAGCCGTAGCGGTCGGACAACTCCTGCGAGAATCCTCTCACAAGAATGGACCGCTGCTGCGGGGAGAGTTCGACCGGCAGCGCGACGAGATATTCGCGCGCTACCCGGGCATTCTTGCGAGTTTCGGCGTTTTCCGCGGCGTTCCACAGGCTGGCCCGATCGCGAGCCCAGGCCATTTCATGGTCTGAAAATTTGCTCGGCAGCACTATTTCCTTGTGCATCACATCCTGGCGGTCGGAATGATCGTAAGTCCTACCGGTACGTTCATCGCGGATACGTTCGCCGGCTCTGTAGGCGACGGCACTGGCGGCGGAGCTGCCGTTGGCTCGGCCGAAAGTCTTCATATTCAGAAAATAGACGGCCACGGCACTCAAGCCTTGCGCATGAATCGAAGGAATTCGGGTTCGAAGGAATAGCCGGCCGCCACGGCTTCCAAGGCCTCTGGAATCTGTAGAAGCTGTATCTTTGCGGCGGCGTCTTCGTCCGACGGCATGAAGGCGCCGTCGAACTCACAGTGAAGTTCGTGATCTTCGACCAACGCGCCACAGTGTTCGCAGTGATTTGCCCAATAGGAATTCAACGTGATCTTGCTGTACGCCAGGCGGAAGCACGGAGATAGCTGGTTCAATCGACGTTGGACGTGGTCGGGAAGATCTTCCACATAGAAAAGCAGCGCGTTGAAGTTCGCGTGCTGCCAGGCATCCGGCGCAACACCGTCCCCGTCCCCGTCCCCGTCTATGGCACCGGCACCGGCATCGGTATCGGTATCGGTATCGGCGTCCGCATCCGCATCGGCGGGCGGGTCCGGCTCCAGGGTTTCGTGACCGTTCGGCACCACCAGAGCAAGCAGCCGGATCGGCATGTCGCACTGCCGGCACTGGGTATCCGCGCGGGCTACATAGTAGGTTTGCGAACGGATGGTGGCGTCGGGAAGAAGTTGGGCGGCGGACATCGAGGGGCTCCGTAGTTGTTCGTGGAGAGCGTGTTCAAGGAAGGCGGCACTCGGTGCCGGGACGAATTCCGAAGTCGACTTTCAACCAAGTGGGCGACGAAGCCAATTTGAGGTAACCGCAAAGGTCCGGCAGCTGCTCGAGCTCGGATGGCATGACGGCCGTTTCCGTCGCATATTGGTCCGTCATGCTGCGTGAACGGCGCGCGCCGCGTGCCGAAAACGCACTCTCTCGATCGCTGCCGCGGGACAATTGGCGCCTGAGGATCTCCCGGTCCCCAATCAGTCGGGAAGCGAATTGCGATGTGCCGCCATTTTCGCTGCCGGAACATCGCAATATCAGCGTATTGCCGCAGTTTTCAACAATGGTCTGTGCTTCCTGTCCATAGGTACAGGACACTTGAGCGAGGGACTGAAATCCCAACACGCAGCGGCAACCGAATTTTCGCAGCCTCGCGAGTGCATCCTTGAGACCCTCGATGGCCCCCAATGCATCCAGTTCGTCGACCACAAACCAGAGACGCTGATCGCGGTCTTCGGCTTGGCTCATGGCCTCGAATATTGCGAGGCGCATCCAGGTGGAAATCATCGAGCGCAATGCGGCGATTTGTCCCGCCTTGTACGGAATGAATAGAATTCCGGGAAGCTCCCGGGTTCGCACCCATTCGCGCACAGAGAAGGGACAAGCTCGCTGCGCTTGGATGTACTCGAATGCCGCGATGGCCGATCCCGCAACCGACCGGATCGAACCAAACATTCGGGCATTGTCGGCGTCGAGAAAGGGCTGTGCCGGGGTACCGGCAACGATCGGCCGCAGCTCCTCCATCGCAGCCATGGTCAGCAAGCGCCACAATTTGGCCATGTCCCGGCAGCCGCAAAGATGGCAACGGCGCACGACTGCGCTCAGGAAGGTACGCGCGTAGCCGCGCCATTCGCTCGCGGACGGATCGTCGCTGGTCGGTATCAAGCTGCTCGCCAGTTGTTCGACGTCGTACGCGTCTTGGATCTCGGCGAACAAGTCCCATTTCACGGAATCCCGTTCGAAGGGATTCAACACAATGTCCCCCCGATACCGATCGTAGAATCGCGTCAAGTAACCGCCGTCGGGATCGGCGAACACGGCGCGATCGCCGCGCGCAAGAGCCGCACCGAGCAGTTCCCGAATTGCCGTCGACTTGCCGGTCCCGGTGGTGCCGATGAGCTTGAAATGCTTGGTTTCATCCGCGCCGGCCACTGCGACTCCGGCCAGAGTCAGTACTTCAGCGCCCGATTTCTTCAGGCGGGCGCTGCGGCGCTGCGATGCCCGCCCATCGGCCAGCAGAACACCGCGCTTGTACGTATCCCGCGGCTTGTGCCGGAAAAGCCTCGAGCACGCACCGAGGCAGAGCATCAGGGCTGCAGCGATGAGGACTGCGTTGCCGCTTTGCGCCCAAACAAGTATGGCCGATCCATCCACGGGCTCAATATCCCGACACGATGTAATAGTCCGCCTTCTCGCCGTAAGACGGTGCCTTGCGATCCACGCGAACACAGAGTCGAGCGTCCGCACCGCAACGCCGCCATTCGATGCGTCCTCCTCGCTGCTCCAGGGTGGCAACGCTCGCGGCCAACTCATCGCGTCGCCCCCGTAGTCGGGAGATCTCCGACTCCGAAGGCAATGCCCAGCGCATGATCGTGATCGGAATACCGGTGCCCATGACCGCCATCACGATGCTCCACAGCGCGTTGCGCGCCGTGTTTCCCCGCCTGATCCTCTGCAGCATCTGAGCCGCACGCCGGCTTTCCCCGCTCAACATCTGCAATTCCTCGATCAGCGTGCGCCGGATTTCGCCGCGCACCACGCCGTCCAGGTCCTCGGTGTGCGCGCGCAATTTTTCGAGCTGGGATTCAGCCAATTTTTGATGAGCCTGCGCGCTCTCCATCAGGAGACCGAACTTCATGTTCGCGTCATCCATTGCCTGAGTGTGGTCAGTCATGCGCATTCAGCCTCACTCATGATCTCTGCCCCGATCGGCCGGCGGATGTCCGCGCTCGATCGATCCGATGTCGCGCGATGGTGCGATGTCAGGTCCGCTCGAATGACGCTGTTGCCACGCCTGCCGGGCATCGAGACGCACCCGCCGCCATCGCGGGTCGGACGCGTATTTCAGATATCCGGCAAGATCGGGAAGCTGTTCGATCTGAGAGGCAAGCACCGCAGATTCCATGCTGAGGTGCTCGCTGTGGGTGACCGAGCCAAAGAGCTCCGTAAGCCGGCGATTCCTGGATACGGAGGTGCGCGTGACTTCGCGCTCGCCGATCAGTTGCGAAGCGAACCGGGCGGTTCCGCCACCCTCGCTGGCAGAACACCGCAAAATCAACGTATTGCCGCAATTCTCGACTATCGTATGTGCATCACCGTCGCCGTAAGTATTCGAGACCTGGGCAATCGATTGAAACCCAAGAATGCAGCGGCCGCCGAATTTTCGCAGGCGCGCGAGCGCGTCTTTCAAGCCGTCTATTTTCCCCAAGGCATCCAATTCGTCAACCACGAACCACAGGCGATTGCTCGAGCCGCGCAAGTCTTCGTCGCGTTGTTCGTCCTGGTCCAGCGCCTCGAAGATGGCCAAACGCATCCATGCCGATATCGACGAACGCAAGGCCGCGATCTGTCCGGCTTTGTAGGGCATGAACAGGACTCCGGGCGTCTTCTTGCTGACCCACTCCCGGACCGAGAACTCTTGGCTTTTCTGTTGCGCAACGTACTCCAGCGCTCCAACCGCTGAGCTGGTTACGGAACGAATCGAATCGAACATGCGGCTGTTGTGTTCGTCCAGGAACGGTTGCGCCGGCGTTCCGCGCACGAGCCCGCGCAATTCGCCGGCATCCGCCACCACCAACAGCCGGTAAAGCTCATCCACGTCCCTGATTCCAGCCTCCTGCGCCTGCCGAGTGACCGCGGTGAAGAACGTGCGGGCATAGCCTCGCCAGCTACGGTCCTGTCCTTCGTGATCCGGAATGAGGGATCGGGCAAGCTGCTCGACGTCATAGGCGCTTTTGATCTCTGAAAACAAGTCCCACTTCACGGAGCGCTCATCGAAGGGATTGAGCACCACGTCGCCGCGCTCCGGACGATGGAATCTGCGCAAATATCCGCCGTCCGGGTCGGCAATCACCGCCCGATCGCCGCGCGCCAGTGCGCTCGCCATCATTTCCAGGATCGCCGTACTCTTGCCGGTGCCGGTGGTGCCGATCAGCTTGAAATGTTTGGCCTCGTCCTGCGCAGGGACTGCCATTCCCGCGAGCGAGATACCCGCATCGCGGGCATCTTGGCGAGACCTCGCCCCTGCGGACGAGGGAGCCTCCACGACGAGCGAACCTCTGCGGTGAGATTTGTCGTCGGTCGCGCCCTGCACCATGGCCTCACCGCCCGCGTATCCCAGCACCGCGCTAAGGCCCGCGCCGACGACCAATTGCGCCAAACCGTGCTGCGCAATACCCCAATGCGCAAGCAACGAACCTGACACGGCGGTGCCGATGGCGGCCGCCGCGGTCAACGGCGCGGCGATGGCCGGGGAGAGAAGATAGTGGCGCCATTGCGCATGTGAACGCGCCAGACCCACGATCATCGGTGCCTGTACGGCGGCATACGCCAAGGCGAATCCCGGCCATCCTTGCATTAGCGCGGCATCGATCATCGACGTTTACGCTCCGGATCGAACCAGATTTCCTTGATGAATCGCTCATGCCGCTCGACGCCGAACTGGATGACGACGTCGATCAATAGGTACAGAAGGCTCTTGATATCGCTGCGCGCCAGTTCGCGGCCGCCCGGGTTCTGCTTGACCAGCAGAACGAGTTGTTCAAAAGCAAGTTCGGCGCTGGTCGCGTGAACGCTGGTGATGGAGCCAGGGTGACCTGAATTGACATTGCGCAGATAGTCGAATGCTTCTTCGGCACGCAGTTCCGCGAGCAGGATCCGGTCCGGTTTCATTCTCAGGCAGGATTCCAACAATTGCTTCGGCGTGACCCGTGCAACGCCTTGATCGTCCTTTGAATAGAACAGGCGAACGTGATTCGGATGTTGATCGAGCACCAATTCCTTCGCATCCTCGATGGTTACAAGGCGCTCGTCGCTGGGGATCTCGCGAATCAGGGCCTTGGTCCATGTCGTCTTTCCCGAGCCCGTCGGCCCTGAAACCAGGATGTTCTTGCGGCTGCGCACGGCGAGGCGCATGAATGCCTCATAGTCGGACGCCGCCAGCAAACGCAGCAACTCTTCCTCGGTGTGGTCGAGCTGCTGACCGGCCCGCCGCGTGCCGCGAAATATCCCGCGGCGCCCCAGCTCTTCGATGCTCCACACCTGGTCCGCCGGGCGGCGAATCGCGATCGCCACACAGCCGGCCGTGGTGGCCGGCGGCATCACAATCTGGACGCGCTCCCCGGTCGGCAACGATGCCGACAACAATGGCGCTGTGGCATCGATGCGCTGTTGAGTCGAATTCGCGACCAACTTGGCCATACGGGTGCACCACTCGAAATCGGCGAATGGCAGCGGCTCGCGATGCCAGCCGTCACGGGTCTCGAGAAACGCTTCCAACGGCCGGTTGATGCAAAGTTCCATCACGTCGGCATTCGCGAGCAACGGCCGCAACGCGCGCAGGTTGAGGTCGAGCGCCGACATTTCCCGCGTGAGGCTAGCGCTCGGCGGCGGCGGATCGGAGCTCATAAACCGACCTGAAGTCCAAGTCGCGCGCCACCAGCACCTGGATGCGGTCGCCCTGTTGTTTCGTGACGGTGGGCGGAATATTGATGGTCCCCTTGAGCACCTCGGTCATCACGCCCTGACTGGCCGATGGATTGACGATGACCGTGCCGCTGCCGCCGCGGGCGGACTGAACCGCGCCTTCCACGGCTCCGTCGATCACGGAAACCAGAATTGCCGCGCCAAATCTCTGCCAAAAATGATTGTTAACCACACCCGGCAGTCCGGACCGGCCCAGTTCGTCAGCGCCGGGCGAGGCGAGCGGCACGATCACCCCCGCCGGCGTTCGCGCTTCGGTCCATAGCACGAAGACGCGAGCGGAGCCCTGCTGCACCTGGCCTCGGGTCTCGCCGATCAATTTAGTGCCGCGCTCGAGCAGCACTACTTGACCGTCAACACCAAACGCATCCGTTGCCATGACGCAGGTGGTCATTCCCGGCAGAGTCGAATCGATGGCGGTTTCCAGCGTGCAGTCGATGAACGCACCCTTGGGGAGTAACAGCCGCTGTGTCGGCAACACTTGCGCGCGGACCGCGGCGCTGACACCGGGCCGCAGCAGCGCCCCCAATTCACCGGACTCCTGCGTACCGGTCGCCGCGAATGGCGCGGGCGCGCCGGTCACCGCCGAGACGCTCGGCGTCACACTCTGCGCCGAATAAACGACCCCCGATAACTGGCGCTCCAGCGTCAGCTGCTCGGCGGTCTTGGGTGGTGGCGCGCCATAGGTGTTGATTGCAGGACTTGCCTGCAGCGGAATTTCGCGCAGGGTCGTGGGACTCAGTGGACCCACTGACTGCATGTCCGGCGGCGGAAGGGACGCGGCATCGAACGCCACGGCAGGCGGCGGCGGCGGATCGATCCTGCCCAGACTGGGTAAGGGCATCTCGCCCTGAGCGCGACTCGTAGACACCGCTTGCGCACTCTGGCGCGCTCGACTCTGACGCGTAATCGCATTTGCGTAATACCATGTGAGCATGCTTAGCCCGAGAACGCACATGAGCCCGATTGCGAGTACACTGCTGACGCGCGATTGAACCGACGACGTGCGATTGACGCCTGCGGCATCGCGTTCGCCGCGCACCGTGTCTGGTCCCAACTCCTGCTCGCTCATGGCACGCTTCCTTGCACTCGGCGTTCGACATTGGGCGCGACGGTTCCGGAATCCAAGCGGGTACCGCCGCCGATGAATCCCTGATTGACGACGCATCCGGTCAGCCTGCCGCGCCGCAAAATGAACCGCTTTGCGACCCGATGCACGATGACGTCCCCCGCGTCCATGCTGAAGTTCAACAGCGACTCGCTGCCGTCTTCATTGCGAACGAAGATTGCCGGCAAGTCCGAATTTGCGGCGAACCGCAACCTCGTGTGGACGCCGTCATCGGAAGCGGCGATGGGACGAAGCACGGTTTGGCCGCAATACCAATAATCGATGTTCTGGGCGCGCTTGGTGGAGGCGCCTTCCAATTGCGAATCGACGCGCTTCGCGGCCGCTTCGGCCGCTGATTGCGCGGCCGGAGGAGAGTAGGTGAATCGCAGTGCATAAATGACGTCCCGATCGTCCGCGCTGGGACGCTGCGAAAATGCAATGTAGTCGATTTGGTAATGGCGCCGGCTGGTGAGCACCGTCAGGTTCGTCGCGACCTTGGCCGCCTTCGGCTTCAAGAACAAATGATTGTCCTGGCCCACAAAGGACAACCCTTCCAAATCGCCCGCGCCGAGACCGGTAAAGGTCTCGCCGGGCTCGAACTCCAGGTCGATCTGATAGCCGACGAAGCCCCGTAATTTGTAGACCTCATCGCCATTGTAGGCGGCAATCCGGATGCGGCTGTCGAGCGCGCCCTTCACCGGCACTGTTTCCGCCGCTGCGTTCAGGAGCGACAACAACGCGCAGCCGGCGAATGCTGCCGCCGCGCACGCTCGCCGAGAGCGGCCGGCCCGATTCCTATTGCTCATGGTGCGTCTCCTTCGCAGCCGGTTGTTCCACCAGAACCTCAGGTTCGGATCGAAAATCGGTGATCTTGAAGCCGAGTGGATTCCAACGGCGCGTCTTCGGGTCCTTGGCGGGGTCCGCATAGGCGTACTGAATGGTCGCAACCCAGTGTGTGTAAGACTCCTCGGCTCCGGCGCCCTGGCGCACCGCTTTCTGGTACCGGACCTGTGCCAGATCGGACAGTCCGCTGGAGCGCGTAAAGAAGCTCACCGAATTGACCTGGACACGGACCGTACTGCCATCCTTGTGCACATTGAGCGGAGAGGCGGGATTGGTGGCGGTCCACAGTGCATACCATGCTTGATTGCGTTGCGCCGAGTGAAAGGCGCCGCACTCTTCGTAGTCGCTTTCGGCGGTCGCGAAGTTGAAGCGCTCGCACACCGTCAGATAGTGCGTCAAAAAATACCGGGTCACGGCTTCCTCGTGAGTCGCGCGCCCCGCGTACACCGGCACCACATCGACGATCCCCGTGCTGTTATCGACCCGAACCACGAAAGGGTCGACACGCTTCAACGGCATGAGCATGACGAGCGCCATGGCACTTGCTACCGCGCAGAGCCACCCGGCTCCGGCCACCCACCAAGCGGCGCGCGCACTACGGCGAAACTGCGCGGCGCGGTCGGCATCCCAGGTCTCGGCTTCGCGAAAATACGCGTCAATCGGGGTAGCCGTGATCAAGGCGTTCTCCGCGCCGGAATTGCGGTTGCCGCCGCGCCGGGGCTGCCGCTCGCCGCGGGCCGATTGATCGGCAGCAGGTGGGTGTCGCAACGCACGATAGGTTTGGAGCACCCGCACAACAGGGCCAACAAACAGATGGTCAGACGCATGCTTCATCCTCCTTGGAATTCGCTTGGTTCAGCGGGATCCAGGCCGCCGGCAGCGTTTCGATGCGCGTAGCGGACGGCGCGCCGGACTACCCGGCCGGGAAGACCGATCGTCGTGCGCACGGTACGCGCCAAAGGTGGTGCGATGATTTTCAATGCCGGAACCGCGCCCCTGCCGGTGGTTCGCAATCCCCAGCCGACGCTGCGGCTCGCGACACCGAAGCTATTGAGGGACACCCCGCCCGAGAGGCTCGCGGCGATGGGCATGACTTGGCGTAATACGAGAAACACCAAGACGGCTATCAACAGCATGTTCAACACATCGACCGTGAAGATTGCGGAGCCTCGCGCCGCCGTTTGCGTGGCGTAGGACTGCACGATTTGGAGCAATAGCGCCGCCACCATCACGGTCAACAGCGTGATCAAGCCGTAGTTGACCAGCTGTGCGATCCAGGTGGAAAAAAATCGCTTGGTGGTGTCGAAGAACAGGCAAGCAATGAACAGCGGTCCGACCGCCAACAGAACCGCCAGGGCAATGCTCGACAGAGCGAGCAGGAACATCGCGTACACGCACAGCAAACCGATCAGACACCACACCAACGCCCCGGCAGTAAAGAAGCCGATGGAGCTGAGGTTCCACGAACTTGCACCCTTGGTCCACAGAATGCCCGCAACGGCGCCGCCCCGATCCCAGATGGTATCGATGGTAAGCACCGGATCCGCACCCCCCACCATCGCTGCCGCGAGTTGCGCCGGCGCGTTGTAAAACGTGTCGACGATCAACGTGTTGTACAGCCACAGCCGCAGTCCCACCCCCAAAATCAGAGCCAGCACGAGAATGCGCTTCAATCCTGACAAGACGGGCTCGTCGATCTTGCCGGTGAGGTGCAGGTAGCCCCACGCCATGACGTAGATCGTCGCCAATGTGACGATGGCGGGCTCGAGGACCGACGCGAGGCGCGCCGTGTTGTCGCCGATGTAGGCGGCCAGCTGACCGTTGAGCCACGCCGAAAATGTCGCGAAAAATCCCATGTTGATCCTCGAAATCGGCGCCTTCAGGGGACCGGCTGGAACCGGGTTGCAAAATTTCCCTGCCCCTCGATCGCGCGTTCGAGCGCCTGCTGCCGAATGGCCGATTCCTGCGCCTGGGTCGCCTGAAAGAGAACCTGATTCTTGGTCTGTTCGTTTTGCAGCATGCCGAGCTCGGCGCTGATCCTCGCTTGCAAATCGAGGATTGCCTTCTGATCCGCTGCGGTAGAAATGGCCGAGATCAGGCTTTGAACCGAGGCGAATCTGCCGCTCGCGTTGGCGAGCGCCTCATGAGTCAGCGCCTGCTGCATGGCACTCCATTGACGCGACGCTTGAATTTGCTGTTGATCGGCCGGCGCCAGCGCGGCCAGGCGCTGCGGCGACAGGACCGCATTGGCGGTGATCATGCTCTGCATGTCCGCGGCCAGTCCCGCATATCCGCCGGCCCCGCTCCCCTGCAACGCATTGGTCAACTGCGTCCAATTGGCCGGCAAGTAATTGCGGATCGTACCGGCGAGCAACCCGGTCATGCCGCGGCCGCCCGTCATGGACTGCAGCGCCTGCTGTGCCGATTGCAGTTGATTGCGCGCGACCGTCAATTGCTGCTGCATGGTCTGGACTTCCTGGATCAGTTGCGCGATGGCAGGCGCATCGATGACCGCCCATTGCGCCCGGGCAGCCGGAGCGATCGCGATCGTAGCTACCAGGCACGCGAGGCTTGAACGGGAATTGCGAGTAAGCATGGACGTCTCCTATCAGATGAGTTGTTCGGTAGCATCCGTCAGCGGCCGTTCGCGGCCATGAATTCAGGCAGCCAGGCCCTGGGATCCGGTCCCGCCGCGTCCATGATCTGGTGCATGCGCTTGACCTCGCTCGCGCGGCCCGAAATCACCGCCAGTTCGGCGTCAAAGCCCTTGAGATCGAGCTGACACACCACGCTGTGATGCGCCTGCTTCACCAAAAACATCCGCGAACCCGGCTCGAGCTGGTCCTTGATGAGCTTGAATTCACGTTCGGTCAGGCCGAATCCCTGCGTGTAATCCTGAAAATTGGCTTCAGCGTTGGGAAAGAACACCTTCGTCGGCGTCTGCTCGACCAAGGTTCGGCTGATGGCACTGTCGAGCACATCGCTCGGACTCTGCGTCGCGAGGCACATGACGCCGTTGAGTTTTCGCCAGGTCTTCGGGCCGTCCTTCGCAAAACTCTCGAAGGCCGGATCCGACAATAACCGCCAGAACTCGTCCATCCAACACACGAGCCGGCGGCCGTCCAAGAGCTGGCGCACCAGATGAAACAGATACAGGGTGATCGGAGACCGCGTCAGTGCATGGTCGAGAAATTCCGTGACGTCGAATCCGATGACCGAGCGGCCCGTCAATCGCGATACCACGGTGTCGCGGGAATTGTCGAACACCCAGGCGTACTCGCCGCGGCACGCGTCGCACCAGCGTGCGAGGCGTGCATGCAGGCCCTCAGGATCCGTCGGATCGAGAAATTCCACCAGGCGGGACAAGCGCCGCGCCTCGGGTTCGAGTGCCAAAGTACCCCGCAGCGCTTGATCAAGATCGGTGGTATCGCGCACCAGGCCGGCACGCCGTGATTGCGAGGCGCCGCTCAAGTTCATCAGCCAGGCCCGCAAGAATTCGACATTCCCGGGCGTGGCCGGCAATTGCAGGGGGTTGAATCCGGTGGGCACGCCGTTCTTCAATGGAAGATATTCGCCTCCCAAAGCTCGAACCAGAATTTCAAGTCCGCGATCCTTGTCGAACACGATTTGAGTCGCGCCCTGGCGGTCGAGCATGGCAATCAAGAACCCGATGAATACCGTCTTGCCCGACCCGGTGGGCCCGCAAACGAGGGTGTGACCCGTATCTTTGCGGCTTCCACCGTCGGGATCCGCTGCGTCGCTGGCGTGCAGTGAAAAATAGTAGGGCGAGCGCGCGCTGGTGACGAACAGGCTCAGTGCATCGCCCCAGTGGTTACCGGCGGCACGGCCGGTGGGATAGTTGTGAAACGGTGCCATCGCCGCGAAATTGCGCGACGTGATGGGCGCCTTGCGCGGCCGAACGGGGAAGCTACCCGGCAGCTGCGCCCAAAACGCGGCTTCCAATGCCAAGTCCTCTCGCGCGACCAGCATTCCTGTGTCAGCGAGGAGACTGCGTGCCAGCGCGATGTCATCGTTGAGCGCCTTGAGGCGGATGCCGGCGGGGCCATCAACACCCGGCTCCGGGATGTCAGCCAGCACCTGAAGGGAGAAATGATGATCGCCCATGGCGAATTCGTTGCTCGTCAATGCGTCGAGCGCATCCTTAAGCTCGGACGCCTGCGACACGGCGAAATCGCCGGCATTCGCCATTCGATTGACTTGTCGCTGCAGCAGCGACTGGCCCGCCGCCTTCGTCAGAAAGGTGAAGGACTGCGTCAAGACGAAACAAAGCGGCGCCGACAAGAGCCGACCGAACATCCCCACGACGCTTGGTGTCGGATACTCCTTGATGCCGAGCATGGCGCCGACGCGCGTCGTTGTGGGCAATCGGTATTCGATGGCTTCGGTCCCGAACAAGAGGCGCGTGGTGGCGAGCGCTCGATTGAGGGGCCCGCTCGGCAGCGCGAGACGCTGCCACTCCCCATTGATCAGTAATCCGAGGTACTCGAGCAGCGATGAGCACCAGATGTTCCCTGATCGGTATGCACCCAAGAGATCGGGCTCATACCGCGCCAGGGACGCAGCGAGCGTCTGGGACAGCTTCTCGCAGGCATCGAGCGCATCGGCGACCACGAGCTGAGATCCATCGCGTTGTGTTCGTACGAGAAGTTTCGATGCCAGGCCGGTGGCCGCCCCCGCTACCGGCCTGTACACGAGCGCGAGATAGAGCTCGTTGACCATCAAGGTTTCGTTCGCCAGGCGGCTGCGATACCTTGTATGAAGTGCATCCGCAAATGAGCCACCCGATGGCCGCTGCGCGGCCCGGCCCTCCGGGCCGGCGGGAATTCCCGCGCGGCGACGAATCACCTGGGCCCACAGCGCCACATTGGGACTCGCGATATTGCGCCACAGGACATTGAGCCGCTCATGCCAATTATTCAGCTCTTCATCATCGCTGGTCTCGAAACTCGCTCCTGCCAGACGGAAGACCTGTATGTAGTCGCCGAACACGGTGCTGATCACGGATGGCGCCACGTGAGCCGCATAGGGAATGCGCTGCGCGGCGGTGCTCTCGCGACGGATGGCGGAACCGTTTCTCAACGACACCATGACGGATGCTCCTTCAACCACTGCTTAGCGGCGAGCCGGTCGACGCTTGACGGACAGTGTGAATGACGCGCCATCGAACCTGAATCCGATTAAGTGCGCGCTTTAGGGAGAAACGCCCCCAAAGAAATCCATGCGTTGGAGAAGACACGGGAGGAGGCATGGCGGCGGTGAAGCCGCGCTGGCGTTGCCCAACGGAACTCGGCGAATTGACTGCGTTCAGCGCTCCGGCGGACAAAGAATAGGGATCGCCTCCCGCTTATTTCGCCGAAAAATCTGGAAGTCAGTTCGATCGATCGTGATGACGGAATGCTTTGGGAACAACTCGCTCATTCTCACGAGGCACAAGTCGGCAAGATCCGGCTTTTGGTCCGCATATCGATCGGCCAGGCGTGCCAGCTGAGTAAGATGCTCGCGGCAGTCAAACGCGAGCGCGACCAATCCCTCATTGATCATCGCCAGGGCTACTGCGGCGCTCTCCAGGTGAAAGGCTGTCTCAGCGAGCACAGCCTCGCAGGTTAGAAGCGGCTCGGTCAGTCCAGCCGCAATCTGAGTCGCCCATTTGTGGTGTCTATCATTGGCGTTCGCAAACGCCACCAAGAATCCCGTGTCAGCGATACCCCTCACGAACGGGAGAAGCCCTTACGCGCCGAGAGATCTCGAGCACCCTCCACCGTGCCGGCGAGTCTCATGAATGAAGGGGACTTCCCGCTTCTTCGCGCTCTTTCAAGCTGTTCTCGAACGATGCGTCCTTTTGGGATTCCTGATTGCTTTGACGCTTGGTCGAGCCACGACGCCAGATCTTCGGTCAGTCGAATGGTAATTGTCTTACTCATTTGCCAATAACGTAACACATGCGGCTGGCAACGGCAATATTGGCCGGCATGATCAGATGCCCGCTCGCCGGGTGGCCGCGCAAACATCGGCCACCTCCGGTCGCCGGCGCCCGCGGCCGCTCGGCAGATCGAGAACCAGCGGGCAGTAGCTGCTGGCCTTCCAAACCCGCAGATTGCCGCAAGCAGCGGGCAGTCGAGTCCTCGCCCAGAGCAGGACGAGATCAAAGTAGCGCGCATCCCGAGCACACAGCAGCATGCATACGCCGTGGATCGGCGCGCACAGCAACAGCGTCAGCAGATTTTTTGTCAGAAGAAAGGCCTCCATGGTAAATACCATATTGAACAGGAGCGCCGAATAGGTCACGCCCCAACGCATGGGGGGCCGTGTCGCGCCCACGAACAGAGGATCGGCAATGAGTCCGGAATTGAGATCGTTCAAGCTACTCTTCTACACGCCGAACATGCCGCGCACCCATGTTACGATCTGAGGCGCTCCAAAGCCGATGGCAATACCCAGAATTGCGCCAATGCACCACCCCCAGGACATGCGGTTCGCCATTGCCATCCCGCCGAGAACCATCACGAGAATGATGGCCACCGGCGTCAACCACGCGAGAAGGTTGGTCTGCAGCGAGGTCGCGCCCGTCATGAAGGGCGAGGCCTGAGCCAGCGCCAAGCCGGGCGTACCCAAGACTACGATGATCAGCAATAGCTGCAGCAATATCAGTTGGGTACTTTCGGAATGCGAACGGGGGTGATGCATGGCGGAGTTCCTTTTAGATTTCAGTCTCGAGAGCTCCCTCTCTCTCGTCACGCAGGGCGGCCAATTCCTCGCGCTTGATCTTGCCCGGCGCCCCAAAGCGAAAATTCTGGACGACGAAGGAGTAGTCGTACTGCTTTTCGCCCTCTTTGTCCGTCCAGTTGTTGGCGCGAATTTGCGCCTGAAGAATGAGCTGGTCGCCCTTGCGTGCGTTTCTTGCGATCGCCTCCCCCAGGGCTTCGAAAGCCACGAACCAGAGACTGGTGGCGACCTCGCGCGCATTGCCCTGATCATCCTTGCCCGCATAGTCGTTTCCCACCAGACAAAGCCGTGTGTAGGTGGTATCCCCTTTGACGGCAAGCTCCGGATTCTTGGCGAGATTACCAACCGCGGTTACGCTGAAGCTGTTCATGACTACTCCTTGGCTGTTGTGTTGCGCGACTCGAGATTATTTCTCCGTCGCGTGGCAGGCAGTCTGAGAGCAGCCCGCGGACAGTTGAATCCAAGTAATTGGCGAGTTTACGGAGAAAATACCTACGTACGCCTGGGCCCGGTTGTTTCCGCCATTCGATGCGAGAAACTCATGGTATTCGCAAATTTTTCCACGCCGCACCTCCCATGACCCCAGACCGCCCCGCGCTCCGCGCCAGTCATTTGAGCAAGGTGTACGGCGGTCTGACGGCGTTGGACGACGTGTCCTTTAGCGTGCAGCCGGGAGAAATCGTGGGTCTCCTGGGCCCCAACGGCGCCGGCAAAACCACCACCATCAACATGGTGCTGGGGGTGCTGGCGGCGACCACCGGCAGCGTCGAGATCGACGGCATCGACATTTCGAAGCAGCGCGCGCGGGCGCTGGCGCGCACCAATTTCGCCGCCGTTTATGCCGCGCTGCCCGGCAACTTGACGGTGATCGAGAATTTGCGCTTTTTCGGGTTGCTGTACGGCATCGATTCCTTGCGACAGCGCGTCGAGGAATTGCTGCACGAGTTCGATCTTGCGCATTTGCGCCACACCAAGTGCGGACTGCTGTCCTCCGGTGAACAGACGCGCGCGGCCCTCGCCAAGGCGCTGCTCAACAAGCCGCAATTGCTGCTGCTCGATGAGCCCACGGCGTCCTTGGATCCGTCCGCGGGACAGTTGATCCGCGCGAAGATCAGGGGCCTCGCGACCCACGACCGCTGCGGCATTTTGTGGACCACGCACAATATGGGCGAAGTGGAGGCGGTCTGCGACCGCGTGCTGTTCTTGTCGCGCGGCAAGGTGCTGCTCGAGGGAAATCCGCTCACTCTGCCGCAGGAGCATCGCTCCGCGACCCTGGAGGAGCTGTTCATTCGCGTGGCGCGCGAACCGCTGTCCGCCGTCGAGGGGGGCGCCGCATGAAGCCGCGCCCCATCGCCGGCATCGTCCTGCGCCAGTTCTATTTGCTGCGCGGCAGCCCGGTGCGCGTGTTTCCCATGGTGACGTGGGTGGCCATCGACATTGTGTTGTGGGGCTTCATCACCCGCTACCTGAATACCGTCAGCGGCAGCGGCATGGACTTTGTGCCCACTCTATTGGGCGGCGTGCTGCTGTGGGACTTCTGCACCCGCATCATGCAGGGTGTCACGACCGCGTTCCTCGAGGACGTCTGGTCGCGCAATTTCTTGAATCTGTTCGCCTCGCCCCTCTCGATCTCGGAATACATTGCGGGACTCGTGCTCACCAGCGTGCTCACCAGCAGCATCGGCGTGGTCGTGATGCTGCTGCTGGCCACGGGCGTCTTCCACCTGCAGTTCTTTACCATGGGACTGCCCTTGATCGCCTTCCTTCTGGTGCTGTTCGTGTTCGGCATTACGCTCGGCATCTTTTCCAGCGCCATCGTGCTGCGGCTGGGTCCCGCCTCGGAATGGCTGCTCTGGCCCCTGCCCGCGCTGCTATCGCCCTTCGCGGCCGTGTTCTATCCCTTGGGCGTGCTGCCGCAGTGGATGCAATGGGTAGCGCATGCGCTGCCGCCCGCGTATGTGTTCGAGGGCATGCGCAACTTGCTGGCCGATCGGCCGTTCCCCGGGGTCCTGCTGCTGGAGGGATCGCTGGTGGCGGTGTTCGAACTGGCGCTGGCGGCTTACTTTTACGCGCGGGTGTACAACCACGCGGTGCGCACCGGGCTGCTGGCGCGCTACAGCGCGGAAAGCGCGGCGTAGACCGCTCTATTCCAGGCAGACGACGAGCTTCGCCGAGTGCGTGCGCCAGTTGATGGGAATGACGTAGGAACGGTCGTGCGGTGCCGTCACCTTGTCCACGTCGTGCGCGATGACCACCGGCACGGAAATGACGAAATTCTTGCCGAAATCGCGGCGCGCGTTGCCGGAGATCGTGTTCGCCACCTCGCCCACCAGATCCTTGATGTTTTCGTCGCTGGTGTCGGTTTCCTGCATGCGCATCAGCAGCACCGTGAGCATGCCGCGCGGCGCGGTGAAATAGACGATGCCCTTGCGGGCGCCGGAGATGCCGATGACGCCCGTGTATTCGTACGCGCCCGGATTTCCGTCCGTCACCAAATAGGGTGATCCCACGGTCGCCGACTGCTGCGCCGATACTTCGAAATAGTTTGTCGCTCCCTCGATAAACGTGCGGATTTCGGCTTCTTTGAGCATCAAGTCTCCGACAGCAACTCTTCCAACGCGTCATTGAGCTGGCGATCCGTGAAGGGCTTGCACAGAAAGCCGTTCGCGCCCTTCTCGATGGCGTCCACCGCGGTGGCCTTGTCCGCGAGCGCGGAGACGACCAGGATCAGCACATCGGGGTCGATCGCCACCAGTTCCTGCACGCATTCGACGCCGTCCATCTCGGGCATGGTCAGATCCATGGTCACCACGTCCGGGCGCGTGCGCCGGAACAGTTCCACGGCCTCGCGCCCGTTGCTCGCGGCACCGACCACCTCCAGGCGTTCGATTTGCTGCGAGCGCTCGATGCGCCGGCGGATGATGTTCGAATCATCCACTATCATCAGCCGTAATGTGGGTTTGGACTCGCCATCCGCCATCACGCCGCCTCCGTATCATCCACCCGCTTGGCGGCGCGCGGCAGCGACATCGTCAGGCGCGTAAATTTTCCGGAGCTCGTCGCGATGGAGACTTTTCCGCCCAGCTGATTGGTCAGGTCGGCGATCAAATTCATGCCCACGCCCCTTCCCGCATCCTTCGTCGCCGTTTCCACGGTTGAGAATCCCGATTGAAACAGCAGCGAGAACACCTGCTTGGTGTCCATGCTCATCGCCCGCTCGGGCGTGATGAAGCCTTTTCTCAGGGCCGCTTCCTTGATCCGCTCGGTCGACAGGCCCTGCCCGTCGTCTTCGCAGATGAGCTTGTAGCCCGCATCGCCCAGGTCCTGGAACGACAGGCGCACGGCGCCTTGCGGGGACTTGCCGGCGGCCGAGCGCACGGCCGGGCTCTCGATGCCGTGCACGACGGCGTTGCGCACCGCCTGGATGCCGATGTCCTTGACCACCCGCCGATACTCGTCGGGGACCGCATCGATGCCCGTGCAGTGCAGAGCCGCTTCCTTGTTGTTTTCGCGGGCGACGCGCGCGGTCAGTTGCTGCAGCGCCGACGCGACCCCGGAGTCGGCCTTCACGGACTCCGTCTTGATGTTATGCGGCGTCGCATCCGCGTCCAACACATGGGTGGCCGTATGTGGCGCCTCGTACTGCGCCACATGCAGGCGCGACAGGCGCTGCACCAGATCGCGCACGGATTGCAGGTGGGTCAGCAGGTCGTCGAGCTTGATGACCAGCGGCAGGAAGTCGTTGCCCGACAGGCTCTGCTTTTCCCGCAGCGCCTTCAAATCCTCTTCGAAAGCGTGCGCCCGAATCTCGATCGAGGACAACCCCAGGGCGGCCGCCTCTCCCTTGACCGAATGGACTTGCCGGAACAGGGTGTCGAGCTTCTTGCGGAACACACCCTCCTCGCGCGTCGGCTCGCGCAGCACCGCGTTGATCATCTTCATCGCCGCGTTGGAGTCGTTCAGGAACGAGTTCAGCTGCGCGGGATCGATGTGCAGAATGCCGAGCAGGGTGTCGACCTGGCCCTGCGCCTGGCTTTGCGAGGCCTTCAGTTCGTTGGCCAGATCCACGCGGGCGCTCACGTCGGATACCGACACGAGGACATGCGTCATTTCTCCATCGACGCGCACCCGGTGAAAGTCGAACTGCAGATAGCGCGTGTCGAATTTCCCGCTGCCGCCGTCGAGATGCACCTCGACTTCGCCCAGGGGATTGATGGTCTTGACCAGCTTCTCGTTGGTGCGCTCGGCCCACAGGACCTTGATGTACTTGAGCGCGGTGGCCAGGGTCCGCTCCGATACGATGGGCTTGAGCAGGCTCTCGAAAGCGAGACCCGCGAAGTCCTTGCGCTGGAACAGGGTTTCCAATGCGGCGGAGTAGGCCGAACCGATGATCAGGTTTTGATCGATCAGGAACAATCCGTCCTTCACGGTGCGCAGAATGTCGGTGGTCTGCTGCCGTGCCTGGCGCAGAATACCTTCCTGCCGGCCTCTTGCGCTGAGCAGTATGGTCACCAGCAATACGAGGGCGACCGCGATGACCAGGCCGGACAGCATCACCAGGCGCAGCTCGGTCGCCGAACGCACGTTGGTTGCCTGCAATTCCGCCGAAATCGCCGCGAACTCGTTGTCGAGCATCGGCAGCACGTGCCGGCTGGTGCGCAGCGCCGCATTGACGCTGCGCTCGAGCTCGCGCCCGCTCTCGTTGATGACGGTGCCGGTGGACTCGTTGTCTTGATACGGCACGCCGCGGTAGTCGAGCACCGGATTCAACACCACCAGTTCTCGTGCCCAGCTATCGAGCAGCAGCGGCGCGTGCTTGCCGGCGATCGGCGCGCCGGTCGCCCCGGTGTCGGCCGTCAGGGCGAACCAGTTGACCTTGCGCGGTGCGGCCATTTCGTGCAGCGCTTTGTCGAGTTTGCCGCTCGACGCACGCAGCTCATCCAGGGAATCTTGAACGTAACTGCGGGTACCCAGGCGGTCGTGCACCGATTCGAGGGCCGCGCGGATCAGGGCCGGATGCCGCTCCTGTTCGCCGAGCAGCTTCAGGGCGGTCGAACTCTCGGCCACTTCGCCGGCGAGTTCGAGTCCCGGCACGAGCACCAGGGCGACGAAGCTCAGGCCCAGTATGACGACCATTATGAGCAGGCCTGCCGGAGTCAGGAGCGGACTCAGCATTTTCACCAAACGGGCATTCATGAATTCATCACTCCTGGTTGTCTAGGTTCGTCGACGGAAGTTCGGAGGGGGGCGCTCACCGCGGCCAAGTCCTCGAGAAACAGCACGGCCGAGGGGTATCGATCGTCGGGATTCTTGGCCAGCAGCCGATCGATGATGGGCTGGTAGCGCAAGGCCCGCTGCGGCAGGCGCGGCACCGGCGCGGAACGATGTGCCGCGAAAATTTCGGTCAAGTTGTTTCCGGCATACGGCAGCGCGCCCACCAGCATCTCGAACAGCACGACGCCGAGGCTGTACAGGTCGCTGCGCGCGTCCGGGTCGCGGTTGTCGATCTGTTCGGGACACACGTAGTAGGGGGTACCCGTGCACATGTCGGACCGGGACAGATCGCTGGCGCCGAGCAGCGCGCACGCGGAGCCAAAATCGATCAAGATCACGCGGTTGTCGTTCGTCAGCATGAGGTTCGAGGGCTTGAGGTCGCGATGCACGACCTTGGCCGCGTGCAGCACCACCAGCGCCTCGCCGATCTGCCGCGCATAGTTGACCGCGTCGGCCTCGCTCACCGGATTTTTCAGGCGGTCGCGCAGGCTGCCGCAGGGAAAATATTCCAGCGCCAGATACGAGTAATCGTCGGTTATGCCGTAATCCAGCACATTGGCGATCGAGCGGTGATTCAGAGACGCCAGAAGTTTGCATTCGCGCACGAAGCGCTGCCGATCGGATTCGGACACCTCGTGTCCCCTGAGCATCTGGACCTTGAGCGCGACCGGCTGGGCCAGCTCGTCGTTGCGGGCCAGATAAACGGCGGCCGTGGGGGATTCCGCGATGGTCCTCACCAGGCTGTAGCCGGCGATCCGCGGTTGACGCGATCGGGCGGCCGGCGGCGCAACGGCGGCCACGGCCGCGGCCGGCACGAGCGGCTGCAGCGCCGCGCCCACCTCGCCGATTTTCACCGAATGAATCGGCCAGTAGTCGTTGGCCCCCAGCTTGATGGTGCGCGCGGCGTTGCGTTCGTCGCCGCCGCGTGCAAATACGAATATGGGCAGATTCGGCGCGAGCTGGCGCGAACGCACCAGCCGCGCCAGCGGATCCACCGCCGCATCGCGCAGGCTGAATTCGACGATGAGCAGCAGCGCGACGTAGCCCGCAAGGCGCTCCGCGGTCAGCCCCTCGAACGTGGCGGCGCTGATGCAATCCGCGTCGAGTTTCGGGATGGACCGGCGCACCAATGCCCCCAGCCTCAAGCGCAGCTCCAGGTCATTGTGCACGACCAGGCACCGGCCGGCCGACCCGCGCCGGGAAGGCGCCATCGTCGGCTCCAGTCGATCGGTGTTTTCGGATGGGTCGCTCATCGGGTACCTATTTCGCCATCCGATAAGCAATGCGTATTTTGGTCGTGACCGCGATCGGCTTTCCGCCCTGCAGCGTGGGCTTGTAGCGCACGCGCGATATGGTCTTGACGGCGGAGGCGTCGAAGACCCCGGGCGGGCTGGAATTCAACACTTTGACTTGGCTGACCTTGCCGTCCGCCGCGATCACATAGGCGAGTTCCACCCAGCCTTCGACATTCCTGCGCAGCGCATCCGCCGGGTAATTCAGTTCAATCGCCTTGGCGCGCGTCAATGACGCCTCCATGACTTCCGGCATGCCGCCGGCGGATACCGCCTTCACCTGCACCAGCCGCGCGTTGAGCGCATCGACATCCGGCGACGCGCCCAAGCTGCCCGCCATTTGCAGCAGAGATTCGGCTTTCGCCGGCTGCGTGGCATCGAGCGCCGCGCGCGCCTGCTCGAGGATTTGCGCCTGCACCGCGCTGGAGATTTTCGGCAGCGCGCTGTTCTTCGGGTCCGCCGCGCGCAATTGCGCGACGTAGAACAAGGCGCTGTCGGTGTCGGGCTCGGTCACCTTTCCCTGCGCCAGCCGGGACTGCGCCAGCTCGAGGTATTGCGGCTGTTCAGGCACGGCCGCGGCGGACTGGGCGCGCGCGACGGTCAGATCGTGCTGCAGACCCGTTATCGCCGCCGGAGGCACGCCGAAGTTGTGCAGATCGGCGATCAGCCGGTCCGCTTCGGCGAAATGCTTGCCGTCGATGGCGGCGTGCACCGTCTGAGACAGCCGCTTGTTGATCTCCTGCGTTTGCGATTGCAGCGCCGCGACGCTGGCGCCCGCGGCCCTGGCCTGATTCAAGTAAAACGTCGCGCTGTCATTGCGCGGCTCGATCAACTTGTCCTGCTGCAGACGGGTGTCGATCAGCTTCACGAAATTCGCGATGTCGTTTTCGTCGTGCCGCCGGCGCAGCTCGTCGCGCAACTGGTTGAGCTTCACATTGCTGAGCGATTTGGAGCGGGTGGCTTCATCGATGAGTTGCGCCGCGCGGTCGAAATTCTGCGCGTTGATCGCCGCCAGAATCTGCGCCGGACCGAGCTCCGCCCGCAGGGTCGCAATGCGCGCATCGAGCGGTGCCAGGCGGCCGTCGCTCGGATTGATGCTGCGCGCCGTCTCGAGCGACTGCAGCGCGATGTCGAACTTCCGCTCGTCCAGGGCCGACTGCACCCGGGCAAACAGAATTTCCGCGAGACGCTGCAACCCTTGGCGCGCTTCGCCGTTCTCGGGATCGAGAAGCAGCGCATTTCTGTACAGCGTCAGCGCACTGCCCTCCGCCGGATCGATGAAATGGCGGTCCAGCATGGCTTGCTGCGCTTTTTCGACCAGCAGGTCCACTTTTTCGTCGGTGACCGCCGCCGGGGCCGCGCCAGGCTTTTGCGGCTCCGGCTTGACGCTGGGTGACTGCACCGGCGCCGGTGCCTGCGCCTGCGTATGTGCCGGCTGCGGCGGAGTGTCGTTGCCGCGAAGCAGAACATAAGCTCCCGCGCAGGCGATGAGCACACCTAAGCCGATGCCGGCCGGAATCCAGGGAATTGGGCGCCGATCCGCCGGCGCGGCCGCCGCCGCCGCCGCGCTGGCGTCGCCGAGCAATGCCGTGCGCGCGTTGACTTCTTCATGTGCGATATCGAGGGAGCTGCGCAGGCTGTCCGCCTGGACCGGCACGCCGAGATGTGCCACCACCTGCCGAAGGGCAATCGGGTTCGCCCACGCGGAGGCGTTGCCCGGTTCGTCCAGGGCGAGGATCGCAAAGCACGGCGAATGCAATTGCAGACGCGACAGCACCGCGGCGGCATCGGTCTGATTTCGGGCATCCCAGAGCACGATGGCGGGCTGCCCCGACGGCGTCGCCGACAGCAACTCGTCGATGGTGTCGAGTTGCTTGAGGATCAACTGACCGCTGATGTGCGGACCGATCTGCGGCCACAGCATGTCGTCGCGAGTGACCAGCAGCACCGATAGCTTGGCGCGTTTCGCCGCCGGTGCGTAGACACGGTCCCCCGTTTCCGGCGCGGCGGACTCATTTTTTCTCGTTGCGCTCTGCACCGACACCCCCTGCTCCTGGTCAAGTCAGTTTGTTGCACTGCGATTTCGCAGGGCTTGTCGCGCCGACCGATTATGTCGCCGCGAACTGCATGATCCTTATGGAAAAAGGAATTTCGCGAGATGGTTTGGATCACATTTTGGATGCGGCCGGTGACCAATACTTGGTCGGTGCATACCGGGATACGCTTAAGTTGAGAACCACTTCGCATTCAGGCCGGCCGAAGACGGCCGCAGCGAGCGGGCCGCGGCTTCCGCGGCGCGCAGTTGCGCCTGCGGCGCCCCGCCCCTATATCATCGGCACCGAAGGCAAAAACCGAAATTCAAATAAAATGAGCAATCAAGTTGTCGTGATCGGCGGCGGCGTCATGGGCTCGGCGCTCGCCTATTGGCTGACCCGGCTGGAGCCGACGGCGAGCGTGACCGTCATCGAGCGCGACCCCTCGTACGCGCAGGCCTCCTCGGCGCTGTCGGCCGCGTCCATCCGCCAGCAATTTTCGGCCGCGGTGAACATACGGATCTCGCAAGCCAGCATCGACTTTTTACGCAACGCCGCCCTCGAACTGGCGGTCGGCGAGGAGAGGCCGGACATCCTATTGCGGGAGCAGGGTTACCTTTATCTGGCGGGACCCGACGGCGCCGCACATTTGCGCCGGGCGCACTCGGTGCAAACAGCCTGTGGCTCCGAGGTGGCGCTGCTGGATGCTGCCGCGCTCAGGGACCGCTTCGGCTGGCTGAATACCGCCGATCTGTCGCTGGGGTCGCTCGGCCTGCGCGGCGAAGGATGGTTCGACGGCTACGCCTTGCTGACGGCGTTCGCGCGCAAAGCGCGCGCCCAAGGGGCGCGCTACGTGAAGGGCGAGGTCAGCGGGCTGACCTTGGGCGGCACCCGCATCACCGAGGTGACCCTGTCGAACGGCTCGCGCATCGGCTGCCGTTACGTGGTCAATGCCGCGGGTCCGTGGTCGCGCCGGGTCGCGGCGCTGGCGGGCGTCGAGCTGCCGGTGTTCGCGCGGCGGCGCACGGTGTACGTCATCTCCTGCCCCGCTGCGTTGGGCTCATTCCCGCTCCTCATCGATCCGACGGGATTCTGGATTCGACCCGACGGCGCGAAATTCATCGCTGGATTTTCGCCGGCGGACGATGCGGACGATCAGCCGCTGGAGCCGGACTACGACGCGTTCGAGGGCTATCTTTGGCCGGCGCTGGCGCATCGTATTCCCGCCTTCGAGCAGGCTAAACTCGAACGCGCCTGGGCGGGCTACTTCGAGATGAACACCTTCGATCACAACGCCATTCTGGGAGCACATGCATCGGTGGAAAACCTGCTGTTCATGAATGGATTCTCGGGCCACGGCATGCAGCAGGCCCCCATCATCGGCCGCGCCGTCGCCGAGCTCGTTCTGCACGGCCGCTTCGACTCGCTCGATGTATCGGATCTGCTCTTCGAACGCATCGCGAAGAATCGACCGCTCTACGAAGCGAACGTGATCGGCTGATGCTGCAAATCGGCTTCGACGCGGTGCATCGACTCGCGACAGTGGCCAGTCTGGTGGAGCCGCTGCGGCGAGCATTTCTGGCGCCGACGGCCGGCCCCGCGCGCACTCACCATGAGGTGGGCACCGCCGCTCAGCCGCGCACGCTGCTGCTCATGCCCGCCTGGCGGCCGGCCGGCGACATCGGCGTGAAAATCGTCACCGTCTTCCCCGGCAACGCCGCCCAAGGGCTTGCATCGGTCAACGCCACCTACCTGCTCCTGTCGGGGCATACCGGACAGCCCCGCGCATGGATCGATGGACGGGCGCTGACATTGCTGCGCACCGCGGCCGTGTCCGCGCTGGCGGCCGATCTGCTGGCGCCCGCCGCGCCCGCCGTGCTGTTGATGGTGGGCACCGGCGCCCTGTCGCGTTATCTCATTGAGGGCCATCGGGCGGTGAGACGGTATCAATCCGTGCTGGTCTGGGGACGCGACTCGCACAAGGCGGCGGCCGTGGCGCAGGACCTAAAGGCTCGGGGCTGGCCTGTCGGCGTTGCGGGGGACTTGGAGGCCGCCGCGCGCTCGGCGGACGTGATCAGCTGTGCCACCTTGGCCGACCAACCGCTGATCAGAGGCGCTTGGCTGAAGGCCTCATGTCATTTGGATTTGGTCGGAAGTTTCAAGCCCGGCATGAGGGAGGCCGACGATGATTGCCTGCGTGATGCATTCGTCGCCGTCGATACGCCGGACGCACTCAACGACAGCGGTGATTTGATTTTCCCGGTGGCCGCCGGCGTCATCGAGAAGGCGAACATCGTCCCGCTCGCCGCTTTGGTCGGCCGCGCTCAAACCCCGGCCGGCCGTTCGCAAACCGCGGCGCATGCCGGCAGAACCGTTTTCAAATCCGTGGGCGTCGCGCTCGCCGATCTGGCGGCGGCCGAGCAGATCTACGAGCGATATCACCGCGGCGCTTGAACCTAGGACGGTGGTGCCGCGGTGCCGGCGCGCGGCCGGGCAAATGACAGACAGACCGTTCGCGAATGAACCATCCCGCGCGAACCGCTGCCGCGCAGATGAGGCATGCGCCAAAAGACGCGATTATCGCGCCGTACCAGGTGACCGCGGACATGGTGCAGCCGCGGTGATTGGCGGCCGCTGAGTTCGCCCGCGGCCGGTTCCGCATCGCGCACGGCATCAAGCGAGGCGCGTACTTCGATGTGATCGAGCAGCGGCGCGCGGCCGTGGGCCTGCCGCTTGCGATTGATCGCGGCGCGTGAGACCGGAATCGAGCGCGTGGCATCCTTGGCCGAGAGCAACAAGAAAAACGCCAGCAGCAGCGGGATGTCCCGCGCGACCGCCGCCAGCGAGGCGTGAACGACATGGCGCTGCGCGCCTGAGTCGGTTGCCGCGGCCCGGTAATAGGCCGCCCAGGAATCATCGAATCGAAACCGCACATGGTCGAGCAGCGAAGCCATCGCCGCATCGGTTCCGTCCGTGACGCAGGCCAGTCCGCCCGACAGCACCCCCGGAATGTCCGCCGCTTCCGCAAACTCGCCGCGCAGATCGATGTGCGTTTCGAGTGGCGACAGCGTCACTTCCGAGGTTTCCTCGGCGGCCGCATCCGCCCAGAAGGTCCTCGCTAGCGCGGCGTAGCCATCCCGTGACCCCTGCAACAGAACTCCGACGCGCCGGCCTGCCGCCACATCGTAGCGGGTCGCCGATCGGGTCTCGTAAATCACTTGGCTGTGCACCTCGTCATTCCATTCCACCCAGAGTCGAGGCGCCGGCATCCGCAGCAAATCCAGACATCCCGCCAAGCGCGCGCCGTCCGCAAACGCCAATTCGGCGCTGGCGCGGGTCAGGTCATCGCCGAGAACGAAGCGCAGCGGACAGGTCGCGACCTGACGCGCGAAATCGCTCGGCCCCGTGACCGGATAGGGAAACGCCGGGCCGTGATCGAGAGCCAGGAGCGTGGGCGAGCGGCAGCGGGCAACCCGGTCGAGAAGTCGCATGGGCGGCAACCTTGGTGGACGACGTCTCTATGAGACGCCCCCGGACGCATCGGTGTCCGCGGCTCAAAGTCGAGTCCGTCCCGCCCGCCGACGGTTTCGTCCCGCGGTTCGCGACTCAACTGTGTCGGAGCAGACCGCCATGAAAGTTGGCCGATATTGGAGACCTGCCTCAGGTCGAGAGGCAGTGATTGCCCAAAGAACTGGTCCCCACGCGCCGTGTCGTGGGGACCAGCCGTCCGATTATTGCACCCGGTCGATGGCCTCGTCGTCCATGTGCAAGCGAAAGTACAATGCCCGCTTCACTGAATGGATCGCGGCGCGAGTATCTCTGATCGCCGCCGCCTTGTTGCCGCCGAAGTCATCGGGAGCGGCTTCCAATTCATGGAGAGCCTCCCGCATCTCGTGGATGGCCTTGACGAGCCTGGGGTGAGCCGCCTCTTCCGACTGTATGCTCAGTTGCGGGGCGGCAACCGCTACCCGCGGTTGGGCGCCGATGGCGAACGCCATGAGTACGGCAGCCGCGCCAGCCGACGCGAATTTCATTCTTGATTTCATCGTCACATCTCCTTTGAATCATTGTTGGTGGACCCGAATCGGCGCTTCGATTCAACACTCGTCACGGGCCGCTTTCGCCTGCCCCTTATAATCCCCGAAAGGGATTTCTGCCAACCGCAAATCACCGCCTTTATCGCGACTTGAGTCGAGCGTCACGGTTTGAGCTGAGCGCGAATCTCCCCCGGCTTGTGCTCGGCGCTGTGGACATTGAGATACAGATTCCCGGCCTTGAAACTCGCGTACTGTTCATCCGTGAGCTTGGAGCCCGCGGGCACCGACCATGCTCCGTCCGCGCCCTTGCTCAAGGTAATGATGGGAGGTCCGCTCTGGCCGGGCGCACCCACATGAATATGCGCCACCGTCCCGTCGATTCCCTTGGTCGTGATGGTGCCGCTGACGGACTTGTCGGCTGCGACGGCAATGGTCCCGGTGCCGGTTGCCGAGGTGGTCACTGGAGGCGTCTCCTCAGCACCGTTCAACTTCACTTTGACATCGGCGGCGAAGGCGGATGCGCCGCCGGCGAGCGCCAACGAGGCGAGGAGCGCGCGAACGCTCCGTATATTGAAGAACGTTGTCATGACTCACTCCCCTAAGACTGGATGACGATCCGCAGCCTAACGCACCCAGCCGTCGGAATCTATTTCGGCAGCGAGGTGTCGCCGCGCCAACACCGTATGGCTAGCGGAGCGCCGTGGAGGCCGCGCCGATGATCGGCGCCTGACCCAGGGGCTGTACCAGGACGGCCACGTCGGTGGCATCGCGCGGCAGGGCATCCACGGCTGCGCGATACTGGCGCTGCTGCCCGTCCCATCGGCCGAGGCTGCGTATGCCGCGCACGATGTTGAATTCCTTGAGGGTACGTCCCGCGTTTTCGCCGCGGCCGATCGGCGACACCGCCGTGCGCAGATAGGCGATGAGTACGACATCGCAAGCCGCGGCCTTGTCCTGGGTACCCAAATCGACGCGCACCTCGCCGTCGCGAACCGAAAGTGCCACCGGCACGCCGCTGCGATTTCCCGCCAAGGCCCTCCCGATGGAGGCGCGGTCGCTGCCGACGAAATTGCCGTGCCCATCGACGACGACTTGCGGCGTATACACCGAGGAGAGCCGCAGTGCGTTGGCGTAGGCGCGCTGCCGCTGCACGGACTCGGGCAGGCCGAAACGATCGCGCCAACCGAGGTCGTCCCAGTAATCGACGTGAAACGCGAGGGCCAGTACATCGGCGCGCTGCGCCAACTCCCCCACGTAAGCCTCGGCGGGCGGACAGGAGTTGCAGCCCTCGGAGGTGAACAATTCAACCACGGCGGGCCGCGGCTGCGTATGGGCGGCGGCCGCGAGACCCATCAGGGTACCCGCCGCCAGGCATCGATGCAGTGTTGATCGCATGGGTTCGCTCCTTGTGGCGCCATTCCCCAGTAGACCGGGGCCCGTTGCTGATTATTGCAATGCTGTTTCACGCCGCCACGCGCGCCCTCATGACGCCGGCCTTCGCGGCGTGCAGCAGCAGCTGCGAATACACCACGTGAAACCCCAGCAACAGCCGAAAGCGCCCGCTCATCGCCGCCGTTCCCGTCGCCCGCTCGCGCGCCGCCACGGCCGACCCGAACTGCAATCGGGTCCGGCCGCCATCCACGGGCACGACGCGAAACCAGGAGCGGGTGCGTTCATAGCGATCGCACATCAACAACTGCGTCGCCGTCCGCTCGCCGACATTCCATACGGCGAATGACGCCGCCGAGCCGTCCGCGAGCCGGCGCGCGTCTGCATCGTCCGACGGGGCGCCGGCAAGAGCGCGGAGCATCAACCGCTCGATGCGAAACACGGGCGAGGTATAGAAGGCGAAGACGAAGTCCGCAAGGCGCGCCGTCCCATCGACGGTGACGGAAAAGCAATCGCCGTACCGTCCCCAGCGCTCAGGATGCGCACCGCCGCGATGCGTCTTGAGCAAGGCGTCCTCGGGTACGGTTTCTCGGGCAATTGAAAACATGGGTGACGGCTAAGTCCTCGGGTAAGCATCGGCGTTGAGGATTTCCATCATGCGCGACGGATTGGCGAGATTCGCGAAGCCGAATTGCGAATACAGGCCGTGAGCGTCGCGGGTCGCGAGCATGAACCGCCGCAAACCCTGCAGATCTGCATGCCCTTGAACCACTTCGAGCAGCCACTTGGACAGTCCCTGGCCTCGATGCGCTTCGAGAACATAGACATCCGCCAGATACGCAAATGTCGCCTTGTCGGTAATCACACGCGCGAGTCCCACCTGATCCTGCCCGTGAAACAGGCCGAAGCACAGCGAGTTCGCGACCGCTCGCTCGATGATCGCGATCGGCACGCCGGGAGACCAATAGCTGCGCGTCAGAAACGCATGGATGGCCTTGAGATCCAGGCGCTTAAGGTCGGTGGTGATGGTGTACTCGCCGCGGCGCAGGGAAGTGGTCATGGCCTGGACAGTTTCGCACGTTCCGCCAGGCCGCTGGCCACCCGTTGAACCGCGGGAAGATTGGACCAAAGGCTGGCCTGCGGCAGAAACTCAATGGTTGCTCCCAGTTTGGCCGGTGCACGTAGGCGAACCGTGATCCGATGGATGCCGCTGCTGGTGGAAACCTCCACCGTGGAAATATTCGGCAAGGAAATGATTTGCTCCGTCCGCCCGCGTCGCACCCTCAAGTGATCCTCGCCGTCGATCACCTCATCGGCGAGACGATGGATTTGAGTTTTCCACAGCAGGTAGCCGAAAAAGATGCCGAGGGCACCCAAGCCGACCAGATTGGGCAGCGGATTTGCCCGCAGGCCTTCATCGAGCAGCAGGGGCGCCGCCACGCAGGCGATCACGGCGGCGGCGCTCAGCCAAATTCCGCGCTTGAACAGCGCCGTATTCTTGAAGGAGATGACTCGCATGGCTGTGGCACTCCCGTCCGCCGGATGCCTATTCCAGCAGCGGATGCCCCTCGGGCAATTGGTGCGCGTACCACGTCGCGAGGCGGTGGCGGATGGTCTTCTCGGCAACCTGCTCTTCCGGCATCGGCGCAATGACCTTGTCGTGCACGAGCAAGCGATAGACGTACAGCGCCTTGTCGCTCGCCGAGTCGGTCGCCTCGAATTCGACCGCGCCCCGCCCTTCAGCGTATTGAACGCCGGCCAGCAATGCCGCCTTGAACAATTCCGCCTCATGTTTGCGTTTCTTCATTAGAAACTCCCCCCAATTGCGCACATACTAGCGGAGAAACCGGCGCGCATCCCCTGTGCGCGGTTGACGCGAAAAAATAAGGAGGGCCAATCATGACCACGCATGATGCTTTTGCAGAGAAGTTTCGCAAGCTCATCCGAGAAATTCCCGACGACACCACCCTGCCGCAGTGGCAGTTTGTCTACCGGCAGGCCATTGTCGTCATGGGGTTGCACATCCTCGAGCGGTTCCAGCGCGATGCCGTGGGATCGGGTCCGATGGAAACGCGCAGCGCGGGCGGCGGGCACGGACCCGGTAACCCACCTCCGGTTCCTGGTGGCGGTCACGGGATTCCGGGAGGTCCGCCCGGTGGCGGCGGCGGTCCTCATGAAGACACTGGATCCGGCGGACATGGAACCGGAGGCAATCCAAGTCTGGTCATTGCGGGGGTGGCGCTGGGGCTGCAACCGGTCCCCGGCGGAAAACGCTCCTAGTAGGCGGCGGGATTGGCAGTCAAGTTTGCGATCAGCACCTCGTTGGATCGGCTGACCTGCGCCAGCAGCGCCTGAAAATCGCTTCGGGAGCGTAGCGAGTCAAAGTAGGGTTCGTGCGACGCCCACCAGGCGCGGCGCCAACCGAGGCGTACCGCCGTGCCGAAGTCTCGCATCGCATCATCGCTCTGCCCCTTGAGCGCATGGATTTTGGCGCGCAGCTCGTAGGTCGCATAGCGTTCGACCCCTGCCGCCAGCATGGCATCGACCATGGCGAGCACCGTGTTCAAATTGCGCTCGGCCGAGGGGCGATCGCCGAGCTGTAGTTCCGCCGCCGCAAGATCGAGTCGATAGGAGATCCCCGCGGCGCGTTCGCCGCGTGCATACCAGGGAGCGTCGGCAAAATCAGGCTGTCGATCGGGCGCCGCCAAGGCCCGCGCAATGAGTCCCTTCACCGCCGCCGCATCGCCCAGCAATAGACGAGAATACGCTGCTTCGAACAGCGAGACGGCGTGCGCGGATTGATCGAGATGCGCCGAGTCCAGATAGCTTCGTAGAGCCTGCGCCCCACCCTCGCGATACACGACCCGCACCAGCGCGGTGTCGGCGCTGGAGTCATCCTTGGTGGCGCGGCGGCCGAGTTCGACCGCCGCTCGGGCCGGAGCCGTCAATCCCACTGCCAGGAACAGAGTTGCTCGCGTCCAGTACAGGTCAAAATCATCGCCAGGCTCGGCTTTGAGAGACTCGGCATTCCAGCGCAGCGCCTCCTCGATCCGTCCACGGGATTCAGCCAGCCATGCCAGGCTATCCGCCGGCGCCGCGCTGCCGGGTTGTAGAATGCGCGCGCGCTCGCAGACCTTCTCCGCCTCCCCGTATTGCGCCAGATCCCCGAACGCCGTGCACCGCTGAATTTGCAATCTTGAATTGAGCGGATCCAGCGCGGCCGCCGCATCGTAATTCTGCAACGCCTCCCGCGGCCTTCCGTCGAACAGCCGAATTTTGCCGATCGCCGCATGCGCGCCCATGTTGCTCGGATCCAGCGAAATCGCCTGAGCCAAGTCGGCGAGGGCTTCTTTCTCCCGCGACTGGGAGGCCCGCAGCATTCCCCGAACGGCGTATGCACCGGAGGAGCGGTCATCGATGCGCAGCGCCGCCGCGACCAGCGGCTCCACCGACGCGGCCACGTCTGAGATCGGAAGGTCGCGGTAGTAAGCTTGGTTCAACAGCGCCTTCGCGAGTCCAATGTAAGCGAGCGCGAAGTTCGGGTCTGCATTCAGCACCTGCCGATACAGATCGACGGCGCGCTCGGTCGGTTCGGGCGCGAGCTGCTGATCGAAGTGGCGCGCCAGCAAGTACAGTTGATAAGCCTGAGGATCCGCGGTGCGCCGCACCGCGAACTGCCGCTCGGATTCGGTGGTGAGGCGCAGTTTCAAAACTTCCGCCACCGAGCGGGAAATGTCCTCCTGAACATTGATCGCATCCTGTATTGGCCGGTCGAAGTTCTCCGACCAGAGGTGATAGCCGTTGCGCGCATCGATGAGCTGCACCGTGATCCGCACATGGTCGCCCGATCGGCGCATCGAGCCTTCGAGAATGTGGTCGGTATCGAGCGCCTTGCCGATCTTGCGCACGTCCTCCCCCTGTCCGCGGAAGGCGAACGCCGACGTGCGCGCCACCACGCGCAAGGTGGGGATCTGCGACAGCCAGCTGGACAGCTCCTCGGTGAGCCCATCGCAAAACGACTGATCGGCCTTCTCGGCGGTCAAGTCGATGAAGGGCAGCACCACGATCGACGCCGCTGCCGCCGCTTGGTCGGGCGACTGCGCCCGCTTCCAGATCAACGTACCCGTCAACATGAGCGCCACGACTGCCGCGCCGCCCAACACGAGGTAGATCGAGCGGTACGGGTGCGCCCCCGGCGCGTCAACGAGTGCGACCGACGCGGCGGCGGCCGACGCAGCAATGACTGACGCGGCAGCGGCCGGCGCGGGGGCCCGCGCGAGTGCCGACGCGGGGGCAGGCACAGGGGTCGGCGCAGCGGTCGCGGCGGGATCGGGGTTGGCGGGATCGGGGTCGGTAGGGATGGGCACCGTGGCGGCCATCTCGCGCTCCGGCCGGATGCGCCGCACTGAGGCAATGAGCCGATAGCCTTTGCGCGGGACGGTCTCGATGTAGGTCGGATCAGGATCCAGATCGCCGAGGAGCTTGCGGAGCTGAGACACCGCTTGATAGACGGATGCGGATCCGACCACCACACCGCTCCAGACGTCGGTGAGCAGCTGGTCGACGCTGACGACGGCGCCGGCGGAGTTCGCGAGGTACAGGAGCAAGCGCATGGTCCGCGGCTCGAGTTTGTGAGTCTCGGTGCCGCACGCAATGGTATCGAGCGCGGGATTTGCGATCCACGCGCCGATCCGCACCAGGTCGCCTGAAGTTCCGTTCGGCATCCACGCCTCCGGGATGAGTATAAGGCTTGCACTCCCCAAAAAAAGGCGGCGACTTGCGGGGCGTGACCGCAAATCGCCGCAGCTCGTGAGCCATGGTCGGCCGACGGAGGCTTATCCGTAGACCGAGCTACCTGGCGTTCGCGACCTGTATCGGTCCGTGCAGCTGCGCCACCGCGCCGGTCGTGGCCTCGTTGACGCATTGCACGAAGTCGGGCTCATGCGAGATCGACCAAGGATTGATGAGCTGATTGCAGAGCTTCCTCGCGGTGTCGTGGATTCGATCGCGGGCGGCTTGCATGCCCTTGTCGGTGGACAGGTCGAGGTCGGCGATCCGTACCGTGGCGCTCTTCTCCGTGGCGGCCTCCGCCGGCATGGATGTGCCGATGGCCACCGACAGCAACAGGCCGCACAGGCCCAACAAGGCGAGGGTGCCGAAGTCGGAGTCCAAATTGGATCGATGGGGTATTTTCTCTTGAACGTTCATGTGAGTCTCCTGTGAATAACGGATGGTGTTACTTGCTGGCGAGGCGGACCTGACCGCCGGCACGCAGCTGGGTCAGGGCGGGTGCGTTGACGCTCCTGACGGCCGCGTCGATTGCCTGCTCGATGCAGCGGTGCTCGATGGGCAACAGCTCGAGCTTCCTGCTCATGAGAACCGGACACACCTCGACCGCCGCCGCTTGTATGCGCCGGTAGAGGGTCTTCGCGCCGGCGGGCTTGGTGATATCGAGATCATCGTATTTGACGGTTTTGGTCGGCGGAGCGTCCTCGACAGCTCCCGCCCGAGCCGTCAGTGCGCAAAGGGCTGCGGTGCCGAAGAGGCAGCACAGGGCCGTGTATGACTTCTCGCGAAGGGTCTTGTTCATGATCGATTCCTCAAGTTAGATGGAGTGAAACCCGCCATCGACATCGCGCCGGTGGCGTGATGGACGGTGTACGGCGCGGAACCGATCGAAGTCCTGAAGCCTGGCTCAGGAATGCATCAAGCTTTTCTAAGCGGCGTCGAATCAATCCGAGTTAGGATTGAGCAGTCGTGTTCCGGGGGTTGAATCCGATTCGAGGAGAACGCCCGCGCGGGCCGCTTATCTCACTGATTCCATTGAGGTTTTTCAAGTCCTATGTGCAGGAATATCAGAACCTTGTTCAATTTCGAGCCGCCGGTGACCGATGATGAGATTCGTGCTGCCTCCCTGCAGTTCGTGCGCAAGATCAGCGGCTTTGCCAAACCGTCAAAATACAATGAGACCGCCTTCCTCTCGGCCATCGATGAAGTCGCAACCGCGTCGAGGACCCTGCTCAGCTCGCTGCATACGAACGCGCCGTTTCGAAGCCGAGAGACCGAATCCGCCAAGGCGCGGCTGCGCGCGGCCAAACGATTTTCCCAGCCGCCGGCATAGGCTCGGCGAAGTGGAATTTCACCGCGTGATCGCGGCCGCGGAACTGCCCGAAGGCCGCATGCGCCCGGTGGACATCGGCGAACGCCATATCTTGCTATGCCATACCAAAGACGGCTGGTACGCGCTCGACGATGTGTGTACTCATGCCTTCGCGAGAATGCACGAAGGACGGTTGCGCGGTCACCGCCTGCTCTGCCCACTGCACGGAGCCTCCTTCGATTGCCGCACGGGATCCGTGCTCGCAGCGCCCGCCACCGAAGCGCTCAAGACCTACCCCGTCCGGCACACCGGAGATGGCATCGAAATCGGCGTGCCGCACTGCGGGTAATTCGCCCCGGACGCCGCGCCCCATCGAATTTATGGCGAGGGGTGCCAGCCGCACCCATATCGGCGACAATGCGCCACACAAATAGGGTCCCTGGGGAGTTTAAGTGACTCACGCTGCAATCGTCGGCTGGGGCAAGTGCCTGCCCCCGTCCGTCCTCACGAATCACGATCTGGCCACTTTCCTGCCCACGGACGATGACTGGATCACGTCGCGAACCGGCATGAAGGAGAGGCGGATCTCCCATGTGCCCGGCATTGAATTGGCCATTATCGCATCGCGCCGCGCCATCGCCTGCGCCGGCCTGCGCGGCGCGGACATCGAGCTCGTCATCTACGGCAGCTGCAGCAACGACGAGACGGTACCCAACAGCGCCTCCGGCGTGCAGCAGCGCATCGGCGCGAAAAACGCGGCGTCTTTCGACGTCAATACCGCCTGCACCAGCTTCATGTATGGCCTGTCGATCGGCTCATCCATGATCAAGAGCGGTATCGTCAAGAACGCGCTGGTGATCGGCGTCGAACTGATCTCGCAGTACATGGACTGGGACAATCGCAATGTGGCCGTGCTGTTCGGCGACGGCGCGGCAGCCATGGTGCTGCAGTCATGCGAGCACCAGACCGGCGTCATCGCCGAGAAACTGCAGTGCTACGCCGACTCGCGCCAGATCCTGCGGGTGCGCGGCATGGGCACCATGTACGCCAATCTGGGCGTGCAGTTCGGGCTGACCCGCTGGGACTTCGACGGTCAGGAAATCTTTCGCAAGGCCGTGCAAGGCATGAGCGAGGCCAGCCTCGATGTGATGCGCCGCGCGGGCGTGACCATGGACGACATCGCGCTGGTCGTGCCGCATCAGGCCAACCTGCGCATCATCGATGCGGTCGCGAAGCGCGCGGGCGCCGGCCCGGACAAGCTGTATTTGACGGTGCAGAAGTACGGCAACATGAGCTCGGCCACGGCGCCGGTCGCGCTGGTGGAAGCCGTCGAAGAAGGCCGTGTGCCCGCAGGCGGCCTGGTGCTGATGCCCGCGTTCGGCGGCGGACTCACCCTGTCCGCGCATTTGATACGCTGGGGCGAGCGCCTGACGCCGCTTGCGCCCTGCGACGCGGAGCTGCCGCCGAGCCCCAAGACCGCGCTCGAGCTGGTCAACGAGATCCGCGCGCAGAAGAAGCTGGGCGAGGCCGAAGCACACCGCTTCGACAGCTTGAGATTTCCGGAGAACCTCACAGGCTGAAGCGGCGGAGAGCGCATGGACCACGATGCATACCTCGCGGGATTGGCCGAACTCTATGCCGCCGAAGTGCTCGGTGAGGGGTTGGCGTCGCGCTGGCTGGAACTCACATCCGTGCCGGACCAGCGCTACAAGCTCGAATTGTTTCTGCAGCTCGAATCCGAGGCCAAGGTCAGGCTCCGTCCGCTGCTCGCAAGACGCGGCCTGAGTTTGGTCGAGGACGACGGTCTGCGCGCCGCGGGAGCCGCGGTCGCGGAGAAGTTTGCCGCGGTGCCTTGGAAGTCCGCCATGGCCGAACTCGCCGTGCTCGCCCGCCCGTATCTCGAGCGGTTTCAGACGCTGCTCGACGCCGCGCCCGCCGAGGATGTGCCGTGGGTAAGCTTCATGGTCGACCACGAAGCGTCGGTCATTCGCATGGCTCAGCGCGAGGCGGAGGGGGCGGGATCGATGGAACACGATCTGCTGCCCATGTTGTTGTGTCCCATGGCGCGCGCCGTTCGCTAGCGAACTCAATGCCCTGTGTGCAGCGCGCGGCGCAGCGCAGCGATGCTGTCGCGATTCGCATCTCGCGCAACCTGCGCGTCGGGCGCAAGATCGAAGGCGTGAAACGCCCCCGGATAGACGTGCAGCTCGACCGGCACTCCGGCGCGCAGCAGGCGCCGCGCATACTCGATGTCCTCCTCGAGAAACAGATCGAGAGCGCCCGTGGATAGGAATGTCGGGGGCAGACCGCTCAAATCCTCGGCGCGCGCAGCCGCGGCGTAACTCGACACATCCGCCGAGCCGGGAGGGACACCCAAGAGCGAGGCCCAGCCGAAGGCATTCTTGTGCGCCGTCCAGAGGAACTCGCCCGTGTGTGGATGTGGATCCGGCGTAGTGCAGGTTCGATCGTCGAGCATGGGGTAGATGAGATGCTGAAAGGCAAGCGGATATTCGCCGCGATCCCGCGCCAGCAACGCCAACGCCGCGGCCAGTCCGCCGCCGGCGCTTTCTCCCATCACGCCGATGCGCCGCGCATCGATATTGAGCGTGCGAGAATTGGCAAACGTCCACGCCAGTGCGGCATAGCAGTCCTCGATGGCGCCCGGAAATGTCGTCTCGGGCGCGAGGCGATACTCCACGGAGACGATGACACAGCCGGCCGCCAGCGCGAGCGGGCGATGCCGGGGCTCGGCAGACGCCGCCGACCCAGCGACATAACCGCCGCCGTGCATGTGGACGATGCAGGGTAAAGGCCCGGTCGACTGTCGCGGCGTATAGATGATGACGCCCACCTCGGCGCCGCCCGGCGGACCTGGAACCGAGCGCACCGACATCGCGACGGCGTCGACCGCCGCAGCGTCGACGGCGGACGGAAATACGATCGCGCGCACCGCGGCCAGCGTTTCCGCGGAGAGTTCGAATGCCGGCAGTGCATCGAGGAACGGCCCAAGCTGCGGATCCACGAGATGTCTGGTGTTCATCGGTCGCTCGCTCTCCCCACGGCTTACCCTTCGAACACCTTACCGCGATTTTTCTGTCGGGTCGATTTCGTGCCTTGGGGTCCGAGATCTTGGGGATTGAGTTTTATCGAGCGTTCAGGTGTGCATCGCCGCCGGCGCCGGGGGTGCCGCCGCCACGGGGATTTCCTGCACTTCGAGCAGTTCGTCAAAAAGCGCGCGATAATGCACCACGGCTTGGCGCAGCTCCTCGGTGTTGGCCTTACCGCTCTCACCCAGCAGCATGAGGGCCTGAGCGGCCCGGTAATTGTGGACGACGGCGGGGTGATCGACGGAGATATCGGCGGCGCGATGCTCGAAGTCTCCCATCGGATAGCCGCGCTTTTGCATCAGCTCTCGAACCAACTGATCCGCCTGGGTAACGACATTCCGGGGATTATCGACGAAGCGGCCTTGCATGGTGCTCCAGGACCCGCTGAATCTTGCGGCTTCGGCAGCCGTCAGCGATGTAATGTCGAGCTTGTCAACGCGCCGCTCACGCGTCTTCAGTTCCGATTCCGCTTTGGTCCGGCTGCCGAGATCCTCGACCGCCCGGTCGTATTCCGGACCGAAGCGATCGTGGAGTCTCTTGGACTGCTTCTTGCGATAAGAAAACCAGACCGCCAGAGCAATCGATGCAGCGGCGATGGCTCCCGCGATCAGGATCCACTGCGTATGCATTGTGTTCATCGGCTCTGCCTCGTTGTATACGACACCTTAGTTGGGCGGGGTCGTGGGAGCGGGAGCACCCGGCGCACCGGTATTGCCGGTGTTACCCGGATTACCTGGGTTGCCCGTGTTTCCCTTGGGGCCGGTGTCTCCGGTATTGCCTGTGTCACCCGGCGCGCCGGTATTACCGGTTGCGCCCGTATTGCCCGTGGCACCCGTGTTGCCGGGATTGCCCGTGTTACCGGTCGCACCGGGCGGCCCGGCGGGACCCGGAGTGCAGGCGCTGAAGGCGAACATGATCAATGAGGCCGCGGCAAGCTTTGAATAGTTCACGATGGTTCCTTACTGTTGGTTTCGGTTGAGGGAAGGCTACGACCGCTTCGCCTGGAAGTCTGTACGCGGACCCACACAGGGGACCGCGAATTCCGCTGTCGGACAACGCTGACTCTGATGGCTGATCATCGAGACTTGCCGAAGCCAGAGTCGCCCGTACACTGGTGGCTCAAACCATGATCCACTTTTTTCGATCCGCTCCGCACATCATCGCAGCGCTGCTGCTGGCCGCCTGCAGCGGCGGCGGCGATGGCAAGCCGGATGCCGGCGTCGGCAGCACCCCGGCGCGTGGAACGCTGCTGCAGAGTCCGCCCGAGCTTCTATCCACGTTGACGGCGCCGAGTCTGCTGCTCGAACTCAATCTCGCGGCCAATCAACAGCTGTTCTCGTTGAGCGGCGCACCGGTCTGCGACATTCTCTTTTATCACATCGAGTACGCCACGGTCGGCGGCGCGAACGAGGCCACCACCGCGTCCGCCGCGCTGCTGGTGCCCACCGGCTTTGGCGCAAACTGCACGGGATCGCGGCCGATGGTGTTGTACGCGCATGGCACGACGACGGACCGCGCATTCAATATGATGAATTTGCAAAACCCGGAGACTTTATATCTGGCGGCGCTGTTCGCGGCGAAGGGCTACATCGTGGTGGCTCCCAACTACGCGGGCTATGACACGTCGACGCTTCCTTACCATCCCTTCTTGATCGCCGATCAACAATCGAAGGACATGATCGACTCACTCACCGCGGCACGCACCGCGCTGCCGTTCGCCTCCGCAACGCTGACCAAGGACAACGGGCAGTTGTTCATCACCGGCTACTCGCAGGGCGGTTACGTGGCCATGGCCACGCACCGCGCCATGCAGACGGCCGGCATGGTGGTCACGGCCTCTGCGCCGATGTCGGGGCCCTATGCCCTGGCCGCGTTCGTCGATGCCGTGTTTTACGGAGAGGTGAATGGCGATGGTCCCATATCATCCACGCTCCTGCTGACCGCCTATCAGAAGTCCTATGGCAACATCTATGCCAATGCGACCGACGTATTCGCGCCCCAATATGCCCCCGGCATCGAGTCCTTGCTGCCCAGCACGACGCCGAGGAGCCAGCTGTATGCCCAGGGAAAGCTCCCGGAATTTGCGCTATTCAGCTCGACGCCGCCCGACCCCGCGTTAGCCGACATGACGCCACCGCTGGCTCCGGCGAACCTGGCAGCGGTGTTCGCGCTCGGCTTTGGCAGCGGCAATCTGCTGCAGAACAGTTATCGGTTGAGCTATCTGCAGGACGCGCAGAAGAATCCGGACGGCGGCTTCCCAACGATTACCACCGGAATTGCAGCCGCGACCCCGGGCCTTCCCTGGCGGCAGGCATTGCAAGTGAATGATCTGCGCAATTGGGTTCCGACTGCTCCGATTCTGCTCTGCGGCGGCGACGTCGACCCGATCGTATTCTGGTTCAACACCCAGTTGATGCAGGGCTATTGGACGGCGCACGCGGCGGCCACCGCCTCGATCAACGTGCTCGACCTCGAGTCCAGCGCATCGGCCAACGATCCCTATGCCCATTTGAAGCAGGGCTTCGAGGTGGCCAAAGCGCTGGTTGCCGCCGACGCCGTCGCGCAGGGAGCCACCGACGGCGGGGCCTTCGCGGTGGCGGAAGCCTATCACGCGACGCTGGTGGCGCCTTTCTGCGTCGCGGCGGTCGAGTCCTTTTTCAGGACCTTTTGATGTCGGCGTTCGGCCAGCCAGCCGGCATTGTCAACGAACGCGGGCACCTGCTACATAACTGAAACAATTGTGGGCGAGCATTCTTCGGATCTTGGTGAAGGAGAAGAACCGTCCATGAGCACACAACCGCCATTCGATCACGACGAACTCGTCCGCCGCATCAGCCGCGATCTGGCCGATGGCTACGATGAAGAATTGGAGATGGAGATCGAAGACCGCCATCCACTCCCCGGCGTGCCATCACACCCGGAAACGGAGACGGAAAAGGCCTACCGGCAAGACTATTTCCGGCAGCTGTTTCGGCTGCAGGCCGAACTCGTGAAGCTGCAGGATTGGGTGGTCGCCTCGGGACAGAAGGTGCTCATTCTATTCGAAGGACGCGATGCCGCCGGCAAGGGCGGCGCGATCACGCGCATCAGCCAGAAGCTCAATCCGCGCGTCTGCCGGGTCGTGGCGCTGCCGGCGCCGAATGACCGCGAGCGGACGCAGTGGTACTTCCAGCGCTATGTGACGCATCTGCCGGCGGCCGGGGAAATCGTTCTCTTCGACCGCAGCTGGTACAACCGCGCCGGCGTCGAGAAAGTGATGGGCTTCTGCACTCCCGAGGAGTATGAGGAGTTCTTCCGCTCGGTGCCCGAGTTCGAGCGCATGCTGGTTCGCTCCGGGATCACGCTGCTGAAATACTGGTTCTCGATCACCGACGAGGAACAATACCTGCGGTTTCTCGGCCGCATCCACGATCCGCTCAAGCAATGGAAGTTGAGCCCGATGGATCTCGAGTCGCGCCGCCGCTGGGAGGACTACACCAAGGCCAAGGAAGTGATGCTGCAGCGGTCGCACATTCCCGAGGCCCGGTGGTGGGTGGTGCACGCGGTGGACAAGAAGCGCGCGCGCCTCAACTTCATCGACCATCTGCTCAAGCAGTTTGCCTATGAAGAGAGGCCCAAACCGCCCGTCGTGCTGCCGCAGCGCGAGCATCACGAGCATTACTCGCGGCAGGCGGTGCCGGCGGAGATGCTGGTGCCGGAGGTCTACTAATGAGCTGCGGCTACACGCACTTGTTCTGCTTATTGGACCATTCCAGCTGCACCGTGTATGTCCCCACTTTCTTGGTCTTCCACGCGCAGATGTCGCCTATCTCGCCATTCGCATCGTCGTACCAGCCCTGCCCGGGAATGGGATCGGTGATCGATTCGCAAAGCTCGTGAGACGATGTCGAGGTAAGCGCATCCAGCAGGGCAAGACCGCCTGTACACCCGCTGCAACCCGGATACGGCATCACCGCATAGAATATCTGACCGGAAATATCGTTGTGATATCCGCAGAAACCGGTGCACGACGCGCTGCCTCCCTGAACGACCTTGACGCCCGGCGGCATGTAGATGAAGTAAAGCGTATTCGGCGACGGCTTGGGCAAAGCGGCGTTGGTCGAGATCTCGGTTTGCAGCATGTGCTGGATGGCAGTATCCGATACCGAGTGTTTGAGCGCGGGAGTCACAATGGTGGTCGTGCCCGTTCGCTTCCCGTGGCCGATCGCGTGCGAGCCGGCGCTGTATTCCGCCAACTGGTCAATGAGCGGACTCGTGAGGATGAAGTCAAAAAAGCCGTTGATCTGCGTCGCGAGCGCGGCCTGCGAGGATTGCCATTCCGGGCCCCAGAAAAGAGTGAACACTTCCACAGCGGCAATGAGCGGGCCGTTCCGGTAGGTAAGCTGGGGCGGCGAGGCAGCTGCCGCCGGCGCCGCGTCGGCGGGTGGTGTCTTGAGGGCATCCGGAAGCTGCAGCGGCACGGTCCGAACCGCATCGCCGTGCTGTGAGTAAATCCGCCCGACAGTTTGAGTGGCCATGGTTTGCTCCTGTTCGTCCGTGTATCAGTAGCCCGCACCAAGATCGCAAGATGCTCTATCCGTGCGTCAGACGCCAACGATCTTGCCACTCGTAAAATAGCTCGAATTTATCACTTCGACAACAAGCAGACAGGAAACAGATTCGGCGCCTCATCGCAGCGCGTGCCTGGAATGTTCTCCGACCTAAAGTCCCTTCGGCAATTTCGGCGGCTTTGCGCTCACCACCGCATCATCCGGTGCCGGAATTGTTGCACCGCCGTTGGCCAGCAACGCCGGTAACGGCTGCGCCTTCGGCCCGCCCCACGGTCCCGGCTGCTGTATCGGGGGTGTGGGGGTAGGCGCGGCCGGCTGCACGATGGTGCTGCCCAAGGCAGGTGGAACCGGGCGAACCAATTTTGCGTCGATCCGCCCCGCGAGTGACGCGGACGTGTCCACTCGGGGGATGCCGAAGGGCGAAAGAGCGAACAGATCGATGACCGTCTTCGCGATCACGGCATGAGAATGCCAGTTCGTGTCGATCCCCTGCTTGACCCGCCCGCCGAACATCAGCATTGGTATCCGCGAACCACCGATCAGTTGAAAGCCGCCTGGATGCAGGGCGTCAAGCACCGTTTCGGCGTTTGGCGTGGACACATGATCGGAATATCCGCCCCAATCGTCCCAGGTCAGTATAAAAACGGTGTTCGGCCAGCCGCCCGCCTTCACGACCGCGTCCACCCGCTGCCACGATAGATTCTGGCCCTCGGTCACATATTTTGGATTCTGAGTCTGATCCGGCGCATGTTCATCGAAGCCCGCAGGGCTCCACACGAAACAGAAATCCGGCAGCGTTCCCGCGGCGGCCATTGCCGTAAACGCGTCATTGGCGGGTAGAGTGGACGTATGAATGCTCTTGCGGCTCGTTGGATCTGACAATTCTTTGTAGAACTTGAGGGGATACAGGTCGGTTCCGGTAAACGCACCCCACGAGTGACCGCCGGCCTCCACATGCTTGAAGATCGTGGGGAGGTCCCACACCGGAGAAGTCCCGCCGGGCGGGTTACGCAACGTCGGCGTCTGACCACCGACGGCGAGCATGTGACCCGGCGTGGAATTCGTGCCGAGCCCGAAATGATAGTCGCAGTAGGTGAACTGCTTGGCGAGCCAACTGTAGAACGGCAAGACCGTGTCGTTGTCGATCTGCAATTTCGACGGGGCGTAGTCGCCCATCTTGTAGTGCACCCAGGCATCCCGATCGTGCTGCGGATCGGGTAAGGGCGGCACTTTGAGCAGGTTTCCGCGATTCTGAATATTGGCACCCCAGGACGCCAGGGTGGGAAAGTAGAAGTCCGGAGTCTTGTTCTCCTGCATCAAGATCACAACGCGTTCCATGACGATAGATCTCCAGAAGCCGAGGTGTATTAAGCGTGATTTTCCGCCCTGGGCGGTAGACACGTTGATAGCAGCTCCACGATGAGCAATCCAATTTCAACATGGCTTTCCGATCCGGCCAATCGACGCACGTCGTCGCCAATCCCCGCTCGAGCCAGCGCTTGTTCGAAGCGGGCCCGGCGCGCCGCAATCTCCGCGAGCTGCGCGTCGTAGCGTTGCTTCGACGGTTTGCCGTCCTTGTCAACATAGGCCGCGTCGTCGCGCGCGACGAGTTCAGCCTCGGTGATCAAGCCCAATTTCGCGGCAATGTCCCGGCTCGATCCGCCGACGCCGCCAACGACGAGCAAGAGCTTGTCGGCGTCCAGCGTGCCGATGGCCTCGGCGATCACTCCGGAGAATCCGTCGGAGGTTCGCGCAATCGCACCGCCCATGATGATTCGCGCGTCCGTGTCGCGCGTGACTGCGCGCCGCATGCCGACGAGCCCATTGTCTGCGGATCCGGCCAGGAAAACAGCCAGCTCCGGAATCGCCGCCAGTTCGGCGCCGGACGCGACGGCCACGGGGGGTTTCACTCCGCAATACACGTCGACGATGCCTCCGGCCGGCAGCATCGCGGCCACCACTGCATCATCCACCAACAGCCGAATCTCGCTGTGCGAGCCGAGCCGCAGCGCGTGACTGAACAATTTATCGCTGCCGACGTCGTGCGCATCGGCCGCGCGCAAATAATGAATCATGGGCCGTTGTCCAAGGGCGATGTCCTGCCGGCGATAGGTCTCCGCCAGCTGCCCGGACATTTCCAAGGTAAAATTCGTCGTGCCGGGATGCTCGATGCGTCCTCCATACGCCACGCGCGCACCGGAGTACACGAGCGGCGTGAGCACGGCGCCCAAGAACAGCTTGTCCTCCCCATCGAGCATGCCGAGCGCCGCGAGATCGGGTGTCTCCGAGACGGACAGGGCGAGGGTGCGATTCGAGAGTCGCGTCGATGGCGGAATATCCAGATCATCGACCATCAGCGTAGGACCTCGCTCAGCGCCAGCAATCGCACCGTGGGATCCGCAAGGCCCAGCAGCTCCCGTTCATCCTGGCCGATGGGTGGATCGGGATACACGATGGTACGGGCGCCGTCAGCGCTCCGGTGATACGCGATGTCCGTGAGCTCCGGCGGCCGCGCGAAGAGTACGACCTCCTTCAGCTGACCCTGCCGCTGCTGATCGGCAATCCGCGCGGACGCGTAATCCTTCCAGACGCGCATGCGCAGCGCCTCGAGCAACAGCGCCAACAGCAGCTCCTCGATCTCCGGATTACCGGGCGGCGCGCTCGAATTCACATCGGTCGCGCGAACGACCGGCACGTTGCCGAGGTAAGGAAAGCTGCGCGAATTGCCTTTCTCCGATCGGTCCCAGATGAGGATGGGCCGCTGCAATTTCTTGGCGAGCAGCAGCTCCCACTGACACCAGCGGCGCATGTGGTAGGCATCGGTTACCAAAGCCAGGAAGACACCCTGTTCGATGGCGCACTGGAACTGAGAGTCGAAGCGTGCACCCGCGATCGTGTCGGAGGAATCGAAGTACATGTCGACACTGGTGACCTTTTCATTGGGTTTCACACGCCGAAACCCCTCGAGCAGCAAGGCGGCGTTTTCTCCGTCGGCCTTCGCGTGGCTGAGAAACACGCATATTTGCTTAGGTCCCGCGTCCCGCGCGGCGCCATGACTGATGCACAGCGCAAGCACATCCAGCATCACGCGCCGCAACCACGCGGACCAATCCGGATGGACTTTCGGCGGCGCCGGCGCCCGTATGGCTTGAATGGTGTTCCATGCGTTGGGCGCTGCGTTATCGGAAGTCATCAGCACCATGACCAGAAGGTCCCGGCCGCCTCGCGGCGCAGCGGCTTTCTCGAGATTCTCCAAGTACCTTGTCCACGCGCCGCGTGCGGCCATGACATCGTCGTAGACCGCGACAATGACATTTGATCGGGAAGCCGCCAAGTCGATGGGGCGCGGCGTGACGGGATCCGCTAGTGGCCGCCACGGCAGACTGCGCTGCCGCAGCGGTATCCTGAGTCCGACGCCGTCGCGAACCATGCCGACGGCATCCAGACGTTCGCGAAACCCCTCCGCCAAACGAGACCCGGCAGAGATCACGCCGGGCGCCGGCGCCGCCCACAGCACATAAAGCCGCATCGCATCCAAAACTTGCTGCATTCGAGTCCTCTAGGCCGTTCCGGGCTCGAGCAAATTGCCTGCGAGCCGGCCGAACCAGTCGGGGACGTCCGCCACCGGGTGCGAACCGTTCATGAGCGACTGCGAGAACAGACCCTCGGCGACGTGCACGCCGAGTTCGCGATACGCTTCGAACTGCTCTTCGCCGAAGAACTGGTCGACCGTCGATTGATGAGGAAAATCCGGGCACTTGAGGCGATAGCGCCGGATCAATTCCGGCTCGTTCCCGGTGACCGAGAGCCTCATGTACAACAGCAGGCCGGTGGCGGCGGGCCGGCCGTCCGCCGCGGCGGGATAGTGGATGCGGCACAGCGTCGCATGGGTTTTGCTGTAGTGGGATTTCGGATCGGGGCGCATGTCGTCCAAGCGCGGTTCGATGCGGATGCCAAAATCGAGCTGCGCATGCCGCACCAGAATCATCAGGCCGGAGAAGGTGTATGCCGGATCGGCCTCGCCATCGACGCAGACCACGTATTTGCAGCGGCGCCGCAGCAGCTCATAGGTCGCCATGTTTTCAATATGCCCGCCATCGGAGAGATTCAGCCACGGACGTGTTTCCGACATGCCGATCCCGATCATCTCGCGAATCAGGCACAAGAATCCGGGGACCCGCGGGAAGGCGCCGCCGCCCGGGCGCGGGATCCAGAATCCCAGCCGAATGTTGAGAAACGTGAGCAGCGCCACCAGCGTCGGCATTGCGCTCAATCCCATATGCGACGAGGCCGCCGCGCCCGACACCGCCATCGCGGTCGCAAGGTCCGGCTTGGAGGCGTTCATCCGCCAATCCCCGGCTCGGTGATAACCCACGATCGGCGAACCGCACCAGTGTTTGGAAAACAAGAAAAAATCGCCCTTGCGATCCCGCAACGCAGGATTCGTGCTCGACGGCAGATTGACCGTCGTGTTGATAAGATGATACGGCGCACGGCACTCGGGGTTGATATCCTCCAACGGCACCACCGCATGGTCGCTCTCGCACTTGTTCACGAACGTCGCGGCCAGCAAATCGCGGTACATTCGATGCGGAGCGGTCAAATTGACATTGAGCAAGAATACGGCGACGAAGGCGAGAGCCGCCGCCGCCGCGCCCACCACACCCCTGCCGTCCATGTAGTGCAGCGGGTTCCACGCAGCCGCGCTGACTTCGAACGGCCGAGCGGTGAGACAGATGGCCGCGTATAAGAGCGCGAGGCCCATGACGGGGATAATGAGGCCCGCGAGTATCAACACGATCTTGACTGCAATCCGCCGCAACACCGGGGTCTCGAACACCGGGATGAACCGCAGAACCACGGGAGCCGTCGCCACGGCTCCGGCCAGCAGCCCCGCGGTCCAACTCCATGGCAGCCGCGAGAAGTCCAATTGGTACACGGCGCTGAGCAGCCAGCCGATGCCGACCAGAGCCGTGACAGCCGTCAGCACGGCCAGCAGCCATCCACCCCATTGGGCCGCCGATCGACTCTGACGGATCAACCAGGCATACAGCACCATCGACAGCGTCGCGAGCGCGGAGGACACCGCAAGACACACGGGCCACAGGGAGGCGGGCGGCGCGAGGTTCGCAATAGCTCTGACCGCCAGCGCCGCCAGCGCGATGACGAGCAGCGGCGCCGTCCAGTTGAGCAGCATCCCGGCCAGCGTCGTCGTGACCATGGACCAGCTCTGCTTGAGATCGATGGGGGTTAGGTACTTGGCGTGCCGGCGCAGGTAGCGAATTGCCGGCGGATCGGGCCCATGGGGGCCCGCGACCTCGCTCTGCGCTGCGCCGGTGCCCAATCGCATGGTGAGAAAGCTTCCCGTATAGCCACCCCCCGACACGGTTGACAAAAAGTCGACATCCTTTAGCAGCCGCCGCTCGGCCAGCACCTGCGTGACGCCCAAACAGAAGGTCGCGGAGCGAATGCCGCCGCCGGAGAGTCCCACGCCGACCGCGTTGAAGTCCTTGCTGGTATCGATGTGATATATGGCGCGTCGCGCCGCAACCTCCTCGCGCTCCTGTGTGTTGATCGAGTCGACGATGTGGCGGGCGATGGGTTCCATGGCGTCGATCCCGAAGCGGAGGTCGCCGAAGAGTTCGTCGAGATCCGTTTTCGTCATGACCGCCGGCGTCAGCTCATCCGGCGTCCCGGCCCCATAGGCCATCACCTGCAGGTGTTCGGCGAATAGTCGAAGTTTCTCCTGTACGTTGGCAAGATCCGCGCGAAATTCATCGCCGCCGTCGCGGGAATCCAGGCGCCCCTCTTCATGTGCGCGTTGCCATTTTGCGGTAATCGGACGCAGTTCCACGTTGAGCATCCAAATCACCGCAGCCGAGAATTTCGCGCATCCCGGATACTTCTTCATGGCCGCGCGCGCGTGGCCAAAGACCTCCCAGAGACTTTCCAACGCATGGGCCTCGATGCCGTATTGATACGGCAACGGCTGGGTCGCAATGCGCGTGCGCAATTCGCTGAGAAAATCGTGCGCCGCAGCAGCGTCGGGTGCGGGCGCATCGCGGGTATTCGCCGGGGTATTGATCAGTTCAGCTTCCAATCAATGGGGATCAAAACGGTCTCCTCGATCGGCGCGCCATTCTCAGTGGACGGCAGCATCTGCTGGTTGCGCAGGGCGTCCACGCAGGCTTTGTCCAATCGCGCGAAACCGCTGCTCGTCGCAATCGACGGATTCGTGACGCGCCCATCTTTTCTGACGGTAATCTGCACCACACAGCGGCCTTGTTCGCCGCTGCGCTTCGATTGAGGGGGATAAAAGTCGCTGAGCGAAATGGGGTGGGCCGGATCCATGGCGGCCACCGTGTGGCTCGCCGATGCAGGCTCGGCGGCCGCAGGCGGGTTGTCGGGCTCGGAGTTTGGCACGCCGGGCTCCGCAAGCAATTGCGACGAATCTTGAGTCGAGCCCCGCAACGCGGCGACTGTCGATGCAATTCGCGACGACGCATTGATGGCCGCAAGCGTAACGGCGGCCAGCACCGATGCGCAGATGACCCAGCCGACCGCAATCCCGCTTTTCACTCTCGTATGCTCATTCAGCGGCGGCGCCGGCTTGTCGGATGTCGCCGCCAGTCTCGGCAAGTCCTCGGGTATGGAAGGATTGGCCGCCACGAAGCGCCAATACTCGCCTGGAAAATGGGCCTTCGCGAACACCATCAGATCGACATAGCGCATGGTCATGAGGGGAAAGCCGCTCGTCAGTCTGGCGAGAAACGCAAAGAAGGATCCCTTGACCTCCCGCTGTTGCTCGATGATGCCCTCGGGATTGAGCGAATACCCCAACTGACGGCCGACAAAGAGTTTTTGCAGCGCGGAAAGAGCGCTGGAGACATTGCCGCGGATGGCCGCCACGGCGAGGCGGTCTCCGGTGTACACCATGGCGCGTTCATAAGGGAGAAGAAAGAGATTGAAAATCAGCAGGTACTGGGCGGCGCGAATCAACCAACCGAGCACGCCTGCCTGTTTGCGCGTACGCAGATATCCGATGAACCGGCCGACCAGCCAGCGCACCTCATCATCGCTGACGCCGGTCTCGAGAATTTCCGAGTTCAAGAATATCGCCCGGCGAAAGAAAAACTGGCTCATGTAGGCGTTGAAATGCGCCGACTCGTAAACGAAGACAAAAATGCGCTTCTTGTAGCCCAGTTTTATCTTCAATTCCTCCGCGATCGTGTTGACCCGCGGGTAATTGAGCTTCGACACCAGCACCGTGTCCCCCATGAGCCGTGCGAAATAGATGCGTGTCGAAATCCACACCAGGAACGCGATGAACGGCACGATGAGGAATATGGTGCCTGCGATCAGCCCGAACGCGACCAGCGGGAACAGCAGGGTCGCAAACACCAGAGCCAAGTAAAAGCGCCGCCGCCGCAGGGGATGGGCGTAGTAGTAAAACGTACGATCGTCCATGCGTTCAATATCGGTAGACATCCTGCCTCCCCGAGACTTTCCTTTTCTCGCGTTCGAAGGGTATATTCAAAATTCGCAAGGATCAAGCGACCTACCTCATGGCGGATATCTTCATCAGCTATAAAAGAGATGACCTCGCGGTGGCTGAGCAGGTCATTGCCGGGCTGCGCAAAGAAGGGCTGTCGACATGGTGGGATGAGAGGATTACGCCCCTGGCGTCGTGGGACGCCACCATCGAGAAAGAAATCGCGGATGCGACCAGTGTGGTCGTTCTTTGGACACCCCGGTCGGTCACGTCCGATTGGGTTCGAACCGAGGCCCACTACGCGCAGGAGCACGGGAAACTGGTTCCCGTGCTCATTGAGAATTGCGAGATCCCGATTGCGTTTCTGTTGCGGCAGACCATTCACCTATCCGCGTGGAATGGCGACGGCAATCATCGCGAATGGCGTAAGTTGTTGACGTGGGTGGGCGATCTTCGATCGACGAAGTCCGGAAACACCCATGTCCCGCAAACGTTGGGCGCCACCAAGCCTAATCCGTTTCGTCGCGCCATCGGCAGCTTGCCTGCGGGCGACCCCATCGTCGAAGGCGCCTTCGTCAACGCATCAACGCCGGCGGGCACGGCATTCCGGGATGGCGACCGGCTGCCCGTCATGCGAATACTTCCCAAGGGTACATTCTTGCTGGGCTCACCGCCCTCCGACCCGGACCGCAGCCCCGTCGAAGGCCCGCAACGGCGCGTGGAAATCCCGGCCCCGTTCGCGATCGGAGTGCATCCCGTGCTGGTCGCCGAGTATCGAATGCTGATCGGACAATTACCGGCGCCGATACCTGCCGCGGCCGAGCCGCCGCCGCGGTGGGGATTCTTCAAGCCGAAAGCGCCGCAAAGCGTTCCTGTCACTGCCTTCGTCGATGCGGCCCCTGTGACCTGGATTTCCTTTGACGATGCCCAGACACTGGTTGAAAAGTTGAGCCAGGCCACGGGCGAGCGCTATCGGATCCCCTCGGAAACCGAATGGGAGTATGCCTGCCGGGCGGGTTCGCAAACCCGCTATTCCTGCGGCGACCGTCTCGATACCACCATGGCCTTATACGCCTCAACCGCCGGCCCAGCGACGGCGGGCAAGTACCGTCCCAACGCCTTCGGCCTGCATGACATGCATGGCAATGTCCGGGAGTGGACCGCCGACCTCTGGCACGAATCCTACGATTCCACACCCCTCGACGGCAGCCCGGCCATCGACGGCCACGGCTCGATGCGGGTGGTACGCGGAGGCGGTTGGTGCGATGACGTGAGTCTGTTGCGCTCCGCCACGCGAATGCGCGCCACTGAGTCGAGTCGATCGCAATTCATCGGCGTGCGCATCGCCCGCGCTCTGGGTTAGCTTCCGCCGGCAAACGGGATGGCGCCGCGGTCAGCCCGGAGCCACCCACGGAAGGGTGCCGATATGCTGGCCGAGACACTCATCCCCGATGTGCAGGCCCAGCCGCCGATAGCTCTCGAACTGGCTTTCGTCGAAGAACTGATCCGCCGTGGATTGGTGGGGAAATGTGGGTTCGCGCTTGGCGTAGGCCAGCACGTCGTCCGGCTCGGGAGTGCCCGCGCACAGGGTGGGTTTGATGTAGATCAAGACGCCGCGATCGTAGTCCGACCCATAATCGATGGTTCCGCGCGCGAATCCGCACTTTGGCAGCAACGCCGGCGCCGCTCCCAGCGTATCGCTCAGCGGCAATGTGATTTCGACACCGAAATCCACACGGCATTGTCTGATGGCCCGCCCCAAATCCTCGCAGTTGCGCATTCGATCAGCGGATGCATCGACGATCCAGATCGTGGAGCAGCGCCGGCGCACGAGTTCGTAGAGGCCCAGGTTCTCGAAGTGTCCGCCGTCGGAAAGATAGACAAAGTTGCGGTTTTCGTTCGACCAGCCAAACAATTCTTGAAGAAAGCAAAACAACCCGAAGCTCGGGCTCGCGCGCTTCCACTTGCTGCCGGCCGGGTTCGCGGTCCAGCGGCCCAGGCGAGCATCGAACAGAGTCATCATGAATGCGTGCGCCGGCCGTGTCCGGGCACCCATGTTGGGACTGGCCGCCGCACCCGAAACCGCCATCGCCATGCCAAGGGAGAAGCCCGACCGCGCTGATTCGTCGTCCCCGGAAAAATATCGAGTCGGCCGAAAGCCGGGGATAGACGCGTAGTCGGGAATCGCGTTGCTGTTTTGCTGATTCGACGTGTTCCTAAGGGTACTGTCCCCTTGTGACTTGCCCAAGGAGAAGCCGCAGTAAATGGGAGTCAAGACAAAGGACGCCGCCTTGCGTTCCTGCCACGCCAGATTCTCACCCTGGGAGAGGTTCAGACAGGTGTTGATGACATGCAGCGGACGTTGTGTCGCCAAGCTCGTCAATGCAAGGTCATCGTGTTCGTCGAACCCCGTGAAAGGTTGGGGATTGCGTCTGCGGCTGGCGCCCAGATAACACCTGATCAGGCGGTTCTTGTACATGTTGTGCAGCGAGAATTTATTGACGTCGACGCGCCAACCGAACAACAGCAGCACCAGCAGAGAGATGGAGAAGGCGGCGCACGCCAGCGGTACCCCCACAATTCTCGCATTGCGCAGCAGAAGCAAAGCCCGAACGTCGGCACGGAAGTAGCTCTTGAGGCACGGCGCCTCGGCCGGTGCCGCGGGGGGAGATTCTCCTGCTCTCGGCCCGACCGGTTGTGCAGGTGGGGAGGCGGCGGATGTGCAAGCGCTCAGGGCCGGCCGCACATCCACCGCGGCGGCCGCGCTTGGCGCATCGACTGCCGTTGCCGCAAGCGTGAGCGACTCGCGTGTCAGCGTGGCAACCGCCACCACGAAGCCGATGACGACGACATAGGCGGCGACGTTGAGGACGCCCATGAGATGATTGCTCGTCCGCTGCGAACGCGTATTGATCCTGGGGCCGAGCAATGCCGCGGCGAGGCTGCCGAGCCAGCTCACTCCCGCGACCGCCCTGAGCCATCCATAGGCATGTGCGATCATCCACTTGGTCAGTGCGGGCACGTACAGAGGCGTCACCATGGCCAAGAACCACACGGTGCCGACAATGAAAAACCACGCATTGAGCCGCCCCCACCATTCACGGCTGCGTTCGTAATAGGCACGCCCGGCAAGGCCGACGAAGACGAATCCGCCGATGCCGAATGTCACGAGAAACCCCGGCGGCCCGAAGGTCAGCAGCTTGACGTAGTCGTATTCCGAATCCGCCACCCCGTTGGAAAAAAGAAGCCGCTCTGCGCAGAGCAAGGTGAACACCACATTGATCGCGACCAGCGCCGCAATCACAAACGCGCCGCCGTCCGGAAGCAGATGCATGACCCTTCTCGCCGCAGAGGATTTCTTGTGCGGGTCGTGTTGCAATTGCATGACGATCCAGGCAACCCCGACCACGGCGAGCAACCCGGAGGCGATTTCAAAATCGGCGCGCCAATTGCCGAGATCGAATCGGCCTCCAAACGTCGTCAGGCTGCCGAATATGGCTGCCAGCGTTCCGGGGCCCAAGACGGTGACCAATACCCCGCGCGTCGTCATCAGCCAAGTACCCTCAGCGGAGGATTGCCGGGAGAGACGCGACAGATTGACGCAAATGGCCAAGGGCAACACGACGAGACCCAAGGCATTGGCGGCGATGTGCAGCCAATCCCAGTGCAACAACTCGGGTATCACCGGCAGCACCAGCACCGGCACGAGCAGCAGCACGATCATGAACGAAACCACAATCAGCAGGTTCAACAAGACATTGCGCAGCCAAATGGACATGAGCGTCAGTGAGTCGATCGACACTATTCCGACTTTGGGCGCAAGATAATTGCTGTATTTTCGCAGCCAAACGACGGGCGCCGGTTCCGCGGTCTCCGGCACCACCCCGCCCTCGGTGCCTCGCTTGGCAAGCTCGTCCTGAACGCGTTTCAGTCCGTTGCGCGCGATCCAGGCGCTCAGCCACGAACCGATATATCCGCCGCCCGAAACCGTCGACAAATAGTCGAAGGAGGAGAGTCTGCGGTGTCCGGCCAGCGCTTGAAGGACGCCCAAAGAAAATGTTGCGCTGCGGATTCCGCCGCCCGATAGGGCGAGTCCAACGGGACCCTTCGCGGTCTGCTCCGGCGCTCCCGGCTCGACCCCAAGCGGCTCGACCCCAAGCGGCGCGACGCCAAGCGGCGCGCGATGGGCCTGTTCGGCGCTGAGGACACTGTCAAAGCTTTGCGGAGCGCCGCGAGTCCCTGGACCTTGGTGATTGGCGGTCATTTCACGTCCTAGTGTGTGGCAGTCGACCGATTGCGCCCCGCAGGATCATCGTCAATGTGCATCCGAGCGTCAACACGGAAACCGCACGAGGTTTTCATGCCGCACCCGATCTCGACGGCCGCCCGGCTTGCGCCGGCGCGAAATTGGCGCTAGGTTCCAACCGGGTGTCGTCGCCTGGGCCAATGTTCGACTATTGAAATGGAACTTTGATACACGAACTCTTTGAAGGCAAACAATGACACCACGGATCCTCGTGCCATGCACCCTGGCCCTGCTTGCAGCTCTCGGTTGCACGTCCATCACCCAAATCCGAACGGTCGAGCCGGCTCCGCAGGACGCGAGCGGTCATCCCGACATTCTGGCGCCGCCGTCCACTGATACCGCGGCGTTTCTCGACTGCCGGACCGGCTCGCCCGCCAAGGGCGAGAATTTGCGGATCATCGAAGACTATGGAAATTATGTCCTGGGATTCGCCGAGTTCGATGATCAGGGATGGGGTTACAAACACGATCAACAACTGGCGGTGATCAACGACCGCGTTGACGCCGAGCTGTCGAATCCGGCGCTCGCGGGCACAGACTTTCTGGTGCTCGTCTTCATCCATGGATGGCACCACAATGCCCACGACAACGACTGCAATGTGCAGGAGTTTCGGCAGATGGTGCGCATCGCCGCCGAGGGTACCGAGGCCGCGCGACGGGAACACCTGCTCGTCAAGCCTCGCCGCGTGGTCGGTATTTACGTGGGATGGCGCGGCGAGTCCGTTGCCGCACCGGCGCTGAGGTACCTCACGGTCGCCGATCGGCGCGATGCGGCGGAGCGGGTGGCGAAGGGGTCCGTTCGGAGACTCTTTGCCAACCTGCATGAGCGGCAAATCCGCGCTCAGCGGGTGCGGGTCGACAGAATGCGCACCGTGATCATTGGACACAGCTTTGGAGGATTGGTCGCCTACAGCGCGCTGTCTCAAGGCGTGCTCAATGATCTGACGCTCGAAACCTCCGAATCGCCCCGTTTGTGCGATCTGTGGGACCCGCGGCACGCGGCAATCACGGCCTCACCGGTCTGGCCGGATGCCTTGATACTCATCAATCCCGCGTTCGAAGCCTCTCGCTTCGAGGAGTTCGACCGGCTGACGAAGGGACTTACGCCCTGTGTCCCGCCCGCCCAGAAATCCAACCGACTCGTGGTTCCGAGCGTCATCGTGGTCACGGCGGCGAACGACATCTGGACGGGAAAAATATTCACCGCCGGGCGCACCGCGTCCACGGTGTTCGAGGGCTACGATCGCACGAATGCCGAGGCAACGCAGAAGGAGCGTGCGTCCAATCTGCACGCGATTGGCTTCGTCAAATCGTATCAAACCCATCATTTGGATTTGACTCCGAACGAGACCCCGCCCAGGGCCGTGGCCAGGCTGGTGCCGGGAGCCGCAAGCACGTTGAATGCACAATCTCCGGTTTGGGTGGTCGTCGCGTCCGAAGCCGTGGTGAACGGACACAACGGATTCCTGTACACGCGGCCCAAAGACAAGAATCCAAGTCCCTATCTCGCCAATTGGCTATTGGATATGTACGACATGGATTGCAACGCAGCACCGGGCATGCTGGATTGCGCCGATGCCGCGGCTGGCAACTGAGGGGAGCGCCGCATTCGTGTTGCATCGCGTCGTTGCCTGCAGGAACCCGGGCATCCTTGACAACACCACGGCCTTTTGCTCTTATCGAAGCGTCATCAGTAGTTCCCTACTCAACAAGGAGTGTTGCACGTGACCACCGCACCCGCATCGCCGTTGTCGATGCCAACCGTGCGGAACCCATAAGCACAGTAACTCCGACAGATTTTTTGATTCACTCGCACCCAGAGGGTGCCGAGATTCTTTGCGGCTGACAATCAGGCTCGAGTTTCCGACGGCTTGGGAGCGCACCCATGCGGGTATACGAGGCAATCGTCAAAGGATTGGAAAGCGTGGGCGTCGACGCGGCCTTTGGCGGCGCCGGCGAGAATGCCGCGCCCCTGATGCTCGCGCTCAAGCACTCGAGCCAGATCAAGCCCGTGATCGTACGAAACGAGCAGGCGGCCTCGTTCATGGCCTGCGGCTACTCAATTTATTCGAACCGGCTGGGAGTGTGCTTCGCCACCGCCGGTCCCGGCGCGTTCAATCTGTTTTCCGGGCTGGCGGTTGCGATGTCCGATTCTTATCCCATCCTCGCCATCAGCGGATTTGCCGCGGTGAAGTGGATGGGCAAGGGGGCCTTGAACGAGACCTCGGGCTTGAGCCGCACGCCGGACTCCCGGAAGATGTTCGAGGCCACCACCAAACGCTCCTATTTTTTGGACGACATCACGAAAACCTGCGACGTTCTGGAAGAGGCCGTCAATGTCGCCTTCGAGGGCCGACCCGGGCCGGTCCACATTCATGTGGCGTTCGATCTCACCGAGAATGGGCTGTCGGTCGACAACTACCGCGATATCCGGCTCAACGTGCGGCCGGTGCTGCCCGATTCGGCTCAGATCGCGGCCGCCGCCGCCGCAATCGCCGGCGCGATCCGGCAACGAAAGTCAGTGATTGCCCTCATCGGATTTGGGGCGGTCCGCAGCCGGGCGGGGCCGGAGCTCGAGGCCCTGGTCGAGCGCTTCCAGATCCCGTTCGCCACCACACTCGATGGTAAGGGCATCATTCCCGAAGACCACCCGCTGGCACTCGGAGTGTTCGCCGACAGCGGCCATGCGACGGCGGGCAAGGCCTTCGTCGCCGCCGACCTCGTCATCGCGGTCGGCAATTCGTTCGCGCAACACGCGACTTTCGATTTCCGTACGGATTTGCTCGCCGGCAAGACGCTCGTGCACATCAACATCTCCGCGGCGGAGATCAACAAGGTGTACCGGGCCGATTACGGCGTGGTAGCGGATGCGAAGCCCGCGGTCGCGGCGCTCGCCGCGGCGCTGTCGCCGATGGTCGACGCTGTAGCGCCGGTGCGCGTCGAGAAGGACCGGCACATCACCGCGACCCCCTTCAACCTGGAGCCCCATCACGTTCATCCCGGTCAGCTCGCGCAGTCGCTGTCAAAGCTGCTGCCCGACAATGCCATCGTGCTCGCGGACGCCGGCGCACATCTCGCCTGGCTCGGCTACTTCCTGCAACTGAGGCGGGGACAGCATTTCCACAAACCGGGAAGCTTCGGGCCGATGGCCTGGGCCACGAACGGGGCGCTCGGCACCAAGATCGCCTTTCCCGACCGGCCGGTCATCGTCGGCTGCGGCGACGGCTGCTACCAGCTTTCCGGCTTCGAACTGATGACGGCGGTGCGGTACGATATTCCGGTCATCTGGATTATCTTTGCGGACGGCGAGTTCAAGCTCATCAAGCTGTACCAGCTGGAGGCGTACCACGAATCCGGACTGGTCGATTTCCCCAACCCCGACTATGTGGCCTATGCGCAGGCCTGCGGCGCGCAAGGCTTCCGGGTGGAGAGCCTGGCTGAATTCGAGACGGCGTTTCAGGCGGCGCTCAAGTCGGGCAAGCCGACGCTGATCGACGCGTCCATCACGCGCCTCGCACTTCCCCATTACAGCCCGAACCCCGCCGGACTCCTGGCGGCGATCGAGCAGAGCATCGAGAACAAGCTCGCAGGCCGCTAAAGACCAGAGGGATGGCCATGTCTGATATGCACGTCGGCTTCGACGAGATGAGCAAGTATCCGCTCTTCGAGGCTCTGCACAAACGCCGCTCCCGGCGCATCAGCTTGGGGATCCAGTCGGTCCCCGCGGGAAGCAATTCCTACACGTCGAACGCAAAACCGCAGCCGCTCTCCGAACTCGAAGAGGCCGTGCTCATCTCCGCGATCGGACTCACCGGCCTCACCTTGCCGGACCGGCCGTTCGCCGGCCTCGGGGGAGAGAAGATTCTCGGGACTCCCAATCTGAATTTTCCCGGTCGAGCCGCGGGAAGCACGGATAACTGTCAGGCCACCCACTTCTTTCTGTTCAACGATACCGGCGTCTATTTCCTGAAGCGCCTCGAGGGCGTCGATCCGACGGAGCCCATCACGCCCGAGCTCTTGGTGCGCCGCGCCGCGCAATCCAAGGTCCGCATTCTCGACAAGCGTCCGGACTTCCCGCGGGAGTTTCCGTACTTTCTGGACTCCAACCGCTTCTTGTCCAATGTGCCGGGTTCCACGATTCTCTACCCGGTCGTGGACATGACGCGCCAGTACATCAACGCGCTCATGTACCTGTTGACCGAACCCGACGGCCATCGGCCGGCCCTGCTCGATGATCGCAATTTCTATCTGCCGGCGGGGGTGAGCAAATGGATCAAGAGCGGGTTTCTCAACAAGGACATCAAGCTGCCGCTCGGCGTGCTCGGCACCATGCGGACCCAGATCGAGGCGGAGCTGCTGCTGCAGAACCTGATCCTGATGCTGCAGGCCATGGGCTTGGGCGGCTGGATTCATTCCGCCGTTGCGACCCCAAACCTCCTGGCGGCGCTGGGTTTCGAATACATGACGCCGCCCTATCGCTGGCTCGATTTCTTCCGCTGGGGAACCTGGCACACCGAGGTGCGTACCCAGCCCATCGGTCTACGTCCGTATATCGAATGCATGTGTCCGCCCTACTACCCCTCCATGGCGGATGCCGTGCAAGCGATCATCGATTCCAAATATAAGGCGGGCGGGACGTACAGCGACGATGCCTATTTTCGCCGAATTTTCCAGGGCGACCGCGGCGGCCAATATATCCGCGAAGTGCCGCATTACACGGATGACGTGATCGCCTGCGCCAAGGACATCTGCACCTACATCTACGACCGGCACGGCCGCTTCCCCGCGCATTGCGATGCGATTTACGCGCCGGGCGTCTGGCTGCAGGCGCATCACCTCGATCTTAAGTACTACGACACGCTGTTCAACAGCGGCTACACCGAGACACAACAAGAACATCAGCGGCGCTGGCACGCCGAGTGAGGCGTCGGCGCAAGGAGGATCAGCGATGATGCGCACATTCCCGGAAACTCCGACGGTGGCTCGGGCGAGATTCTTGTTCGTCGGCATATTGTTCCTTGCGCTGATGGCACTCACGCATGGCGGCGCCGAGCTCAAAGCCTGGCTCGATACCCAGGGTCCGCCGGGGAGCGCTCATAGCGTCGACTACTATCGCGTGATTTTCACGATCTGGGCCGCCGTCGTCCTGGTGACGCCGGCGCTGTGTTTCCATATTTTCTCCCGCAGCGATGCGCCGAACAGTTACTGGCGCGCCTTCTGGACATTCGCCTACCTGAGCTTCCTGGTTCACGTCTATTGGGCCGTGTTCGGCACCTGCGGCGGGGATTGGCAGGTCGTATTTCACAGCAAGGTCGCCTCACCGATGTATCCCGAATGCGTCGTCGAGCAGCCCGCTCCGGATTTTTTCTTCACCGCTTGGTGGGGGTTGGACGTTCTCCTGGCGTGGGTGGTCTCGGACAACATCAAATTCGTCCGCGTACAGCGCGGCGCCGTGCACGTGCTGGCGTTCGCGATGTTCTTCGGCGCCACCGTGCTCGCCGCGAAGGCGGAAATCGTCGCGCGTCTGCTCGGCATTCTCATGGCGCTCGTGGTGCCGGCCTGTCTCGTGCTGCGGATGATCATTCATGAGACCGATCCGAAATCGCTGACCGCTGTCCTTTACATCAAGTTCTTCCAGTTCCTCAACCTGTTCGTAACCTGGGACAAGCTGCCGACCTTTCTCGCAGTCACCAATCTCGGGGCGCTGCGCGATACGCTGCGCGCGAAGAATCTGCACAATACCTCCGACATCGCGGTCACCGAACCCGGTGGTTTGAGGGCCACGGTCGATTGGGATCCGCGCTACCTCTGCGAGCGCGAAGAGGACGGCCAGTACAACGACCTGACCAAGCCCACCATGGGCAACGCCAGCTACAACCCGGACGACCCGATGGTCGGCGCCGACTTCACCTTGAGCAATCCGGGCGCGCGCTTCGGACGCAACATCCCTCTGAGCGAGGTGCAGCCCACCCGCGACGGCGACATTCTCGACCCGAGTCCGCGTCTGGTGAGCAACCGGCTGCTGGGACGCCAGCAGAAGGCCGACGGAACCGGCGGGTTCCAACCGGCGGGCATTCTCAATCTGCTGGCGGCAGCATGGATTCAATTCCAGACGCACAATTGGTTCAATCACGGCACGCCGCGCCCAATCGACGATGATCCGTTCGACGTGCCGATTCCGCCCGGCGATAACTGGCCCGGCGGAAAAATGCTGGTACGCCGCACCCGCGCCGACCCCACTCGAAAGCCGAATGACGACGCCGGCCCGACGACCTATGCGAACTCCCAGCCCCACTGGTGGGATAGCTCGCAGATTTATGGCGAGAGCCCGCCGGCCGGGGCCAAGATTCGCGCCCACCAGGACGGCAAGCTCAACATCGATCCCAGAACCAAGCGCATCCCGGTCGATGCGAACGGGATGGAGATCACCGGCAATACCTCGAATTGGTGGCTGGGCTTGAGCCTGCTGCACAACCTCTTCACCCTGGAACACAATGCCATCTGCGACCACCTGCTGCAGGCCTTCCCGGAGTGGCGGGGTGATCCGGACAAGGACGATCAGATCTTCCGCGTCGCGCGTCTCGTCAACAACGCCCTGGTGGCCAAGATTCACACCGTCGACTGGACCACGGCGATCCTGACGCATCCGGCGCTGCAGATCGGCATGAACGCCAATTGGTGGGGCCTTGCGGGCGAGAACGTGAAGAAATATATCGGCCGCATCAGCACCAGCGAGGCGGTCAGCGGCATCCCGGGCTCCGCCACCAATCAGAACGGCGCGGATTATTGCTTGACGGAGGAATTCGTGGCGGTGTATCGCCTGCATCCGCTGCTGCCGGATGACCTCCAGGTCCGCTTTGCCAAGGACGGAAAGCCCGGGCGCGTTTTAAAATTCGCATCCGACGACCTGAGCGACCCCGACCTCATCGTCGGCCCAAACGCCATGACCAACGCGTTGCGCGGCGCCGAGTTCATCGACCTGCTCTACACCTTCGGCGTCAACAACCCCGGAGCCGTCACGCTGCGCAATTTTCCAAATTGGATGCGCCAGTTGCGCAGGCGCACCGGTGCGAAACTCGAGGAAATGGTCGACTTGGCGGCCATCGACATCCTGCGCGACCGCGAGCGCGGCGTGCCGCGCTACAATCGCTTTCGCGAGCTGTTTCACAAGCCGCGGGTGACCTCATTCGAAGAGATGAGCGATGATCCCGATCTGGTACGTGCTTTGCGCGAGGTGTACGGGCATCCGGACAAGGTGGACTTGATGGTCGGCATGTACGCCGAAAAGCCGCCCGAGGGTTTCGGCTTCAGCGACACCGCCTTCCGGGTGTTCATCTTGATGGCATCGCGCCGGATCAAGAGCGACCGCTACTTCACCGAGGACTTTACGCCCGCGGTGTACACACAAGCGGGAATTGACTGGATCAACGACAACAACATGACCACGGTGCTGTTGCGGCACTTTCCGGAGCTCACGCCGATCCTGCAGCGTTCGGCGAACGCGTTCGCGCCGTGGAAGCCACCTTGAGAGCCGTGACACGTTCAACTAGGCAACGCCGAATGATTCGTTCTGAATCAATCGAAATCCGAAATCGGGTGCTCGGTGCCAACTCGGTACCCGCTCCAACCGAAGGTAGCTACGTACTTCCGAACTCGTATTCTTAAAAGAACCGCCGCGCAGCACGCACCAGTCGTTTGAATTGTATCGCCTGAACAGACGCAGGAAGCTTTCTCCCAATCGACCAGAGCACTGGCACGATACCGATCGGTACTTGGTGCGCGGCAGCACCTGCTGCGGCGCGGTTCAGGAAGACTTGAAACTCCTTACCGCACCACGAGCTATTGAAGTAAAACGGCGAGTACAGAGTGACCGCCACCGGCGTGAGCTTCAATGCTTCCGCCAGTTCGTTGCGCCATACCGTGCCCGTTTCAATACTGGATTCGTCGAAGAAGCAGATGCCCTCGAGAGGCACGGCCATTTTGATGGCCACCTTCGCACTCAGGTCGTCGACGAATCTCTTCATCAACTCGCGGTACTTAGCGTGCTTGGTGTCCTCGCGCGCGTAACTCAAGAAAAAGACAGGGGAAGCGGGGGCTTGGGGCATATTAGGTTCGGCTCCATCCGAGGCATGCCTTGAACTACAAAATACCATCTGTC
>DATFZF010000134.1:0-3195 GCA_035314705.1 Steroidobacteraceae bacterium | reverse complement strand
TGAAGGAAAAATAGCATGCCGTGAATTCTCTGCTTGACTTTCAAGGCCCCATACAAGGTTTTCGGACGCCGGAATGCCGAGACCATCCACGCGCTGTGGCGGCCGGCGTCCGAAAAGCGCCAAGGCAGGAAATCGCGGTGGGGTGGGGCACGGGCGGTGCCGCGGGCTCTATGGTGATTTGAGCTTGGCGACGGGCTCGGAGAGAGTGAGGCGAAGCGGTCGAGCCGATGGCTTTTCCCCAAGGCGTGGGTGTAATTGCAGGGCTGAACGAACGGGCCGCCGGTTTCTTGACCAGAATGGTGTTGCCGCTGCGGGCCAATCTGACGGCCCGACACAAGCGGGGGCGGCGGCTGATGGCCGGCGAGAATAGCGGGTATCGGTGCGGTGGCGGATTGGCGGTGACGGCATCATGAGGTGTCGATCCTGATCGCCGCCGGTACGGGTGTCGGCCGGTGTTTGGGCTCGCATCCGCGCGCGAAGGTCTCGATGATGATCATGCGTCCGCCGCAGCACGGGCATGGACGCGGCAGCACGCGCGGTTCGTCGACCTCTGCGGCTTCGGCGGTATTGGGCTCGATCGAGCGGGGTGGAGCGGCGAGCAACTCGCGCGCCCGCGCGATGTTGGTGGCGCGACTGGCGTTGGCGAACAGTCCGTAGTGACGGATGCGGTGGAAGCCCCTGGGCAGCACGTGGATCAGGAAGCGCCGGATGAACTCGTGTGTCGGCAGCATCATGGTCTTGTAGCGGGCGTGCCCTTCGATGCGGTAATCCTTCCACTTGAAGGTGACGCCGTTCTCGTCGACTGAGATCAGCCGGCGATTGGAGATGGCGACGCGGTGGGTGTAGCGCGACAGGTAGGCGAGCACGGCCTGTGGCCCACCGAACGGCTTCTTGGCATAGACCACCCACTCGGCCTTGCGCAGCGGCGCCAGGAATGCCGTGAAAGCTCGGGCGTGATCGAGGTGGGCGTGGACGCCGAAGAACTTCAGGCGGCCGGCCTGGTGGGCAGCGCGAAGCTTGGCCAGGAACAATCTGCGGAACAGACGCGAGAGGACCTGCACCGGCAGGAAAAAGTTCGGTCTACACGAGACCCATCGCGATCCGTCGGCCGAGATGCCGCCGCCCGGCACGATCATGTGCACATGGGGATGGTGTGTCATCGCCGAGCCCCAGGTGTGAAGCACCGCGGTGATGCCGATGCGGGCGCCGAGGTGCTTGGGATCGGCCGCGATGGCGATCATGGTCTCGGCCGAGGCCGTGAACAGGATGTCGTAGATCGCAGCCTTGTTCTGATAGGCGATGTCGGCGATGGCCGCCGGCAGCGTGAACACCACGTGGAAGTATGCCACCGGAAGCAGGTCGGCTTGGCGCTCGACGAGCCATTCCTTCGCGGCAGCACCTTGGCACTTCGGGCAATGCCGGTTGCGGCAGCTGTTGTAGGCGATGACCGTGTGAGTGCAGTCTTCACAGCGCGCCACATGGCCGCCGAGCGCGGCGGTGCGGCAGCGCTCGATCGCGCTCATCACCTTCATCTGGTCGAGGCTGACGTGCCCGGCATTGGCACGACGCCACACCGCTCCATGGTCGCGGAAGATATCCGCGACCTCCAGCGCTGGACGGGACATGGCCGCAGGCTGTTACGCCGGCGGCGGGTCCTTCCTGTTCTTCCTCTTCTTGCGCGGCTGCAACAGCAGGTCGAGCGGGCTCGCGATGCCGGCGATCATGCCGGTGGCGACGCGGGCGTAGCGCGCCGTCGTGTCGAGCTTGTCGTGACCCAGCAGCGCCTGGATGATACGAATATCGGTACCTTGCTCGAGCAGATGGGTCGCAAAGCTGTGGCGCAGCGCATGGAGCGTTACGCCCTTGCGGATCCCGGCCGCATCGGCCGCCTCATGGAACAGGCGGTTGAGTTGGCGGGTCGTCATCGGCTTACCGGGCCTTTGGCCGGGAAACAGCCAGCGCTCTTGCATCGGAGTTGTGGAATCGAAACCCCGGCGGCGCGTCTTCCACCATTGACGTAGCAGGTCGAGCGTGTCGGGTGACAGCATGACATTGCGGTCCTTGCGGCCCTTGGACTGCTCGACCCGAATGATCTTCTGCGCGCTGTCGATGTGCTTGACCTTCAGCCTGACCACCTCGCCGGCCCGCAGTCCGCAGCCGTAGCCCAGACTGAGCAGCACGCGCACCTTGAGGCTGCTCGCGACTGCAAGCAGGCGCCGGGTCTCGTCCTGGCTCATCACCAGAGGAATCTTCTGCGGCTGACGGAGATGATAAATCTCGGCTGCCAGATCCAGTCGCCGCAGCGTCACACGAAACAAGAACCGCAGTCCGGTCATGATGCGGTTGCGATTGCAGATGCTCGTGGTCGTCTCGGAAAGATGCAGCTGGAACCGACGGATGTCCTCTGCCGTAGCCGTGTCAGGGGATCGCTTGAGAAAGGCTGCGAACCGCTTGCAGCTGTGAATGTGGCCCCTCTGTGTCCCCGCACAGAGCTTGCGTGCGCTCATGTCCTCGATCATGCGCTGGCGCAACGAGCTGACGGAATCCGTACTCATGGAAAACTCCTGTCTTGGATGAGGTTGACGACACCTCGATCCTCAAGACAGGACAGCCCGCCCGCTATCGACGAGCGTTACTCCGGTCACCATGCTTGCAAGGGAAGCCGCGCGTGAAGCGCTCTATCGCGCAGCGATTTAGTGCCGTGGCCCATGACTTCACTTGCCGCGATGCAGCAACATGTCGGCGATTGAGGGCATACCCGACCTCAGGTGCCGTTCGTCGTGTTGAAGGCTCGTCGTGAGCGAGACCGCTCGTTGGCGCGATGTCTGTCGCGACGCTGGCATGGACCGAGCGCTCCGCCGCCGGCAGCGGACGCGTTAGGCAGTCATCAACCCTATTCCTCCATCATCGAGCACAAGGCGGCCCGCCCTTGTACTCGCGTTTGGCGCCGCCCCTGACGTGTCAAAACCGCGGTCCTGGCCGGACCAATCCGGCCGGGACTTGCGATCTGCAGGGGCTGGCCATGAAAAACACCAAGGCATTTCTGCTCGGTTTCGGCGCCGCGTGGGCACCGATCTTGATCTACACCGCCTGGATCACTTGGCGGATTGCTGAAGCGATTTGACACCCCGTATCAGTCCTCGACGTTCCGCCGTGTCCATTCGAGCTGCCAGCGGTATTCTTCCCGGTCAGCCT
>DATFZF010000133.1:0-30729 GCA_035314705.1 Steroidobacteraceae bacterium | reverse complement strand
TCTCAAGCCCGTCCGATGGCGAGGCGCGACGAGGGGCTTGGCCCCGTTCTGCAAGGCTCGCGAACGCTGCTGATCGAGCAAGCCACGCGCCAGACTGAAGGTCGACATTGTCATGATGACCATGGGCAACACTCCCATTGGTGAGAACCAGCAGCTCTCGGAAAGGTTGGTCATCGCCTGTTGGAAGAATAGCGCCAGATACAGCGCTCCCTCGGGGCGATCGGTTCTGAACAGCTGCAACGATTGACGCACGTACACCATAAGATAGCCAAGCAGGCATATTAAGCCAACGAATCCAAGATCGTTCACGACGTCGAGATAGCCGTTGTGAGCCTCGCTCGGCCAAAAATACATGCGCGACAGGAAGACGTAGGAGGGGGACGTGGGTACGGCTCCAGTCCAATATGCGCCATACCCCGTACCGAGAAACGGGTGCAGCTGAGCATGCTCCTTGATGATGTCCCATATCATGGCGCGGTTGGTGAAGGTCATGTCCTTGCCTGTGATCGCAGTGATCGGACCCAGCAATATCGTGGCAAGACCCGGCACCAACTGCAGAACCGCGAGCGCGTACGCGACGACGAGGCCGGCGAATGACCCCACCAGGTAGGGCGTGTATCGGCGTATTGCCGGCGAGCTGCGCAAGATCATCAGCATCAGCCAGGAAGCGAAAAGCGTGGCGAGAAGAGACGTGGAACTCTTCGAAAGCCACAGGCAGGTCCATCCGAGCGCCGCGCCCGCGAGGGCTTTCGAGCTCTTGACCTCGCCGGTGATCCAGCCGTGCATCCACAGCAGCGTGCCCAAGGCACAAAGCTCGCCGAACGGGTTTTTCTGGCCCGAAAGTCCGTGATAGCCCGCCCCATCCGCGTCCAGCGCAAAATCCGGCGCCATGACGATGTAAGCCAGGGAACCCGCCAGCAGCAGCGTCAAAACCGGACGTATTACGTTAAGGAGGCGTTTGCGATGCCACCCCACGAGGCAAAAGGCGCAGCACACCAGTACCGTTGCGATGGTCGAGGCGAATCTGGCGAGAGTGGCGCTCTGATCGAACGACCAAGTGACACTGGCCAGTGCGAGGAGCAGAAAGCCCAGAAAAAAAACATTGACCCGCCTGACCAGCGCGCGGGCTTCCCTCACATGCGTGAAGATGACGAGCGCGCCGATTAGAATCAACGCAATCTTGACCGCTCGGGACACTGGATTCGGCTCGAGACCGGCCGCCGAAGCCGCGGCGAGCGCTTCCCGAGGCGTCGTTGTCAGGCTGTCGAAATCGACCGTGGAGAACACGATAAGAACCCAGACGGCGACGGCAAGAAGCCAAATCAGCGCACTGTTCCCTGATCGCGCCGATCGCGCACGCGCGGTGCCGGACACAGCGCGGCTCGGTGTGCGTGCTGATATCGGGGCCATCGGCAATTAACCGAGCCGCCTGCCGCCGGCGCACCGGGGCATCATGAGGCGGATACTCGCATTCAAGCGCACGCACTGTCTTGGTTCATGCACGGCGTCTAGCATGCCACACCCGCGCTCCGGCGGAGCATCGCGGCCGTGCCTGATCGGGCCGCTCCCCGGAAAGCGGGTAAATCTTGCGGGTACTGCACTTGTAGTCCTACGCTCGGGCACCGTCTTATACCTTCGTGGCCTGTACGGGGAAACTCGCGTAGACTCTAAACGCTCTACGCGCTGCTGTGGCGGATTTTAACTAATGGAATTGAGCTTGGTGACGGGATGACTCAAGCCGTGACTTCACTCTCTGTGCCGCTTGCCGAGCACCCCGTGGACGCCGCGCAAATAGCCGTCATGATTCCGTGCTACAACGAGGTCGTCACGGTCGCCGCGGTCGTCAAGGAATTTCAGCAGTCTTTGCCGACGGCGAAGATATATGTGTACGACAATAATTCCACCGATGGAACGGCCGCGGCCGCGGCCGCGGCCGGCGCACATGTTCGGACCGAGCCGCTGCAGGGCAAAGGCCACGTAGTTCGCCGGATGTTCAGCGACATCGATGCCGACCTCTACGTTTTGGTGGACGGCGACTGCACTTATGAAGCCGCGGCGGCTCCCGGCATGATCCGCACGCTGATCGACGGCAATCTTGATCTGGTCAACGGTGTCCGCCGCTCGCAGGTGCAGGAGGCCTACCGGCCGGGTCACCGGTTTGGGAATTGGATGCTGACTGCGCTCGTTGCGCTGGTGTTTGGGCGACGCACCAGCGACATGCTGACCGGATACCGGGTGTTCTCCCGGCGTTTTGTCAAATCATTTCCGTCCCTGACGACGGGGTTTGAGATTGAAACCGAAATCATCGTGCATGCGCTGGAACTGCGCATGTTGATGGCCGACGTTGAGACCGAGTATCGCGGCCGTCCTGAAGGTTCGGCGAGCAAGCTGAGCACGTTCCAGGATGGCGGGCGGATACTGCGGCTGATCGGCGTCCTGATCAAGGAAGAGCGCCCTTTGTCCTTTTTTGCGTTGATCGGGCTGGGGCTTTTCCTCGCGGCCGTGGTGATTTTCATTCCGGTATTCATTGAATACCTTCAAACGGGCCTGGTGCGCCGGTTTCCGACCGCCATCCTGGCAACGGGTCTGGTGCTCGCAGCCATGTTCAGCGTCGTATGCGGGCTGGTGTTGAGCACGGTGACGCTCGGCCGCCGCGAGATGAAACGCTTGATGTATCTACAGCAGCCCGGTGCCGGCAGCGCGCGCTATCGCGCGGGCTGACAGGATGGCGGGTGTTGATCGAACGGTCGCCGAGATCCTCTCATTCACCGTCATTGGGGGTGCGGGATTCGTCGTCGATACGTCGGTGCTTTATGCCGCCCTCTACCTCGGCTTGGGACTCTACGCGGGCCGAGTGATATCGTATCTTGCCGCGGTGACCTTCACCTGGGCGCTCAATAGCCGGTATACCTTCAAGCAGCGCGCGACCGACATCAGTCGTTTCAGGCAGTGGCAGCGATTTGCCGTATCGCAGCTATCGGGCGCCGTCATCAATTTGGGCGTTTACGGCGGCCTGGTCCGAATGAGCCGTTATTGCGCCGAGCATCCGGTGATTGGCGTTGCCGTCGGTTCGCTGATGGGATTGATGGCCAACTATCTTGCCGCGCGACGGTTCGTTTTTCGCGAACGGTAACGCGTCGACAACCTTGTGCGGTGTGGCGGGCTTTTAGGATATGCGCAACTCTTTTGCAGTTGTAACGATGGGATCGATCGTCGCCATGGCGGCGCTGCTGTGGCCGGCGCTGTACAACGGCCAGCCTCTGTTTTTTCCCGACACGATCACCTATCTTCGCGGCGCTGACGCCGGGTTGCAGAAGCTCACCGGGCACTCCTCACCCTGGACCCGGCTCGAGGATGATGTGTCGGCGGAGGCGCAGACCCCGCCCGGCGAAGTCGCTGCAACTCCGAGCGTCAGCTCGATCAAGGACAAGACGGTACTGTCCGGGCGCTCCGTGTATTACGGCGCCTTCCTGTATCTGGGAGATCGATTCGGACATTTCTGGTTCACGGTGCTGGCCCAGGCCGCGTTGCTGATGCTGGCGATGGGACTGTTTTTCAAGGCATTCCGCATAGCGGTGTGGCCACAGCTGGCCATTGCCGGTGTCGTGATGGGCATCTTGACGTCGGCCTCGTTCTACGTGAGCTTCCTGATGCCGGATGTGTTCGCAGCGGTAACACTGCTGGGGTGCGCGAGCCTGATCGGCGCGCGTTCGCTCGGCCGAGCCGACTACTGTCTGTGGACCGCGCTGCTGGCATTCTCGCTGGTATCGCATGCATCGCACGTACTGATCGCGGCGGCACTGCTGTCGCTCGCTCTGCTGATTGATGTGCTGCAGCGGTCGTGGGCGAACTGGCGCGGCCTCGCCGTAATCGCCGGCTGTTTGGTGCTTGCCGGCGCCGCCGAAGCGGCCTTCAACATGGCCGTCACGCATCTCGTCGGCGCGCCGCCGCTGCGCCCTCCATTTCTGATGGCGCACGCCATTGAGGACGGTCCAGGCTATCGGTACCTGCGCGATACCTGTCCTGCGAGTGGCTTCAAGGTCTGTGAATTCCTGCCTCGCTTGCCGATGCCGGCGGATAAGTTCATCTGGTCACGGAATCCTCCCGGCGTGTTCGCGCCGGCCTCGGCAGAGGTGCGGCGCGAGTTGTCGGCGGAGCAATATCGCTTCGTTTGGGCGGTGCTGCGTCACGACCCGATGGGTGTCGCAAGCGCCTCGATCAACGATGTGCTGCGACTGATCGCGCTGATGGGTTTGGATGAGTTCAACGCCCCGGGATACCATGACGTAAGCGCGGCCAAATTGCCGGTGGATTATCGTCCGGCATTTCGCGCGAGCGCGGCCTATCGGGGCGCGATGCCCACGCGCACCGCATCAATCATTCAGCTCGTGACTTTCGGCGCTGGAGCGGCGGCCCTGCTGGCAGTTCTCACCGCAGCGCGATTACGGCGACAATTCGAACGCGAGCAGCTTCGCATGCTGGCGCTGCTGGCGACTGGGCTTGTGCTCAACGCGGCGATATGCGGGATTCTGTCCGGACCGAATGGTGATCGCTACGCGACACGGGTCGCCTGGCTCATACCCTTCGCGGCACTGACGGCGGGCTTCGCCGTGATGCAGCGGCGGCGGGGTCGACTGGTCAGTTCACCGTGAAGCCCATATTGTTGAAATACAGCGTCTTCGATGCCTGGGTGGTGGGTTGAAAGCCGATTTTGTAGACGTTGGTGAATTGGAAGGTCATTTGGGCACCGGGCACTGACGTGGAGCTGTTGATGCCCGGCCCGGCCACTGTGAACGTGCCGATGCTGGCAGGCTGACCGTAGGCGATGATATAGGTGCCTGCTGGAACGCCCGGACCGGTCACATAACCTCCGGAATCGACCACCCCGGAGCTGACGGCAGTCACGGTCAGAGTTGTTCCGGAGATGGAACCGGTAAAGTGCCCGAATCCCATATGGAATACGGAGAGCGGAATCTTGTACGTCGCCCAAGTATTGGCTACTGGTGCCGGACCGTAGTCAAATAGATTGGGCCACTTCAACCATCCGAAAACATCGCCTGGCGGCAACCGGGAGCGCACAACACATTCAAGCTTGTAGTCCGTCGTGGAACCGGGATTGAAGTCGACGACAAAGTAGTTGAATGCGCCGACTTCGAGATCCCAATTTGGAGACTGCGGTGCATCGGCCGTCGGCAGGAAGCCGCCGCCCTGCGGCAAATTGACCGAGATATCGAAGGGTCCGCCCTGAGGATTACCTGCCGTGCTGGCATAGTTCGCCTTTGCAGTGCCATACGATAAGTCCTGGCCGCTCCAATTCGAGTGGCCGTTTTGATAGCCATAAACACTCATCTGCGCCGCTTGTGGACCGACCTTGCCCTGAGTGTCCACGGCAGCCACGTTGTAGCTATAGACGGTTGCCGGCAGCACATACAGCGGAGAATTGCTGCCGGTCGCGGCGGTGTCGGTGAAAGCAAGCTTCTTCGTATTCGCGTAAAGAACGCCATTGCGGTAGACGTTGTAGCTGGCGATCGGGTTCGCTCCGGGCGCCGCGGCATTCCAGCTGATCTGCTGGTAATTTGTGCGCGATCCGGCAGCGCCGGCCAAAGAGTTGTTTGGACCGCCTTGATTGATCAGCTGCAAATTAGTCACAGCCGAGGGTCCACCTGACCCCGCGCCAGGGTTGCTGTTGGATGCTGCCGTCGAAGCAGCGGCTGCGCCCAAGCCGGCGGGTGCCGTTTGAGATCTGACGACAGCGCCCTCGCATGCGGAAAGCGACAATGCGAGCGCCGTCGCAGCCGCGAATCGAAGAATCGTTGTACCGTGTGCCATACGAATCACTCTGCTGTCCAACGATCCGTCTGTCAACGCAGAGCGAAACTGCTGCTGCCCCGGACTCGCGATTTCACGATAACATGACCCTGTAATGAGGCGGCCTAGGTGCGTTTATGCGTGCGCGGACATTGATCGCAACGTTGTTGTTGCAGATGGCAGCCGGCTGCGGCGGGTCCGCCGCCGAGTCGCCCCCGCCCAAAGTCGCCGGGGCGGCCGCTGAAATCCCGTTCGTCGCGAACATTCTGGTAGATCAATTCGGTTACCGGCCCCATGATCCCAAGGTCGCGGTGATACGCAATCCGCAAGTGGGTTATGACAGTGCGCAGAAATTCGTGCCGGGAAACGCCTACCAAGTGCGGCGGGCGGGCGACGGAGCGGTGGTCTTTTCGGGTGCGTTGAACCAGTGGAACCACGGCGACCTTGAAGCCTCGTCCGGGGACAACGGCTGGTGGTTCGACTTTTCCAGTGTTGTGGCGCCCGGAGGGTATTTCGTCTACGACAAGAGCAATAACTCGCGCTCGGCAATCTTTCAAATCGATCAGCAGGTCTACAAGAACATCCTGAGAGCCGCCATGCGCATGTATTATTACCAGCGCAGCGGATTCGCCAAACAACGCCCGCACGCGGAAGCCTGCTGGGTGGATGACCCGGCCTACATCGGTCCCAACCAAGATGGCCAAGCCCACGACATCACCGACCGCGACAACGCCGACAAGATCAGGAATCTCAGTGGCGGATGGTTCGATGCCGGAGACACCAACAAATACGTAACGTTCGCCACGACCCCCGTGCACCAGCTGCTGACCGCCTATCAGGCGACGCCGGGCGTATTCACCGACGATTTCAACATTCCGGAATCAGGCAATGGTATCCCCGATGTGATCGACGAGATCAAATGGGAGATCGATTGGCTGAAGAGAATGCAGAATCACGACGGCAGCGCCGCGCTCAAGGTCGGGGAAATTGTCGACGCGCTGGCCGATCCGCCAAGTTCGGACAAAAATGCGCGCTTTTACATTCCGAGCTGCAGCTCGGCGACCATTGCCGTTGCGGGCATGTTTGCCCACGCATCGTATGTGTTCGGCTCCATCACCGCCCTGTCCGGCGACGCGGCGGATCTTCGCGCGCGTGCCGGGGCAGCCTGGAGAAATTTTCAGAGCCTCGCCAGCAAGCAGACCAGTTGCGACACCGGAGTCATCCGTGCCGGGCGCGCCGACTGGAACGAGCAAGACCAAAATGCCGAGGCTGTGGTGGCGGCGGTGTACCTCTTCGCAATCACCGACGATCCGCAATACGCCCACTACGTCGGCGCACACTATCGAGAACTCCAGCCCTATCACGACATCGGCTGGACCCGTTACAAGTCCGAACAGGGTGAAGCCCTGCTGTTTTACGCGAGCCTTCCCAACGTAGACGCCGACATGCGAAAGACCATCTTTGCCGACAAGGCCGGCGACGTGCGCGCCGGCAATCATGTCTACGGCTTTATCCCGGAGGACGACCTTTACCGGGCCTACATGCACGACCCGCAATATCACTGGGGAAGCAACAATCCGCGCGCAAACTACGGCAACTCCAATATCGATGTGCTCACTTTCAAGCTGGACATTGGCGATTCGAAGAGCTACGAGACTCGCGCCCTCGAACAGCTGCACTACTTTCACGGTGTCAATCCGCTGGGAATGGTCTACTTGTCCAATATGTACCGCTATGGCGCGACTCGATCCGCGAATGAGATCTATCACACGTGGTTCGCGCACGACACCCGATGGAGCGACGCGAGAAATTCCGCCTGCGGTCCGGCTCCCGGCTATGTGCCCGCCGGACCCAATGTCTTTGCCGTGCGTGACGGCGTCCCGAGTTCGGTTTCCCCCCCGGCCGGGCAACCCGCTCAAAAATCCTATCGGGACTGGAACGCAGGATGGCCGCAAAGTTCCTGGGCTGTCACCGAACCCGGGATTTACTACCAATCCGCGTATGTCGAACTGTTGTCGAAATTCGCGCAGTAGCTGTGGCCGACTTGCTCTCGCACATACCTAACTGCGTGCACCCATGAGTCCGGGATTTGCCCGCCGCTCGCTGCGGCCCTTCAGCTTCGCGATATTCGATCAGGTCGTGCTGTCGGCCAGCAACTTCCTGGTCGGCTTCGTGCTGATTCGTTATGCCAGCGATCACGACTACGGGCTCTATGTGCTGGTGCAATCGACGTTGGTGCTCGTCGTCTCCATGCAAAATGCCTACCTGACGGGACCGATAGCCATCTTGACACCCAAACTGCCGGCGGACGAACGCTGGCAGACCATTGGATCCGTGAAGCGGGTACAGCGCCGTCTGCTGCGTGCAGCCGCCGTTCCGCTCGTTATCCTGCCGCTGCTCGGCTACCTGTCGGGAATTCTGGATGGACTGCTGGCATCGGTCATGGTGGCCGGGATCTTCGCGGTTTGGGCGGCGCTGAGACGCGAATATCTGCGCAGCGTGCTATTGATGTACTTCCGTCCGCAGACACTGCTCGGCGCCGATACGGTGTTCGCTGCGACCTTGCTCGCGGGCGTGGCCGCGGCCATATCCATCGGCAGGGACGTCGTCCTTGGTGCGACCTGCGCCCTGATCGGTGCGGGCTGGGCGGGCGCGGCCGCGGCGCATCGGTCTCTTGCCAACGATCAGGGTGGTTGGCAGGAGGAACGCACCGTCACCATTTGGCCGCAGATCCGCTCGCTCGGGTTCTGGGCCGTGGTCGGCTCAACCATCTGGTGGGTTCTCGCTCAGAGCTACAGCTATCTTCTGGCGACTCGGCTTGACCTGACTGCGGTCGCCGACGTCAATGCGACGCGCTTGTTATTGATGCCCGCGATCGTTCTTACCATCGGCATAGGATCACTGCTGGGCCCGACCGCACCCACCTGGTACGCGCAGTTGGGTATACACCGACTCGTTCGCCGATTGTTGATGATCATGGTCGTGGTAGGGCTGCTGGAGATGACCTATTTCGCCGCCGTATGGTTCGGACGGGACTGGCTCGTCGGGGGCGTTCTGCACAAACACATTCACGATCTCGATCGGCTGCTCGTTCTGTGGACCGGCGTGGCGATCATCGGTCTTTGCCGCGACGTACTGCAGTGCGCCTTGATCGCGATGGGCCGCCTCAAATCGCTGGCTTGGCAGGTCGGAGTGAGCGCCGCGATCGCCGTTGTCCTAATGTGGTACGGCGTAGGCTGGTGGGGCGCACCCGGCGTGTTGATCGGCATGATCGTCGGCGAACTGATCAATCTTGCGGGTATCATTCTCTTGTTGCGTAGATGTATGCGCGTGGCTTAAATATGGACATTCAATGAACGAAATTCGTCCCTTGACTGGAATCCGAGGAATCGCCGCACTTACAGTCTTTCTTGCGCATACTCATGAGACGCTCCTGCCCAAGGGCGTCGACCTTTCAATTCCAACATTGATCGAGCGGCTTTTTCTGAGCGGCGGGCGTCAGGTCGACATCTTCTTCGTGTTGAGCGGCTTCATATTGACCCTGATCTACAGCACGTGGTTTGACGCCGGTGTGAGCCGCAATGGCTATCTTAAATTCATGCGCAAACGCCTGGCCCGCATCTATCCTCTGCAGGCCTTCATGCTGGTGCTGATCGCGGGCTTTGTGATCGTGGCGTCGTTCAGCCATGCGCAGGTCGCCAACGGCCTGGAGCGCTTCAGCTGGTCCACCTTACCGTTGAATTTTCTGCTGATTCACGCCTGGGGATTCGACAAGGAGGGCGGCACCTGGAATCCTCCGTCCTGGTCGATAAGCATCGAGTTTCTGGCGTACTTGCTGTTCCCATTTTTCCTGTGGATCAGCACTACGGCTCGGAAAAAGCATCGATGGCTTCTGCTCATCGCGGTCCTTGCCTGCGGGTTCTCATGCAACGCCGTGATGTTCTGGGGCCAGGCCGGTATCAGCGGCATCAGCCGCGGTCTCACGGAATTCGCTCTTGGCAGCCTCTGTGTAACGTTTTACTCCAGCTCCCTTGCTGATTGGTTGCGGTCGAACCTCGGCAGTACCCTGGCTTTGCTGGCCTTGCTGGTTTGTTACGCGCTGACCCCGGGAACGAGCTTCGCGATTGCCGTATTCGCCGCCCCGCTCATTCTCGCGTTAACGGGAAAGAATCCCGTGAGTACCTTTTTCGGCTGGGCGCCGGTGTACTTCCTGGGCGAGATTTCCTATTCCATTTATCTCGGCCACTTTCTGTTCACTTCGATCGCATACCGTCTGGTTAGCATGCAATGGATGCGCTCAGGCCCGCTCGGGACCATTTTGGGGCTGATTTTCATCATCGCCTTCGTCCTCGGCCTGTCCACCCTGACGTATTTCGCGATCGAGCGGCCCGGACGCGACTGGCTTGCCGGGCAACGCAAGGGGCGGCCGATCAAAGACTTCGCCCAGACCAATCAGCGCGATGTCTCGTAAGCGTCGCTCGCGGGCTTCGCCGCAAACTGGCGTAAGTTTCAGTCCGTCGTGAAGCCGATGTTATTGAGGTAGAAGGCGCCGGCGTTGGCGGCAAAATTGCCGGCGTACTGCCACCCATGCTTGTAGCAGCCGGTCTGCTGTATGACATAGGTGCCCGAACCGCTCTCGGTGCCCACGATGTTCGGGCCGCCGACATGAAATTGCCACGGTCCGGTTCCGGTGTAAGGCGCCTTCGGATCAGTCCAGCCAGGACCGTTGTTGGTGTACGTGTTGGGCGGAACGCCAGGACCCGTGACATAACCCGCGCCATCGACGCCAAAGAAGGTCATCGAATCGAAACTGTCGACGGTAAAAATACCGTAGTTCGGCGCCGTCGCCTGAAAAGATCCATGCACATGGGCAAATCCATACGGGAGTGCCGAAAAGGGAATCTTGCACCTCACCCATTCACCCACGATCGGCGTGCAATAGTCTTGCACCCTGACGGATCGCCAATGGGCATTATCCGCACCGCCGACGACGCCGTAGCCCCGCAGCACCGGAATGTATTGAAGCGTCATCGTCTCAAAAAGATTGTCCATTACCTTGATGTCGAAGGTGAAATAATTGAACGCGCCGCACTCGAAGTGCTGCACGGGACACAGACATCCGTTCGTGTCAGGACCCGCACCCGCCCACACCGCCAGGAACCCACCGCCGCCCGAAGGGAAAGTGAGCGCAACATCGTAAGGGCCGTCGACGGGAGAACCCGCCGTGTCGGTGAAGTTCTGTACGATACCTCCATAGCTGAACTGCGCCTTCTGGCACTGACTGATGCCCTGATACTGGTACACAGCCGGGTACGCCTTCGGCCCTTCATTGTTCTGCGTATCGACGGCACAGACCGCGTATTCGTAAACCGTACCGGGTCCGGTGAAATCGTAGTGGTTGCAGCCGGTTGCCGCGGTGTCGTTGTAGGACCAGCCGGTAAAAGTCACCGGGCTTGCCGCGCTTCCGCAGGTTTGTGAGAAATTTACCGAGTAAGTGCCGGCGCCGCCGCCTCCCGTGTTCGCCGTCGTATACTCGACTATCACGGTGCCCGCGGCGAATCCACCGGCGCTCGACGTGAGCTTGAGTCCCGGCAAGATTTTGCCATCGGCAATATTGGTCTTTCCGCCGGACACGGAGCCCGCGGTGACGATGAGCACTTGACCGGAGATATATCCGGTGAAAGTGATTGGCGTCGCGACCGTGTCGTAGAGCGTGCCGTTGCGATAGATCCTATAGGACGCCACTGGATTGGTACCCGGAGTCGCGGCGAGCCAGGAGAACCCCTGATAGTCCGCGTCCGCTTTAAGGGCAACGGAAACCGTCGATCCAAGGTAGGAATAAAAACCCTGCGGCCCGTTGTTCGGGCCGCCCTGATTGATCATCTGCAGATTTGCGGGAGCGGTGAGCGCGCCGCCACCGATGCTATACGAGGCCGTCCCGACTGCGCTCACCTTGCCGCCCGCGGCCGCCATCGCTTGCACCGTCTCGGTCGAAGATACCGTGAGCGGCGCCGAATACTGTGCACTTGACGTCGTCGGCAGGGAACCGTCGGTCGTGAAGTAAATTATGGCACCTGAGGTCGCGCAAGCAATCGTCACGGTTTGCACGCTGGTGTAGTTTCCCGCGACGGGCGTGAATGTCGGAGTCGCGACGCCTGGCGCGGCGCTGATGGTATACGCCGCCGTCCCGACTGCGCTTTGCGTATCGCCGGCGGCCGTCGCTATCGCTTTCACAGTTTGTGTCAAGTTGATCGTGAGCGGGATTGAATACTTGGAACTTGACGTCGTCGGTGTGGAACCGTCCGTGGTGTAGTAGATCGTGGCGCCGGCGGTCGCGCAAGCGAGCGTCACGGTTTGCACGCTGGAGTAGCTCCCCGCGACGGGCGTGAACGTCGGGGTCGCGACGAGCGGCGTGGTAGCAATCGTATACGCCGCGGTCGCGACGCTGCTTGGCTGATACCCGCTCGCGGCCGCCATGGCCCGCACGGTCTTCGAGCCGCTGCTGACCGGGATCGGGCCAGCGTAGACCGTGCTGCTCATCGTCGGAGTCGTACCGTCCGCGGTGTAATAAATCGAGGCTCCCGAGGTCGCGCTGGAGATCGTCACGTTCAAGGGATTGGAGTACGTCCCGGCGGCCGGCGCGAACGCCGGTGCTGCGGCGAGCGGCGTTGCGCCGCCAGCCGGCGCCTGGGTGACCGCACTCGCGCCGCCACCACATCCAGTCAGGGCGCCCGAAGCGGCTGTTCCGGCAAACGCCAGAGAGCCGCCGATGAGGTAACGCCGCTGAAGGTCAGTCTTTGCGTCCTTGTTTTTACGATTCGACATAATGACCCATCGACCCCGTGTGCAGTAGATCCTAAACATGTCCCGGCGGCGCTTTTTAGCCATATTCCGCTACGGTGACAACCAAGGGCGCAAAGGTTTGCCGTTGTCGGTCGTCTCATTTGCGCGGGCCAATTAGAGTATGCAAATACTCATCGTGCAAACTGTCGGTGATTGGTGACGGCCCTAAAAAAACCATGAACTGCGTCACATCGGCTCGCAGCGCGAGCGCACTTGGGGCCTTGCTTGAGGCGATCGCACGGGTACGCCGCCATGCCGAAACGGCGGGGCAGTCGTTTACCCATGGCGTTTTCAGAGTTTACCCGTGCACTGCTGCGGGCGGATCCCTTGCTGTTGGGTGTCGTCACACTCGCGCCTGGGGCGGGATCGCCAAAGAATCTAGGGTGTCCCTGCGGGCGCTCCATCATCCAACGGCAGCACTTCGATTCGCCGGAATTCAATCGGGGCACCGTTCGACTGAATGGATATGTAGCCGGACGTGAGAGCCTTGTCCGCTCCCGAAGCCATGAGCCGGCGGGCATCCGCATTGCCTTCGTCGAGCGTCAGGCCGGTGTATTCGACCACGAGCGCGCCGTTGACGACATGCCGGACGCGGGTACCTCCATCGACCTCCGCCAGCGCCGTAGTCCATCCATCATCGCGAATGGTCACATCACCGATCTTTGAGCATTGCCCCGAAAGCTGCGCCCCGTCGATCAACACGTGCGTCCCGTTTTGGCACACATCCCCGGTTGGACGGCTGCCGACAAACCAGCCGCCGACGATATCGAATTCCACCGACACCGGAAATTGCTGCTCCTTGCGCATCGACTCGGGAGCCTGGCTGTGCAGCTGAATGCCGCTGTTCTTGTACGCCCATCTCGGCGCACCGGATGCCAGCGAGCCGACGAAGCGGTATTCCGCCCGAATCCAGTAGTGGGAGAACTTTCTCTTGTAGAACAAGCTGCCGAACCGGTCGCCAAACTTGTCGTACTGCCGATACGAAACCTTGAGCAATCCATCCTCGACGCGAAACGTATTGCGATAGTTGTCGTTGAGTTCCTGGCCCGCGATCTTCGCGCTCCACTCGTCGAGATTCTTGCCGTTGAAAAGACTGATCCACTCACCGGTCGGGGCGGACACCAAAACCTTGGGGCTTTTCTGCGAGCACGAGGCGAGCGCAGCAAACGCCGCGATGACGAGGAGTCCGCGGATCATGCCTTGGCTGCGCTTGGTCAACGTCATTGTCGCGCGTCAGCCCGTGGTTTCAGCGTCGGTCGCCGGCCGCGCAAACGGACTGCCGCAGGCGCGCATTGGATCGTACAGACTCACGTATTGAATGGTACGAGACTCGTCGGCGCCCTTGGAGAATAAATCGCTCGATAACAGATACAGGGTGGCGAGATTGTCCGCGAGCCGCTCCCGACGCGAGCGCGTATCGGTCGAGATGCCCCAACGCGCACCAGGCTTCCGGAAAAACGACTGAATGTGGTATTTCCAACGATACCAACTCGGACGCTTCGCGAGCAGAGCGCTGATGTAGTCTTTGGCGAAGGAGTGCAGGCCCGCGTCATCCAAGTGCAAGAAGCCGAGCCGCCGGCGGACGGTCGCGGCGATTTCCGCCTCGCTGGCGATGTCGACTCCCCACACACCGAGAGCGGCAGCCGCCGCGATGCCCAAACCGATCTGTAGAATGCGACGACGCTTGACCATCAAGCGTCCAGTCCCAGCACATGGTCCGCCGCCCAGAGCGACAGCGCCGATACGGTAAGGCTTGGGTAGGCCGGGCTTGCCGTCGGATACGCACTCGAGCCCAGCACCAGCAAATTGCGGTATGTGTGGTGGATCAAGTGGCGATCGACGACGCTCGTGGCCGGGTCATTGCCCATCACCACCGTGCCTTGGATGTGGGCCGCCGTGGTTCCGAGAGTCGTCCCGACCAGCCGCTCGATCGGCAAGGCTTCGGCCAGTTTGTCGATCATTTTCGGTATCTGTTCGGCACCTCGCATCGCATAGTCCGAATAGTTCGTGAAATGCGCTTTGGCCATTCGAGGATTGCTCGTACTCACCGTGACGGTATTGGCGTCGCTCGGAATGTCGTCGAACAGGAACCCGAGCATCATTCGTTCGTTCCATCTTCCCGGCTGCAGCCTCAGGGTATCATCGGGTCTGTTCGCGAACGGCGAGTTCCATGTCTCGATCATGCAGGCGGCGTGGTCGCGCCGGTGCTCTCCTTCGTAGAATAGATATCCCAGACCGGACAGTACCGTGCTGCCGTTGTAGCACTTGACACCCTTCAAATCGAGCGTGACGTAGACCGGCATCTGCTCGTGGAGTCGGCGCCCGATGAGCGGATGATCGAAACCGGAGCGCAGCAGGATGTGAGGATTGAAGAGCGCGCTGGCGCCGAGAATGATCAGGTCGCCCGTCGCCCGAACGAGTTTGCCCTCGTCGAGGTAGTTGACCCCTTGCGCAACGCCCGCGGCCGTATCGATCGTTTGCACTTCAGAACGCAGCCGCAGCACCACCCGCGGATCCTGGTACAAATGAGCCAAGCCGTTGCCGATGGTGAACTTCGCATCCACCGGGCACAGGGAACAGAAGCCGGTCGAACAGCAAATGCCTCGCTTGCCGGTGGCCACGCTCGCCCGGGCGGTCGCCATCTGGTACCAGCCCTCGGGAAAGTGCTTCTTGAGGAGTGCGTCGGGATCCGAGAAGCGATGCGGCGGCAGCGGGAACGGTTTCGAGCGGCGCATCGGGCTGTCGCCCGGCCCGGAGACCAGCATCACCTGCTCGGCGGTGCAGTAGTGCGTCTCGAGATCTTCGTAGGAGACAGGCCAATCCGTTCCCACGCCGTAGCGCGATCTGAGCTGGAAATCTCCCGGCATCATCCGGGTCGTACCGCCCATCCAGCATTTGGAATTCCCGCCGAAGCCCGGACTCGTGTACCACTCCTTGAGCGGATTGTCGTTTTCAAAAACCTCTTCGGGTTCGATGCTGGAGTGGCGCCGATTGGTGAGCTGCCATGCCTTGGTGTCTTCATTGCCTCGCTCGAGAACCAGAATCCTCGCCGTGGGCGACGCGTGCTCCAGATAGCGCAGCAAGAAAAATGAGGCGGCGAAGGATGTACCGACGATCACTACGTCGAAGTGGTCAGACATGCAGACTCACCGTGATTGTGCTGAGGGCAACAGTAGCACAATGACGCAAAAGAACCGAGGAACTATCGGCTGGAAAAGCATGTTATTCTGAAGGCGATCTCCCCGTATTGGACCACCCATGAAGCAATCCATTCTAGTGCTCGGCGCCAATGGATTCATTGGCAGAGAAGTCGTCGCTGGTCTTGCTTCGAGCGACTGGGCGACGCCAATACTCGCCATCCGCAACGCTTCAGCGCACCGCAGTGATCGGTTCGAGCGGCGCACGGTCGAGGCGACCCGTGTCGAATCCGTATCCGCAGCCATGCAGGGCGTTGCCGGCATCGTGAATTGCGTGGCCGGGGACGCCGCCACCATCGTCAGCGGCGCCACGGCGCTATGCGCGGCGGCGGAGCGGATGACTCCGGCCCCACGGATCATCCATCTGAGCACGATGTCGGTCTATGGCAGCGCCGTGGGTCTCGTCGATGAGACGGCGCCGTTGCGCGGCGATCTGGGTGCCTACTCCACGGCCAAGGTGGCCGCGGAAACGACACTCGCAGCCTATCCTCGCGCCGTCATATTTCGTCCGGGCTGCGTATTCGGACCGGGCAGTGAACAGTGGAGCATTCGCATGGCACGGCTGCTCGTGGCGCGCCGCTTGGGCGACCTCGGCGCCGCGGGCGACGGCTTCTGCAATCTCGTGCACGTTGGCGATGTGGTTCTGGCCATCCTTCGCGCTCTCGAGAACCCCGGCGTGGACGGCCGAGTATTCAATCTATCGACTCCGCAACCACCAACCTGGAATGAGTTCTTGGTCAAGTACGCAACGGCCCTCAACGCGGTACCCGTCGGAAGAATATCCGGGCGACGGCTGCGGATCGAGGGCAAGCTGCTTGCGCCGCCGTTGAAGATAGCTGAAATTCTCTGCCGTGTTTGCAAGCTCGACGCGGCGCGCCTGCCGCCGCCCATCCCGCCATCGCTGATCAGATTGATGGGGCAGGAGATTCGACTCGATACGAGGCGCGCCGAGGCCGATCTTGGCCTGCGCTTCAGGGATGTTGACGAGGCGCTCACGTCAACTGCGCGCTGGTTTCTCGAGTCCAAGTTCGCATGACCCAGCACGTGTTGGTGCTGGGCGCTAACGGCTTCATCGGTCGACGCGTGGTGGCCCGGTTATCCCAAGATGATGCGGTCATCGTCACGGCGGCAGGCCGGACCGCGGTGCGCACCGATCCGGCCGCAAAGATTCGCACGCAAGTCCTCGACGCCACGGACGAAGTGGCCATGCGCAGCGCGCTGACGGGGGTTACGGGCGTGGTCAATTGCATCGCCGGCGATCCGCACACGATCGTCTCGAGCGCAAAATCACTTTTCGCCGCAGCCGCACAGATCCGCCCCGCTCCTCGGATCGTGCATCTGAGTAGTCTCGCCGCCTATGGATCGATTGACGGTACGGTTGATGAGACCGTTCCGCCCCGGGGCGACCTGGGCCCCTATTCAGCCGCGAAGTTGCTGACCGAGAAACTCGCCGCCGACCACGAAGCGGTGATCACGCTGAGGCCGGGAATCGTCTATGGCCCGCGAAGTCCCTGGTGGAGCGATCGAATCGCGCGCCTGTTGCGTGCCCGGCGCCTCGGCGATTTGGGCGCGGCCGGCGACGGGCTCTGCAATCTGGTGTATGTCGATGACGTCGCGACAGCGGCGGCGCGCGCGCTGTTCACACCCGGCATCGAGGGGCGGATATTCAATCTCGGGATAGCGTCGGTTCCGAGCTGGAACGATTATTTCTCGCGCTATGCGCAAGAGTTGGGCGCCCTGCCGGTGCGCCGTGTCTCGCGCCTGCGTCTCGCGATGGAACAGAATTGTTTCGCGCCGCCGCTCAAACTACTGGAACTTGCAGGCCGGTTGGGTATTGCGCGCCGAATCTCACCCCCTCCTCCCATCCGGCCGTGGCTGTTGCAGCTTTGTCGCCATCGGATTGGCATGGTCGTCACCCGCGCCGAGCAGGCTCTCGGCATGCAATGGACGACCCTCGACGCCGGGCTGAAAATCACCGCGGATTGGTTTCTGGCCGGCGCCAAGTATTGACGTCGCCACATCGCCGGGCCGTTATGGTAAGCGAAACACAGGTTGATCCCGGCGGAGCGGCTTTGTGCGCGCGCTGCGAGATGATATGGTTGCGGCATTCAAGGTCAAGTTGAGTCGTGGATACGCAATGGAGTGGCTAGCCAACGTCCGGCGACGAATCGCCAAGCAAGTGCGCAACCACCCCAGGCTTTGGAACGCGCTAAATCCGCGTTACCGGGCGGCCAAGGACGTGATCAACGAGCTGCGGGTGCTGCGCTTCCGCAGGCAGATGACATACGATGCATCGCGGGGCAACGACATCGTACGAAAGGCCATCGAGGGCGGCGGACCCCTCGGAATCGGCAAAATCGGGTCGCTCGAATTGGAAGCCGTGATGTGCTACCTGCGCGGGCACGATTACTCTGACGTGTTGCGCCAGCAGCTCTTCGAGAACGTGGGCCTGTTCCCGGCCGACCGCAAACACCTCGACGCATTCTGCAAACTCTTCCTCGAGTCCGTGGACACGCTCAACATCCTCGCCGCTTGGGGGCATCCGGGCGAAAGCGAAGTCATCAACCGCGTCCCGAATCGGCCGCTGGTGCGCCTGCGTTCGTTCGAGTCCTGGCGACACCCGCGGCCATGGTCTGCGGCGCTCGCCGGCAAGCGGGTGCTGGTGGTCACGCCGTTCGCCAACAGCGTGATGTCTCAGTTCCGTCGCCGGGAGCAGATCTGGCGCGACCAGAGCATCCTGCCGCCCTGCGAGCTGCGCGCGGTGAGGATGCCGTTGAGTCCGGGACTGGTGCCGCCCGTGCACCGCGACTGGCGCGAGCGCTACGACGCCCTCATCAAGGAATGCGACGAGGCTCCCTACGACATTATGATGGTCGGTGCCGGCGGCCTTTCCGTGCCGATGGTGGCGCACGCCAAGGCGAGCGGCCGCATCGGCTTCCATCTCGGCGGTCATACCCAGATCTTTTTCGGCGTCTATGGCAAGCGCTGGGACCCTGACCGCCTGCTCGCCGGCCTGCGGACTCCCGCCTGGGTGCGGCCAAGCGGCGACGAGGCCCCCCCCACCGTCGTCAAGGTGGAACAAGGTTGCTACTGGTGAAGCGCAAGCCCCCGCCGAGTCGGCGCCCATAGCCGCGAAACGAGTTTTATCATGATCATCGACGCCCGAGATGCGCTCGACAACCCGCTGTTGTCCGCCGATATATGCATCGTGGGCGCGGGCGCCGCGGGCATTGCAATGGCCTTGCAGTTCGTCGACACCAAGCTCGACGTACTGGTGCTGGAGTCAGGCGGTCTGGGCGCGGAGCCGGATGCGCAGGCACTCTATGAAGGCACCGTGGCGGACGAAAAACTGCACAGCCCGCCGCATCGCTATCGCGAGCGCCGCTTCGGCGGGACCACCACGATTTGGGGCGGCCGCTGCATGCCCTTTGACGCCATCGACTTCGAGGCGCGCAGCCACATGCCGCACAGCGGCTGGCCGATCGACTTCGATTCTCTGCGCTCATATTACGAACGCGCCAATCGTCTGTGCGAGGCCGGTGAATTCGTCTACACCGCAGGGCAGGCCTTGCGCGGCCGCGAGAGGCCGATCATCGAGGGCTTCGAGGGCGATAATTTCACTTCCGACACGCTGGAACGATTCAGTTGCCCGACCGACTTCGGGGCCCGCTACGGACATAAGCTGAGAGCCGCAAAGAACGTGACCGTTCTGCTGCACGCAAATGTCACGGCCGTCCGGCTTCGCGCCGGCGGCCAGCACGTCGACTCGCTCGAGATTCAAACGCTGACCGGCAAGCGCCTTCACGCGCGCGCCACGCACTTCGTGCTCGCGACGGGGGGCCTCGAGGTTGCGCGCCTGCTGTTGGCGAGCCGCGATGTACAGTCCCGGGGGATCGGCAACGAGCACGATTTGGTCGGCCGCTACTACATGTGCCACCTGGCGGGAACGATAGGATCGATCAAGATCTCCCGGCCCCTCGACGCCGTGCACCACGGCTACCAGTTGTCGCACGAAGGGATTTATTGCCGCCGCCGATTCGCGCTCAAGCCGCAAGTGCAGCGCGCCCAAGGGCTCGGCAACTTCGTCGCGCGGCTGCACCATCCCCGTATTACCGATCCGGCCCACCGCAATGCGGTTCTCTCGGCGCTGTATCTAGGGCGGGCGTTTATTTCCTACGAGTACGGGAAGCGCCTGCACGGCGAGGAGCGCCAGACTTGGTCTGCGTGGGCGCGGCATGTGCGCAATGTAGCCACGGGACCCTGGGATTTGGCCGCGTTTGGCTGGCACATGCTCCGCGACCGCAAATTGGCGGAGCGCAAGTTTCCTTCGATCATCATCAAGTCGAAGGCGAATTTGTACAGCCTCGACTTTCACGCGGAACAGAAGCCCAATTTCTCGAGCCGTGTCGGCCTGGGCACCGCCGCCGACGCGCTCGGCATGCCGCGGCTCGAGGTCGACTGGCGCTACACGGAGGGCGACGTCGATACCGTCCGGCGCTCGCTGCAACTGCTGCGCGGGGATTTTGAGCGGTCGGGGGTCGGCAGCTTCGACTATGATCCGGCGACCGTCGAATTCGAAATGACGCGCTACGGAGCGTACGGAGGTCACCACATCGGCACCGCGCGCATGGGCAGCGATCCGAATTCGAGCGTGGTCGATGCCGACTGCCGCGTGCACGGCATCGACAATCTATTCGTGAGCAGCGCCGCGACTTTCCCGACGTCGAGCCAGGCAAATCCCACCCTCACGCTGGTCGCGCTGTCGCTGCGCATGGCCGAGCATCTCAAGACCCGGTTGACTCGGGAGGCTGCGACCCCCGGCACATCCTAACGCGCGGGCGGAGCAGGCTTCTTCGCGAGTATTTGAATGCCGACGATGGTCCCGGAATAGCTGAAAATGTCGTCGTTCGAATTTCTGCGCTGGTAGTTGGCATAGGGTTGTATCAACAGCCAGCGCAGCGCTTGATAGTTCATCTTGAAGCTCGCCGCCACGGTGTTGTCCTTGCGGCCGAGCACATCCGTTCCGGGAACGGTTTGCGCCAGGAAATTCGACCACATCCGCTGCACTCCGATGCTCATTCCGGTCTTGAACGTCGGCTGATAATTGATCGTGAGGTTGACGGCGGAGTCGAGCTCCGAGCCGCCGGCCCCGATATAGTTGTTGACCGCCCTCGTACAGTCCAAATGAATCGAGGTTTTGCCGCTGAGTTGCCTCATGTAGCCCAACTCGCCGGTCACTTCGGAAAGATTTCCTTGATTCTGGCCTTGATCGCGCTGCGTATGACCAACCGCCCCATTGAAGGACGAGAGTCCGGTGGCCGCGTAGGTCATCGTCAAGTTGAGATTGGTTTGCGTGTAGGTGCCCACCACCGGTGAGTTCCGATAGCGGCCGTCGACGTAATCGGCGGAAAATCCGTAGGTGAAGGATGAAAAGCCGAGATACTTGACCGCGGCGTGCTCGGTGGTCTCGGTCAGTCCGTAATTTGGAAATCCCTGAATCGGTGAGTCGAGATCATGATAGTCGACGCTGGTTTCCAGCCGCCACTCAGGTGCGATGCGCACATTGAACTTGCCGATCGCATGCCGGTCGGTATCGATGGCCAATGCGGTTTGCGTATCGCGATTGGCGAACGGCGCCATCACCCGTTCCTGGCTCCCCAGAAGGGTGCCGTCCAGAAAACTGAACAATTTCCAGTCGAGGTCCAGTTTCGCCAGGTATTCGGAGTGACTCAAGTAGCCGAAATGGTCGTACTTGATGTAGCGGCCTTCGACGATCCCGAACAGCCGCTGCCGGTCCCATAAATAGTCCTCTTCGAAGCCGCCCACGGTCCGGAGGTCCGAATCACCCAGCGTCGGGTCGCCGCTGGCCGCGACCGCCTGCGACGAATTCTCCAGCGCGAAGACGTTATTGTTGTGTTCGTACTGCTCGCTCGCATACGGCAGAAAGGCGGACCCGGCGAATGCCGTCCCCGAGGCGAATACGCTGAGCAGGGCCGGCAGCCATAGCGGACGGCCACGGCTGTTACCTGCGGTCATTTGAGCATCCCAACTGTATCTCTCCCGAGCAAAGGATTTCTGCAGCAGTATACGCTTCAACCGCCGGCCGCTCGGTGCGGTGCAGAACGCACGACGATGTCGATTTGCCGCAGTAACGAGAAAATGCGCGGTCCACGGATGAGATAGCGCTTGGCGAGCCGGCCGGGATCGAGTGCGAGACGATACATCCATTCGAATCCAATCCGCTGCATCCATCGCGGCGCCCGCCGCTCCTTGCCCGTCATGAAATTCACGGAAGCGCCGATGCACAGCGCCAGTCCTCGAGCCATCCCGCGCTTCTTCAAAGATTGAGCCAACAGTTCCTGCTGCGGGGCTCCGACGGCAATGAAGCAAAATCGGAACGGACTGCAGCTTTCGGCGAAACGCAAACAGGCCTCGACTGCCTGCGGATCGCGAATGAAGCCCATCGGAGGATTGTAGTGACTGAGCGCCGATAATCCATATTGATCGGCGAGCGCGCGTGCCTGCTCGTCGCTGCAGCCGATCAGCACCACCCGATCATCGGGCACAATGACCCGGCGGAACAGCTGCGCGGTCAAATCGCTGCCGGTGCAGACGCGAACGCGGATTCCCTTGGAGACGCGCAGAACATGGGACAGAAATCGGCTGTCGAGCAGGACATTGGCCGCGTCCGCATACGATGCGCGAAACGCCGGGTCGTCATGGAAGCGGATCAGGTGGTCGACATTCGGCGTGACCACGTAGGCAAACCGGTCGCCGCCGAACGCCGCGGCGACCCGGAGGAATCCTTCCAAATCGTAGTCATCCAGTATGCAGGACAATGCCATGAATCGGAGGGATCCTAGCATGTAGGGTGGCGCACACCAGCGTCCGCCTGCTTTCCAGGCGGCGGGAGAACCTAGGCCGTGGCCTCAACCCTTAAGACGTTCGGCGGCGGCGTCCCCGCAGCACGGCCAGACCGCCGGCCAACATCGTCAGGGCGGACATGGCCGACGCGGGATCGATCTCCGGGGCCGTGACCGGATGCGGTCCGCACTCGGCCCACCACCTGCACTCGTTCCTGTCCCTGGCCGAAGCCGCGCCTGCTATGGTCAACATCAAGACGGCCAAGGTAATTCTGGTAACCACTGGTAAAGCTCCTCACGCGAAAAATGGCAGGGCAGGCGGATAGTAGCGAACCGTTCGCACATCAACAACGTGATGTTGCGAAACGGTTACCGCATTAACACTTTGTAAATATTATGTTACATCGGCCTATCGGGGCCTCGCCTACCACAACTGCCATTGGCCGCCGGCGAGGACGGCGACGCCAATCAATGCATTGGCCGTGGCATGGGCAACCACGGCCTCGCCGAGCCTGCCGCTGCGCACCACGATTAGCCCGAAGGCCCAGCCCGCGGCCAGGCCGGGCAGCCATAGTGCGCCGTGCGCCAGACCGAAGACGACCGCGGTCAGACCTAAGGCGGGCCAGCGAACCGAGGCGAAGGGCACCGATTCGAAGTCCGCGCTGCCGAGGCGGCGCATGAGATAGCCGCGATAGGCCAGTTCCTCGGCGATGGGCACGGTCAGGATGGACGCCGCGAATCGGCTCGCAATCCATAAACCGCGCGCCGCGGGAGGCAGTGCCGCGAGCGCATCGGGTATGCCCGCCGCGGGGATCAGAAAGTGTGCGGCCAGCACCCAAACCAGAAAAATGCCCGCCCCCAGGGTGGGCGCCCGCCAACTCCAATGCCAGTCGAGGGCCTTGAAGCGCCGCCGAAAATAGACGAGCGCGCTCAAGCCTGCGATCAGGCGCAGCGGATACAGGAACTCAAAATGCCCCGACAGCATGTGGGAGACGGCGCCCGCCGCAAGAATGGCCAGCAGCGGCATGAGATACACAGCCGTTGGATTGTCCGTTTCCGCCGTCGGGGCACTGGCCGCGGTGCGATTCAACCAGCGGCTCCGGCGGCTGAGCAGAACCCAACCACAGGCCAGGATATTGAATGCGATCCAGCCGGCCTGGGAATGAAACCCGTAGACAGCCGTCTCGGGAAAGCCGGCATTGCCCATGCAGAACAATGCGGCGATTCGGAGCACGTTGAATACAAAACTTGCCGCCACGCCCCCCACCACCAACCACAGGGCGCGCGGGAATATATATTCGCGCCGATAGTAGATCAACCAAGCGGCCGAAAAGGCCAGCATGAGACCCATGCCCTCGAGGCCCGAACAGACATCGGCGATCTGCACGGCAAAGCGATCCGTACCGAGAGTCATGGTGACCGGGTCGGCAGTCAAGGTCGGTATGAATGGGCCGAGCAGCCGCCGGACCAAACCGAAGGTGAGCCCTGCGGCCGGGGTCCAGAGCCCTTGGGTCATTTGCGTCGCAGCGGTGCCGAGCAGCGCCGCCATGGCGGCGAACCACCAGGATGGACCCAGGGCGCGCGCGCAACTCAGCCAAACGGGCCATCGGGCCAGGCCCAAGAGCGCCACGACGGACGCGGCGGCAGCGACCATGACCCAAAGCGCCACCACGGCTGCCAAGGTCAGGTCAGTGGCCGTATGCCGATACAGCAGATAGGTCAATGGCGCCAGCAGGGCGACCAGCAGCAAATGGCTCACGATCCAACCAGGGCGCACCCGCTCTTGGCGCACGGCCGCTGCCGCTGCCGCCAGATTGGGGCCGCCGCGAATGAAGGCGAACAGCGCGAGCGAGATGGCGAAGGCGACCAGGAACCGGAAGCCTAAATGCTGGGCGATCCGCAAGGCGACGCCCAGGCCCTGAGCGCTCTGGGCACGTTCGAAATCCGCAAATCGGTTGAGAAAAATCTTTTCGGCGAGAAACGCCGCGCACAGGATCGCCAGGCGGGCCCCCAGGCCGAACTGAAATCGAGAAACGGGCAACCCTGGATTCGAAACCTGCTGATTCACTTAGAAACCTGCTGATTCACTTAAGGGATTGTAGCGATACGGCGTAAGGTAAAGGGCCCTGGCTACGAAACTGCCTCGCCGCCGCCGAGAGAGTGTTAACGTGGTGGGCTACGCTGTCAGGAGACTCGAGTGAACCAATACAAGCCAGGCCCCGCTTTGGGGCGTCCCTCGGTGCCGTCCAGCGAAGATCCGATGATGGACTTCCGGGCGCGCCTGGTACATCAGCAAGCCGAGGCCGCGGAGCGCCGCCGCACGGACTTGGCGGAACAATGCTCGCGGCTCAAAACCGCCGAGGAACGGATTCGAATCTGGGAACGCATCCACGAGGTGACGTTGCCGCGCGATCCCGCGCACCGTTTGATCGAGATCATCGCGGCGAATACCGGCCTCACCGATACCGACGTGCGCGACGAACAGCAGCGCCGCGCCACGCTGCGGGCCGCGGTCTAAAGGGCCTCTCCTAGATTCCCAGGTCCGATCCCACGTCGATGATGCCGGCCGCGCGCAAATGCGCAACGATGCGCGAGGCCGCCGCCTCCGCCGTAAGCTTGGTCGTATCCAAGCGGATTTCCGGCTTTTCCGGCGCTTCATAGGGCGAGTCGATGCCGGTGAAATTTTTCAATTGGCCGCTGCGCGCCTTCTTGTAGAGCCCTTTCGCGTCGCGCGCCTCCGCCTCCTTCAAGGGCGTATCGACGAATATCTCGATGAACTCACCTTTTTCGACCAGGGCGCGGGCCATGCGCCGCTCGGAGCGAAACGGTGAAATGAAGGACACCATGACGATGAGTCCGGCATCGACCATCAGGCGGGCCACCTCGGCCACACGGCGGATGTTCTCGACTCGATCCTGATCCGCGAAGCCCAAGTCCTTGTTGAGCCCGTGACGCACGTTGTCGCCGTCCAGCAGGTAGGTCTGCCGTCCTTGCGCGTGCAGCTGCTTCTCGACCAGATTGGCGATGGTCGACTTGCCCGCCCCCGACAGGCCGGTGAACCAGAGAATGCAGGGCTTCTGGTGGCTCAGCAGCGCGCGCGAGCGCTTGTTCACGTCCAAGGCCTGCCAGTGCACGTTCTGTGATCGGCGCAGCGCGAAATGCAGCAGACCCGCGCCGACGGTATTGTTGGTGAGCCGGTCGATCAAAATGAAGCCCCCGAGGACCCGGCTGTCGCGGTAGGCCTCGAAGGGGATGGCGCTCGACAGCTCGAGTCCGCAGACCCCGATGTCGTTGAGATCGAGTCGCTTCGCCGCCAGGTGCTCCATGGTATTCACGTTGACGCGATACTTGATCGGCGCCACGGTCGCGGTCACGGTCTGGGTGCCGATTTTGAGCAGATAGGCGCGGCCCTGCAGCAGCGGCTCATCGTGCATCCAGATGATGGTGGCCTCGAACTGATTGGCGACCATGAGCGGCGCCTTGGCCGCGCACAGCACATCGCCGCGGCTGACATCGACCTCGTCGTTGAGCGTCAGAGTCACGGACTGGCCGGCGACACCTTCGCGGGATTCGCCCTCGCCCGTGAACACCCGCGCCACGGTGCTGGTGCGGCCCGACGGCAGCACCCGTACCGCATCCCCGGGATGCACCACGCCGCTCGCAATCATGCCGGCAAAGCCGCGAAATTCCGGGTTGGGGCGGTTGACCCATTGCACCGGCATGCGAAACGCCGCGCCTTCGGCCGGGTCGGGCACCGCGACGGATTCGAGATGCTCGAGCAGCGACGGACCCCGGTACCAGGGCGTGGCGCTGCTGCGCATGGTGACATTGTCGCCGACGACGGCGGACACGGGAATGCAGGTGATGGCCTCGAGCTTGATGTGCCGGGCGAACTCACGGTACTCGAGCTCGATTTTATTGAACACTTCGCGTGAATAGTCGACCAGATCCATCTTGTTGACGGCCACGACGATGTGGCGAATTCCGAGCAGCGCCGCCACGTAGCTGTGCCGCCGCGTCTGCGTGAGCACACCCTTGCGCGCATCGATCAATATGACGGCGAGGTCCGCGGTCGACGCGCCGGTGACCATGTTGCGCGTGTACTGCTCATGGCCGGGCGTGTCGGCGACGATGAATTTGCGCTTCTCGGTCTTGAAGAATCGGTAGGCCACATCGATGGTGATCCCCTGCTCCCGCTCGGCGGACAATCCATCCACCAGCAGCGCGAAATCGACGGCGCCGCCGAGAGTGCCGACCTTCATGGAATCTTCCTTGAGGGTCGCGAATTGATCGTCGAAGATCATTTTCGCCTCGAACAGGAGACGCCCGATCAGCGAGGATTTGCCGTCATCCACCGAGCCGCAGGTCAGAAAGCGCAGTAAATCCTTGCGCTGATTGCGCTCGATGTATTCTTCGATGTCGCTCGCGTCGCCGCGCGCGCCCGCACCCGCACTGCCCGCACCCGCACCGCCCGCACCCGCACCGCGCGCACCCGTGGCCGTCAAAAGTACCCCTCCTGCTTCTTCTTCTCCATCGACGCCGAGCCATCCTTGTCGACGCCGCGTCCTTCGCGCTCGGAATACTTCGTGGAGAGCATTTCACGAATCACCGCGGGGATGTCGGCGGCGGTGCTCAGCGTGGCGCCCGTCAGCGGGTAGCAGCCGAGAGTGCGGAAGCGCACCGACAGGGTCTGTACGCGATCGCCCGCGCCCAACGGTAACCGGTCGTCATCGACCATGATCAACCGGCCGTCGCGCTTGACCACCGGCCGCGGCTTCGCGAGGTACAAGGGGACGATGGGAATCTTCTGCAAGTGGATGTACTGCCACACATCCAGCTCCGTCCAATTGGACAAGGGAAACACCCGGATGCTCTCGCCGCGATTCTTGCGCGCGTTGTACAGCGACCACAGCTCGGGGCGCTGATTCTTCGGGTCCCAGCGATGCTGCGCGGAGCGAAACGAGAATACGCGCTCCTTGGCGCGGCTCTTCTCTTCGTCACGGCGGCCGCCGCCGAATGCCGCATCGAAGCCGTGCTTGTCCAGCGCCTGGCGCAGCGCCTGCGTGAGCATGATGTCCGAATACGCGGCGCCGTGGGTCCACGGCTTGACGCCGGCGCGTACCCCCTCCTCGTTGGTGTGCACCAGCAGTTCCCACTGGTATTTCTTGGCGACGGCGTCGCGGAATGCGATCATTTCGCGAAAATCCCACCCCGATGCGATCTGCAGCAGCGGAAACGGCGGCTTCGCGGGCGCAAACGCCTTGCGCGCGATGTGCAGCATCACCGAACTGTCCTTGCCCACCGAATACAGCATGACCGGCTTTTCGCACTCCGCGATCACTTCGCGAAAAATGTGAATGCTCTCGGCTTCGAGCCGCTGCAAATAGTCGAGCTTGGACATCTAGCGCGGAATACTCAGACCGGCGCCAGATATTTGGCCGGCGTCTTGCGGCGAACTTCTTCGGACGTGACGCCGGGTGCGAGCTCGATCAGTTCGAAAGAATCCTTGCGGGTGGGCCGCGAGAAGACCGCCAGATCGGTGATTACCATGTCGACCACATTGGTGCCGGTTAACGGCAGCTCGCAGCGGGTCTTGAACTTCGGATCGCCCTCCTTCGAGGTGTGATCCATGACCACCACCACGCGCTTGACGCCGGCGACCAAATCCATGGCGCCGCCCATGCCCTTGACCATCTTGCCCGGAATCATCCAATTGGCCAGATCGCCGTTTTCCGCGACTTCCATGGCGCCGAGAATGGCCAGATCGATGTGGCCGCCGCGAATCATCCCGAAACTGTCGGCGGAGGAAAAATACGAGGTCATGGGCAGCGCCGTGACCGTCTGCTTGCCGGCATTGATCAGATCGGCGTCCTCTTCGCCTTCGAAGGGAAAGGGTCCCGTGCCGAGCATGCCGTTTTCGGACTGCAGCACCACCTTCATGCCGGGCGGGATGTAGTTGGCCACCAGGGTCGGAATACCGATGCCGAGATTCACGTAAAAGCCGTCCTTGAGTTCGCGCGCCGCGCGCGCGGCCAAATCCTCACGCGACCATGGCATTGGATTTCTCCCCGCGCTTGCGCACCGTGCGCTTCTCGATCAACTTGGTGTAGCTCGCGCCCTGAATGATGCGCTGGACGAAGATGCCGGGCGTGTGAATGCAATCCGGATCGAGGCTCCCCGTCTCGACCAGCTCCTCGACCTCGGCCACCGTGACGTGCGCCGCGGTGGCCATGTTGGGATTGAAATTGCGCGCGGTCTTGCGGTAAACGAGATTGCCCTCGGCATCGCCCTTCCAGGCCTTGACCAGCGACACGTCGGCAACCAGTCCCGTTTCCAGCACATAGGTCTCGCCATCCACGGTGCGCGTGTCCTTGCCCTGGGCGACCAGCGTGCCGGCACCCACCTTGGTGTAGAAGCCGTAGATCCCCGCGCCGCCGGCGCGGATGCGTTCCGCCAAAGTGCCCTGGGGATTGAACTCGAGCTCCAGCTCGCCTGCCAGGTACTGCCGCTCGAATTCCTTGTTCTCGCCCACGTAGGAGGAAATCATCTTGCGGATCTGGCGGGTTTGCAGCAGCAACCCCAGGCCGACCCCGTCGAGTCCCGCATTGTTGGACACGACGGTGAGATTGCCGATTCCCGACGCATGCAGGGCGTCGATCAGATTTTCCGGAATGCCGCAGGCACCGAAACCGCCGCACATGAGGGTCATCCCCTCCTTCACGACGCCGCGCAGAGCACTGGCGGCGTCCGGATAGACTTTTGAACTCATATCAGCCCCTAGTAGCGGTACTGTTCGGCCTTGTACGGACCTTGTTTCTCGACTCCGATGTAGCGCGCCTGGGTGTCCGTCAATTCGGTCAGCTGCGCGCCCAGCTTGGAGAGCTGCAAGCGCGCCACTTTCTCGTCGAGATGCTTGGGCAGCACGTACACGCCGATGGGATATTTCTTGGTATTGCCGAACAGTTCGATCTGCGCCAGCACCTGATTCGCGAACGACGAGCTCATGACATAGGACGGATGTCCCGTGCCGCAGCCCAAGTTCACGAGACGCCCTTCGGCCAGCAGAATGATCCGCTTGCCGTCGGGGAAAATCACATGATCGACCTGCGGCTTGATGTTGTCCCAGGCGTAGGCGCGCAGCGCGGCCACTTCGATTTCATTGTCGAAATGCCCGATGTTGCACACGATGGCCTGATCCTTCATGCGCTTCATGTGATCGTGGGTGATGACGTGAAAATTGCCGGTGGCCGAGACGAAGATGTCGGCCTTGTCCGCCGCATAGTCCATGGTGACCACGCGATAGCCTTCCATCGCCGCCTGCAGCGCGCAGATCGGGTCGATCTCCGTCACCCACACCTGCGCCGACAGCGCGCGCAGCGCCTGCGCCGAGCCCTTGCCCACATCGCCGTAGCCGCACACCAGCGCGACCTTGCCCGCGATCATCACATCGGTGGCGCGCTTGATGGCGTCCACCAAGGATTCGCGGCAGCCGTACAGATTGTCGAATTTCGACTTGGTCACCGAATCGTTCACGTTGAACGCCGGAAAGGCGAGAGCGCCCTCCTTGGCCATCTGGTACAGGCGCTTGACGCCCGTGGTGGTCTCCTCGGTCACGCCCTTGATCTTGGCGAGCCTGGTCGAATACCACTTCGGATCAATCTGCAGCTTGGCCTTGATGGCGGCGAACAGGCTCTCCTCTTCCTCATTCCCGGGCCGCGCAATCAACGTAGCGTCCTTCTCCGCCCGGGCGCCCAAGTGCAGCAGCAGGGTGGCATCGCCGCCGTCGTCCAAAATCATGTTGGAGTGGCCGCCGTCGGGCCACTCGAAAATTCGATGCGTGTAATCCCAGTAGTCGGTTAAGGATTCGCCCTTCACCGCGAACACCGGCGTGCCGCCGGCGGCAATCGCCGCCGCCGCATGATCTTGAGTCGAGTAGATGTTGCAGGAGGCCCAGCGCACGGAGGCCCCCAGCGCGTTTAAGGTTTCGATCAGCACGGCGGTTTGAATGGTCATGTGCA
>DATFZF010000132.1:0-30735 GCA_035314705.1 Steroidobacteraceae bacterium | reverse complement strand
CGACCCGCCCCTCCGGCGGCACCGGCTCCGATGGCGGCACCGCCTGCGATGCCGGCCGCGGAGACACCGGCATCGACGCCTCCCAGCACCGAACCGCTGGCGTTTTAGGAATTCACCGGCAGTAGCACTAGGCGCGTATCAGCCCTTGAAGAGGGCGCGCGCCGTTACTGTCCGGGAATACTCGGGTGGCCAGGGCGCGTGCGTCGACGCGCATATGCTCGTTGAGCACGGCCTTGAATACGCTGCGTAAATCGAGGGTCGGCCGCAGGTCGCGGTTGTCGAGCAGCGCCGTGCGCGCGAGTCCCGGCCAGTCGGCGAGCACGCGGCCGCCGCGCACGGCTCCGCCCGCGAGAAAGGCGCAGCTGCCGGTCCCGTGATCCGTGCCTCGCGTGCCGTTCATGGCGGCGGTGCGGCCGAACTCGGTGACCACCAGCACCGCGGTTTGCGGCCACAAGGATCCCAACTCCTCCTTGAGCGCGCGCAGTGCCTTGTCGAGTCCCGCGAGGCGCTGTGCCAGCGCTCCGGTGGCGCCGCCCTGGTTGGCATGCGTGTCCCAGCCGCTGGCCTCGATGACCGCCACTTCGGGCCCGCCCTCGCTGCGCATCAGCGTCGCCGCCATGCGCGCCACGCCGCCGACCCGGTCCGGCGCCGCGGGCTTGGGCGCCGCGGCTTGACCCGCGGGGTTGGCGCCCTCGTCGGCGAGTTTCTCGGTTTGCACCGCCTCGCTCAGACGCGCCGAAAACCAATCGTCCTTGGAGTACAGGTCGGCCAATCGCGACAGCAGTTCTTCGTCGATGTCCGGAGTCATCTGCGGCGATTTGGATATCACAGGCGCATCGCCGCGCAAGATCAGCGGCACATTCTGGCTGATGGCAACGGCGCGCTCGCCTGAACGTCCGCCGCCGCGCTGTAAGGCGGCGAGCGCCCGATTGAGCCAACCGTCGGCGGTGCCGATGGGCTTGGCCAGCCCGTTCTCGAGCACATTCTGCCCGTCGAAATGGGAGCGGTCGCGATAGGGCGAGGCGACGGCATGGAAGACCACGAGCTCACCCGCCGAGTAGCGCTCGTGCAGGAAGGCGAGCGAGGGGTGCAGGCCGAAGGTGTGGTCGAGCGCCAGCGCGCCATCCGCGGCGCCCGGGGCCGATATCGCGAGCTCACGATGCAGCGATGCATAGTTGGGGTCGGCGTAGGGCGGCACGGCGGCGAGACCATCCAAGGCGCCGCGCAAGATCACGACCACCAGGCGTGCAGAACCGCCGGTGCGGGCAAACAGGACATTGGGCAGGGCGGCGCTCACCGCCAATGCGCCGGAGCCCGTGAGAAAGCGGCGCCGGGTCAATGCAGAGTGAGAGCGGCGCATGGCTATCTCCGTTGAAATTCGGGGCTCATCAACAAGAGCGCCACGGCTTGAGAGGAGGATGCAGCGCGGCGCAACGCCGTCACGGTCTCGGGGCGCGCGTAGCCTCCCAAGCTCGATGAGGCGAGGTCCACGGGATCGGTGGCGAGCGTATACCGGCCGGCGACCCGCGACGCCCACAGCACGCGGTGCATGAGGGCATCCGAGCCGTCCCAGCTCTTCGACGTGTCGGGCCAGCCGGCGGGCGATCCCGGCGTGAACTGGCGCTGCCCCAACAGCTCGAAGCTGCGCAGCACTTCTTCCGGCTGGCGCGGCGACATGTCGAGCGCCCTGAAAGTCGAGAACACGAAGTCCTCCGGCGTCTTGAACTTGCGCGCATCGGCATCCCACGCTTCGGGCGAGGCGATCAATGCCGCATACACGGTCGGCAGGTCGCCGCCGCTCTTGTGAAAGGCGCGCGCCAGCCGTTCCACCGCGGCCGGCGGCGCATCGTCGGCGACGAAATGGCGCACCAGCTTGGTGGCGATGAAGCGCGCCGTGGCCGGATGCCCCGCCAGATCCTCGAGCACGGCCTCACCCTGCCGCAGCCCGTCTTCATGGTAGGTCTTGCCGAGGAAGGATTTTGCCCCCGGCTCGTGCAGGTTCTCGCGAAAACAGAAGCGGCCCGGAGTCCCGCCGGCGAGCCGGCCCTTACCGCCGCCGATCGACCACCCCGTGATGATTTGCGCGAAGCTCGTGACGTCGCTTTGGCTGTAGCCGCCGTTCACGCCCAGGGTATGCAGCTCGAGAATCTCGCGCGCCAAGTTTTCGTTGATGCCGAACTCGCGCGCCGGTTTATCCGGGAGCGCCGCCCGTGCCCGGGCGCCGCGCCGCGCGGCCAGCGACGCGAGTTCGGAGTCCTTGCCCACCGAATACTGGTTGTCCAGGAAGGCGATCATCGCCGGGTGCTGCTCCACCGCCATCAGTAGGTCGATGAAACGGCCGTTGACGTGCGGGCGGATCGCCTCGTTCTCGAGCGTGCCGGCGACGCCGAACACCGCGCCCTTATCCGCCGACACCGCAAAGTGATTGGACCAAAAGTGAACCAGGCGTTCTGCAAACGGCCGCGCGGTGAGAGCGGCACTTTGGGCGCGTGCCAGCACCTGCGCGCGGTAATGGGGTAGGTAAGCCTCGCGCACGGGGTTAAACACCGGCGCCGCGGCCGCCTCTCCGGCTGCGCCCGCGGCGACGCCCGCCTTCATCTGCTCGCGTTCATCGCGTGCGGCGAGCAGCTCGATGAAAATCTGATCCGAAGGGGCGAGCGGGGTATTACCGGCGAGCGGCACCGCTGCTCGGACCTGCGCCATGAGCCATGCGCGCGGGTCGCCGGCGGCCGCGGCCAGTTCTCCCGGCCGGGCGCCTAAACCAAAACGCAGTACGGCTATTTCGGTTTGCATCATGCACCTGTAACGGCAGAACACCCTCAACGGTTGACCGGGCCCGAGACGAGAATTCGACCGCAGTTTGAACCTGGGGTGGCCGTGAAACCGCCGATCAGGTCACGGGCGGCGGCGGTGCCTCAAGCGATGGGGGTTCTACGGCTGCTGCCAGAGGAAATGCCAGGCGAACGCCACGGCGATGACGGCGAGGACGACATTGAGCACCACCCCCACCTGGGTCCAATAGCCCGGCGGCACCACCGCCGGGTCCAAGTCCTTGGCGACCTGGCGAAATTGCCGCGCCGAAATCAGGGCCACCGCGGCTCCGAGGATCAAGAGCAGGACGCCGGCGCCCAGTGAAAAGCTGCGTTGCGATGCCGCGAGCGGCTGGTGAGCCACCATTTGCAAGAATAGCCCGAAGCGTTCGACCACGAAGCCGAAGCCCATCAAGGCAATCGCACTGCGTTGCCAGGCCAGCAGGGTGCGTTCAGCGGCGAACAGCACCCGAGGATCCGCGGTGTACGGCATTTACCTCAAGCTCCCCCGATCGATGGCGCGAACCAAAATCGGTCAGTCGAATCTTACGTAAAAGGGCGTCCGGCGACGACAGCCGGGCGCCGGGTTGGTTCGCGAGAATCGGCCCAAATCACAGGAATCGAACTATGGCATACGGTCGAAGCAAAATGCTTTTAAATGGCAAGGAAATGCCCGCGGGAGCCCCGCCCGTGCACAGCGTGCCGCTCAATCTCAGTGACGAGCGGCGCGAAATCGACTCGCTCCGCGCCACGAATGCGCGCCTGGTGCGTGAATTGGCGGCGCTCCAGGAGCGCGAAGCGCAGGCCCGGCGGCTCGCCGCTCGGGACGATCTCACGGGCCTGTACAACCGCCGGCGCATGCTGGAGCTATTGGATGCGGCCATCGCCGCGGCCGCGGCGCAAAGGCGGTCCGTCGGTCTGCTGTTCATCGATCTGAACGGCTTCAAAGGCATCAATGACGAGTATGGCCATGGGGCCGGCGACAAAATTCTGGTCACCGCGGCTGCGCGTATTTCCGCCAGAGTACGCAGCGCCGACATCGTTTGCCGCTATGGGGGCGACGAGTTCGTGGTGGTCTTGCCGGACGTCCCGGACGCGGCGGCCTTGAGCGACGTTGCGGAGGCGATTCGCGAGCGGGTGGCGCTGCCCTATTGGATCGACGCCAATGAACAGCATTTGAGCTGCGCCATCGGCGCGTCGATGTATCCGGCCGACGGCGCGAGCGCCGACGTGCTGCTGCATCGCGCGGACCAGGCCATGTATCGTCTGAAGACACGATCGACGCGGCCGATGCTCAGCCTGGGGGCCGCGCCCCACGAACCCCAGTTAAGGCGCCGCGGCGACAAGACCCGCACAGGCGGCGACTTCTCCGCGGGTGGTCGCTAGCGGCTGGTGATCTCGCGGCGCGGGGGCTATTCTTTGCCCTCATGAATCAGCGTAAGAGGTTGTGCGCGATCCTGGCATCCGGCGTGGTGCTGTCGGCAACCCTGGCGGCGTGCGTGATCGCTCCCGATCAGCGCCACTATGCCGACGGGGTGGTGATGGTGGCGCCGCCGGCGCCGCGTGTGGAGGTTGCCGGCGAGGCCCCTCACCCCGGCTATGTGTGGCTGGGCGGTTATTGGAACTGGGTCGGCAACCGGCATGAATGGGTTGCGGGTCATTGGGAAGCGCCCCGTCCCGGCCGCCATTGGGTGGCTTATCAATGGGTGCGGCAGGGCGATGGCTGGCGCATGAAGCCCGGACACTGGGAGCGGGGCTAGCGGCTCCACGCATCGGCGCCGGTCTTGATGATCAAGGCGAGAACGATGGCGATGAAGACCAGGCGGACGAATTTGCTGCCGTGCCTGACGGCGGTGTGAGCGCCCAGCACACTGCCTGCTGCGTTGCACACACCCAGGGCCAGCCCCAGCCCCCAATTGACCTCGGCGTGAAGCCCGAAAAACAGCAGCGCACCCAAGTTCGTGGCCACATTGATGGTCCGGGCGCCGGCCGAGGCGTGTAGAAAATCGAATCCATACAGGCGGATGAACAGCAGCATCAAGAAGCTGCCGGTGCCGGGTCCGAAGAATCCGTCATACAGGCCGATGCCGCCGATGATGGCGAGTGCCAGAAGCCCTCGGCGGCGCGAGAATGCGATGGGCGCATGGCGTGCGCCCAGATCTTTTTGCCGCAGCACGTAGAGCAGCACGGCCGTCAACATGACGGGAACCAAGGGGCGAAACAGCGCCGGCGACACCGCGCTCACCAAGCTGGCTCCCGCGAGCGAGGCGAGACAGGCGACGGCGGCGGCGGGCAGGAGCAGGCGCCAGGGAACGCGCACCACGCGCATGTAGCGCAGAACCGCGCTGCTGGTGCCGCAGATGCTGCCGAGCTTGTTCGTGCCGAGGAGCACCGGCGGCGACGCCGTCGGATAGGCTGCGAGCAGGGCCGGCAATTGAATCAAACCGCCGCCGCCCACGATGGCATCGACGAATCCGGCGGAGAAGGCGGCGCACAGTACGAAGCTTAAAGTGCCGAGACTTCCGTCTAACGCGATTGTGGCCAGGGAGCGCTCCCTTGAATGTCGCGCAGGCGCAGATCCCCCCCGGTATCGAACCAGTGTTCGATCAGGCGGAACGATATGGATTGCCGCGGCGGCAGCAGCGCGCCATGCGCACTCAAGTCGGCGCGCGTAAACCAGCGCGCATCTTCGAGTTCCTCATCCCGCAGCCGCACCTCCGTGGTGACCGCGTGGGCGGTGAATCCGAGCATCAGCGAAGCCGGGAAAGGCCACGGCTGGGAGGAGTGATACTCGATCATGTCGACTTCGATGCCCGTTTCCTCGAAGACCTCGCGCGCCACGGCGTCCTCGAGCGATTCTCCCGGCTCGACGAAGCCGGCGATGGTGGAGTAGCGGCCGACCGGCCAGCTCGCCTGGCGGCCCAACAGGGCGCGCTCGCCATCGCTGACCAGCACGATAATGGCCGGATCGATGCGCGGAAATTGTTCATTGCGGCAGCTCGGATCGCTGCACACGAGCATATGTCCGCTCTTGGCGGAGACGGTCCGCGCACCGCACACGCCGCAGAAGCGGTGCCGCCGGCGCCAGGAGATGATGGCGCGCGCATAACCCAGCAAGCCGGCTTCGTCGATCGGCAGCAGCGAGGCGATGAGGCGCAGATCTTCGAAGCGAGTCTCCGGCAGCAATGCCGGCGGCTCGATGGATTCGATTTCGTAGGTGAAAAAATTGGTCTCGCCGAATCGGCCGAGCAATATCAAGTCCTCGCTGTTGTGCCGCTCGGCCGGTACGCCGGACAGCTCGAGGTAGGCCGCGCGCGGCGCGGCGCCCTCGACAATGAGGTTGCGCGAATTCCACACCGGTATCGCGCGGCTGCGCGTATCGGCGAGGGCGGCCGCAAACCATTGAGGATCCTGCCGCAAATGCGCCGCGCGGTCCAAGTACGGACCGGCGAAGATATTCCTTAACTGCATCCAAGCGATTCTAGCAGGGCGCGGCGCAGCCTTGGTCGGCAAGGGCGGGAAGCGCGGGCACCGGCGCTGAAATAAGAGCAGGCTCGCAATTCGCGCATGAGGAGCGGCGTCTGGCCAGCAGGTCGCTGAGCCGCACTCCGCCGCAGGCGGCGCAACGTGAAATTCCGACTTCGTCGCGACGGGCGAGCGCGAGCAGCAGGAACCAGGCATGTTCGAAGGAAATGCTCGCGGGCGCATGCAAATCCAGGTAGGCCTCGAAGGCCTGGCACAGCAGGGCGCCCGACTCCAGCGCGCCGATGCGATAGCGCGACTCGAGTCCCGCATGCGTGCTGCACAGCAGTCCATACATGAGGTACAGACTCGCCAGCTGCGCCGCTTGGAAATTGAGCTCGGTATTCCTAAAGAAAAAAGCCGCTTGGCGCGGCGACTTACCGCGATGTCTGAACACGGGCGCGGCATCGTGATCCAGCACGTAACTGCGGTACAGCTTGCGGATTCGATCATCGCTCAAGCCCGTCCACTGACGGATGGTATGGGTGCGCGCTTCGTGGCGAATCAAACGCAGCGCGAGATCCAGGCGCTGGCGGTCCCTCGTGTAGCGGTCATCGGACACTCTCATGGCGGCCTCCCTTGGCAATTTGTGTGGTTTGGCGTCAAAAAGAATTTGACAGAAATTAATCACAAAGTTAGCGTGATTGCCAAGTGGATTCCGCGCGTAAATCTAGATATTCCTCAAGGAGACGGTCATGCAGGATGCAATCGCCGGCGGTTGGGCGCAGGAATCGCATTGGTCGGCCGAAGTGCTGGGATCGCTGCGCGACCTGAATCACCGATTCTTGGACTTGGCCGCGGCGCGGACCGACGACTGGGGCAGCGGCGGCGGCGTGGGCACTTCGATGCGCCTGGCCGGGCAACTGCTGCCGCTGTCCGCGGCGCAGCGGGCCGCGGCGGCGGGGTGCCCCTACGCACTGTTCGATGTGCGCTTCCAGGACGATGCACACTGGCGCTCGCGATTGCAGAACTTGGGGGCGTGGCGCGTCGCGGATGAATCCGCGGCGGACGACGATACCCACTGCTTCCTGCGCCTGGCGCTGTTCTATGCATGGCACGTCGCCTCGAGCGCGGGGCTCAAGGCCCAGCTGCTGCTGGGCATGAGTGGCGCCACGGCCGCCGCCTTTCGCCGCATCACGGTGAATCAGCTGCCGGCGCTGGTGGCGACCGAAGATAAGAATTTGTCCGCAAGATGGAGCGACTGCACCGCGTTCTGGAGCGCCCTCACCGGTGCCGCGTCGCACGCCGACTTGAAGGCGCTGCGCCGGGTTCAGCTCTATGGTCTGCAGCTCGCGGCCGCGGCACGGTTGCCCAACCCTTGAGCGCCAAAGGCGATGATTGGCGTTGCGGGCGGGGCCCCGCCAGGTTTAGTCTACGCGGCTCAGATGAAAGCCCTAGTCCTTCGCCAGCTCACCAAGATCTACAAGAACGGTATCAAAGCCTTGAAGGCCATCGACCTCGAGGTCGATGAGGGCGATTTCTTCGCGCTGTTGGGCCCCAACGGCGCGGGCAAGACGACGGCCATCGGCATCGTCACCTCGCTCGTCAACAAAACCAGCGGCGTCGTCGAGGTGTTCGGCCACGACATCGATCGGGAACTCGAAGTGGCCAAGTCCTGCATCGGCCTCGTGCCGCAGGAAATCAATTTCAATCAATTCGAAACCTGCCTCACCATCGTCGTCAATCAAGCGGGGTTCTACGGGATACCGCGGCCGCTGGCGAAACAGCGGGCGGAGAAGTATCTCAAGCAGCTGCAATTGTGGGACCGGCGAAACTCCATCGCGCGCTCGCTCTCCGGCGGGATGAAACGGCGTCTGATGATTGCGCGGGCCTTGATGCACGAACCGAAGCTGTTGATCCTGGACGAGCCCACCGCGGGCGTCGACATCGAGGTGCGCCGTTCCATGTGGGAATTTCTGCGCAACATCAACGACGCGGGCACGACCATCATCCTGACCACGCATTATCTGGAAGAGGCCGAAAATTTGTGCCGCACCGTCGCGATCATCGACGGCGGCAACATCATCGAACGCGACAGCATGGCGAATGTGCTGCGCAAACTTCAAACCGAAGTATTCGTGTTCAATTTGCGCGACTCGCGCCAGGCGCCGCCGCAATTGTCGGGATTCACCGCCGTGCTGTCCGACGATCACACGCTGGAAATAGAGATGTCGAAGACACAGAGCCTCAACGACCTATTCGCGCAATTGTCGGCGCAGGGAATCGCCGTGGCCAGCATGCGCAACAAGGTCAACCGCCTGGAGGAACTGTTCATCCGGCTGGTCGACGGCAGCGCCTCGGCCGACCGCGCCAAAGCCGCGGCAGCGGCGGCAGCAGCGGCGGCGGGGCCTTAGCATGTCCGCCTCGCGCGCCGTCACCGAATGGATCGGCTTCAAAACCATCATCATTCGAGAGTTCAGCCGCATCGTGCGCATCTGGGGGCAGACCATCGTGCCGCCCGCGGTCACCGCCACCCTGTACTTCATCATCTTCGGCAGCCTGATCGGCCGGCGGGTCGGCCAGGTGGGCGGCTTCGATTACATGCAATTCATCGCGCCCGGCCTGATCATGATGACGGTGATTCAAAATTCCTACGGCAACGTGGTGTCGTCTTTTTTCGGCGCCAAGTTCGGCAAGCATGTGGAGGAACTGCTGGTCTCGCCGCTGCCGAATTGGCTGATCGTCGCGGGCTACATGGGAGGCGGAATCCTGCGCGGCGTGCTGGTGGGTTCCGTGGTGACGATCGTGTCGCTGTTCTTCACGCGCCTGTCGATCATGCATCCATTCGCCATCATCACCGCGGTTCTGCTCACCAGCATGGTGTTTTCGCTGGGCGGATTCATCAATGCCCTGTTCGCGAAGAACTTCGATCAGATATCCTGGTTTCCGACCTTCGTGCTCACGCCGCTCACCTATCTGGGGGGCGTGTTCTATTCGATCACGATGCTGCCGGGCTGGGCGCACGTGGTCTCGCATGCCAATCCCATTCTGTACATGGTGAGCGCGTTTCGCTACGGCTTTCTCGGCACCACGGACGTCGATCTGCGTCTCGCGTACGGGATCATGGTGACGGCGGCGGCCGGCATGTTCACGCTGTCCGTCGCGCTGCTGAACCGCGGCGCCGGCATTCGCGACTAGGCCAGGGTGCCGCCTCGGGTGGGTGCGGTTCGATGGGAGGTTCCTCAACGGCGCGTTAGTCGTGTATCGTGCCTGGCTCAAGTGCAGACTATTTCAAGGAGACGAATGATGACCGAGGAAAAACAGCAGAAGTTCACGGCCAAGGTACGCCGCGGTCTGGTGTGGGTACACACGGTCGCGGCCGCCGAACTCGCCAAGAAAAAGGCGGAGGCCACCGGCGTACGGATCGAGGGATTTACCGCCAGCCAACTCGCCGATGTGGAATCCGCGCTGACCTGGATTGCGCAGAACAAAGACTCGCAAAGCGCTGAGCCCGCCGCTTAAGCTCTTAAGCCCGGAGCGCAACGGTCCCGCAATCGTAAGCGGCGCACGGCCGAGGACTTGCGGCGGCGTATCGAACGCGCCGCCGCCCTGTCTGCGATTTACGACGCCAAGGCCGGCCCGCAAATTCAGCACTGAAAAGACTGCGATACACTATGGATATGGCCCGCAAACGCGCACTGGTTGTCGACGACTCGAAGTCGGCTCGCGTCATCTTGAGCCGCATGCTCGAGAAGTACGACATCGAAGTCGATATGGCCGAAGCGGCAGAGCAGGCCATCGAGTATTTGAAGAACAATCGCCCCGATGCGATCTTCATGGACCATCTCATGCCCGGGATGGACGGCTTGCAGGCGGTGCAGGCGATCAAGGGTAATCCGCAGACGGCCATGATACCGATCATGATGTACACCTCGCAGGAGGGCGAGCTGTATGTCGGTCAGGCGCGCGCCCTGGGCGCGATGGGCGTGCTGCCGAAGCAAGTGCGCCCGGTCGATGTCTCGAAGGTATTGTACGAATTACATTTGTTGCCGGACCGGCGCGACATGACCGAAGCCGCACTGGCGCCGGTCGAATTGGACGCCGCGGCACCGGTCGATCGGGGGGCATCGGTCGACCGCGCGGCACCGGCTGCCAACGCGCCCGTGGCCATTGCCGCAGCAGCCCCCGGCCCCGACTGGGGTCGCCGGCTCGAATCCGTGCTCAAGGATCAGGCGGCCGACGTGCGCCGCTTCATCGTCGCAAGCCTCGATAGCTTCGCGTCGCGCATCGTGAGCGACGTGCGCAATTCGATGCCGGCGCCGGCCGTCGAGCCGCTGCCGGCGCCGCCGGCAGTGCGCGCGGCGCGTCCGGTGTGGCCTTGGGCAGCGGGGATCGCGGCGGCGTGCCTCGTGGCAGCCGCGTTCGCGGTGTCCTGGCAGAATGCGCGCGACGACTTGGCGAAGTCGCGGGCCGAAGCCGCCGGCCTCAAGTCGGCGAATGCCGAATTGCAGCAGGCGCGCACCGACCTGTCCGCCATGGTCAAAGACCTCACGGCCGCGTTGGCGGTCCCGGCTGCGGGCAATCAAGCCGCGTCCGGCGCGGGTGCGCCGGCAGCGGTTTTCGCGCCGCGGGTGGAACCGGTGCCCTACGGCGAAATCCCCTTCGACCGCAGCCGGCTCGATGTGCTGCGCGACCTGTTGAGCAAACTCGAAGCGCAGGGATTTCGCGGCGTGGTGAAGATCACCAGCCTGGCGGGACTTTATTGCCTCAGCGGCAATGCGGCGGAAGGATACGTGCCCGCCGGCCCAAGTCTATTGGCCGGCAAATGCGACGTGGTGGGCAATCCGCTCGACGAGTCGCTGTCGGGCCAGCAGCGCCAATCCCTGGCGTTCGCGAACTTGATCGCGGGCGTGCGCCAGCGCACCGCCGGTGCGATCTCGGTCGCCATCGAGAATGCCGGCAGCGCTCATCCGATCGTGCCCTATCCCCCGCGCGGTGAAGCGCTCACGGCAGGCGAATGGAATCGCGCGGCAGCCGCCAACAATCGCGTCGAGTTCGTGCCTGAAAGCAGCTCGAGTCAGTAGCCCGCGTTTGCAGCCCGCGGCGGCAGAGCGCCGCAGCCGATCAGAAGGCGATGCGAACGAAAACCTCGGGTCCCTTGGAATTGAAGTCGAAGTAGCCTGAATCCTTGGTCTGCCGCGAGTTGAGCTTAGCGGTCACTCCGGAATATCCCACGGCAAATGCGACATTGGGGCGGAACCGGTACAGAGCATCGAACTCGTAGAGTTCGAGGTTGCCTTCGACGTGATCGAAGGTGACCCGGAAGTACTGGGCACGGGCATCGAAGTAAAATCGCTTGCTCACCACATAGGTGCCGTCGAGACCGAAAGTCGGAAAGGGACCCGCCTGGTCTTCCGACTGATCCACGTGGCGTCCCTGGGTGGTTACGCGCGCGCGGGCGGAGATGTCCGTGTCGTTCACGCCGATGGTGGCGGCGAGTTCGAATTTTTCGTAATGCAAGAACGAGTATTCGTAGCTGATGCCGAGCGTGCGCAGATTCAAATCGGTTTGCACCGGATCCTTGGTCTGCAGGACCACGTCGCGAAACACGATCGGCGCCGTCAGGATCTCGGTGCCGGATCGGTCCAGAGAAAAGTAATCGAAGCGCAGCCGGTGCCGTTCGCCGACGCGCACCATGGCCTGAAATTTGGCTTCTATATCCGATTTGTCCAACCCCAAATCGTTCTCCGCGTTGACCGGAGTGCCCGGCAACCCCTGACTGCTGTCCAGCCGCAGGTCGGTGCTGTTCGAGACGCGGATGACGCCCAGCGATAACCGGACGCGCTCGTCGGTGGGGCTGAGATAGTCGTCCGCATGCGCCAGCGATGCCGCCAGCGAGAGGGTTGCGGTGAGCGCCAGGGCTGCGGTGCGCGCCAGGGTTGCGGTGGCCGCAAATTCACGCCCGGCCTTGTTGTTCTCGATCATGTCGGTCTCCTCAAAATCAATTGATCCGTGGCGCACCGTCGGGCGCGGGCCGGCAGCGAGGGGCTGATGCGCTCCAGCACATGGGCGGCGGCGGCGCGCCAGCCGGTGAGTTTGCCGCCGTAAATGCCGAGCACTCGCGGCTTGGGCTCGCGGTCGGTGCTGAAAATGGTTTCACGCGAACGGTCGAAGGCCGCCTGAGTGGCGGCCGGCAGGACGCGCAAGCCCGCGAAGCGCTGCGTGATGTGTTCGCGCGTCAGATGCTTGAAGGCCGGGAAATAATGGCGCGCCACGGCGAGCAGATATTCTTCCTCCTCGGGCAGGGGATGCACCTGATCCGGCGTGCCGTGGTAGGGCGTTTCGGTGGTGCCGATCAAGGCCGCGCCGTGCCAGGGCATCACGAACACGGCGCGGCCGTCGGTGGGGCTTTCGACGTAGTAAATCCCGGCAGTCACCGCGAAGGGCAGGACGATGTGCGTGCCCTGCACCAGATCCACCTCCGGTATCCGGATGGCCGGCCGGATGGCGCCGGCGATGTGCGGAGCCCACGGACCCGCCGCGTTGACCAGCACCCGGGCGGTGCATTCCATGGCTTCCCCGCCTTGGTCGTAGGCGACGGCGACGCCATCGTCGGTGAGGCTGGCGCCGATGAAATTGGCCGGCATCGCGAGCTGCGCGTCCAGCGACAATGCCGACTGCACCACCGCGCGGGTCAGCAAGGCATCGTCGGTTTGCGCATCGTGATAGCGAATGACGGCGTCGAGGCCTTCGGACTTCAATCCGTCGAGCGTGGGCCATTCGCGCCGCGGTACGGTCCCGAATCGGGTGCTGGCATCAAATCCTCCCAGCAGCGCATACATCCACAGCCCCAATTTCAGCTGCCATGGCCGGCGCCGTGTGTCGCGATACACCGGAATGAAGAAGGGTTTGAGCTCGACGAGCTCGGCGGCAATTCGCAGATGAATGGCGCGCTCGCGCAGACTCTCGCGCACCAGCGCGAACTGGCCTGATTCCAGATAGCGCAATCCGCCGTGAATCAATTTGCTGGAGCGGCTGGACGTGCCGCTGGCGAGGCCGGCCCGTTCGATCAGCAGCGCGCTGTGACCCGCCGCCGCGGCGGCCTGCAAAACCCCGGCTCCATGGATGCCGCCGCCGACGATGACTACATCGTATTGTTTCATTGCTGTTCGTTGCGCGAAAGTGCGTAAGGATGAGGGAATACTTTGGATCACACCACTTTTGGCCAGTTGTCGCCATTCGCGAACAGGAGTTTGGGCGCTGCGCGCCGCACCCCGAGCGCCGCGGCGGGGGCGGTCCGACTATGCTTCGCGTTTTTCCTCGAATTGCACCACGGGCGTACCGGAGGTGACCTCGATGTCGCCGTCGACGATGGCGCCCTTGGCGATCGCAATGGTGCGCGCGCTGACTTTGCCGCGGATCACGGCGGTGTAGCCGATTTCCAGTTTGTCCTTGACGATGAGGCCGCCGGTGATCTTGCCGGCAACAATGGCCTGCTGCGCCTGAATGTAGCCGTACCAGGATCCGGTGGCGGATAGATTGAGGCCACCCTGCAATTCGCCGTCGCCGTGCACTTCGCCGGAAACCACGAAATGTCCAGCGCCGCGGATATTGCCGACGAACACGGATTCCTCGCCGATGAACGTCGGGGTGGCCGTGGTGCCCTCGAAGAAACGCCGCTTTGGTTCGTTCATAGGGGCTTATTATCCTATCCGGGGCGGCCCGTGATGTGACGAGCTTGGCGTCGCCGCGACATGACGAATCGACGTAGAATGCAGGTCATGAAAATAGCCATGAACAAAACGGTCTTGAGCCTGAGTTTTGCGTTGCTGCTCGGCTTGAGTGCGGGCGGCTGCAGCCGCCAACAAAGCGACTGGGAGAAAACCCGGGCGGCGAACACCACGGACTCCTATGAGCAATTCCTGAAGAAATATCCGAACGGCGAATTCACCGCGCAGGCCCAGGCCCGGGTCAAGGAACTGTACGAGGAACGCGATTGGCAAAAGGCGCGCGACGCCGACAGCCAAGAAGCCTATCAGGCGTTCTTAAGACAGTACCCGGAGGGCAAATGGACGGAGGAGGCCCGCATCCGCGTGGAGAATTTCACACTGGCCCAGCCGCCGCCGAACGCGACTCCCAGTGGAACGGAGAGCGCCGGCGCGACGCCCTCCGCCGCGGCACCGGCAGCGCCGCCGGCTCCTGCCGCGCCCAAGACGGCGAAGGCCGCCCCCGCGGCCGCCGCGGGGGCCTATGGCATCCAGTTGGGTGCATTCAAGTCGAGCGCCGACGCCGCCAACCGGCGCTGGGCGCACTTGGAGAAGGAATACCCGAAGCTGCTCGCCGGACTCTCGCCGACGGTGTCCGCCAAGAAGGGCGCCTCCGGAACCCTGTATCGCCTACAGGTGGCGGGGCTCACCGAGCAGCACGCGCGCTCGATTTGCAAGACCTTGAAGGCCAAATCCCAGGCCTGTGTCCCGATTCCTCCGGCTCACCACTAGCTTTTTCCCAATCAATTGGGGTTGGCGGATCGGGATTAGGCGCTGCGCGTCAGCTGTGACAATTCTTGTCAGCCAAGGCGCCCGGGCGTATTTCGTAAGTAACTGAATTAATTGAATTTCACGTCTGGCACGTCGCTTGCTTCATCCCAAGTGTGTGAGTTCTATTGCCACGGGGTAAGGACTGGAAGGATGCAATCGCAAATCATCGCGTTGTTAGTTCCTGAAGGCGGCCGCAAGGCAGCCTTGTTGGTCCGCCGCGGCGACGGCCAGTTTGCGCTCGAAGGAATCGATGCCCGGGTGGCTTCCGCCACCCGGATAGCCGCAGCCTGGTTTCGCCATGGTTCACCGATCGTTGACCCGATGACGTCGAACGTCGTCGGCTATGAAGCCTCGGAGATACCGGCGGCATAGAACTCTCGTTTTCCCTCCCCTCGAGTCGATCTTGACGCCGCGCGCTTCCCCCCGCTCGCGGCGTTTTTTTATTGGGGAGATTGATGGCGCGCAAAATCTCCATTCCTTCCATGATTATGGCGCTTGACGCCATAATAATCGTATGGCATCGTGTGCCATATGAAGGCGGCGCTCGCATTTCATGACAAGCAAGTCCTTCCCGATGGTGCGATTGTGGAAATGCAAATATGGCAGGTAGCGACGCCCGTGCCCGGCAGCGCTCACAAGCTCAAGTACAGCTTATTTTACGGGCTCGGCGGCAAACGGCTGGTGGGTTACGACAATGAGCGCGGTAAAGGCGATCACCGGCACATCGAAGATCGTCAGGAGCCGCATGTCTTTGCGACGGTAGGACAGTTGATTGCAGATTTTCTGTCCGATGTGCGGGCCCAGCGGGGGGTGCGATGAGCAAGCGAGTCAAGGTAAACGTCGGCACTCTCGACGAGATGGGTCAGCGCTTCGTGAGCGCGTGGCATCGACTCGAGCGCGGCGAGAAGGTTCGAGAGAGGCATCTGACCTTTCCGGACCTGGCGGCAATGTTGAGCGCGCTGTCGCCGAAACGACTTGAACTGCTGCGTGCGGTTCATGAGCAGCCGGCGCGCTCCGTGAAGGCGCTGGCCGAGCGCCTTGGCCGCGACTACAAACGCGTGCATGAGGATGTCGAGACATTGACCGCATCGGGTTTGCTGCATCGTGAGAATGGCAGCGTGTCGGCGCCCTACGATGCGATTACCGCGGAAATGCGTCTGTGACAGTCCTAAAGATAGGCCGGAACGGCGCTTAACGGTCAATGCCCGCCTGGTCCAGCAGGAAGGCGTATTCCATCGCGATCTCGCGATAGCGCTGGAATCGCCCGGACTTGCCGCCGTGGCCGGCCTCCATGTCGACCTGCAGGAACAGGGGATTTTGGTCGGTTTTCAAGGCGCGCAGTTTCGCGATCCATTTTGCGGGCTCGTAGTACTGCACCTGGCTGTCCCAGAGTCCGGTGGTGACGAACATGGCCGGATAGCGCTGCGCGCGGACGTTGTCATAGGGTGAATAGGACAACAGGTACTCGTAGTCCTCGGGTTCATGGGGGTCGCCCCATTCGTCGTATTCGTTCGTGGTCAGCGGGATGCTGTCGTCCAGCATGGTGGTCACCACGTCGACGAACGGAACCTGCGCGACGATGCCGCGGTAATCATCGGGGCTCAAGTTGGCAACCACCCCCACTGCGAGACCGCCGGCGCTGCCGCCCATGGCAAACACCTTATCGCGGGCCGCATAGCGCTCGGCAACCAGGTGGCGCGTGACGTCGATGAAATCGGTGAAGGTATTCATCTTGTGCAGCTTGCGGCCATTGTCGTACCAGGCGCGGCCCATTTCCTGGCCGCCGCGCACATGGGCGATGGCATACACGAAACCGCGGTCGATCAGGCTCAAGCGCGCCGATGAAAAGATCGGGTCGGTGGACAGGCCGTAGGCTCCATAGACGTATTGCAGCAGCGGCGCGGACCCGTCGCGCGCGGTTCCCTCGCGGTACACCAGCGACACGGGTATTCGGGTGCCGTCGCGCGCAAGTGCAAACAGAAATTCGGTGCGGTAGTGGGCGGGATCAAAGCTGCCGATGACCGGATCGCGCTTCAGCAGGATCTTCTCCCCTGTACGCACGTTGTAGTCGTACACCGTCGTCGGGGTGGTGAGCGAAGAATAGGCATAGCGCACGAGGTCGGTATCGATCTCTGCGTTGACCGAGAGCGACGTGGCATAGGCCGCCTCGTCGCTGGCGATGAAGAATTCCGCGCCGGATCGCATCGAGTCACCGGGGACCCAAGGCATGATGCTGATCTTGGCCAGACCGCCGCTGCGCACGGAGACGGCGAGGAAGGCGGCGAACACGTCGAAGTCCTCGATGAAGGTGTCGTCGCGATGCGCGATGACATCGTGCCACTCGCCGCGGTTCGCTTCGCGGCCGATGGGTACCTGCATCAGGCGAAAATTGCGGGCCTGCCAGTTGGTGCGGATGATGAAGGCATCGCCCACGTGCTCCAGCTGATATTCGTGGTCGCGTTCGGCGGGCAGAAAGGTCTTGAAGGCGAGCGCCGGATCATCGGCATAGGCGTAGCGCCATTCCGAGGACACCGTGCTTTCCATGTGGATGAAAATGAAGCGCTCGGATTTCGATTTCGATACGCCGGTGTAGAAGCTCTTGTCCGTTTGCTCGAATGCCAGGGCGTCGAGCACCGGCTCGTGGCCCAGGACGTGCTTCTTGACGTACAGGCCGAGCAGGGTCTCGGGATCCTTTTCGACGTACAACACGGTCCGGTTGTCATTCGCCCAGGCGAGGTCGGACTCAACATCGGAAATCGAGTCCGGCAGAAACTCGCCTGTGCCCAAGTTCTTGAAACGCAGCGTGTATTGGCGCCGGCCAACCGTGTCCTCGCAAAATGCCAGCCAGGCACCATCAGGCGACACCTCGAGCGCGCCGATCCGGTAATACTCATGTCCCACGGCGAGCGCATTGGCGTCGAGCAGGATCTGTTCGGGCGCATCGAGATGCCCCAAGCGCCGGGCAAATATCGGGTGCTCCTTGCCGGGCTCGAAGCGGCTGTAGTACCAGTAGCCGCTCTTGCGATAGGGCACGCTGGCATCGTCTTGTTTGAGCCGCGCGACGATTTCCTCGTACAGCGCGTTTTCGAAGGGTTTGACGGGCGCCATGCAGCGCTCCCGATAGGCATTCTCCGCCTTGAGATAAGCCAGGACCTCCGGATCCGTCCGCTCATCGTCGCGCAGCCAGTAATAGGGGTCCGTCCGGATCCCCTGGGGCGAGGCGACGGCGTGGGGCCGCATTGCGGCAATCGGGGGCATTGCGGTAATCGGGGGGCTTGAATCGGTATCGTTCATCACATTCTAAGGCTACTTGTCCAAAGGTTGGGCGGGAGTATAGTCAGATGAACAGACGCTAAAGGCGCCCGACCGAAGCCATAGGGGGAACTATGCACACCGTGGGTCAACTGCTGAAGGTAAAGGGCACCGATATTTTCTCCGTCACTCCCGACGAATCCGTGCTGCACGCCATCGAGGTCATGGCCACCCGGCATGTGGGGGCGCTCCTGGTCATGCAGCAGGGCTCGCTCCTCGGCATCATCTCTGAGCGCGATTACGCCCGGAAGGTGATCCTGAAGAACCGCTCCTCGCATGACACGCCGGTGAGCGACATCATGACCTCGCCGGTGATCAGCGTGTCGCCGGACGAAACGGTGCACCGCTGCATGGAGCTCATGACGGAGGGGCGGTTTCGGCACCTGCCGGTGGTGAAGGGCGGCCGCGTGGTGGGAATGCTGTCCATCGGCGATCTGGTCAAGGCCGTCATCCAAGAACAGACCGAGCACATCGAGCAGCTGGAACGATATATCGCGGGGTGACGAGGACTGACCTTTCAATCCGACCTTCCGGATACGCGGGACCCCGGTAGTCCTGCATCCGCTCGAAGTAGTCTCCATTCCAGTCGAGCAGCTTGGCGATTTTGTCGAAAGCTTGAGCCGCGAAGCTCGGCAAATCACCGCGGCTTTGGATGAGCTCCTGTCCCAAGCATGTAAGTAGGTGAACTCCAAATTGCGTGCCGATTGACGATGATCACCACCTAGGTATTATGGTTCGCATACTGAAGGCGCGCCTAACGGCGTTTGCCCACACCTGGTGCTCGCAGTTCGAGCGCCGCGAACCGGTTTAAGTCGTTGTTTTTAAAAGGCTCTGCGGACATGTCCGCTGGGCGGGCTTTAGCATGGGCGCAAGATATGGCGGAGCGGGACATGGCAGTGTTTGAAACCAGCCGCGGCGGCGAGGATCCGCGGTTGGGGGATTGGGGCCTGTACCGGTCGGCCTATGAAAGGGACTCGTGCGGATTCGGCCTGATCGCGAGCCTCGATGATCAGGCCAGCCACTGGGTATTGCAGACGGCCATCAGCTCGCTCAATCGGTTGACCCACCGCGGCGCGATTGCCGCGGATGGCAAGACCGGTGACGGCTGCGGCCTGCTGATCAAGCGGCCGACCGCGTTCCTGCGGGCCGCCGCCGCCGAATCGGGCCTCTCCTTGAGCGCGCAATTTGCCGCCGGCCTGGTGTTCCTCAACCGGGATAAGCCTAAGGCGGCGCACGCGCGCAGGATTCTCACCGAACAGCTGCAGCTCGAAAAATTGCAAGTCGCCGGTTTTCGGGTGCTGCCGGTGAACCCCGAGGCCTGTGGTTCGGAGGCGCTCAAGACCCTGCCCGTCATCGAGCAGGTGTTCGTCAATGCGGGCGGCGATATCGACGAGACCACGTTCAACCGCAAATTGTATTTGGCGCGCCGCCGTTGCGAAAAACGGCTGGAAACGAGCGATCCAATTTTCTACATCCCGTCGCTGTCGGCCAGCACCATCGTCTACAAGGGCATGGTGATGCCGCAGTTTCTGGCGGAGTTCTATCCCGACCTGAAGGATCCGCGGATGGAAGCCTCGGTGGTCGTATTCCATCAGCGCTTCTCCACCAACACCATGCCGCAGTGGCGGCTCGCGCATCCGTATCGATACCTCGCCCACAACGGCGAGATCAACACCGTGCAGGGCAACCGCAGCTGGGCGGTGGCGCGCGGTCCTTTGTTCCGCTCGCCGGTGCTGCCCGATTTGACGGATGTGCTGCCCGTCGTGTCCTTGACCGGATCGGACTCGCAGTCGCTCGACAATATGCTGGAACTGTTGCTGGTCGGCGGCCTCGATCCCATGCACGCCATGCGCCTGCTGATCCCGCCGGCGTGGCAGTCGGTGGACATGATCGACCCGGATCTGAAGGCCTTCTACGAGTACTACGCCACGCATATGGAGCCCTGGGACGGACCGGCCGGCATCGTGCTCACGGATGGCCGCTATGCCTGCTGCACCCTGGATCGCAACGGCTTGCGCCCCGCCCGCTGGGTCATCACCAAGAACCGGCACATCACCATTGCCTCGGAAGCGGGGGTCTGGGACTACAACCCTGAGGATGTGGTCAAGAAAGGCAAGCTCGGCCCCGGCGAGATGCTGGCGCTCGATTTGCAGACCTCCGAGCTCATGGACACAAAAAGGGTCGATGATCTCCTGAAGAGCCGCCATCCTTACAAGGTGTGGCTGAAGAAAGGCGTGCGCTATCTGCAAACCGATCTCATCGATCCCCGGCTCGCCGCGGAACCCTTCGATCGCGACACGCTGGCGCTGTTCCAGAAAATGTACAACGTGTCGGCCGAGGAGCGCGACGAGATCATCCGCGTCCTGGCCGAGGACGAGAGCGAAGCGGTCGGCTCGATGGGCGATGACACGCCGATGCCCGTGCTGTCGAAGAAAGTGCGCTCTCTCTACGATTATTTCCGGCAACAGTTCGCGCAAGTCACGAATCCGCCCATCGACAGCTTGCGCGAAAGCATCGTGATGTCGCTGCAGACGCAGATCGGCCCCGAGTGCAATATCTTCGTGCCGGCGCAGCAGCATGCCGAACAGATCGTGCTCTCATCGCCCGTGCTGTCGCAGCGAAAATTGCGGCAGATCGTGGCGCTGGCGGATTCCGGCGTGCCGAACGAATTCATCGACCTGCAATACGAGGCGCACCTGGATCTCAAGGACGCGCTGTCGAAGGTCTGCGATCAGGCCGAGGCCGCGGTGCGCAACGGCAAGATCGTGCTGCTGTTGTCCGACCGCTACCTGATCAAGGGCAAGGTCCCGGTGCATGCGCTGCTCGCCACCGGCGCGGTGCATCACCGCTTGGTCAAGACCGGCCTGCGCTGCAAGTGCAATATTCTGGTGGAGACCGGCACGGCGCGCGATGCCCATCATTTCGCCTGTCTCATCGGCTACGGCGCCACCGCCGTGTATCCGTACCTCGCGTATCAGACGCTGTTCGATCTGATGCGCAAGGGCGCGCTCAAGATGGAGGCGGCCATGCGCCAGGAGCTCGGCCGCAGCTACCGCCGCGGAATCCGCAAGGGATTGTTCAAGATCATGTCCAAGATGGGCATTTCCACCATTGCGAGCTACCGCAGCGCGCAGCTGTTTGAAATCGTCGGCTTGAGCGAGGAGGTCGTGAAGCTGTGTTTCGAGGGCTCCGAGAGCCGCATTGCCGGCGCGGACTTCGCGGACCTCAAGGCCGACGCCGACTATCTGGCGGCGCGCGCCTGGGACAAGAGCGAAAGCGTCGAGCAAGGCGGCCTGCTCAAGTACATGCACAACGGCGAGTACCACATGTACAACCCGGACGTCATCGCGACGCTGCAGTCGGCGGTGATGAGCGGCGACTACGAGCAGTACCGCGAGTTCTCCGTCCTGGTCAATGAACGGCCGGTGTCGTGCATCCGCGATCTATTGAAGTTGAAACCTCGCGCGGCCCCCATCCCCCTCGAGGAGGTCGAGCCGATCGGCGCCATCATCGCGCGTTTCGACAGCGCCGGCATGTCCTTGGGCGCGCTGTCTCCCGAGGCGCACGAGGCGCTCGCGATCGCCATGAACCGCCTGGGCGCGCGCTCCAATTCCGGCGAGGGCGGCGAAGATCCGGTGCGCTACGGCACGGAAAAGAATTCCAAGATCAAGCAGGTGGCCTCCGGCCGCTTCGGCGTCACTCCGGAATACCTGATCAATGCCGAGGTGCTGCAGATCAAGATCGCGCAGGGCGCCAAGCCCGGCGAGGGCGGGCAGCTGCCGGGGCACAAGGTGAACGACATGATCGCGCGTTTGCGGTTCGCGCGGCCCGGAGTGGGCTTGATCTCGCCGCCGCCGCATCACGACATCTACTCCATCGAGGATCTGGCGCAGTTGATCTTCGATTTGAAGCAGGTCAACCCGAGCGCGCTGGTGTCGGTCAAGCTGGTAGCCGAGCCCGGCGTGGGCACGGTGGCCGCGGGCGTCGCCAAGGCGTACGCCGATTTGATCACCATCTCCGGCTATGACGGCGGCACGGGCGCGAGTCCCTTGTCCTCGATCAAGTACGCGGGCACGCCGTGGGAATTGGGCTTGGCCGAGACCCACCAAACGCTGCGCGCCAACGAGCTGCGGCATCGGGTCCGGCTGCAGACCGACGGCGGCCTGAAGACCGGCCTCGATGTGATCAAAGCGGCCCTCATCGGCGCCGAGAGCTTCGGCTTCGGCACCGCGCCCATGGTGGCGCTGGGCTGCAAGTATTTGCGCATTTGTCATCTTAACAATTGCGCGACCGGCGTGGCCACGCAGCACACTGTGCTGCGCACCAAGTACTTCATCGGGCTGCCCGAGATGGTGATCAACTATTTCAAGTTCGTGGCGCAGGAGTGCCGCGAAATCATGGCTTCCTTAGGGGTGCGCAGCCTCGTGGAATTGATCGGACACACGGAGCTGCTGGAGATACTGCCGGGCGAGACCTCGAAGCAGCGCAAGCTGGATTTGTCGCCGGTGCTGGCCAATTCCGGGCTGCTGTCGAGCAAGCCGCAGTATTGCGTCGACCCGCATAACGAGCCGTTCGACAAGGGCCTCCTCGCCGAGAAAATGCTCAACGACATGCAGGGTGCCATCGCCGGCAAAACCGGCGGCACCTATTCCTACACGGTGCACAATTTCCATCGCTCCATCGGCGCGCGCATTTCCGGGGAGATCGCCAAGCGCTGGGGCAACACCGGCATGAGCGCGGCACCGCTCATCGTCACCCTGAAAGGCTCCGCCGGCCAGAGTTTCGGCGTGTGGAACGCGGGCGGCCTGCATCTGCATCTCGAGGGCGAGGCCAATGACTACGTGGGCAAGGGCATGGCGGCGGGTAAAATCGTCTTGAAGCCGAGCGCGCGGTCAACGTTCGTTGCGCGCGAGACCATCATCATGGGCAATACCTGCCTGTATGGCGCCACCGGCGGAGAACTGTATGCCGCGGGCATCGCCGGCGAGCGCTTCGCGGTGCGCAATTCCGGCGCGCTGGCCGTGGTGGAAGGCAGCGGGGACCATTGCTGCGAATACATGACCGGCGGCGTGGTGTGCGTGCTTGGGAGAACGGGGGTCAATTTCGGCGCAGGATTCACCGGCGGCTTCGCCTACGTGCTCGACATGGAGCGCGATTTCGTCGACCGCTACAACCATGAATTGATCGACATTCACCGCGTGTCGCCCGAGGGCATGGGCACTCACGTGCAGCATTTGCGCGGCTTGATCGAACGCCATGTCGAGGCCACGGACAGCGTGTGGGGCGCGCAATTGCTCAACGACTTTCGCAGCTACATCGGCCGGTTCTGGGTGGTGAAGCCGAAGGCCGCCGCCATCGATTCTCTGCTGGAAAATCTGCGGCGCGCCGCCTAAAGGCGCCGCCGCCCGGATCCACATGGCCGATAAACACCTGCAATTCCTGGATATTCCGCGCAAGGACCCCGACAAGCTCGGGCTTGACGTGCGCACCCGCGAGTTTCGCGAGATTTATTCGCAGTACAGCGCCGCGGATGCCTCGGCGCAGGCCGGGCGCTGCATCTCCTGCGGCAACCCGTTTTGCGAGTGGAAGTGCCCGGTGCACAACTACATTCCGAACTGGCTGGCGCTGGTGAACGACGGCAAGCTGTTCGAGGCGGCGGAGCTGTCGCATCAGACCAATTCTCTGCCCGAAATGTGCGGCCGCATTTGCCCGCAGGACAGGCTGTGCGAGGGCGCGTGCACGCTCAATGACGGCTTGGGCGCGGTGAGCATCGGCTCCATCGAGAAGTACATCACGGACGAGGCGTTCAGGCTGGGCTGGAAGCCGGACATGTCCAACGTGGTGCGCACGGATAAGCGCGTGGCCGTGGTGGGTGCGGGCCCCGCGGGCCTGGCCTGTGCCGACATTCTGGTGCGCAACGGCGTGACGCCGGTCGTGTTCGACCGCTACCCGAAGATCGGCGGTCTGCTGACCTTCGGCATTCCGCCCTTCAAGCTCGAGAAGGACGTGGTCGAGAAGCGCCGCGAGATCATGGAAGAGATGGGCGTGGAATTTCGCCTGAACGTGGAGGTCGGCCGCGACATTACTTTCGAGACCATCGCCGAAGAATTCGCGGCGGTGTTTCTCGGCATGGGCACCTACACCTACGTCAAAGGCGGCTTCGCCGGCGAAGATCTGCCGGGCGTGCACGAGGCGCTGCCCTTTTTGATATCGAACATCAATCGCGAATTGGGAATCGTCGGGAGCCCGCCCGAATTCATCGACATGCGGGGCAAGCGCGTGGTGGTGCTCGGCGGCGGCGACACCGGCATGGATTGCAATCGCACCGCGATCCGCCAGGGGGCGAGCAGCGTCGCATGCACGTACCGGCGCGACGAGGAAAACATGCCGGGCTCGCGGCGCGACTACAAGAACAGCAAGGAAGAGGGCGTCAACTTCTTGTTCAACAAGCAGCCCATCGAGATCGTCGGCACCGACCGGGTGCAGGGCGTGAAACTGGTCGAGACGCGCTTAGGGTTGCCCGGACCGCGCGGCCGCCGCGTGCCGGAAGTCGTGCCCGGCACGGAGGAGACCATCGAGGCCGACGCCGTGATCATCGCCTTCGGATTCCTGCCGAGTCCGCCCGATTGGTTCGTGAAGCAGCAAATCGCGCTGCACGCCAGCGGCCGTGTGCGCGTATCGGCCGGGCCGCAACAGAAATTCCAAACCACCAACCCCAAGGTGTTCGCCGGCGGCGACATGGTGCGCGGTTCGGATCTGGTGGTGACCGCCGTGTTCGAAGGGCGCGAGGCGGCGCAGGGGATACTGCGTTATCTCGGAGTTCGCCCTTAGGCTCAGTAGTTGGTCGCCGGAGCCGGTCCGGTCGCGGCAAGAGCGCTCACGACCTCGCGGCGCGCCGCGAGCACGGAGACCAGCGGCGAGTGCCGCTGCGCGGTGACTTCTGCGGCGGTGAACATCGGCGCCTGCTCGTTGAGTTCCCCGGCATTGAACTCCTGCGCCAGCCAATTGAGCACCGCCGCCAATTGCGCATCCGACAGCGCGGAGTTGGCCGCCCCGGGCACCCGCAAAACGTAATTGCGACCCGCGGGGGTGCGCATGAACAACCCCAGGGAGTGAGCCAAGGGCGGCACCTTGCCGGGCACCCCTTCGGCTTGGGCGCCGTGGCAGCCCATGCAAAAGAGCATGTAATCCTGCGCCGGGCTGGCGCGCGCCGCGCCGATCAGGCCACTCGCAGCCGCCACCAGACCTAGATAGAGAGAGAGGCGTCCCACTCCAAGGCGCCGGCGCACGTTTGGGCTCCTACAGTCCAAGTGCGCCGAGCACGGCCGCGCGATGCTCGCGCACCGCCGCGCCTTCTTGCGGGTGGGCGCGTTCGGCCGCGATGTCTGCCGGCGTGAGCGGCTTGGTGTCGGCCGTCGCAGCGCCGAGATCGAAGACGACGAAGTTCAGCACTTCAGCGATCGTCGCATCATCGAGAGCCGTGAAATCCGGCATTTTGAAATCGTAGTGCTTTTTATCGACGTCGATACCGCCGAACATGCCGTTGAGGACGGTCATCGCGAGCTGCCGCCGTCCCTCCGCGATGGAGGCGTAGCGAGCAGGATAAGAAGTCAGGGGCGGAGCGAGCGAGGGCTGTCCCAAACCCTTGGCGCCATGACAGACCGCGCAATTGGCCTGGAAGCCGGCGGCGCCCTCGGGATAACGAGGCGTGATGGGATCTGCGGCAAGGCACGGGAGTGCCGTGAGGATGAGAATCGCCGTCGCCGCGCCGCGCGACGGTCGACCGTGCAATCTCATAACTCCGCGACGCCCAATATCACCGAGACCGAGCAATGATAGTTCGAATCGGCGTTGGCCATGCACCAGTTCAAGTCGTTGTTGCGGGATGGGCGATACATGGGCTTTTCGCGCTCGTTGCGGTTGCATTCGCAGTTGCCGCAGCTCACTTTGCCGCAGCAGTCGTTGTACGACACGATGTAGTCCCGGGCATCGGCCGGATTGTGGCAGGTGCCAATCCAGGTAATGGGCGAGGGCGTGGTGCCGGGCGGACAGGAATTCGACGAACCGCCGCAGCACGAGCAGAGAAACCCGTCGACCGCACAGTACTTCCAATAGTCGCAGCTCTTCGGATCGTCCGTGGCGGGCTTAAGTTTCGCGTGCGCATTCGCCGGCGATGCGACGGGTTCCGCGGCGCGGGCGGAGCGGTCCACCGGCAGCAGCGGAATGAGCGCCGCGCCCGTCAGCACCTGGCCCAAAGCCGCGAGCAAGCTGCGGCGGGACGTGCGTCGCGCCAGAGCGCGCGCGGAATTTTCGAACAATTTATCGATGGAGCGCATGCCGGTGGCCTCTAGTGATTCAGGATGAGCCAGGCGGTTTGTCCCAACTTCTTCTCGACGTGGCGCAGCTGTCCCGTGAGGGCGTCGAAGACCGCGATATCCGACGTGTCGGTCGCGGCGAAGAGCAAGGGTGCATCGTCCTGCGAAACCTGGAGCGCCAGCACGGTGGGGAGCTTGTGCGGAGCGAGAGGCCAGCGCGCCACGCGCTCATGGGTGGCCATGTCGAACACCCAGATCTCGGTGCCGCCATCCTTGTGCGTGCCTTCGCCGCCCTGATGCATGGGAACATAGAGCCGGTTCAGGCGCCGATGGATGGCCCCGACTTGATACCCGCCGGGACGCCAATGACCCTTGTCCGCCGCGGCGACGAGCGGCCACGGCTTATGAAAGGCCGGCTGGGCGCCGCTGAAATCCACTTCGTGCACTTGCCCAAGAAAGGAGAGGAAGGCGTAGCCGTTCGTCATCGGCACGCCCTGGGCAAAGATTGGATCCTTATCGGGGTCGAAAAAAACCTCCGAGAAGGCGCGCGAGGCTTCATGTCCCTGGGCGTCCAGGGTGACGGTGAGCAGGCTGCCGCTCTCGCAAATCGACGAGACTCGATTCGCGCCTGAGGGAATCACGAGCACGCAGCCCGCAGTGTCGATTTCGTCGATGACGCTGTACTTCGCCGGATCCAATACGCCGAATGAGGCGGCGGGCGTGATGTAGGACACGTACAAGAAATGGCTGTCCGCGCTGAACCCTAGGTTGAAATACGAGGGCAGAGTCATCGCGCGCTTGGACGGCAAGACGATTTCGTGGGTCGTCTTCAGGGTTTGGTTGTCCGTGAATTCGACCAGGTCGGTGCGGGTGCCGCGGCTGCCGCGCGAGAAATACGTGGTGGCGACCACGGTGCTCTTGCCGTCGGGAGACAAGTTGAATCCCGGCGTGAAACCGGAGTCAATCTGACCGAGGCGGGCATAGGTGTCGCCGTCGAAGAGATGCACGCGCGAGTCTATTTCATTGAAGAAGGCTTCATCCAGCACGTAGATCCGATGCGGATTATCGGGCGGCATGGCCGTGACGGTGAGATGTTCGGCGGTCAGCGGCGGCGCGGCGGGGGTCGCGGCGAACACGGGAGCGCCTGCGGCCAGTGACAATAGCGCAGCTTGGACGATCATTGTTTTCATCGAAATCCCCATGCGTCGGCCGCCTGAAACACCCGCGATCGTTGATCTGCCGCTTGCGAAGGGCTTAAGCAGGGATTGGCGTAGCCCGAAGTTTGGCATATTGCCGCCGTATTCGATAGTACGGCCTCGGTAGGTGCTGCGGCGTGGCATCCGGAGCATTCGCGCACCGGTCCGTGTTTGGCGTGATCGACAGCGAGTGCACGGTGGCAGTCGCGGCAGAATCCGTGAAAGGTGGCTTCCGCGCCCTGCGGCAGATCGTCTCGAGTTCCCCGGTGGCAGTCGTAGCAGCTGCCGGCGCCGCTGGTGTCGACAAAGTTATGGTGGCAGGTGATGCAGCCAACGGTTCGATGTTTCTCGTGCGGGAAATACGCGTGCAGCGGTCCAGGCGTCGCCGCCGTTTGCAGCAAATGCAGGCTGCCGATGGGCGTGGGTAAGAACAGAAGCGCCGCGAGGGTGATAGCGGACGGCAGCACGGTGGACAAAACCTGAGGCCGAGTGCGGCGCGAGAGCGGCCGCCACGCCGACCAGAGCAGCGCCGCCCCGAGCAGAACGCAGCAGGTGACGGCCTTGACGGGTCCGTCGAGGAGCTGGCCGCTGCCGAGGATGTGGGCGCCCAACAGGCCGAGCAGCAGCGCGGCGAGCACGGCATGAGCGACGATGCTGGACGATGAGCCGCGGGCCGGCGCGGCGCGGCGCAGGATGGTTCTGGCGGAGATTCCGGTGGGCACGAGGACGCCCAACGCAAGCAGCGCCGCGAGACCGCAGAGCATGTACAGCGGCGCGGAGGGCAGGAGATAGTGCCCGATCAACGGCTGCGCCACGAGCAATATCACGGTGTGAAGAACCGCGAGGGCGAGTGCGATCCAGCCGATGCGGCGATGCTGCGTGACGGTGAAGAGGCGCCGGTGCGCAATCCCCTCGCCGCGCAGGGGATAGAGGTACAACGCGAGGGCGAAGATGAGCGACAGGTAGCCGACACCGGCGCCGACGTTCCAGATGAGCCCGCCGGATGCGGGGAGCGGCAACAGCAGCAGAGCCGCCGCAAGAGCACAGGCGATGGCGACTCGGCGCAGATACGATGGCAGGAGATTGCGGATCATTGAATTCAATACGCTATCATGGAAGCCATGAGTCTAGACCCGGCAATCGGCCTATTGATCATGGCGTGCATCGCGCTTTTGTTCGCAAGCGCCGCCGTACACAAGCTGCGCGACCTTGCAACGTTCAACGAGATCTTTTCCGCCTATGGGCTGGCGCCGATTATCAGTCGAGCGCGAATGGCCTGGCTGGTGCCGATGCTGGAAATCGCCGACGCGGCGGGACTTGCCGTCAAATTCTCGCGCCCCTACGCGGCCGCGCTCGGCATGCTCCTGTTGTTGGGATACGCCGCCGCCATCGCCATCAACCTCAAGCGCGGACATCGCGATTTGGCATGCGGATGCGGCGGCCCGGAACGGCGGCCGATAGCGGCCTGGATGGTCTGGCGCAATGCGCTGCTCGCGCTCGCAGCGGGGGTGGCATTCGTTCCCTGGGCCGACCGGCCTTTGGGAGTCACTGATGCCGTCACCATTGCGTTCGGGACGCTCACCGTCGCACTCGTATATTTGTGCATCGATCAGCTGCTCGGCAACGCGCAGCGCACCGCCCAGATGTGGGGTTCCCGATGACGCCTTTGGCCATCTCGGTCATCGTGCTCTGGCTGGTCGTGCTGTCGCTGATCGCGGTGGTGTTCGCGCTGACGCGGCAATTGGGTGTGCTGCACGAGCGCATTGCTCCGGTGGGCGCGCTGATGCTGAATCGCGGCCTCGCGGTGGGCGAGCCGGCGCCCGCGGTCGATGTCGTCGATCTCAATGGCGCGGCCATGCGGGTGGGCGTGCCGCGCGCCGACGGCAAGAGCACGCTGCTGCTGTTCGTCTCACCCACCTGCCCGGTGTGCAAATCGCTGCTGGCCATCGTCAAGTCGAGCGGCAGGCAGGAGCGGGATTGGTTGGACATCGTCCTTGCGAGCGACGGCGACCAGCAAGAACATCGCGACTACGTACGAGACCAGGGTCTGCAAAACGTGCCGTATATTTTGTCCGCGCCGCTCGGGATGACGTATCAGGTGAGCCGCCTGCCGTTTGCGGCGCTGGTGGATGAAGCGGGCGTGCTGCGCGCGCGCGGACTCGTCAACTCACGCGAGCATCTTGAAAGCCTGTTCGAAGCGAAGCGCCTGGGCGTCGCTTCGCTGCAGGATTATTTTTCCGCGCAGAAGTAACCCGGCAGCGCTCAAGTCTTGCGCCGACTCGAATCGACGGATTGCGAATATGGAAGCAGCCCATGCCTCGCGGAGCAAATAGATGAGCATGATGGATAAGCTTTGGGACGCTTTTTTTCGACAGTCATTAAGATGAATGACAAGGTAATCGCTCAAGCAGCCGCAATGGCTGCTCAACACGCGAAGATCGAAGATCTAACGGCGCGCGTGATTCGTCTGGAGACCGCTTTGGAGATCGCCCTATACGCAAGTGGAGGTATGGCTAATAAGCGCCTGCCCTGCCGTGGCCGAGGCGATTGATTCCGAACTAAAAGGTTATCCGCACGCTGAAACCAGGTCTCGAGCACATGCGTTCTCGCGGACTCTAAAAAGTAAAGGCGACACCGGCCGTGGCCAGGTTCACGCTGAACTTGCCGGTGGTATCGGCGGAGCCGGTCTTGTTGACGCGCAGGTAGTCGAGCCGGATCGACACATGTCCGCCGATGGTGTACGACGCGCCTACACCGGCCAGAAGACTGGAAGCGCTCTTCGAGGTTGGAGTGGTGAATGCGGAGTTTGCACCGACAGAGAGGGTGTTGTTCCAAGTCGCCTTCCCATAGTAATCGCCGAGCCGCAAGTCAGCCGCGAAGGATTCCGCGAGCGGCAGCCGCAGCATCAACGAGAGTGCCGGGCCGTGCGAAGTGACCTCATTCTCGGTGCTGAAGGGCTGATTGCCGATGGAGCCGTTCACCTGTCCAACGGCGATATAGCGCAATTCCCCGATATGCAAAAACGCCGCATCGATGCCGACGTACGGGATGAAGTAGTAGCCGGCGTTGGCCCACCACGCATCGGACATTTTCTGTATAGACC
>DATFZF010000131.1:0-9179 GCA_035314705.1 Steroidobacteraceae bacterium | reverse complement strand
AGTCAACGAGCGATTTGGGACGCATTCCACAACGTCTACTGGCCCGCCCTCTACCTCATCGACACTCGGGGAAAAATAAGACATCACCAATTTGGCGAAGGCGAATACTCACGCACGGAGCGAGAGATTCAAAAGCTGCTTGCCGAATCCGGCAGTCACCCCCCGAGCGATCTTGTGACTGTCTCACCCGTTGGCGGCGAGGTTCCGGCGAACGTTGCGAGCTTAAGGTCACCTGAAACCTATGTGGGATTTGAGATGGGTGAACGATTCGCCTCCAAAGGTGGGGTCGTGCCAAACCGCCCGCATGAATACTTGTTCCCCAAGAGTCTTGCTCTCAATGATTGGGCGCTGTCGGGATCATGGTCCATCAAGAGTCAAGCGGCATTTCTAAACAATGCCGGCGGCAAGGTTGTCTATCGATTTCACGCCCGAGATCTTAACTTGATCATGGCTCCCCCGGCCAGCGGGCTACATGTTCGCTTTCGCGTTCTGATCGGTGGTCAGCCCCCGGGAAGCGCACATGGCGAGGATATCGATGAGCAGGGGTATGGTTCCCTGAACAAACCGCGGATGTATCAACTGATACGACAACCCGGAAGCATCGCCGACCGGGAAGCGGAAATTGAATTCGCCGATCCTGGCGTGGCCTTGTACGACTTCACGTTCGGCTGAGCTCGACATCCAGAGGGAATTAAAGGCGCCGTTGATTCGGAGGTGTACACCGCCGTCGAATAGTATCTAGCCGCCGCGCGGGGTAACATTTCGGGGTAACTAGTCCTATCTGCTTTTATAAACGCTTGCGAAACAGAATGTTACGGGGGCATTTCGAATCCCTCAGCCGGCAAACCAGTAATCTATGAGCCCGAAAGCTCATTCAAAAACATGAAAAAATGGCACGCGGCAGGCGACGTGCGCCTGACACTCGAAGGGACGGGTCTATGAAGAAGCTAATCGGTCTCATTGTGGTTTTGTGCTTGGTGGGCTGCGCAACCTGCAAGAGCACGGATTCGCCGGAAGTGTGCAGAACGAAGCAGCGCGACCATTCTCAGCCTCGTCCCTAGCGGCCCTTTTTGCGATTGAGGTCCTGGTCGGTACTGGTAGAGTAGCTGGGAAGCCGCAACAAGAAAGGGAGAAGTCATGAACGAAGGAATGCACATGAATCGTGCCCGCGAATTTGGCAGCCGCGACCCGCGACAGGCGCGATGGGCCGGCGTCTGTGGCTGTGTTGCCGCGATCGCGATGCTGGCTGCGCTGCCGGGATGCAGTGAATCCGGTGATGAATCGAACAAGATCAACGGTTCCATCCACGTGCCGGTCGGCAGGCAACCCGGCGCCGTCGCTACGGTCAACGGCTCGATTCACGTCGATGACAGTGCCTCGATAACCAGCGCTACGACGGTGAACGGCAGCGTGCACCTGGGTGATCATGCGAGCGCCACATCCCTCAACAGCGTGAACGGCTCCATTGTGCTCGGTGCGGGTGCGCGCGTTTCGGGCGGCGCATCCCTGGTCAACGGCGAAATCACCTTGGACGATGGCGCGGAGGTGTCCGGATCGCTCTCGAACGTGAACGGCAAAATCACTCTCAAGGCAGCGCACGTGGGGGGCGGAATCAAGACGGTCAACGGCAGTATGAGCATCACCGGCGCATCGCATGTGGAGGGCGGCATCCTGGTCGAGAAGCCGTCCAGCGAGTTGATTCAGATGGTCCGTGACGTTCCACGCATCGTGATTGGGCCGGGGGCGACCGTGCAGGGCGAATTGCGCTTCGAGCGCACCGTAAAACTCTTCGTCAGCGACAAAGCCGCCATCGGCACGGTAACCGGCGCGACACCGATACCGTTTACCGGGGAGACTCCGCCGAATTGAGGGCTGCGAGCGACGGCGGCATCACGCTGCCTCCATGAATTTGTGATATTAGATCGTGATTAACGCATCGAGAAAGGTGTAGCCATGCAAAATTCCCGCCTTCGTTCAGTTTTTGCCGTGACGGCGCTCACTTTCGTCGGGTCGTTCGCCGCGTCGGCCGCCGCCCCCCCGGATCCCGCTCTGGTCAGTGCCGTCGGCAACCCCGCGCGAAATCCCGCCGCGGTGGCGAGAGACGCGGCTCGCCACCCGGTTGAAGAGCTGACATTCTTCGGCCTCAAGCCCGCGATGACGGTGGTTGAGCTATGGCCGGGCGGCGGTTACTGGACCGAAATCCTGGGGCCTTATCTTGCCGCGGCCGGCCACTACTATGTCGCGTTGCCGGCGCCGGGCAATGACGAGGAAGATGCCGGCGTGAAGCGCTTTCACGCGCGAATCGCCGCACAGAAGGATCGCATGGGCACCCTCCACGAAACCGTCTTGGGCGCCGGCCACTTCGATATCGCACCGCCGGGTTCCGCCGACCTCGTGCTGACCTTCCGCAACCTGCACAATTGGATGGATGACGGCTACGCGGACGAGGCTCTGGCCGCGGCCTTCAAGGCACTCAAGCCCGGCGGGATTCTTGGCATCGAAGAACATCGCGGCCGGAACGATCAACCCCAGGATCCCAAGGCCAAGAATGGCTATGTGCGCCAGGACCACGCCATTTCGTTGGCGAAGAAGGCAGGGTTCGTGTTCGTCGAATCATCGGAGATCAATGCGAACCCGCGCGACACGAAGGACTGGGTTGACGGCGTGTGGACCCTGCCTCCGTCGCTCTCGCAGGGAGAGAAGGACCGAGCCAAATATGTCGCGATCGGCGAAGCCGATAACTTCGTACTCAAGTTCCGCAAGCCGCGCTGATCGGCAGAAAGCCGCGCTGATCGGCAGACGTGCCGACCGGCAGTCCGGGCTCGAGGCGCGCGCCGGATCAAATTTCCGGACCGATCACGATCGGCGAGCCGTCGCTGAACCGCGAGGCGCGAAATGGCGTCGGGTCGACCGACGGAGTTGCGCCAATCGCGAGTTCGGCCGCCAGACGTCCGGCGGCCGGACCAATGCCGAACCCGTGTCCGGAAAAGCCAGTCGCGACCGTCAAGCCCGGGAGAGTGCCGACCGGGCTGATGTAGGGCACGACATCCGGCGTGACATCGATGTATCCCGCCCACTGCTGCACGATGGGCACGTCGCGAAACTGAGAATGAAGTCTGATCATCGCGGCCAGTGCCCGTCGGTTGATGTTTCTATTCGGCGCCGGGTCCAAGACTCGCGTTTCTTCGAACGGGCTCGGCCGATCAAGCGGCCAGTGTCGCGGAGAGCGAAACTCCCGTAGCGACTGCGCAGTCACCCGCAAGCGTAGCGAGTCGCCCTCCTTGCGCAGAGTCGGCAGGAAATCGCGCAGATACCGCAGCGAATCGGGCACGAATGGCGCCAGGTAGCTTGCCCCTCCGGCGATCGTATAGCCGCCGTCGCGCCGTTTGCGGTAGGCGACCTCATCCAAATAGGTGCAAGGGTCGGGCCCATCGGCGACAGGCGCAGTGCGCATCACGGAGGCCAGCACCTTCAGCTGCGGCAGGCGAATGCCGAGATTTGCGCAGAAGAGGCTGGACCACGCCCCGCCCGCAAGGACGACCGCGTCGCATTTGATGCGCCCCCGTTCCGTGACGACCGCTGCCGCGCGGCCGCCCGTGCGCTCAATGCCGCGTACGGCACAATGAGCGAGAATGATCGCGCCTTTGCGCTGCGCGGCGCGCGCGATTGCGGGCGCGGCCCGCTGTGGTTCGGCGCAGCCGTCGGTGGGTACATACAAACCGCACGTGAACGTGCGGCTTGCTCCGGGCATGAGGGCGGCGAGTTCGGCGCCGCGTACAATGCGGGTGCCGATATCATGGGGTTTCGCCATGTCTGTCCAGGCAGCGAAACGCGTCTCGTCCGATTCGCCCTCGCCCACGTACAAAACGCCGCACTCGCGATAACCCGTATCGGATTCGGTCAAACGGTTCATATCGCGCCACAACGCCAGACTCTGGATGATCAGCGGCATTTCCCGCGCATCGCGTCCCGCCTGCCGGCACCAGCCCCAGTTGCGGCTGGACTGCTCGCAGGCGATATACCCCTTTTCGCACAGCACCACGGGAATACCACGGCCGGCCAGCGTCAGCGCGGCGAAGGTGCCCACAATGCCGCCGCCGACCACCACGACGCTGGTATTGGCGGGCATCAGCTCATCGGGAACGACGGAATCGACATAAGGACCCATGGAAATCGATTCTAACCGGTCCGAATGTCGTATTAGAATCTTTGACGTCTTGCCGCCTGCCCGGGCGGCACCAAAGCGTCAAAACGTCGAGGCGAAAATATAAAATATGCTTACGCCTGCTACCCCAATCCCGCCGCGTTGAACACAATGGATGAGGTCATCCCCCTAATCGATATCGGCCCGCTGTTCGGTGCGGCGTCGCGCAAGCGTGATCTGACAGATCAGTCGATTATGACGACTGCGGCGGCATCGGGATTCATGGTGGTGCGAGGACTTCCGCCGGATGTGCCCTCCGGCCGCATCGTCCGGGCTGACCTGTTGCGTCTATTTCAGCTGCCGGTCACTGAGACTCGGAAACTCTGGCGTCAGAAATTCGATCCCACGCACGCAAACGTGTACCGCGGTTGGTTTCCCTTGCAAACAGGTTTTCTGACCGCCAAGGAAGGCATCGACATCGGCCCCGACGTGGTGCATGGAAACGCCGTGGTGCGCACCGGGGATCCGCTGCGCGAACCTACTCCGCTGCCGCCGGAAGAGTCATTGCCGGGCTGGCGCGAAGCGGCGGCTGCCTATTATCGGGGCATGGAAAAAGTGAGCCAGGCATTGATGCGGGCGATCGCGCGCGGACTGACACTGGAGGAGCATTTCTTCGACCCGGCTTTCGACACGGGCCTGTCGACGTTGCGCTTGCTGCGTTATCCGGTTCGGACCGACGCGGATCAAACGGCGCGCACGGATCCCAGCGTCTGGGTTAACCACAAAGGCGGTCGGTTTTACATGAATGGAGCGCCGCATGTTGATTCCGGATTTCTGACGCTGCTGGCGCAGGATGGAGTCCCCGGCTTGCAAGCGCGCCACCACAACGGGGCGTGGCTTGACGTGCCGCCCACCGACGACGGCCTGGCCGTCAATTTCGGTAAAGTGCTCGAACGCTGGTGCGGCGGCCGCATCAAGGCAACCGAACATCGCGTGATCGGGGCCGGCCGCGAACGCATGTCCATACCGTTTTTCTACGAGGCGCGCGCCGATGCCGAAATCCGTCCGTTGCCGATGGACGGCGCAGCGTCATTTGAACCATTTCTATACGGCGACCATTTGTGGGCGACGACGACCCAATTTGTCGAATTCAAGGGAATGGAGTCCTTGCGCAAGCCGGCGCGCGCCCCGCGCGATCCGTCGGGTCCGGAGGCCGAGTGAGGCTCATGTATACTGCGGAAAATCGCCAATATTTCTGAATGCGGCCTGCCAAGCGCGCCGAAAGGATCCGTCACCCACGATGTCGCAACGAGACCTGATTACCCATCGTAAGAGGGGATTGTTGTTTTGGCGGTCGCGGGACCGGGTTCTCAAAGGAGGGGAATCCACGGCCCTTGTAAGATCCAGTCCTTCCAAACATTCGATTGGTCAACCAACCCGCACGCAAGAATATTTCATGGAATGGAATGCCGAGCGGCTTGGCATACCTCTCGCGGAAAGCCGAACTCGCTACGCCCAATCGTGGAATGCCTTCCCAAAGGGGCACAGCGGACGGGCATTCGAGCATTTCCACGGCCGTTGCTACGAGGTATTCAAGGTATTCGCCGATGACAGGCCCAAGGAAGTGATGGATGCCTACAAGTTGCACGCCTACGTGCACTTCTTGACCATGCTCACATATCCGGAACCACAGTGGTTCGATGCCGATGCCATCGTAAAACGCCTGCTCGGCAGATCATCCATCACCCTTCTGGATTTTGGCTGCGGACTTGCGCAGCAGTCGAGAACACTGGCCGAATATTTGCTCCGCAAGGGTTTGCAGGTTCGAATCGTGCTCGCGGACATCCCGACGGTGCGCAAGGATTTCTTGATTTGGTGGGGACGGAATCGCGGAATTCCGACGACATTTCTCGAATGCAGCCCTGAACGACCGATACCGGATCTGCCGCAGATCGATTTGTGCTTTGCACTCGAGTTCTTTGAACACGTGTACGACCCGGTGGCCTACTTCGTCCGCATCGATCAGGCACTTGCAGGCGGCGGCTTGCTGGTTACGAACATGTCGGACCATCACAAGGATTTCATGCACGTGTCGCCGAAGCTTGCGCCGCTTCGCCAGGCCGTCCAGGCGGGCCGATACGAGGAAATCCTCGCCAATTTCATCTACCAAAAGCCGCAGCCGCCTTAAAGGCCGGAGGCGTTCCTCCGCAGGCCCTGCCCCTGGAGAAAGGCTCGGGGAACGGCCAAAAAGCGGCCGCTCGCCGTCCCCCGGACGCCGCCTGGCCTCCCCGCTCAAGATTTCGCCTGCCACGCCGATATTTCTACAACTCGGTGTCACATCTTGGGATCGTCTAATGGCCACAAAAATGGCATTCGGTGGCTTGCCTTGGCTAACGAACTCGGCGCGTCTGCGTGAGCTGGAGTCGCTTTACGCGGCGATCAATAAGTCCCAGGCCGTCATCGAGCTTGCCATGGACGGTACAGTGCTCACTGCGAACGATGGCTATTTGAAAATGTTCGGCTACACGCAGGCGGAGATTATCGGCAAGCCGTACACGTTGTTCGTCGATCCGGCGGACCGCGAAGGAGCCGAATATCGGAGCCTGTGGGATCACATGCGCGCGGGTCAGCACGAGCAGGGGCGCTTCAGGCGCATGGGCAAGAACGGTCGCGAAGTCTGGGTTCGTGCAAGCTTCAATCCCCTGATCGGTCGGGACGGCAAACCCTGGAAGGTGGTCAAGTTCGCGAGCGAAATTACGCCGATCATCCTCGAGGCGCGGGCCTTCGATAGCGCCGTGCACGAATCCCAGGCTGTGATCCAGGCGGCACTGAGCGGCGCAGGCGACCGGCGCATCGATCTGAACGGCAAGACGGGTAACCTCGAGCGATTGACGCGCAGCATCAACGAACTGGTCGGCAGCGTTTCAACGACGGTGGCCGAAACCATGCAGGTCGTACAGCGGGCCGTCGAGGGCGATCTTACGTCGCGAGTGAAAGTTGACGACAAGGCGGGGCACTTCAAAGCCCTCGCCGTATCGGTCAATTCGCTGATTCAGTCCATGATGGAACTCGTCATCAGTTTGACCAAGACCTCACACGAAGTGCAGCTTGGCGCTGCGGAGATTTCCCGCGGCAACCTCGAATTGAGTACGCGTACCGAGGAGCAGGCCTCCAGCCTGGAGGAGACGGCCTCCTCCATGGAACAGATGACCTCCACCGTCAAGAACAACGCGGATAACGCGGTACACGCCAGCCAGCTGGCGCAAGCGGCGCGCGAGCAGGCCGAGCACGGCGGCCGAGTCGTGGGCTCCGCCGTGGCCGCGATGAGCGAGATCAACGCTGCGAGCAAAAAGATAGCCGACATCATTGGGGTGATCGATGAGATCGCGTTTCAGACGAATCTATTGGCGCTGAACGCGGCGGTCGAAGCCGCCCGGGCAGGAGAACAGGGGCGCGGCTTTGCGGTAGTGGCCTCCGAGGTGCGCAACCTCGCTTCGAGGAGCGCGGGGGCGGCCAAGGAGATCAAGGCGCTGATACACGACTCAGTCGGCAAGGTCAACGAGGGGACCAGGCTGGTGGATGAATCGGGCAAGGTGCTCGAGGAGATCGTGACGCGCGTGAAGAAGGTCACGGATGTAATGGCGGAGATCGCCGGCTCGAGCCGAGAGCAGGCCTCGGGGATCGAGCAGGTGAACAAAGCCGTGACCTTGATGGACACGATGACCCAGCAGAACGCCGCCCTGGTCCAAGAGGATACCGCGGCAGCGCAGGCGCTGACCGCTCAGGCCACGGGCCTCATAAAGCTGATCGCCCACTTTCGACGCTCCGAATCGACTCCTTCGGATCGCAGCGACCATGCACCCGCAAAGAGCGCGGCCGAATCCCCCAGCAGCGGCCGCCGCGCTCACGGCTAGCTAAACAAAAAGGGGCACGAGGCCCGCGGCTTGTAGGACCGCGCGCTGGGTCGAGACTGGGAGGTCCGCCGCGACGAAGCGTAGGCTGGGGTACAAGTAGTCCTCCCCGGATTCGTCGATAATCCGGAGGTACCCGCATTGTCAGGCCCGAATGTGCACTCAGGCCTAAGCGGCTTCCCGGTCCTTGGGACGACCGCCGCGCTTACCGTTTTCGCGCGAGGCCTTCGCCTTGATCGCGCTGCGGCTCAAACCCCCGAGTTTGCCGATCTGTTGCATCCATCGACCTGAACCGAAGGCGCCCTCGATGAGTCCCGGAACATAGAGATCGGCATCAAGCAACGGCCAATGCAGCCCGAGTCCGTTCGGACTGATCTTGATTTTCGTCAACTTTGACCGCGGCGCATCCGCCAGCCCATCGACCAAGGTCACCGGAAAGGCGAATTCGCAGCCGCCCTCGAGCGCAATCACAATCAGCCCGCGTCGAGAATCATAGCGAGCCGCCCGCGCAATCGGTCCACGCGCCATCGTCGCCGCGCCACGCGCATTTGCCACCTTAAATTGCTCTTTAGAAATCGCCATGAATCGCCCTCCATGCCGCACACAACGTCTGAACATGAGTTTGCAGTAACCGAGCCAGGCGGTTCACTTCCGGCCAGGAAAATCCGTAGTTCTCACACCTTGGGCAATTCAAATTGAACACCGCCTGCCGTGGGCGCTCCCAAACGTGCACATGAGCTGGGCGATGATCGTTCGTATAGATCATGACCCGAACGCGTCCGAAGCGGAGAACCGTAGGCACGCAACATTATAACCTAAGCGTGGTTAGGTTTATAGCTGTGAGTCTCGGCTACTTGCGGCGCTTTATGGCGAATTCCTGTCGCCGGCCATCGACCCGAGGCAACCACTGGGCAATGTCCGCTTTGAGGGGTGTAACAATTAACTAAGCACCGCTCGGTTGAAAGTATTATCGCACTGCTTTACTTGCGTACAGGTATGCGGCAATAGCAGCAACTGGAATCAAATTTGCAATATCCAACCAAAGAGGCGCTGTGACATTGGATCCCGTGAGTTTCGTTAGCAATGTGCCGGACAGGAAAGTCAAAGTCATGCTGGGGCGAGGC
>DATFZF010000130.1:0-235709 GCA_035314705.1 Steroidobacteraceae bacterium | reverse complement strand
AACGCCGCGGTTTTGAGTCTGCCGGGAACCGGCCCGACGGTGAATCTCGGCGCCTCGGTGGTGCAGGCAATATTCAATCACGGCCGCCTGCGCGCGGTTCAAGCCGAAGCCGAGGCGAAGGATGAGGAACTGCTGGCGGCGTACCGGGCGGCGATTCTCGCGGCGCTGCGCGATGTGGAGACCGCGCTCTCGGCCGAGCAGCACTTGAATGAGCAGCAATCCTTCGAGCAGGAGAACCTCCTGCAGAGCGAGCGCGCATTCGAGGGCGCAAAGCTGCGCTACCAGGCGGGCTCCGGTGATTTTCTCGTTCTGCTCGAGGCGCAGCGCACGGTCTATGCCGCGCGCGATCAATGGGTGCAATACAAGCTCGCGCGACTGCAGACGCTGGTGAGTTTGTGCAAGTCGCTCGGCGGCGGCTGGCAGGAGCCGCCCGCCCCGGGCACGGCGCGCGCCGCCCCGACCGGACCTGCGCCATGACCGCTCTCACTCTTTGGGGACTGAACCGATGAATCCACTCGTTTCCAGATGCTTGAGATGCGCCGCGCTCGGCGCCTGCTGGGCGCTGCTCGGCGGCTGCCACAAGGCGGATGCGCCGGGTGCCGACGCGAGGCAGCCGCCCGCAGCCGCCGCGGAGCCCAAAGAGGCCGCGGATGAAGGGGTCACCCTGAGTGCCGAGCAGGTGCAAAAAATGGGCATCGTGGTCAGCCCCGCCACGGCCGCGAGCTACACGCCCGAAGCGGCAGGCTATGCAGTGGTCATGGCGCACGAGACTCTCGCGCAAGCGGTGGCAGAACTGGTCACCGCGCAAGCCGTGGAACGGCAAAGCCGCGCGGCGCTCGAGCGTATCGAACACCTGGCTGGCACGGCGGGCGCGATGCCCGCTGATGCGCAGGAGACGGCCGCCCGCCAGGCCAAGGTCGATCAAGCGGCCCTCGTGCTCGCGCGCCAGCGCCTCTCGGCCGCGCTTGGGCAGCATCCGCCGTGGCGCGAGGACGATGGCGCGCTGCTCACGGAGCTTGCGGATGGCAAAATCAAATTGGTGCGCGTGACATTTCCGTTTGGTCAGCTCGGGGGTGGTGCGCCGAGGAGCGTCGGGTTGGCGCACATCGATGCCGCGCGGGGGGCCAAGCGCTGGACGGCGAGTGCGCCGTGGGAGGCGCCGGCCGATGCCAACGTGCCGGGGCGCAGCTTCTTTGCGCTCCTGAAGGGCGCCGATGCGGGCGAAGGGGAACGGCTGATGGCCTGGGCGCCCATCGGTGCACCGGTCGCCGGAGTACTGATCCCGGAGTCGGCGACCGTGATCAGCGAGAACAAATACTGGTGCTACCTCGAGCGCAAGCCGGGCGTGTTCGCGCGCGTCGAGATCGACACGCGCCTGCCTCTCGCGGACGGGTACTTCATGCAACAGGGCATTGCCGTCGGCGAGAAGATCGTCACCGAGGCGGCGGGGCAGCTCTTGGCGCGTGAGACCAATTCCGGCGCGGCGGCGGACTGATGCGCGCGCTGATCGGACTGTGTGTGCGCCATTACGGCGCGTTGAGCGTACTCACCCTGCTCGCGCTCATCCTCGGGTCGTGGGCGGCATTGCGCTCTCCGCTCGACGTGTTTCCGGAATTCGTGCCTTCGCAGGTGGACATTCAGACCGAGGCGCCGGGCTTCGCGCCGAGCCAGGTCGAAGAGCTGGTCACCAAGCAGGTGGAGAATGCCGTGAACGGCGCGGCGGGGTTGGCCACGCTGCGCTCCGAGTCGATTCCGGGACTCTCGGTGGTGACGATCACGTTTGCGCAGGGCGTGGATGTGCACGTCGCGCGCCAGGGTATCTCCGAGCGTCTCTCGGAACTCGGCAACAGCCTCCCCGCCGGAGTGGGCAGCCCGAAGCTGTCCCCCTTGGTCTCGAGCACCATGGATTTGCTCAAGATCGGCCTGCAGTCCGACAAGGTCGACGCCTATACGCTGCGGGACACCGCTGATTGGGTGATCAAGCCGCGGCTCCTCGCGGTGCCGGGCGTGGCGCACGTCATCGTGTTCGGCGGCGATATACGCCAGATCCAGGTGTTGCCCGACCCGGCCAAACTGGCGAGCTTCGGCATCACCCTGAGCGATGTCGCGGACGCGGCGCGCGCGGCGCTGCCCCTGCGGGGCGCCGGCTTCATCGACCTGGCGGCACAGCGGGTGCTCATTCAGTCCCCGACGCCGCAGCCGGACACCGGGGCGCTCGCGCAGGCGGTCATCACCATGCGCGGCGCCACTCCGATCCGGCTGAAGGATGTGGCGGAAGTCACCATGGCTCCCGCCCTGCGCTCCGGCGACGCCTTGATCATGGGCAAACCGGGCGTGCTGATCTCGCTTGCCAGCCAATACGGCGCCAACACCTTGACCGCGAGCCTGGCGGTCGAGCAGGCCCTCGGCAATTTGGAGCCGGCCCTGAAGGCGCAAGGCATCACGCTCTACAAGGATTTGCACCGACCCGCCAACTTCATCGAACGGGCACTCGGCAACTTGCAGCAATCCCTCGTCATCGCCGCGCTGCTGATTCTCGCGGTGTTGTATCTGTTTCTGCGCGACTTTCGCGCTGCCCTGATCGCGTTTACAGCCATCCCGCTCTCGCTCTTGGCCGCCGTGGCGGTGCTCAACCGCATGGGACTCACGCTCAATACCATGACCTTGGGCGGCTTCGCCGTCGCCTTGGGGGTCCTCGTCGACGATGCCATCATCGGCATCGAGAACATCCTGCGCCGCTTGCGCGAGAACGGCGCGCTCGCGGCGCCGAAGCCCCGCCTCGAGGTGCTGCTCGAGGCCTCCCTCGAGGTGCGAGGGCCGGTGATTTATGCCACCGCGGTGGTCATCGCGGTGTTCCTGCCTGAGCTTTTGACCTCGAGCGTGCAGGGGCGATTCGTCGGTCCCTTGGCGCTCGCCTTCATCTTCGCGGTGATCGCCTCGCTGCTCATCGCCATGACCTCCACGCCGGCGCTCTGCGCGCTGTTTCTGCGCCGCCACGACGCCCGGCCTCAAGCGCGTTGGTTGACGCGCCTCAAGTCCTGGCAACAAGCCGCGGTGCATGGGGTGGGCCGGCATATCAAGCTGACCTTAGGCGTCCTGATCGCCCTGGTGTTCGGGGCGATGGCGGCCCTGCCGTTCTTGGGCGGCACCTTCATGCCCGATTTTCGCGAAGGGCACTTCGTGATCCAGGCATCGAGCTCGATCACCGGCACCTCGCTCGATGAGATGCTCGCGGTGGGGCGGCGAATCAGCGCCGAGGTGCTCGCGCTGCCGTACGTGAAAAGCATCGAGCAGCAGGTCGGACGCGCCGAGCTGGGCGAGGATACCTGGGGGCCGCATCGCAGCGAATTTCACGTCGAACTCAAAGCCGATGCCACCGTCGACCAGAGTGCCGCACAGGAAGAACTGCGCGCAATCCTGGAGAAGTACCCGGGCATGCAGAGCGAAGTGGTCACCTTCCTGGGCGACCGCATCAGCGAGTCCTTGAGCGGAGAGACCGCGCAGGTGGCCATCAAGGTGTTCGGCGATGACTTGGACGCTCTCGATGCTGCCGGCGCCAAAATCGTCGCCGCATTGGGCAGGGTCAAGGGCATCGTCGACTTGCAATTCAAGCGGCAGAGCGGTACCCCGACCATTGCCATTCGCCTGCTGCCCGAGGCGCTGGCCGCCACCGGCCTCAAAGCCCAGGATGTGCTTGACACCATCGAAACCTCCTACGCGGGCGCCAAAGTCGGCCAGACCTTTCACGGCACGCGCACCGTCGATGTAGCGGTGCTGCTGCCCGCGACGCTGCGACATCGACCCGACGCCCTGGCGCGCCTGATGATCGCCACCCCGCTGGGTCCGGTTCCGCTCTCGCAGGTGGCGCAGGTACGCGTGACGCAAGATCGCTACAGCATCGAGCACGACGGCGGACAGCGGCGGGTCAGCGTCACCTTCAACGTAGGGTCGGGCTCCCTGCAAAGCGTGGTCGCCGACGCTCAGCGCACCCTCGCTCAATCAGTCGTGCTTCCCGCCGGCGTATTCCTCGAGTTCACCGGCGCCGCCGAGGCGGAGCGCCAGACGCGCAACGAGCTTCTACTGTACTCCGGCCTCGCCCTCGCGCTCATCGTGATGATCTTGTTCGTCTCCTTTCACTGGCGCGCCAACGGCTGGCTGGTCCTCGCCAACCTACCCTTCAGCCTCATCGGCAGCGTCTTTGCGATCGCCGTCACCGGCATCGGCATCTCCTTGGGTACCGTGGTCGGCCTGGTCACGGTGTTCGGCGTGAGCGCGCGAAATGCCATCCTGCAGCTCGCGCACTACGAACATTTGGTCGAGGTCGAGGGCCATCCCTGGAGCTTGGATCTGGTCCTCCGTGGCGCCAATGAGCGCCTCGTGCCGATCTTGATGACCGCCGCGGTCACGGCGCTGGGCCTGGCTCCGCTCGCTGTCGGCCTGCACCGCCCGGGGCAGGAAATCGAAGGGCCCATGGCCGTCACCGTGCTCGGCGGGCTGCTATCATCGACGCTGCTCAACCTGCTGGTACTGCCCGCCCTCGCCCAACGCTTCGTGCGTCGCAACCGAGAACTGGAATGAAAAAAACGCCGCCGGCATTGTTTGCAGCCCCGCTCATCGTCTCCCTGTTGCTTTGCCGCCCGAGCCTCCCTGCGGAGACCTCGGTCGACCTGGCGGCGGCCGAGGCGCAGGTGCGCAAGACCGACGCCAACTGGACGGCGGCCGCGAGCGCCGCCAATGCCGACGCATGGCTGGGATTCTATGCCGGCGATGCGATCGTGCTTCTGCCGGCCGGCCATCCCGCAAGCGGCAGTGGACTCATCCGCGATGCCGTGGGCCGGTTCCTGTCGCAGCCCCGCTTCTCGGTCGCATGGCACCCGGCCCAGTTGGACATGGGCCGCTCGGGCGAACTCGCCTTGGTGAGCGGAACTTATGAGCTGCGCTTCGGCGACTCGCTCGGGGCGCTCGTTTCGGATCGAGGCCGACGCCTCGAGATCTGGCGAAAGCTCGCCGACGGTACCTGGAAATGCAGCGTCGACACTTGGAATTCGGACGGACCCGGCGCGGCACCGACGGCGAGTGCCGCGGCTCATTCGCCGAGCGCAGTCTCGGCCGCGCCCCCTGCCCCGACGGTGCCGTCGCCGCCGACGCCCGCACCCACCACGGACAAGAAATACGGCGCCATGCCGGCCGCTTATCAGGACGCGATCCGCAATTACTATCTGGAGCACCTGAAGAATCCGGACTCCGTGCAATATCGGGAAATCACCAAGCCGGAGCAGGGATATATAACGGCGATCACCGGCACTCTCTTGATGAGTGAAACCCGTGAATACGGTTGGACGGTCAAAGCGACGATCAACGCAACGAATTCCAACGACAGCTACGTCGGATTCAAGACCTACACCTTTCTGTTTCGCGGCGAAAAGATCGTCGATCTCCGCCTGCCCCTGCCGGGGGATGAGATGAAGTGAGGGCTCCGTGCCCGTCATCAGGTGGCGCGCAGCGCCGTCGTCACCGGCACGCGCGCCGCACGCAGCGCCGGGAGGAGTCCGCCGACCAGGCCCATTCCCAACGCCCACAGCATGCCAAGCGCGGCGAGCGAGGGAGTGACCGCCAGTTGAAAACTGTAGCCGAAGGGACTCGCCGACAATCCGTTGAAGAAGATCCAGGCCAACGCACCTCCCAGCAGCGCGCCCGGGACCGCCAACAATACGGACTCGCACAGTATCGACGCAATGATTATCCCGGGACCGAAGCCGATCGCCCGCAAGGTGGCGAGCTCGCGGCGGCGCGAGTCAACGATCGCGTATAGGGAGTTGACCGCTCCCAGCGTCGCGGCAATCGCCATGATCGTGCCGACGAAGTAGCTTACAAAGTTAAAGACGGCGTTCAGCTGTTTGAATCCATCCTCCACTGCCTCGCTCTCATGCTTGACCTCGAGGTGCAAGGTCGGATTGGCGGTCACGGCGTCGCGAAACGCAGCGAAGTCTGCAGCCGATCGCAGCCTGACCGTCGCCGCGCTGTAAGTGTTGCGGCCGAATGCGGACATGATGCCGTCGACGTCGGCGTAGACGACGCATTGCTGCGCCAGTCCCTGATTGAACTGGCCGACGATGACCCAGTCGGCGCCGTGAATTGCGCGCCGATCACCGAGGTCGAAACCCGTGAATTGACGGGCGCAGGGGTTGCTGGCGATCAGTTCATGCAGACCGCGTTCAAACATGCGGCCGCCGGTGAAACGTATCTCCGGCCGGTACTCGGTCAACGTGGCGGTGACTCCCACGAGCGGGAAATAGATTCGATTGCTCGTTACCCGCCTGCGCCCTTCGATGAAAACCAGGGACTCGAAGACGACGGTGGGCTCACCGGCGGCGCTCTTGCGTATGCCCGGCAGGCCGAGGATGGCGACGGCTTCGTCCCGGGAGATGCTGCTCTGTCCCGACCGCGCGCCCGACGTGATCAGCACGACGCGGTCGGCGCGAACATCGCCCATCTCCTCGCGCTGCGCGCCGACACCCATGGCGAGCATCGAGACGAGCACGCCGACGGCACAGGTGACGCCAACGACAATCGTCAGGACTGGCCCCGTCCGCCGTGCCGCTCCGGAGAGGTTCACGCGCAGCAGGCCGAAAAATTGCCGGGCGAAATTCATATGGCGGCGCTAGTGGCTTGCGAGCGCCGTGGCAATATTCAGCCTCGCGGCGAGGACCGCCGGGACCGCGGCGCTGATCGCGGCCACCAGTACGGCACACGCCAGGCCGAAGAGGACCACGACGAGGGGCATCGAAAGTCCCGGTACGAATTTCGAGGCCAGCGGAAAGACCAGCAAGGCCAGCGCCAACCCGAATGCCGCGGCGGCGATGAACACGGTGATGGCCTCCGCCAATATGAACAGAAACACCTCGCGATCGGTAAATCCAAGAGTCTTCAGAACCGCGAGTTCCGGCGTGCGCTCGCGGGTCGATTGCATCATCATGGTGGCCGTCGCGAACAGCAAGGCCACGAGCACCGCGCTCACGATGGAGCGGATCAGAAAATTCAAATCGCCGATCGACTGCATCTGCGATTGGGCCAATTCGCGCAATGATTCGGACTGCGTTGCGTTCGCGGAATTGGCGAAGCGCCGGTCGATTGAATCGCCCACCGTCGCCGCCAGCTTCGGATCGGAAATCGCGGCGTTGAAATGCTTGACCGTGCCCTTGCCGGCCAATCGGGCTGCATCGAAGTAGTCAAAATTGATGAGCAGGGCGTCGCCCCCGGCGCCGAGGTCGCTGTCGGTGTATGTGCCCACCACATCGAATGCCCAGTCCGTCGACCCGTTCATTTGCGCCGTGGTGGACATGAGAGGGATGTGATCGCCGACCTTCCAGCCGTACTTTTTCGCCAGCTGCTGCTTGACGATGGCGCCCGTTCGCATCTTTTGGAAGGCCGCAACCTGTTCGGGGGCAATCGTATAAGTGAATGCCGACAGCCAGCCCTCCTCGGGGCGTATCGCGACGAGGACCAATTTCTGATTCGGATTTTGATAGATGGCCCCGAACAGCTCCACCGGGACCACGACTTGCACATTCGGTACGGACTTGATCTGCTCGAGCAGGCCCAGCGGCAAGGAATCGGCTAGGCCGAGGCTGCTGTGCACCAGGAGCAGATCGGCGCGGGTGGCGTTGATGAGCTGCTCGACGCCCGTTTTCAGGCCTTGAAGCACGCCGAACAGCGCGAAGGCGACGCCGACCTGGAGAAAAATGAGAATGGTCCGCCCGGGCTTGCGCCAGACGCCCGACCAGATGAGCGGCAGAAACTTCATGTCGGACCCCTTGAGATTTTTAGAGCGTCCCCCAAGATCGCCTGCTCCAATAATACACTCTCAAGTCGAACAACCACCTCGACCCTACGGAGATCGTCCATGGAAAAGACGCACGAATCGCATGTAGATGGCGACATCACTCGACGGGACGTCCTGCGGGTAAGCGCCGCGGCCCTGGTCGCGGCCGCATTGCCCGCGGGTGCAAGAACCGAATCAGTCAACACGAGCGCCAATCGCTCACATCACAGCGGAGAGACGACGATGAGCACGATCACGACGAAGGACGGAGTCACGATATTCTACAAGGACTGGGGCAGCGGCCAGCCGCTGGTATTTTCCCATGGCTGGCCCCTGTCGGCGGACGATTGGGACGCACAGATGATGTTCTTCTTGAACAAGGGCTTTCGCGTCATTGCTCACGATCGGCGCGGTCACGGGCGCTCCAGCCAGACGGCGGACGGTCACGATATGGATCACTATGCCGATGACCTGGCGGCGCTGACCGCGCACCTGGACTTGAAAAATGCGGTTCACATCGGCCACTCCACCGGCGGCGGCGAGGTGGCCCATTATCTGGGACGGCATGGCGAAAGCCGCGTGGCCAAGGCCGTGCTCATCAGCGCCGTACCGCCCATCATGGTCAAGACCCCGGCCAATCCCGGCGGTCTGCCGAAAGACGTGTTCGACGGATTGCAGGCGCAGCTCGCCGCCAACCGGGCGCAGTTCTATCGCGATCTGCCGGCCGGCCCGTTCTACGGCTTCAACCGGCCGGGCGCCAAGGTGTACGAAGGAGTGATTCAGAACTGGTGGCGTCAGGGCATGATGGGCGGCATCAAGGCGCATTACGACGGCATCGTGGCCTTCTCGCAGACCGATTTCACGCCGGACCTGAAGAAAATCTCCGTGCCGACCCTGGTCATGCACGGTGATGACGACCAGATCGTGCCCTATGCCGATTCCGGGCCGCTGAGCGCCAAGTTGATCAAGAACGCGACCTTGAAAACCTACAAGGGATTCCCGCACGGCATGTGTACGACCCAAGCGGACACGATCAACGCCGATCTCCTGGCGTTCATCAAGTCCTGAAGCCACTGATGCGAGATCTTCTGGCGGCACCCGCTTGAGCGCCCCGTGGTCCTCGAGCGGGCTGCGCCACAGCCTGCGGCAGCGGCACATGACCATGATTGCGCTCGGCGGCGTGATCGGCGCCGGCCTTTTCGTCGGCAGCGGCGTGGTCATCAAGGCGGCCGGACCCGCCGCCGTACTGTCGTTCGTGATCACCGGGCTGCTGGTGGTGCTGGTGATGCGCATGCTCGGCGAAATGGCCGTTGCGCTGCCGGCGGTGGGCTCGTTTTACGAATACGCCCGCCTCGCGTGGAGCGCCGAGCCTCGGATCGGCGAGCTGGCGGGTTTTCTGACCGGCTGGATGTACTGGTATTTCTGGGTCATCGTCGTAGCGCTCGAGGCGGTCGCCGGTGCGGGACTGATCCGCTTCTGGCTTCCCGACGAACCGGCCTGGCTCATCAGCCTGGCGACCATGCTGGTATTGACGCTGACGAATCTCATCTCGGTACGGTCCTATGGCGAGTTCGAGTTCTGGTTCGCGTCGATCAAGGTTGCCGCGATCGTCGTCTTCCTGCTGCTTGCCGGGGTGTATGTCTGCGGCCTGTGGCCGGGAGCGGCTCCGAGCATCGCCAACCTCACGGCGCACGGCGGCTTCGCCCCGAACGGCGTCCTGCCGATATTGACGGGCGCCGTGGCGGCCACCGGCTTTTACTTCGGCGCCGAGATTGTCACGATCGCGGCGGCGGAGGCGGCCGAGCCCGCTAAAGCCGTCGCCAAGGCGACCAACTGGGTGATCACGCGCGTCCTGCTCTTCTATGTCGGCTCGATCCTGCTGGTGGTGAGTCTGGTGCCGTGGAATTCGGCGGGCATCGCCACCCCCTACGTCAGCGCCCTCAAAGCCATGGGCATTCCCGGCGCGGCGCAGATCATGAACGCCGTGGTTCTCACGGCGGTGCTCTCCGCGCTGAATTCCGGGCTGTATGCGTCGTCGCGCATGCTCTTTGCGCTGACCCGGCGCGGCGACGCGCCTGCAGGGTTTGCCAAGCTCAGCCGCAACGGAGTGCCGACCCGCGCCATCCTGCTGGGCACTCTGTTCGGCTATGGCGCCGTGGTCATGTCGTATGTCTCCCCGGATACGGTATTCGCCTTTCTGGTCAACTCGTACGGTACGGTGGCCATATTCGTCTACGTGCTGATCGCCGTTTCGCAATTGCGCCTGCGCTCGCGGTTGGAACGGGAGGATCCGGCGCGTCTGCGCGTGCGGATGTGGGCCTACCCGTATCTGACTTACCTCGCGATCGCGGGCATGCTCGGCATCGTCGTGGCGATGGCCTTCATTCCCGAGCAGCGCACGCCGCTCATATTCGGCGTGATCAGCCTAGGGTTTCTGCTGCTGGCATTCGGCGCGCGCAGCTTCTTCGGCAAACGGCAGGCCATTGCGACGCTGGCGATGGAACCGAGTCAATACGAGGATCTCTAGGCGGCGCGAAGCCGCGCCCAGCAATTGAATTAGTATGGCCTGTCGCCGATCACGGTCGCGCGGTGCATGATACGCCGCTCCGGCAGATAGTCCGCCACCGCGTAGTGGTGGGTGATGCGGTTATCCCAGAACGCCACGTCATCCACGCTCCAGCGCCAGCGCAGAGTGAACTCGGGCCGCGCCGCGTGCGCAAACAGAAAGGCCAGCAGCGCATCGCTCTCGCGCGGCTTGAGCTCATGGATGTGGGTGGTGAATCCTTCGTTGACGAAAAGCGCCTTGCGCCCCGACACGGGGTGCGTGCGCACCACCGGATGCGTCACCGGCGGATGCTTTGCCACCGCCCGTTCGTAGCGCTCTTTGAATCCGGGATCCGCACCCCAGCGGCCGGCTGGGAAGGACTTGACCACGGAATGCTCGGCGGTCAAGCCGTGGAGCAGCCCTTTCAGAGACTCGGATAGCGCATCGTAGGCGGCCAGATTGCTCGACCACAGCGTATCGCCACCGACGCTCGGCAGCTGCTTGGCGGCCAGAATGCCGGCCAGCGGCGGCGTCGGACTGAAGGTGACATCGGTATGCCAGTTGTCGTTGTCGGGGAGAAAGTCGCCGTGCGTATCGAGCACCAGGATTTCCGGCAATTCCGGCAGTACCGGATAGATCGGATGGACGTGCAGTTCGCCGAAATATTTCGCAAACCGGCACTGCTGCTGCGGGGTGAGCGGCTGGCGCCGGAAGAACAAGATCTGGTGCTCGACGAGCAATGCGCCGAGGCGTTCGACCGTTTGCCGCGGCAATTCATCGGCAAGCGTGACTCCCTCGACGATGGCGCCGAGAGCGGAGGTGAGGCGGGTACTGGTGAGGGTCATGGGTGTTGATGCATTGGCTGTGACGGCGCTTAAGGGCGTCATCATGCCATGCGTCCCCACCGAGGCGCGAGTCGGGCGTTGTTGCTAGCGCAACTTGCGCGCCGCGTTCGTTTCGTCGGCGCGCGCCGACGGCGAGGCGGCGTCAATTGGGATCTCGTCGAACATTCCGGTATGCACGAACGCGAGATTCTCATGTTCCGCCGAGTTGCCCGCATCCAGATAGTCGCGTATTTGTTCCAGTTCCGCCTTGCTCGCCTCCCAACCCGCGACGTGGCAGCTCGCGTACAGGCGAATCTGCCCGGCCTGCAGCGCATCGAGCACCACGGACATTCGAAACCCCGCCAGCGACTCCCGCAGACAGATCGGGCACGTGACCGGGACCAGAATTTCGGCCTCTTTCAAGTGTTTCACCCTGGATTCTCCGGCCCGTCTGCCGCCCGGGGTCAGCGCTGCGAACCGCTCGCAGACGCGCGCGTATCGTTGCAAGCCGCATCGCGGGCAGCGCGGGGCGCGGCGTTGGCGGCCAGCCTGCGTCCCACGGCGAGCAGTTCCTGCTCTTCGGTCACGCGGGCGCCGGCCGGCTGTCGCATGGCATTTTCAAGTTCCGCTTGCCGCATAAACAATTTCAAAAGCTCATTGACCGAATTCATCATGCCACCTTGAGTTTTCCGAACGCGTTGAGTGTGCCGCTAATATGGCGTGCCGCGTGCCGGCCACAGCGTGATCCAGCTCCCGATATCGGTTGCATTCCCGCTTCTGTAAAGCGCCGCCGCGAGGGTCTGTCGCGCCGTGGAGACGATCATCGCAGGAACAGTGCCGGGCGTGACGGGGTTCCTGTCGGACTTACCGCGCACGACCTAGTGTCCATGCACACGCTTCGGACATCGCGCAGTGAAAGACGCCAAAGATAAGCTGGATCAAAATGCCCGCAAGGAGCGCGCAGATCGTCTATCTGCGACAAAAAATGTCACTTTAGGACCCATGCAGTCTCCCAGCACGCTCAGGAAGAGCCGGCGGCACGGCGCCATCACCGATCATTTCTCCAATTTGCGCAGCTACGAGACCTGGGTCAAAGACGTTCGCGACGCCTGGAAGAAGTAGGCATCCTCGAGGCGCGCCCGCCTCCCGGCATTCTCGTTTATCATGGTGCGGCCATGCTGCGCTCCGCCACTTAAGGTGCCGAGTTTGAACCTAGCCTCGCTCTGGCTCCTCGATCCTTCGGTTACCTACCTGAATCATGGTTCGTTCGGCGCCTGCCCCGCGGCGGTTCTGGCGGTGCAATCGGAGCTGCGCCTGGAGATGGAGCGCGAACCGGTCGATTTCTTGGTGGCGAGGCTGCCCGCGCGTCTCGATGCCGCGCGCGACGCGCTGGCGGCGTTTCTGGACGCGGCGCCTGAGGATCTGGTGTTCGTACCGAACGCCACCGCGGGAGTGAATGCGGTGCTGCGCTCGCTCTCATTCGAGTCCGGGGATGAGTTGCTGGTCACCAGCCACACCTACGCCGCATGCCGCAAGACCGTCGATTTCGTGGCACAACGGAGCGGCGCCCGCGTGGTGGTGGCGACGCTGCCCTTCCCCTGCCGCGACGAGGAGCAGATCGTGGTCGCAGTGCTGAATTGCGTATCGCCGCGCACGCGTCTCGCGCTCCTGGACCATGTGACGAGCCCGACGGCTCTTGTGCTCCCTGTGGCGCGCTTGATCGCCGAGTTGCAGGCGCGCGGCGTCGATACCCTGGTGGACGGTGCCCATGCCCCGGGCATGGTTCCGCTCGCCCTGTCGACGCTGGGTGCGGCGTATTACACCGGCAACGCGCACAAGTGGCTGTGTGCGCCCAAGGGTGCGGCTTTCCTTCACGCGCGCCGCGACCGCCAGGCGCAGCTGCACCCAACGGTGATCAGCCACGGCTACAACAGCGGATTCCGCGCGGAATTCGACTGGACCGGGACCTTCGACCCGACGCCCTGGCTCTGCATCCCCGAGGCGCTGCGATTCATCGGCGGCTTGCTCCCCGGCGGCTGGCCGCAGGTGATGGCGGTCAATCGGGCGCTGGCGCTCGAGGCGCGCGCCTTGCTGCTGCAATCCTGCGGCATCGACACTCCCTGTCCGCAGGCCATGATCGGATCGATCGCATCGATACCGCTGCCGGCCGCCGCGCCAGGGTCTCCCGCCCACCCTTTCGATCGCGACTCCCTGCACGCGTGGTTCCGGACACGGGGAGTCGAGACTTGGCTCTATCCGGATCCCGTGCCGCTGCTGCGCATCTCTGCGCAGCTGTACAATGATCTGAGCCAATTCGAAAAGCTCGCGCGCTTGCTCGAGGAAGCACTGCGTGGCCGCTGAACAGGGCGTAGGAATCATCCGCGCCCGGCTTTCCACTTTCGACACCGCGATGGTGGTGTTCAGTCTGGTGGTGGGCATCGGCATCTTTCGTACACCGGCCATCGTTGCCACGGCGGCGGGAGGCGAGGCCCTGTTCTTCGCCGCGTGGATCGCGGGTGGATTCATCAGTCTGATCGGCGCGCTGACCTTCGCGGAAATCGGCTCGCGCTATCCGCGCGCCGGCGGCTATTATCGCGTGGTCGCGGACTGCTACGACCCGACCCTTGCGTTCATGTTGAATTGGTCGCAGACGCTGATGCAGGGTGCCGGGGCCGCCGGCGTGGCGTTCATCGGCGCCGATTATCTGATGCCCGTGGCGCTGCCGCCGGCGTGGCGCACGGCGCATGCCTCGCTCATCCTGGCGTGCGCCATGATGCTCATCCTGCTGGTCTTGAACTACCGCGGCGTGAAGCCCGGCGCGCGCGTTCAGAATCTACTGTCCATGCTCAAGATCGCCATGATCGTCGGCCTCGCCGTGTTTGCCCTGTTGCTCGCGCCGCGGGCGCACACCGACGGGCCCGCCGCCGCGCCCTCCGCGCTGCGCCTGGCATCGGCGCTGATTCCCTGCTTCTATGCCTACGGCGGCTATCAATTGACCATGAATCTGGGCGCCGACTTGAAGGACGCGCGGCGGCGTTTCCCGCTGGCCATCACCGCCGGGATGTTCACCGTCGTCGGGCTGTACCTGCTGCTCAATTTTGCTTATCAGCGCGTGTTGGGAATCGGCGGCATCGCCGGCTCGAAGCTGGTTGCGGCTGCCCTGTCGCGCGCGGCCTTCGGACCATCGGGCGAGGTGCTGATCTCGATTGCGGTGTTCCTGTCGGCGGCCGGATTCGTCAATGCAACCATCATGCAGATGCCGCGCAGCTTCTATGCGATGGCGCAGGATGGCGTGCTGCCGCGGGCGTTCCTGCGCGTGAATCCGGATACCCAGGTCCAGGAGGTCGGTCTGCTGTTTTTCGGGGCCACCATGCTGCTGCCCGCCTTTCTGCTCGGATCGTTCGAGAAGCTCCTGCAATATGTGATCTTCACCGATGCCTTGACGCTCGCCGTCGTCGCCTCGACCCTGTTCGTGCTGCGCCGCCGCCGCGCGGGCGAAGGCGGTTTCGCGATGTGGGGATATCCCCTGCTGCCGGCCTTTTACATGCTCTGTCTGCTCGGCGCCGCGGTGCGCGTCTTCACCGCGGAGCCCAACCTCGCGCTGGCGGGCATCGTCATCCTCCTCACTGGTTGGCCGCTGTTCGTGCTGGGCCGCAAATTATTCGGCGGCGCCCGCAGCTCAGGCGTGTGATCGCATGCGGCGCACGGTGGCATCGAACATCAGGCGAGCCACGCGGATGCCGCTGCCCAAGTCGGTGGCTGAGTCGTGGCAGCGCTGCTGAACTGATTCGCTCAAGGCCACGTCCTCTCCGCCCAGCGCACCCGCCTGGCACTGGATCTCGGCCGCGCGCTGCACCACCCAGAGCAGCGCGAAGGTCGTGGGGATATCGCGCTCGCACACCGCGATCCCGTGGTTCCGCAGCACCAACACATGCTTGTCGCCGAGGCTCGCCAACATGCGTTCGCGTTCATCCGCATAGAGAGTAATGCCTTCGAAATCGTGGTAGCCGACGCGGCCGTAGAATTGCGCGCTGTAGAAATTGTTGTGGTCGAACCCGCCGCGCTTCATGGCGACGGCCGACACTGCGGTGGTGTGCGTGTGGGCCACGCAGCCGACGTCATGGCGTTTTTCGTGAATCGCGCCGTGCAAGGCAAAGCCGGCGGGATTGGCCGGGAAATCCGCCGGCTCCACCAGACGGCCGTCGACGCCCACCTTGATCAGGTTCTCGGGCGTAATCTCTGCGTAGTTGAGCCCGAAAGGATTGACCAGGTAGTGGCGTTCCGCCCCGGGCAACCGTACCGAGATGTGATTGAATATCATCTCCGTCCAGCCGAGAAAATCCACGAGATGATAAAAATCGGTGAGCTCGCAGCGCAGACGCCACTCCTCCGGATCCATCGCCTGCGGGGATAAGCGAGTTGATAACATATCGAGGGCTCCTGTCATGTCGGGATTGCGCGCTATTATATCGCACGTATGAACACACCCGCAGAACCGCGCAAGGCGGCGCTCGCCTTCATTTTCGTCACCGTGCTCATCGACATGCTGGCCTTCAGCGTGATCATTCCGGTGCTGCCCCTGCTGGTGCAGAACTTCGTCGGCGGCAGCGCGGCGCGCGCGGCGCAGTTCTACGGCCTGTTCGGCACGGCCTGGGCGCTGATGCAGTTCATCTTCTCGCCGGTGCAGGGCTCGCTCTCGGATCATTTTGGCCGGCGCACGGTGATTCTCATCTCCTGCACCGGTCTGGGTCTGGACTTCATTCTCATGGCGCTGGCGCCGAACCTCTGGTGGCTGCTGATCGGCCGGGTGATATCCGGCATCACTGCTGCGAGCTTCAGCACGGCCGGCGCCTATATCTCGGATGTCACGCCGCCGGAGAAGCGCGCCGCGAGTTTCGGGCTGATCGGTGCGGCATTCGGCATCGGATTCGTACTGGGACCGGCGCTGGGGGGAGTGCTCGGCGCGATCTCGCCCAGACTGCCCTTCTGGGCCTCGGCCTTCATGGCCCTGGCCAACGTCTGCTGGGGCCTGTTCGTGCTGCCGGAGTCTTTACCCAAGGACAGGCGTGTGCCCTTCGCCTGGAAAAACGCCAATCCCTTGGGAGCGCTCAAGCTGCTGCGTTCTCACCCCATGCTCGCGGGTCTCGCCGGCAGCTATTTCCTCATCAATTTTGCTCACGTCGTGCTGCCGAGCGTCACCGTGCTGTACATGCATTATCGCTACGGCTGGGATACGCGCGCCGTGGGCCTGGTGCTGGCCGGAGTGGGTATCTCATCGCTCATCGTCCAAGGCTTCCTGGTGAAGCCGGCGGTGAATTGGCTCCACGAGCGTCGCGCGATGGCAGTGGGTTTGATCTTCGGCGCGGCGGGCTTCGCCATCTACGGGCTCGCACCCACCGGACCGATCTTTTGGATCGGCGTGCCGGTGATGGCCCTCTGGGGTATTGCCACGCCCTCGCTGCAAACCATCATGACGCGATTGGTCGACCCTACGGAGCAGGGACGCCTGCAGGGCGCCCTGGCGAGCCTGGTCGGTCTCGCAAGCCTCATCGGCCCCACGGTGTTCACTCAGACTTTCGCCGCCTTCATCAGTCGCGCGGACTCGCAGCTTCCGGGCGCGCCTTTCCTGCTGGCGGCGGTGCTGATACTCGCGGCCATGGCCCTGTCCTGGCGGGCCACTCAGCCGGTCTCGCCCCAATCCGGAAACGCGTACAAGGCGTCCACATAATTGTGGATGACGTCGGTGTGGGCGTCCTCCTGCCAGCCGCCGGGCGCGGCACTCTTGTGAAGATCGCGCGGACGGCCCAACTCGTCGATCGAATACAGCGTGAAATTGAGCGCGGCCCGCGCTTCGTCGGCCAGGGACGCTGACCCGGTGGCCTGCGCGTACAGCGCGAGCACGGCCCCGTAGGTCGAATTCACGCCGCCCCATGCCTGTGTATCCTCGTCTTGCTCGTGACACACGGTCACGCCGAATTCCTCGTGGGTAAAGTTGCTGCGCACGAAGTCCAGCAGCGCGCCTGAATCGGCGCGCCAATTTGAATCGAGCGCCTCCCTTTTCTCGAGCAAGTACCGCGCCAGATTCAGCGGCGCCCAGGCGGTGCGGTTGGTGGGCGTATCGTGGTCCTCGAAAAACTGGGCGAAGAGGCGGCCGTCGGCGGCCGCGCTGGGAATTTGAAAATGACTGATCCATTTCCATAGCGCCCGACGGGGTGCCGAGAACTCTTCATAGCCATGCGCGAGCATCAGGTCATACAGCCGTAAAATATAAGTCATGTTTCCCGACTCGGGCCCTCGGCCTTCGCCGTTGCGATAATCCACGCGAAAGGGCCAGGGCGAGTGGGACGCATCGCCGTCTTGCTGATTGGCCGCGAGCACGCGCGCATTCTGCAGTCCCTGCGCCAGGTACTTGCGCTCGCCGGCGGCCTCGAACAGCCGCACCAAGGCGTAGCCGGCGATGCCGCCCTTGTCCGGTTCTATCTCATAGGGACGATCGGCTTGCGACCCGCAATCCGCTGCCAGCGGAAACTGATCCCGCTTGCCGGTCGAGCGCGTGAACGCCGGATACAGACCCAGGCTCGGCGTGAGCGATTCCTGGACCAGATAGTCGCCCATGGATCGCGCGATCTCCAAATAGTGCGCATCCTGCGTGCCGCGCAATTCGTAGAATTTGAGGTAGGACAAAATGCCCATGCCATTCTGGGTCGCGGGAATCGAGTCGGTGCGGTTGGGTGTGGGAACCCACTCGCCGTCCAGAAACGTTGCCAACACGAAGCGCGGATATCCATGATCCGCCGGACATTGGCGGTAGAAATTCATCTCCAGGTCCAGGGCTTCGTTCCACGAAGTCCAGGGCCTCAATCGGCCCGACGCATCAAAGCTTGCCGTATGTCCCGCGATAATGACCACGCGCAATATCCTAACGCAATCGGCGAATGCAAATCGGATAGACTGGCACCGTGACTGCGGGCACCTCGGCTGACATCGCGGCCCGACTCGATCGGCTGCCATCCTCGCGCGCGGTCTGGACCATCGTCGTGCTCATCTCGCTCGGCTGCGTGTTTGAATTCTACGATCTGTTCTTCACCGCGTATGTCGCGCCCGGCATGATCGAGGGCGGGTTGTTTACGGCGGATTCCCTGGGATTCTTCGCCGCGCTGAAGTTCATACGGGTCGCCGGCTTCGGCACATTCGTGTTTTCCACCTTCATCGGCCTGTGGTTCGGGGTGGTGATGTTCGGCCAAGCGGCCGACCGCTTCGGCCGCAAAGCGGTCTTTACCTGGTCGCTGATCTGGTACTGCGCCTGCACGGCAATCATGGCCTGTCAGCGCTCCGGACTCTGGCTGAATATCTGGCGCTTGGTTGCGGGCGTGGGCTTCGGCGTGCAATTGGTCACCGTCGACACCTATTTGTCCGAACTCGTGCCGCGGACGCTGCGGGGCAGGGCATTCTCCATCAATCAGTTGATTTCGTTCTGCATCGTACCGGTGGTGGCATTGCTGGCGTGGCTGCTGGTTCCTGTGAAACCCCTTGGGGTCGACGGTTGGCGCTGGGTGGTGGCGTTCGGGTCGGTGGGCGCGCTCGCGGTGTGGGCACTGCGTTCGGGCATTCCGGAGAGTCCACGCTGGCTGGCCGGCAACAACCGGGAAGAGGAGGCGGACGCCATCGTCAGCGCCATCGAACTTAAGGTCGCCGCGCAATTCGGCGGCGCACTGCCGGCGCCGGTGCCAAGCGCGCCGGTGCCAAGCGCGCCGGTGCCAAGCGCGCCGGTACCAAGCGCGTCGGTACTCGGGACTGCGCCGGTGTTCGCGGACATCTTTGCGCACAAATATCGGCGCCGGACCCTCGTCCTCTGCATCTTCAACGCCGCGCAGTCCATTGGTTTTTACGGCTTCAATTCGTGGGTGCCCAGCCTGCTCATCGCGCGCGGCGTCAATGTCACGCGCGGCTTGGAATACGCCTTCATCATCGCCCTCTCGCAGCCGTTCGGGCCCTTGCTCGGCAGTTTCTTCGCCGACAAGTTCGAGCGCAAACACCAAATCGTCGGCGGTCTCGCCGGCATGGCCGTTTTGATGACCGCGTTCGCTGTCGCAACCTCCCCCGCCGCGCTCATTCCCATCGGCATCGCCTTCACCCTGGCGGCGAACATCATGTCCTATGCCTATCATGGCTATCAGGCCGAGCTCTTCCCCACGCGAATCCGCTCCCGCGCCGTCGGATTCGTGTATTCATGGAGCCGCATCGCCGCCGCTTTTTCCGGCCTCATCGTCGGCTCGCTGCTGGCCACCGGCGGGGTGCCGGCCGTTGCCGTTTTCATCGGCGGCGCAATGCTCGTGGGTATCGCCCTGATCGGGGTCTTCGGCCCCACGACCAACGGTTTGGCCCTCGAACAATTGAACGATTGATGGCTCGTGAGGCTTAAGGTCAAGCGGTCACGCCAATCCGCCGCAACAGCCGTGCAGAAATAAATCCACCGACTTCTCGGCCCACACAGCGAGCTCGGCCGCCGTCATCGCCGCACCGTAACCCATGGCGCGACGCTGCGGCACCGTCACGACCATGAAAATGAACTGCTCCGCGGCAAAAGCGCGGTCCGCGGCACTGAGCTGCGACTCGCGCAGCTCGCGCGCGAGCAGGTCGCTGATCAGCGTGGTGGCTTCACGTGTGCTGCCCTCGCCGGTGACGGCGCGAACCAACTCGGGAAAGCGAGCGGATTCGGACATGACCAGGCGGTGCAGCGCGAGCGCTTGCGGCGACAGGGCGGCGTTTAGAATCATCATCGCCAGCCGGCGCAAGACATCGCGCAAGGTCACTCCTTCGATCAGGGGCACGCCTGCGGGAGGTCGGATCTGCTCGATGATTTGGTGGACGACGGCGGCGAATAACATCGGCTTATCGTCGAAACGATGATAAAAAGTGCGCTTCGAAATTCCAGCGCGCCCGGCCAGGGCTTCGATGGTCGTCGACTCATAGCCCTCGGCGAGAAACAGTTCGGTGGCCGCCTCCAATATTCGCCCCTGCAACGCCAAGGCGTCGGCGCGAGAAGGACGGCCGCCGCGGCCGGTGGCCTTTCTCGCCTTTCGTCTTTGCATGATTCCCTATTGGCGCCCCATGGTTCCTTATCGGCGCGGGTAGGCGTAACCGCCGCCCTGGCCGCCATAATAGCCCGGCCGTGGTGCGTAGTAAGCACGCGGCGCATAGTACGCTCGCGGCGCGTAATAGGCGCGCGGCGTTGGGTAGTAGGCCGGTGCCCGCGGATAGTAGGCCGGGGGCGGCGCGTAATAGGCGGGCGGCGCGGCGTAGTACGCGGGCGGCGGTCCATATCCTTGGCGGTCCTGGTAACCCGGCGATGCGTAAGGCGCTTGTGAATCCGCCACCGCCGACACTGCCGCCGAGGCGATGACGATGGGCAACGTGGCCAGCCCCACCACGGCCCCAACCAGGCCATGGCCAAACCCCCACGGGTGGAAGTGGCCGTAACCATGACCCCCAGCCGAGGCCGGAGCAACGGGAAGGCAGCCGATTGTCGCAGCCGCCGTCGCGGCGAGGATCATTCGTTGATATCTGGGCATGGTTGGACTCCTTCGCTTGCGACCATACGCGCTTCATTATTGAAACGCAACGGTACCGTTCCGTTATTATCCGATGGCCTCCCCGCCGCACGCGCTGCGATTGAGCCCGGCTATCGCGCTGATAGAGGCTGCCAATTTGACTTCGCTTACACAGGGGGACTAACGTCCCGCAGCCAGTTGTTTTTAAGGAGCGAGCCGTGAATCTGAAAGGTAGTAAGACGGAAAAGAATTTGAAGGATGCATTTGCAGGCGAATCCCAGGCGAATCGCCGTTATCTGTACTTCGCGGCCAAGGCGGATGTGGAGGGATTCAACGACGTCTCTGCGGTGTTCCGTTCCACTGCCGAAGGTGAAACGGGCCATGCGCACGGTCATTTGGAGTACCTGGAAGCGGTGGGCGACCCGGCCACCGGATTACCCATCGGCGCGACCTCCCTGAATCTCAAGGCGGCGATCGCGGGCGAAACACACGAATACACCGACATGTACCCCGGCATGGCCAAGAGCGCCAGAGACGAAGGATTCGGTGAAATTGCCGATTGGTTCGAGACTCTGGCCAAGGCGGAGCGATCGCACGCGAATCGCTTTCAGAAGGCATTGGATAACCTGTAGTCCTGCACTCGTCGCCGCTCCCGCACCTAAGCGGGGGCCGCTCAACCTGCGGGCTCCATTCTTGGAGCCCGCTGCCATTCGGTCGGGGGATAAATCGTGTCCGATGGACAGATGCAGTCAGGCCGCGAGGGCAATCTGGAGGCGCCGACGCGCCACGCGCTGGGCTGGCAGGAACCGCAATTCTATGACCCCGGCGCGCTCGAAAAGGAGCTCGAACGCGTGTTCGACATTTGCCATGGCTGCCGGCGCTGCTTCAACCTGTGTAATTCCTTTCCCACGCTGTTCGATTTGATCGACGAGTCGAAGAGCGGCGAGCTCGATGGCGTCGACAAGCAGTCCTATGGGCAAGTGGTCGACCAGTGCTACCTGTGCGACATGTGCTACATGACAAAGTGCCCCTATGTGCCGCCGCATCCGTGGAATGTCGACTTCCCGCACCTGATGCTGCGCGCCAAAGCCGTCAAGCATCGCAGCGGCGGCACGCGCTGGCGCGACGAAGTGTTGAGTTCCACCGATACGGTCGGCAATTTTGCGGGAATTCCCATCGTCGCCGCAGCCGTCAACGCCTTCAATCGCAGCTCGGTGGGCCGCAAGGCGCTCGATGCCGTGCTCGGCGTGCACCCGGACGCCCCGGTGCCGCCGTACCAATCCAACAGCCTGCGCAAGCAGCTCGCCAAGCGAGTGGCACCCGCGCTCACCGCGCAGGCGGCCGGAGCGACCCGCGGCAAGACGGCGCTGTTCGCCACCTGCTACGCGAATCGTCATGAGCCGCAGATCGGACTCGATCTCGTGAGCGTCTTCGAGCACAACGGCATCGAGGTCGCACTGGCCGACGCGGAGAATTGCTGCGGCATGCCCAAGCTCGAACTCGGCGATCTGCAGGCGGTGGCGGACTTGAAGGCCCGCAACGTGCCGCAGCTGCTCGCGATGATCGAGCGCGGCTATGACATCATCGCGCCGGTTCCCTCCTGCGTGCTGATGTTCAAGCAGGAGCTGCCGCTGATGTTCCCGGACGATCCCGGCGTGGCGAAAATCAAGCGGCATATATTCGATCCCTTCGAATATTTGGCGTTGCGCCACAAATCCGGGCTGCTGCGCGCCGATTTCACGCGCCCCCTCGGCAAAGTCGCGTACCACGTGGCCTGCCACTTGCGTGTGCAAAATATCGGACTGAAGACACGCGACGTATTGCAGCTGATTCCCGGGACGACGGTGGAGCCGATCGAACGGTGTTCGGGCCACAACGGAACATATGGCGTCAAGCGGGAATTTCGCGACATCTCGATGAAGATCGGCAAACCGGTGGTGCAGCGCGTACAGTCGAGCGGCGCCGACTACTATGCCAGTGATTGTCCCATGGCCGGTCATCAAATCGAAAGCGGCTTGGGGTCGGGGCCTCCGCCCACGCATCCGCTGACGCTTCTCAGAATGGCCTATGGATTGTAGGGAAATGGGTCCGCATTCTTCGGGACGATTAAAGTGAAAAAATTGACGCGCCGGGATTTGATGAGTCTGGAGCGGTACGCGCAGGAACGGGCAAGGCTGCGCAGCGAAATCATCGCCCACAAGCAGCTGCGCAACGTGCAAGTCGGACCCAACATGACGTGGTGCTTCGAGGATCACGCCACGATCCGCTATCAGGTGCTCGAGATGCTGCGTGCCGAACGGATCTTCGAAAGCGAGGCGATACAGGGCGAACTCGACGCCTATAATCCCCTGATTCCCGAAGGCAGCAATTGGAAGGTCACGTTGCTGCTCGAATTTCCCGATCCCGAGGAGCGGCGGGCGGCGCTCGAGAAATTGATCGGCGTGGAGGACCGCTGCTGGATCCGGGTGAGTGAAATGGAGCGGGTTTTTGCGCTCGCCGACGAGGACATGGAGCGTGAAAACGAGGTGAAGACCTCGGCCGTGCACTTCCTGCGCTTTGAGCTGTCGCCGTCCATGGTCCAGGCAATGAAAAGCGGCGCCTCCTTGAGCATCGGCGTCGATCACGACCATTATCGGCACGTGCTCAGTCCGCTGCCGGCTCCCTTCCGCAACGCCCTGAGCCGCGATCTCGACTGATTTTAGTCCGCCAAGCCCAGCCCCCGATCGATATCAAGGAATCTTGTAGCCGAAGGACACCCCGAGCACGCGCGGTCGAAGCGGCGTCTGTTCCACGATGAAATTGTCGGTGCTGGTGAAGGTGGATGCGTGCGAGTTGGCCAGATTCTCCCCGTACAACATCGCATTCCAGGCGTCCTTGGCGATTCCGACTGACGCTGCAAAGGTCGAATACGCGGGATTTTCGAACCGCAGCCTTGAGGTGCCGATGCCAATCGATCCGGCCGCGAAAGTTGGGTTGGAGCCCGCCTGTGTGAATGAATGCCCCGAGTGCGTGGCGCCTACTTGCGCGAAGGAGTTGTAGTCCCCCATCGACCATTCGTAACGGGCCCGCAGGCTGAATTGCAGCGGCGGCGCATTCGCCGTCGGCGATCCGACCGGGCCGAAGGGATTCGTGATGGCCGTGCAGTTGCCCCCGGTGGCGTCGCATTGTTGCGTGATGGGATGACCGAAATTGGCGCTCTGCGGGTTGTTGTCGATCAGTGCCGGCGAATTCGTCTGCCGAGTGTTATTCCAGGAGGCGGCCCCTTGCACGGTGAGTCCACCGATCACGCGGCCGACCATCGAGGTTTCGAGGCCTTTGACCAAGAAGTTCTGCCCGTTTGTATTGAAGAACAAGTTGCCCAACAAGCCGGGATCGAAGAAGGAGATCTGCACATTGTCCCAGTTCTCACGGTAGATGGCGCCGTTCCACTGAAAGCGATGCTCGAAGAACTCCGTCTTCCAGCCGATCTCGTTGTTCGTGAGCTTGTCGGAATCCCATGAGCGCGGCAGTAGGTATTGGGACTGGCCGTCGGTGCCGTAGATATGCGGTGTGCCCCCATTTTCGTCGAAACCACCCGGCCTGAATCCCTGGGACCAGGTGTAATACACCATGACGTCCGGCATGATGTGCCAGGTGAGATTGGCGCGGCTCTTGAACCCCGATTCCGAGCCCTGCAGGTTTTGCGCATCGAGATTGTACGAGTACGACGAGGTGCAGCCTCCTGGCGGTGTACCGGCCTCGTAGCACCCGAAACTCGACATGACGCTCCCTTTATACGAATTCTCGAACTTGAAATGGCGCGTGCCCGCGGTGAATGTCAGCACCTTGGGTACAAGATCGAAGTCCACCGAGCCGAAGAAGGCGGTCTGCTTCGTTTCACGCGGGGTGTCTTGATAAAACGATTCATTCGCGGGCCGGATCCCGGCAGGGTTGACGGAGCTACCCGGGAACGTGCCTAAATTGGTGAAGCAGCCCGTCGCGAGGGTTGCGGTACATTCCGGTATCCCCTTGTAGCTCCACGCGGTCTGATCGAATAGTTTGTTGTCCTCGTAGAACGCTCCAACGATGCCGCGCACGCGCCAGTCATCGGGAGTGCTCAAGCGAAACTCGTGCTGCATGTGCTCGTTCTTCTCGGTAGTGTGCCAGGAAGCGCTCGGGGAAAAGCACCTTGGCGTCAAATCGAACGCGCCGTAGCACTGATAGTATTCGGCGTAGATGGCGCGGGAATAGTTGGTGTAATCGCCTGATTGCTCGACGTTGCGAACCAAGTAGCCGCCCGTATAGACGCCTTTCAAGAAGCCGAGCTTGCCGTCGATCGTCAAGGAGGTCATCTCGAACTTATCATTGTCGTAGGCCGGGTTGAACAGAGTGACCTGGAGCGGCTGCAACGGCGCGCCATCCGAGGCGTTCGGCTGTTGGTAGAACACTCCCTGGGAGTGCATGTCTTGGTAGCTCTGCGCCAGCAGCACGTCCCAATCGTCGTTGAACTTGTACAGCAGCTGGGCCCGAATGCCTTGGTAGTTCACCGGATTGATGGCTCGTCCCACGAGGCTATTGTTATTGAGCGTCGGACTGCCGGGCGGCACGCAAAAGCCATTGTTCGGCAATCCGTCCGGACATTGGCCGTTGACGGCCGGCAAGCCCGCATACGCAATGCCGAGGTCGGTGTTTTTGCGCGTGAATGTCCCCGGTACGTTGTCGATGTAGCCGCCGCGCTGATCGGTGTAGATGACGGCGCGCACCGCCATGTGCTCAGGTATCAGAGGCAGGTTCAGAACCGCGGTGGCATCGGAATTATCATCCCCATGGGCGGTTGTGCCATAGCCCGCCTTGACGTTGGCTTCCGTCACGTCGATCTTGGGCTGATTCGTGATGTAGCGAATCACGCCCGCTTGTGCGCCTGCGCCAAACAGGGTGCCCTGCGGGCCTTCAAGAACTTCAATACGGTTCAGATCGGCGGCATAGATGTCGAGATTGCGGTTCGGCAACTGGCCCGATTGATTGTCGAGATAGATGGCGACGTTGGGGAACAGCCCGGTCGAGGAGCTGCCTTGGCTCGCCTGGGAACCCGCGCTCAGGCCGCGCATGAAAACTTCGTTCTGCCCGGGCCCGTTGTTGGCGCTGGTGACATTCGGCAGATACTTGATGTAGTCATCGAACGTCTGGATGTTGAGCTGCTGCAGAGCTTGGCCCGTAAAGGCCTGCATCGAGATCGGCACGTCTTGCATGCTTTGCGAGCGCCGCTGTGCCGTCACGGTGATTTCTTCGAGCGCCTCGCTTGCCCCCTCCGCGGTCGCGGCCAGGGATCTCGCGCCCGACACGGCGCTTAAGACAGCCGCGATCGCTATGGAAAGCTTGGAATTCATCGATCATCCCCTTGATGTGCGGAGTTATTGGGTGTTCCCCCAATTGCTGCCGGAAGACTTGGTTGTATCCCGACAAATACACTAAAATGAAATTCTATTAACTATTTTCATTTTTCATACAAAACCGATCTTGCCCCTCGGAAAAACAAGTGTCAATAGTTGGATAATGCAGGGGCGGGCGATGGTGGTTCTTGATCTCAACGGTGGGCTGGTACGATCACAATGCGAAACGGCAATTTGATAAAAAAAGAAGCGGCGCCTGCATCAATTGACCCCGCCGAGGGGATCGGAAGGAGACTGAAGGAACTTCGCCGCTCCAGAGAACTGACCCTCGCGCAGCTGGCGGAGCGAACCGGTCTTGCCATCGGCTCGCTGTCACAGGTGGAGCGGGGCTTGGTTTCCCCGACCATACGGACCGTCTATGCGGTAAGCACCGCTCTTGGCGTGTCGCCGGCGTGGATCATCGATCCGGACAGCGTCAAGGCTCAGGACCCCGACGGTCCCTACATCGTACGGTCAACGCGAAGAAAGCCTTTCTTCAACAGAAACGGGGTCATCAAGCATTTGGCCACGCCGGAAACCGAAGCGCGGTACACGGGGTTCATCGTCCGGCTCGAACCCAACGCAAGCTCCGGCGATGAGCAGTACACCCACGCCGGTGAAGAGATCGGCCTGGTCATGAGCGGAAGTTTGATTCTCGAAATAGGCGAGAAGACCTACCGCGTCAACACGGGCGATTCGTTCGCCTTTCCCAGTTCCCTGTCGCATCGCTTTTATAACGATACATCCATGGATACCGTGGTCTTTTGGATCAATAGTCGAAGCTGACGTCAGCTCGAGTCAGCCGGCTGCGGCCTCTTCGACTTTGCCGCGGCGCGCGCCGATACCCACCGCTCGATGGCGGGCCTCTATGCCGTCGGGCCACCGCTCTATCCGACCGCGGTGCGGACCACCGGCATGGGCTGGGCGATCGGCATCGGCCGCTTTGGAGCAATACTCGCGCCGCTCGTGAGCGGCGCGCTGCTTGATCGCGGCTGGTTGCCGGCGCAGCTTTACTTCTTCTTCAGCGCACCCTTTGTCGTCGCGGCGGTCGCCGTCTTCCTCATCGGCCCGGCTCGGGGAAGATTGTAGAAAGTACAACGTACACAAACCCCCGAATCTTCGGTATCGTCTGATGTCGTTGATGGCACGAGATGCCAATATGAACCGCAGGCCAATATGAACACTCAGACACAGGCGCGCTCGAGGACCGAAATCGTTGCGCTCGTGTGGCTGGATGCCCTGGCGGGCAACGTTTGTACTCCCGAGGAATTTTTGAACGCGGTGCACGAGCAAGCCCGAGACGACTCGGACGAGCTTTGGGAAGTTTTATCGCTGCTCGACCAGTATTACCGCCGTGGAAAAATTCACGTTGAACTCTTCCACACGCTGAAATCCCATCTGGAAAGCTCGGCACTTCATGTCGAAACCGAAGCCCGCGCCCCGACTGCCGCACTGCGAACCGACGTGCCGCGAACCGACGGGCCGCGAACCGACGGGCCGCGAACCGACGTGCCGCGAACCGACGTGCCGCGACCCGACGTGCCGCCGCCTTCGCGCCGAGCAAGGAAAAGCACGGGCGTACGGACAGCCGCCGCCTTCGTGCTGTTCGCAGTGCTGGCGGCCGGCGGCTATTTGGCCGTGACGAAGTATGATTCGCCGGCCCGCCTGGTCGCGCCCGCGACAGCTCCGGCGACACTCGTTGCCGCTCACCAGGAGTCGCCGCCACCCGCGACCGCCGATAGCTCCAACGTTGCACCGCCGCCGCCAACACCCAGCCCTACGCCCGAGGCTGTCCCTGCACCGCCCTCCGCGAATGCGACACCCACTCGCACCGGCAATGCAGGTCCGGTTCGCATAGAAATGGCCGCGGACACGGTGGACGTCAAACCCACCGAACCGGCGGCTCGCGTCAAAGTCCGACGCAGAGGCAACCTGCATGCAGACGCAAGCTTTACGTGGTGGACGGAATCGGGCACGGCAATGCCCGGCCGAGACTTCACGCCGGTGCTGCCTGGTGTCGAGCACATTGCGGAAGGCAGCGGCAGCATCACTTTGAATATTCCGGTTCTAAGTACGCCACACGGCAAATCCAAGAGCTTTTTTGTAGTGATCGACCGGAGCGATGCGGGCGGCGGCGCGCTTGGTGCGCGAAACCTCACCATGGTGACGATTCAACCGTCGGACGAAGCCGGCGTTCCCACCGATTTGAACCTCCGGATTCAGGCGGGCGGCTTGCCCGGCCGATAGAGCGACGCATAGGCGGCGCGCAGCAGATTTTTCTGGACCTTGCCCATGGCGTTTCGCGGCAGCTCATCGAGAATCACGATGCGTTTGGGAATTTTGTAGCGCGCCAGCCGGCCGTGCAGCGCGCCGATGATGCCCTCCTCCGATAAATGGGCATCGGGTCGCGCCACGACGGCGGCGGTGACGCCCTCGCCGAAATCAGGATGCGGTACGCCAAATACGGCACATTCCAAGACGCCGGGCAGAGCATCCAATTCATCCTCGACTTCCTTCGGATAGACATTGTAGCCGCCGCTGATCACCAGGTCCTTGGCGCGGCCCACGATGTGTACGTAGCCGTCGCGATCGACGAAGCCGAGATCCCCGGTCTTGAACCAACCATCCGCGGTAAATTCGCCGTGTGTCTTTTCGGGGTCCTGCCAGTACCCGGCGAACACATTGGGGCCCGCAACCTCGATCGAGCCGATGACATCCGCCGGCGCCTCGCGCGCAGCGGCCGCATCGACCGCCACACGAACCGAGATCCCCGGCAGCGGCGGCCCAACCGAACCCGGCTTGCGCACGCCGTCGAAAGGGTTCGACGTATTGATCAGGGTTTCGGTCATTCCATAGCGCTCCAGAATCGCGTGGCCCGTGCGGCGCGAAAATTCGACATGGGTCTCCGCCAGCAAAGGCGCAGAACCGGAAACGAACAATCGCATGCCGGCTGCGGCTTCGCGATGGAGCCCGGGAAGCTGCAGCCATCGCGTGTAATGCGTGGGAACGCCCATGTACACGGTCGCCTGCGGCAGATGCGCCAATGCCTGCGCGGCGTCGAACTTCGGCAGCAACAAGAGGCTCGATCCTGAAACCAGCACCGTGTTGATCGCGGCGAACAGGCCGTGAATGTGGAACAGCGGCAGAGTGTGCAACACGATGTCGCGGCTCGTGAAGCGCCATGTCTCCGCGAGGGCGGCGGCATTGCTCGCGAGATTCGCGCGCGAGAGCATCGCGCCCTTGGATCGGCCCGTCGTGCCCGAGGTATACACGATCGCAGCCAGCGACGACGCACGGAAGGTGCGCGGCAGCGCGGGGCTTTCCCGGTTTTCGCGCCAGGCTTCACGCGCGAGTTCGACCAGCGAGCCCTCGCCCTCCGCCCCCAAGGTCTCTACATGCCGCACTCCGGCGCGGGCTGCCGCCGGTTCGAGCAGCGCACGATCCGTTGGACGGATGACCGCCATCCTGGGCCGCGAGTCGCGCAAGAAATAATCCACCTCGCTTGGGGTGTTCGCCACGTTGATGGGCACGAACACGGCCCCCACGCGCAGGCAGGCGACGTACAGCAGCACGGCCTCCGCCGACTTGTCCACTTGCGCCGCCACCCGGTCGCCGGGTACGACGCCCCGCCCCATCAAAGCGGCGGCGTACCGCGCGGACTGCTCATGCAGCGCTGCATAGGTGATTTCTTGGCCGGCGGGGGTCTTGAGAAATGGCCGTTGTGGCTGGTCGCGGGCGGCGGATTCAATCCACTCGGCAGGATCCAACGCGGCAGGCATGCTGCAAGTGTACTCGACCGCGCGCTCGAGCGCGCGGCGGCGACTCAATCTTCGGAAATGCGGCTGTGCACGCGGGTCTCCTTCATGGCGAGGGCCGCGAGAAAGCTCACTGCCGCCAGCGCCGAGGCATAGATATAAAATCCGCTCTCGGATCCGATCGATTTGAACCACAGCGCGGCATACTCGGCCGTACCGCCGAACGCCGCATTCGCCAGGGCATAGGGCACCGCCACTCCGAGCGTGCGGATGGCGGTGGGAAACAGCTCCGCTTTCACCACGGCGCTGATCGAGGTGTAGCACGACTGAATCATCATCGCCGCGAGGATCAGAGCCAAGGCCGTCCACGATGAGCGGGTACTCGCCACTCCGGTCATCACCGGCCAGGTGACGAGCGCCGCTCCGCCGAAGGCCGCCAGCATCATGGGCTTCCGGCCCACCTTGTCCGACAGCCAACCGAACAGCGGCTGAGCGGCCATGAAGGCGATCAGGCTCAAGGCGCTGATCTCGGTGGCTTGGTCCTTGGAGAATCCCGCCGTATTGGTCAGGAATTTCTGCATATACGTGGTGTACACGTAGAAGATCATGGAACCGCCGGCAGTGAATCCGAGCACGGTCCAGGCCTCGCGCGGGTGCTCGAGAAATAGTTCGCGAATGCCGCCGCGCGCGGCTCCCTGCGCCGCGGCGCGTTCGAAGGATCGCGACTCCTGCATTCGCAGCCGCAGCCAGTAGGCGACGCTGGCCAGCGCCGCGCCGATCACGAAGGGAATTCTCCATCCCCAGGCGGCCATCTCGTCCTTCGCGAGCAGATGCTGCAGAACGATCAGCACCGCCAGCGCCGTCAACTGGCCGCCGATCAAGGTCACGTAGTGAAAGCTCGACCAGAAGCCGCGGTACTTGCGCCCTGCCATCTCGCTGATGTAAGTCGCGCTCGCGCCATATTCGCCGCCCAGGGACAGGCCCTGAAAGACGCGGGCGAGCAGCAAAATGGCCGGAGCCGCGACGCCAATGGTGGCCGCTCCGGGCGTCGCGGCGATGATGAGCGAACCGCCGCACATCATCGCCACGGAGAGCGTGAGCGCGGCCTTGCGGCCGACCCGGTCGGCATACAGCCCCATCAGCCACGCGCCGATCGGGCGCGCAAAAAAACCGACCGCAAACACCGCCGCGGTCTGCAGCAGCTGCGCGGTCTGATCGCCCTTGGGGAAAAAAATCGGAGCAAAATACAGCGCGGTGGCCGAGTACGTATACCAGTCGAACCACTCGACCAGATTGCCCGCCGAGCCGCCGAGAACGGCGCCGATCCGCGAATGGCCGGACACGCCCCGGAATTGCTCCGGGTTTGGGTTAGAATGCCTCACCGACCTATGACCCAATTGATCGACTTTCGCAACGACATCCCCTTCATCAAGGATCTGGGCATCGAGTTTATCAGCGCCGAAAACGGCCGTGCGGTCGTCGCACTCGATCTGACTGCGCGGCACTTGAACAGCTGGTCCGTCGCCCATGGCGGCGTGCTCATGACCCTGCTCGACGTGGCCATGGCGGTTGCGGGGCGCTCGCTCGACCCTGCCGCGGGCGGCGGAGTGACGGTGGAGATGAAGACCAGCTTCTTGCAGCCCGCGAAAGCCGGATCGCGTCTGGTCGCCTCCGCACATGCGTTTCACCGCTCGAGCACCATGTCCTTTTGCGACGGCGAGGTGCGCGACGCGGACCAGAGGCTCATCGCCAAGGCTATGGGAACCTTCAAGTATCTGAAACCAAGGAAATCCGATGGTTGATGCGCAGCGGATCATCCTGCACCACTATCCAATGTCGCCCTTCGCCGAGAAGATCCGCCTCATCCTCGGGTTCAAAGGCCGGCATTGGAGCTCGGTGCTGATCCCCTCCATCATGCCCAAGCCCGACGTGGTTGCACTCACGGGCGGATACCGCAAGACGCCGATCCTGCAGCTGGGCGCGGACATCTATTGCGACACGGCGCTCATCGCGGATGTGCTCGAAACGCTCGCGCCGCAGCCGGCTCTGTACCCGGCCGGCGTTGCCGCGCAATCGCGCATTCTCGCGCAATGGGCAGACTCGACTCTTTTCTGGACGGCGGTTGCCTACGCCATGCAGCCCGCCGGCGTTGCCCACATTTTCAGCGGAGCGCCCCCCGAAGCGATCAAGGCTTTTGCCGAGGATCGCAACCTGTTTCGCGCGAACACACCCCGGATGCGCGGTCCGGAATCTCGCGCGGCCTTGGGCCTTTACCTCGAGCGCCTCGAACAGATGCTCGGCGGGCAGGCTTTTTTCTTCGGCGCGCAGCCCAGCATCGCGGATTTCTCGATCTATCACTGCTTGTGGTTCGTGTCGCGCGCCGGACCGCAGGCCGAGATCCTCGAACCTTTGCGCCGAGTTCAGGCCTGGCGCGAACGCTTGCGCGAATTCGGCCACGGCAGCTTCGAGACACTGGACAGCGGCGCCGCGATCGCCATCGCCCGCGAGTCGCCTGCCGCATCCCCGGCCGCGGACGCAGCGGACTTTCACGGCATCGCCGCGGGCGAGAAGGTCGTGGTTGCGGCAACCGACACGGGCACCGAGCCCATCGATGGCCGTCTGTACGCGGCGTCGCGCGAGCGCATCGCGATCGCACGGGAGGATCCTCGCGCCGGACGGGTCGTTGTACATTTCCCGCGGCTCGGATTCGAGATGCGCCGCGCTAAATAGCGGGCGGTCTCCCGGCTGTCGCGATTCCGATTTTGTCAATTCGAGGTCGTTCATGAGCGCAAAAGCAGCATTCACGAGACTGAGCGGGCATCAGAAAATTGCAGGTCAGCTGGTACGATCGAGCGGCGGCGCGGCGATCGAGGTAACGGATCCGGCGACCGAGGAGCGCATCGGCCAAATCGCGGACGCGACTGCGGCGGATATCGATCAGGCGGTTGGGTCGGCCAATGCGGCCCAGCGCGGCTGGCGCACGGTGAACCATCATCGGCGGGCGGAGCTGCTGCACGAAGTATCGCGGCGGGTGATCGCGGCTCGGCCGCTGGTGGCGGAAATGCTCACGCGCGAAATGGGCAAGCCGTACAAGGAGTCGTTCGACGAAGTGGCATGGTCGGCGAGCGCCATTGACTACTACGCTGAAATAGCCCGTCACGAAAACGGCAAGGTGTTGGGTTCCGCCGTGGATGGTCAGATGCATTTCACGACCAAGGATCCTCTCGGCGTCGTCGTCATCATCTTGCCCTTCAATTACCCGCTCTGCCTGCTGTGCTGGCAGGCCGCCGCCGCCATCGCAAGCGGCAACGCGGTCATCATCAAGCCCTCCGATCTCACGTCCCTGACGACACTGCAATTCATCGCCGCGTTCGATGCACTCCCCGCCGGACTCGTGCAAGTCGTCACGGGAGGCGGCACCGTCGGCAAGCGCCTGGTCGAGCATCCCGATACTCACATGGTGGCCTTCACCGGCGGAATAGAGACGGGACGCGTCGTCGCGGAGACTTGCGGGCGCCTCTACAAGCGAACCTTGATAGAGACCTCCGGCAACGATCCCTTCATCGTGATGCCTTCGGCGCCCATCGATATCGCGGCGCGCGGCGCCGCCTTCGGCGCGTTCTTGAATTGCGGCCAGGTGTGTGCGGCCGCCGAGCGTTTCTACGTCCATGAGCAGGTGTATGGCGAGTTCATGGAAAAACTCGCGCAATGCACTCTGCAGATTCGCGTCGGCAACGGCCTCGATCGAGTCGACATGGGTCCTCTTGCCTCGAAACGAGAGTTCACGCGCTATTTGCGCCTGCTCGACAGCGCCATCGCGCAGGGCGCGCGCGTCTTCGCGGGCGGCGGGCGGCCCACACACTTGCCCAAGGGCTGGTTCGTGAATCCTACGGTTCTTGGCGACGTCTCGCCGGATGCCCCCATCATGAATGACGAGACATTCGGACCGGTGGCGCCCGTCAGCCCCGTCCGGAGTTTCGACGAGGCATTGACCCTGGCGAATCGCTCCCGATACGCCCTTGGCGCAACCGTGTACACCACCAACCTGGACGAGGCGATGCGTGCGGTCAACGAATTGGAAGCCGGAATGGTATGGGTCAACGCACCGCTTCTCGACAATGACGCGGGACCGTTCGGCGGCAGAAAGCAGTCCGGGATGGGCCGGCAGCTCGGCGCGGAAGGTCTGGATACGTTCAGGCACACCAAATTGTCCATGATCGACCATGGCGCCAAAGCGCACGATTTTTGGTGGTTTCCCTATGCTGACTCCGAGGCGTTCTCCGGCGGCAGAAATGACTGATTCCGTCGACGGCGACTTCCCGCCGCACACGCGGCCTTTGCCGCCGCAACTCGAGGCGCGCATCGCGGCCTTCGAAAACGCGCCGCCGCCCGCCGAGTTCGATGGGGCGAGTTGGATCTGGATGATCCTCTTGGGCGCGGCGATTCCTCTGCTGCTGCTGGCGGTGGGCTGGCGGTCATGACGGCGGTTGCGGAGCTGCGGGCGGACGAGAGCGCCTGGCCGATGCTCGCGCAGGAACGCACGTGGGGCGCCGTCCGCTTGACACTCACCCTCGCCACGACAGCCGCCGCCACGTGGTGCTATTTGATCGGCGAGTCGGTCGGCAGCTATCTTGGCTTCGTCAAAGGTGGCTTGGCGCTCGGCGCCGGATGCATGATTGGCATGCTCTTGGTGTTGCTGGCGGCCGGCCCGACCTGCGTGCGCTACGGCATCGATTCCATTGCGGCGGCCAAGCCGCAATTCGGGTCGCGCGGCTGGGTCGTGCCCGCCGCGCTGCAGGCGATTTCGATCATCGGATGGAACTCTCTGCTGATCATATTTTTTGCAAAATCCGCGGTTCAGCTGAGCGTAGCGCTCGGCATCCTCGACCCGAGTCCGCGCAATGCAGCGTGGATTCCCGTGTTGACAGTGATCGCCTGCGCGATAATCTTCACGGTGCTGCGGCGCGGCGCGACTGGTGTGTCGATGGTGTCGAATATCCTCGTCGCGCATGTGTTCATCGGGCTGTGGATGCTGTACCTGCTCGTCTCGCGCCGTTGGCCCGAACTCATCGCGGCCGTGCCGGTCAACGCGAGCCAAGATCACTTGTGGAACTACACGACGGGCATAGAACTTGGCATCGGCGCCACCCTATCGTGGTGGCCGTATATCGGGGCGATGATTCGGATGGCGCCCAATGCGCGAACCATCGTACTGCCGGTGATGCTGGGCATGGCCGCGCCCGTTCCCTTGCTGAGCCTCATCGGCCTCGCGGGGTCGCTGGTGCTGAAGTCCTCCGATCCAACCGAGTGGCTGCGCGTCGTCGGCGGCCCAACGTATGCCATCGTGTCGCTGACTTTCGTGACTGCGGCGAATTTTGGCACGACCACCGCCGGCATCTATGCCTCGGCAATAGGCCTGCGAAATTTCGCCGTTTTGCAAAAATGCACTTGGGCGACCTTGCTGCTGATCACCATAGCGCCGGTCGCATTGGTCGGCATTTTCATTCCGGAGCTGTTCTTTGCCAAGTTCGGCAATTTTCTCGCGCTGATTGGCGTCGCATTCGCTCCGCTTTGCGGCATTCAAATCGTCGACTACTTCGTTCTGCGGCGCGGCCGCATTGATATCCGCGCAATATACACGGACGCGCCGCAGCGGCCGTACTACTTTTGGGGAGGCATCAATCCGGCCGCGATGATCGCTCTGGGTGCGGGATGCCTGACCTACGTCGCCCTCCTCAATCCCTTGAGTTACGGCTCCGCGGCGCTCTACCCGTACTTGACGGCCTCATTGCCCGCGGCCGCCTCGGCCGCGATGGTCTATTTCCTGGTAAGCCTCGCCGTCATCCGTGCGCATCGCGGCGGCTACCGGCAATCGCTGCGCATGAGCGTTGCGACGAGCCCGTCCGTGCCCAGGGCGACATGACCATCAATGCGTCAAGCATTCTGCGATTGTCGGCCACTTTATTGGCGACCCTCATCGTGGCATGTTCCGCCATCTGGGGCGCATTCGCGCTGTGGTATCAGGTACCGGGCGGGCACCCATGGAAGACGTTGAGCGTGCTGCTCTGGTCGGGCATCAGTGTCGGTCTGTTGATCAGCATGTGGCAGGGACGCGCCGCCGTCGGATTTCTCGCATTCGCCGTGGCTTTCGCCGCGCTGCTGATTTGGTGGCAGCGAATTGCGCCGTCGAACGATCGAATCTGGGCCGACGACGTGGCGCAAATGCTCACCGGCACCGTGCAAGGCACGAAAATCACTCTGCACAACGTGCGCAATTTCGAATGGCGCAGCGATACCGACTACACCCTGCGTTGGGAGACAAGGGACTACGACCTCGATCGCTTGAATTCCCTCGATATGATCATGTCTTATTGGAACGGACCGGATATCGCGCACATGATAATTTCGTTCGGCTTCGACAACGGCGAGCACGTGGCCTTCTCGGTGGAAATTCGCCGCCGGCAACGCCAGAACTTTTCCGAAATCGGCGGTTTCTTCAAGGAGTTCACCCTCAGCATCATCGCGGCCGACGAACGCGACGTGATACGCGTTCGAACCAATGTACGCGGCGAAGATGCCTATCTCTATCGCATCCGCATGCCGGTGCCGGCGATTCGCAGTCTTTTCGAGGCCTACATCGACCAGGCCAACGCGCTGGTGCGAACACCGCGCTTCTACAACACCATTACCGTCAATTGCACCACGCTCGTCTATCACATGATGAAACGCATCGTCGGCTACCTGCCCCTGGACTATCGGCTGCTGTTTACGGGCCACCTCCCTGAGTACGTCTACAGCGTCGGCGGTCTCGACGATCGTTACGCGTTTTCGGACCTGCGCGCGCTCGGACGCATCACCGCGCGCGCCATACAGGCCGATCGCAGCGGCTCGTTCTCCGCGGACATCCGGCAAGGCATTCCGCAGGCGCCGGCCGCAGACGCGCGGGCGCCTGCCCGGTAACCGTGCGCACCGGCCCGTCAACCGTGCGCGGTGTCGGCCAGCGAATCGCGCAGCTCTCTCTTCAAGATCTTGCCGGCGGCGTTGCGCGGCAGTCCCGGCAAGATCTTCACTGCGCTGATCCTTTGCATCTTGCCGAGCCGCTCATTCGCCCAAACCATCAATTGCTCCGCATCCACCGCGGCGTCCCGTTTCAGCACGACGCACGCGAACGGAGTCTCGCCCCACCTCTCGGAGGGCTGCCCCACGACCGCCGCTTCTTCGACGTCAGGGTGCTCCCGCAATACGGCTTCCAAATCGCTGCAGTAAAGATTGAAGCCGCCCGAAATGATCATGTCTTTTTTTCGGTCCAGCAGCACCAGGAAACCATCCGCATCGAGGCGGCCGATGTCGCCGCTGCGAATGAAGCGCTGACCGCCGGCGTCGAACCATTCCGCTTCCCGGGTCTGTGACGGCTGATTGAGATAGCCCGTCATCATGGCCGGCGAATGACCCACGATCTCCCCGGTTTCACCGGCCGCCACCTCGCGGCCGGCGTCGTCGATCAGGCGAATGTCGTTGCGCGGCATCGGCGTGCCGACGGTGTGGAGCTTGTTCGGGTACTTGTGCGCTTCCAACATGCAGGCGCCGCCGCCTTCCGTCGTGCCGTAGATTTCGATCAATCCGCCGGGCCAGCGCCGCAGCACCTGCTGCTTCAGGGCCGGTACGAAGGGCGCGCCGGTGGAGAACTTCAACCGAAACGACGCCAGGTCGCGCTTGTCGAAATTCTCGTGCGCCAGCAACCGCTGATACTGCACCGGCACCAACACCGTATGAGTCGCGCGGCACGCCTCTGCCAAGGCGAGATAATGGCCGGCATCGAACTTTCCCATCAATACGACGGTGCCTCCCAGCGCCAGGGCGCCGAATAGAGTGGCCAGCGTGGTGTTGGAATACAGAGGCGTCGCCAGAAGAGTCACGGAATCCGCATCATAGCCGAACATTGCGGCCCGCCGGATGTTGGACCACCGAAAGGCATGCGGCTGCACGATGCCCTTGGGCACCCCGGTCGTGCCGGATGAGTAAATGATGTTGAACGGCCAGTGCGGTTGCGCGTCGACGGGCGCGGGAGCCGCTTCCGCCGTCGCCAGCCACTGCTGCAGGCCGCCGGGCCCGAAGTCGTCGATCACAACCGTCATGGCGAGGGCGGCGGGGGCCGAATCGCGCAATGCGTCGGCGGCGCTCCGATCCAGGAATAATTTCCGCGCTCCCGAGTCGCCGATCATCGCCGCCAACGTTCGAGGAGCGGATGATGGGGCGAGCGGCGCCACGGCGGCTCCCGCGCGCAGGCCGCCCAGGAAGATCGCCACGTACTCGATCGTCGTTGCCGCGCAGATCGCGATCGCGTCGCGCGGCCTCAAACCCTCGCGCTGCAGGGCGCGGGCAATGCGATTTGCCGTTTGATCGAGAGCCGAATAGGTGAGTCTTTCCCCATCGTGAAGCAACGCTGCCTGGGTTGGCCGCATTCGCGCCTGCGCGCGAACGAGAGCGGAAATTGTTCCGAAATCGCGCGCCAGAAGATCGCCGGCCGCCGTGCTCCCGCCGGTCACGGACCGGGCGCGGCGGCCGCCTCCGCCAATGCAGCCAGTGCGGCGATATTTTTTGAAAGCTCGGCGGGAAAGTGATGCCGCGCCTGCACATAGGCGGGTTCATTGTAAGCCACCCAGGTTTGACCCGCCGCGTCCTGCCACGCGAGAATCTTGAGCGGCAAGTCGATTGCCACCGTGGGAGCCGCCACCATCAAAGGCGTGCCCGCCTTCGGGCTGCCCAGAATCACGAGTCCGGTCGGGTGCAGTGCGAGACCCGATCGTTCCGCATCGCCGCTGAAATCAATTTGCGCGAATATCGTGAGCCCCTTTGCGCGCGCGATCGACTGAACCCTTTGCAGCACATCGGCCACGGTGCGCTGCGTCGGCAATGTTCGAAGACCTTCGACGGCGGGCGGGCTGGTCATGACATTCTCCTGCAGTATGGCCGGGTGTGGGCAAGCCGAAACCGGCGATAGTTTACCGCCGCAATCGCCCGGCGGCGATGGAACCTCCCTAGTTAAGCGGCGTGAAGCCGTAGGCCTTGAACGCGGCGTCGCCCTTCGGGCCGCGCAGGTACGCGACAAACCTGGCCGTGTCGCCTTTGGCCGTGTTGAGCAGCGCGAGCGGATAGACGATGGGCAGGTGGCTATTGGCGGGAAACTCGTCCACCACACGCACTCGTTTGTCGATCAGGGCGTCGGTGCGATAGACGATGCCGAGCGGCGCTTCACCGCGATCCACGAACGCGAGCGCCGAGCGCACGCTGTCGGCGCGCACCATGCGATTTTCCACATCGTTCCAGACTCCCAACGTCACCAGCGCCTCGCGCGCATAACGCCCGGCGGGCACCGAATCCGGATCGCCGGTCGCCAAGCGGCCCTTGCCCAGCGCGGCGGCCAGAGAAAAATGCGGTTCGATTTTCAACTTGACGCGGCTGTCGACCGGCGCGATCAGCACCAACCGATTGGCCACGACATCGCGCCGCGACTCGCGGCGAATCAGGTTTCGCGCCTGTAGATAATCCATCCACTCCACGTCGGCCGAAAAGAACAGGTCCGCAGGCGCGCCATTCTCGATCTGGCGCGCCAGGGCCGAGCTCGCCGCAAACGAAAATCTCACGGGGACCGAGCTCTCCTTGGTGAAGCCGTCTCCCAGTTCCTGCAGCACGTTGTTGAGCGAGGCCGCCGCGAAGACGGTGATGATCGGCGGCTGCTCCGCGGCCACCGCTGCATTCGGCAGGACCGCCAGGGAGAGCCCCATGGCAATCCAGCATGTGATGAGTTTTTCCATTCCCGATCGTTTTTCCATGCCAAATCCCAGGTTGCGCGCCTGCGACTCAAGCGCCATATCCCATCATATATTACGCTTGCCTAGGTTCCACAGAACGTCTGCAACACGCGCTCATTGGGCTGCGGAGGATCGGCGTAGGACTCATAGCCCGGCAAGGCACGGTAGGGCTGCGCCAGCACGGTCGAAAGCTCGGCGAAGGGCGCGAAATCGCCGCCCTCGGCCGCGTTGATGACCTGTTCGATCCGATGATTGCGGGGAATGACCGCGGGATTGGCTTGCCGCATCGCCGCCGCGCGCGCGCGCCGTTCGGCGGGATCGCGCGCAAGACGCGCCCGCCATCGGACGCCCCAGTCATCGAAATCCCGGCGATTCGCAAATAGGGACTGCAGGCTTGCTTCCGCCTCGTCCGTCTCGGCCGCATCGCACAGGCGGCGAAACGTCAGCGTGAAATCCGCCTGATTGCGATGCATCGCATCGAGCAGGTCCGCGGCCAGTTGGGAATCCCCCTCCTCCGGCAGCGACAGTCCTAGCTTGCGGCGCAATCCCGACAGCAAGGCATCCGAGAAGCGCGTGCGGAATGAGGCGATCACCTCGCCGGCGAGCTCCACCGCCCGCTCCGTATTTGCGTCGATCAGCGGCAGCAGCGTCTCGGCGAATCGCGCGAGATTCCAGACCGCGGCGTGGGGTTGATTGCCGTAGGCATAGCGGCCCGCCCGGTCGATTGAACTGAACACCGCCGCCGGGTCGTAGGAGTCCATGAACGCGCAGGGTCCGAAATCGATGGTTTCCCCGGATACGGCCATGTTATCGGTATTCATCACGCCATGAATGAAGCCCACATTCATCCAGCTCGCGATGAGCGATGCCTGGGCGTTCGCGACGGCTTGCAGCAGCGCGAGATACGGCTGTCCGCCGGCTAATACGCGGCGGTAATGACGCTCGATCACGTAGTCGGCGAGCCGCCGGACGGCGTCCGTGTCGTCGCGCGCGGCAAAGTACTGAAACGTGCCGACCCGGACCAAGCTTGCGGCCACTCGAGTCAGTACCGCCCCGGGCAGAGGTCCATCCTCGCGGAAAACGGACTCGCCGGTGGCCACCGCGGCGAGCGCGCGCGTGGCTGGAATGCCGAGCGCGTGCATTGCCTCGCTCACGAGATACTCGCGCAGCACCGGGCCGAGCGCGGCGCGCCCATCACCCCCGCGCGAATAGGGAGTTCGCCCGGAGCCCTTCAATTGAATGTCGCGGCGCTCGCCGCTTCGGTCCTGCGACTCGCCCAGCAGGAGGGCGCGGCCGTCGCCCAGCTGCGGGACGAATACGCCGAATTGATGGCCCGCATAGGCCATGGCGATCGGCTCCAATCCCGGCGGAACGGCATTGCCGGAATATAGCCGCGCCAACACCTCCGCATCGAGGGGGCCGGAATCCAGCTCGAGCTCCGCGTTCAGCGCGTGATTGAATCTCAGCAAGCGTGGCATCGCGACCGGTGTCGGTTTGACTCGCGCGAAGAAGCGTTCCGGCAACCGGGCGTAACTGCTGATATTCAATTTCTATAGTCCGAGGGCATCGGCCACGCGATAAGCGAACACCGACGGCGCGAGAAACCAGGGTTTACCATGATAGTAGGGCCGCGACGGAAACGGCAACCCGTCGAAAGCGGTGCGCCCCTCCGCCAGCCCCAGCATTTGCTGTCCGATGCGCCTGCCGAGATACGGCGCCATCGGCACTCCCTGGCCGCAATATCCCATACAGTAGAAGATCCCGTCGCGTTGGCCGACATGCGCCAGCTTGTCGAAGGTGTACGCAACCCAACCCACCCACGCGTGGCTCACACTCACGGCCTTCAATTGCGGAAATATCCGATCCATCATCTGCCGCAGGCGCGGCACGCACGCGAGCGGGTCCTTCTCGGCCAGGGCGGCGCGTCCCCCGAAGATGATTCGTTCGCCGTCCGCCGACGGTCTGAAGTACACGACCACGCGTCGCGAATCGACGATGTTGCGCCCTCGGGGTATAAGCGAACGCACGCGATCTATCCCTAGCTTCTCGGTGGCAATCTGATAACTGCCGATGGGGATGACGCGCCGCCGATGCCACGGCGACAGCGGACCCGAATAGCCGTTGGTCGCCAGCAAGACTTGCCGCGCCCTGACGACTCCGCGCGCCGTCGTTGCTTCGAAACCGTCGCGCGTGGATGTGATGCCGTTGACCGGACATCGATCGACGACGCAGGCGCCGCTGTCCTGCGCTCGGCGCAGCAACGCGAGCAGCAAGCGTGCCGGATCGACCGAGGCGTCGTCGTGGTACACGCAGCCGCCGTGATAAAAATCACTGGCGATCTCACCCGCCTGCTCGGCTCGGGGAATGATGCTGATGTTCTGCTCGAGACCGCGCGGTTGGTTGTCCGCATCGCGCGCCATTTTTCTGAAATGTCTCGCCGTGTGCGCCCCGTAGAAGCACCCGTCGTCGCGCCAGCCGCAATCGATCTGCGCGGCGAGCGAACGCAGATACGCCACCGCGTCGAAGCCTTCCCGGCAGATTCGAAACGCGGTGTCCGCACTGAACTTCGCCGTCAAGGAAGCGAACGACGGTTTGATGCTGTAGGCGACCTGGCCGCCGTTGCGGCTCGAGCACCCCGCCCCCATCGCCCCGCCATCGAGCACCAGCGTGGATCGCCCCGCCGCCGCGGTCTCGCGCGCCGCGGAAAGGCCGGTGTAACCGGCGCCGACGACGAGCACGTCGACACGGCCCGGCAATGGCTGCGCGGCGGGCGCCGGCATGGGCGTGCTCTCCATCCACAGCGGCGTCGCGGAGATCACGAGGCCCGCTCGATGTCACATTCCGTCGGGAACATAGAAATCGGTCACTACACGCCTCACGCCGGCAATTCTCTTGGCGATTCGAATTGAATTTCTTACATCCCACTCGTCGAAGACTATCCCCTCCAACAGAGCCACGCCGTTCTTTACGGTGACCGTGACGTGTTCGTCATTGAAAAAAGGATCCGCGTGCAAGGCGGTTTCCACCTTCCTCGTCAATACTGCGTCCGCCACCGGCTCCAGGCGCCGCGCCGCCGTCACCACGATGGGATCGAGCCCGGCGGGCGACGCAGCCGGAGCGCCCGCGTTGACCGAGGTTGCGTAAATGGCCAGAGCTGCAACCATCACTGTGCGAATTGAGCATCTATACACGGGCACGCCACCTTGGGAGACCTTGTTCCGAATGCGGATGATACCGCGCGACGGGCGCTTCGTTGATTGAGTCGCTGCACCGATGTTGGCACAATCGGGCATGCAGTCCCCGCGTCTCAACGTGCGCCTTGACACCAGCCTCGAATTGCTCTTGGAGCGCGCTCCGGCCGCGCCGCTGGCGCGGGTACTGGCAACCGTCGTTGCGACAGCCGGCTCGACCTATCGCAAACCGGGAGCGCGCATGCTCATCCTGGCCGACGGCGGCTACCTGGGACTGCTCAGCGGCGGCTGCCTCGAGGCGGATCTCTTGCTGCATGCGCGGGAGGTGCTGAACGGCGGTGCGCCTCGCGCCATCGAGTACGACATGCGCGGCCCGGACGATATTCTGTTCGGGATCGGCGCTGGTTGCGAAGGCGCCATGCGGGTGCTGCTCGAGCCGGCGGGGCCTGGAAGCCCCGCGGCAGCGGCGTTGGCGGCGGCCGGGCGCGCGACGCAGGCGGGTCATGCGGCATCGCTGATATGCGTGCACGAATCCGCGGATCTTCCCCTCGGCACCTATGACGCCGCGCCGCCGCTGCCGGCCACGCTGATCCACGCCGCCCGGCAATCCCTTGCGGCCTGCGCGTCGCGCGCCTTGGACTCGAACGACGGCGGCCAACGTACACGGGCGCTTGTACAATTCCTCGCACCGCCCCCGCATGTGCTGATCTGCGGAGCGGGACCTGATGCGCAGCCGGTCGTGGCCGCCGCGCGCGCCCTGCGGTGGCGCGTGTCGGTGGTCGACCATCGCCCCGCCTACGCGCGGGCGGCGGACTTCCCCGGCGCCGAGGTCAAGCTCTGCGACCCGCCCATGCTGCGCTCGACCGTCGCTCTCGAGAGCTGCCATGCGGCCGTGGTCATGAGCCACCATCTGCTCTCGGATGCGGCCTACTTGCGCGAGCTGGCGCTGGCCCAAGTTCCGGAGTACGTCGGGTTGCTGGGCCCGGAAGCGCGCCGGGTCCGGCTTGCCGAGGAATTGGGACCGGTGGCCGAGGAGCTCAAATCCAGGCTTCACGGCCCGGTCGGCATCGACATCGGTGCGGTGACGCCGGAGGGCATTGCGCTCGCCATCGTGAGTCAGATCCACGCCTGGCTTGCGGGGCGCGATCGCATTACATTTGATGGGCCGGATCGGGGAGATAAGTCATGTTCAAGTTGATGACGCCTTTGAGTGCCGCTTTCGGCGCGCTGCTGCTGTGCGCCTGCGGCGGCTCCAGCAGTCCGACTGCGACGGTCGCCACCTCCACCGCGCATGGCACGCTGGCGGTGAATCCGCCCTTTCGCATCGCCTCATTGAGCGCCGCGACCTTTCAAGCGGAACTCGCGGGCACCGGCAGCGGCGCGCAGCTGCTGCAAATCGCCGGGAACCCGATTTGCGGCGTGGACTTTTACTATGTCAAATTCTGGACTGTCGGCGGCGCGGCTGAGGCCACCCAGTCATCCGGCGCGCTGATGGCGCCGACGGGGGCCGCCCCCGCCTGCTCCGGACCGCGTCCCATCGTGCTGTATGCGCACGGCACGAATACCGACAAGAATCTCAACATCGCCGATATCACCAACACCTCGAACACCGAGGGCGTGTTGATCGCGGCCATGTTCGCCGCGCAGGGCTACATCGTGGTGGCGCCGAACTATGCCGGCTACGACATCTCGACCTTGGGCTATCACCCCTATCTCAATGCCGAGCAGCAGTCGGGAGAAATGATCGATATATTGACGGCCGCGCGCTCGGCCCTGCCCAAGACTTTATCCTCGGCCACCAGCGATAGCGGTAAATTGTTCATCACCGGTTATTCCCAGGGAGGGCATGTGGCCATGGCCACTCAGCGCGCACTGCAGGGCGTGGGCGCAACCGTGACGGGAATGGCGGGCATGTCCGGTCCCTATGCCCTGGAAGCCTTCGGCGATGCGATTTTCTTCGGCAACGTCGACTTGGGCTCGACGGTATTCTCGCCCTTCCTGACAACGAGCTATCAGAAAGCCTACGGCAACATCTACACCACGCCGAGCGATGTGTATTCGGCGACCTACGCCACGGGCATCGAAACGCTGCTGCCGAGCGCAACTCCGCTCGCGACGATTTTCGCGAACGGCATGCTGCCCGAGACCGCGCTGTTCGACAGCACGACGCCGGTGGTGAGCGTGCCCGGCCAACCCGCATTGTCCGCCGAGTTGACGGCGCTGCTGTCGGTACCCGGCAGCGCCAATTATCCGCTGCCGCCCACGGCGCAAACCCCGCTGTTCGCGGCCGGATTCGGCTCGCCCTATTTGATCAACAATGCCTATCGCGTGACCTATGCGCTCGACGCCGCGGCCAATCCGGACGGCGCCGTGCCCACGCCCAGCGCCGGCGTGCCGCTCGCGGCAGCCGCGCCGACTCAACCCTTGCGTCTGGCATTTTATAAAAACGATTTGCGCAATGGCGCCTGGGCCCCGAGTTCACCCACTCTGCTGTGCGGCGGAGACGCCGATCCCACGGTGTACTACTCGGTGAACACCCAAACCATGGCGGCCTTCTGGACTCCCTTGGTGCAGGCGGGCCTCATCACCGTGTTGGACGTGAACGGCACGCCTGCCGGCCCATTCGCTGCCCTGCAAACAGGATTCCAGGAAAGCCAGGCGGCACAGCTCGCCTACTACGAGTCGGCGGCCGGCGGCAGCCTGTCGCCGGCGGCCGCGCAGCAACTCATCGTGGAGGGCTACCACGCCTCGGTGGCGCCCTTCTGCACGGCAGCCGCGCGCGCCTTCTTCAGCCAACTCTAAGGGATCCGGCCATGACTGCATCTTCACACCGCCCGACGTCCGCCGCACTCGCGCTTTTGGCGGCGAGTGCCTTTGTCACCGCACCGGCGCTCGCGGATGACCTTCCCGGCAACAGCGCGCGCATCGGCCTCTACTCTGTGTTCTTTCACGTGTCCGCGGATGATCTTTCCGGCCCCTACGTGCCTCCTGGCGCCAACATCGATGCCAAGAACGTGGAAACCCTGTATCTCGCGTACGTGCGAAGCCTGTCCGCGCATTTCGATGTGGAACTGACTCTGGGCTACCCGCCGCTCCAGAAAACCGTCGGCAAGGGACCGGCCACCTTGGGCTCGGTTCCCTACGACGGACAAGTCATTGCCACGGCCCGGTGGATCGCGCCGACGTTGCTCTTGGAATACGACTTTCTCGGCGAGAATTCCCAGTGGCGCCCGTATGTCGGCGCCGGCGTCAACTACACCACTTTCTACGACCGTGATTCGACCGCCGCGGGCAACGCCGCGAGCGGCGGACCCACCAAGCTGTCGCTCACCTCGTCGGTGGGACCCGCCGTCACCGCGGGTGTGAACTACCACATCACGGGCAATTGGCATTTCTACGGCTCGTATTCGTGGTCGCAAGTGAAGACCGATCTGACCGCCGATACCGCGGGCGTGATCCGCACCACGCGCATCAGTTTCGGCCCGCAGGCCTTGGTATTGTCGGTAGGTTATTCCTTCTAGCGCCGCATGGCGGCGGCCAATTCCTTGGCGGCTTTGACCAAGAGCAGGGTATCGACCCCGACGGCAACGAACAGAGCGCCGTGATCCAGGTACTCGCGGGCAAGCGCCCGATCCACCGTGAGCGTGCCCGCCGCCTTGCCCGCTCTCCTCACCGTTGCAATCCCTTGTAGTATCGCGGCCCGCACCTCAAGGTGGCCGGGCTGGCCCAGCAATCCCATCGACGCCGCCAAATCCGCGGGGCCGAAGAAAATGCCGTCGACGCCGTCCACCGCGGCAATGCGCTCGAGTTGGCTCAAGGCCGCCTGCGATTCGACTTGCACGAGCACGCACATTTCATCGTCGCTGCGCTTGAGGTAGTCCTCGATCTGATTCCAGCGCGAGGCGCGCGCCAAGGCGCTGCCCACGCCGCGCACGCCGCGCGGCGGATAGCGTGCGGCCGCCACCGCGGCGCGCGCCTGCTCTTCGGTTTCGACCATGGGAATGATCAGCGTCTGCGCGCCGATGTCCAGATATTGTTTGATCAATTCCGCCGACCCGCACACGGGACGTACGATGGGGTGCACGGGATAGGGGGCAATCGCCTGCAATTGGGCGAGGACGCTGCGCGGATCATTGGGCGCGTGCTCGGCATCGATGATGAGGCAATCGAAGCCGGCGGTGGCCAGGAGTTCGGCGACGTAGGCGTCGGCCAGTCCCACCCACAGTCCGATTTGCGGCTTGCCCTGGCTTAAGGCGAGTTTGAACACATTGGCAAACAGTTCCATCATGACTCTCCGCGATCAAACAAAACGCATCGATATGCCGCCGAGAGCGCCGTAGTCGGCATGCACCGCATCGCCGCGCGCGACGTTCGTCGGCCGGGTGAACGAACCGCTCAAGATCACGTCTCCGGGTTTCAATTCTTCGCCGTAGGGCGCAATTTTATTGGCCAGCCAGGCGACGCCTTCGGCGGGATGATTCAGCACACCGGCGGCCAGGCCCGTCTCCTCGATCACGGCATTCTTGTAGAGCAGCGCTCCGACCCAGCGCAAATCCACCGCGTCGGGTTTGACCGCCAGGCCGCCGACCACGATGCCGGCATTGGCGGCGAAATCGGCGATGGTGTCGAACACCTTGCGCGGCGCGCGCGTCTCGCGGTCGAATTGTTCGATGCGCGCATCGATGATTTCGAGCGCCGGCGTCACATGGTCGGTGGCGCGCAGCACGTCGCCGAGCGTGACGCCGGGTCCCTTCAAGGGCGAGTGCAGGACGAACGCCAGCTCGACTTCCACGCGCGGCGCAATGAACCGCTCGAACGGAATGTCGCTGCCGGCGGCGAAGAACATGTCGTCCATCAGCGGCGCAAAATCAGGTTCGGTGATCTGCGATGCCTGCTGCATCGCGCGCGAGGTGAGGCCGATTTTTCGGCCCTTGATGGTGCGGCCGTCGGCCATTTCCATCCTGACCCACGCGCTCTGAATCGCATATCCGTCCTCGATGGTCATACCGGGATGCTGAGCCGAAAAATGCCGCAGCTGGGTGCGGCTCTTGCGCGCCTCGTACAGGCGCCGCGCCAGCAATCGAATGGTCTCGTCGGGCAACATGGTCGATTCACTCCGCGCGCGCCCAAGCCTCTCAAGGTCTCTTGAAGCGCGCGTGCAGGTTGTTGTGCTTGAGGGTACCGGCCTCGCCGAACTCATTCAGCTCCAGCGACAACGCCAGACCCTGCCTGGCGAAGGTTTCCGCGAAATGCGCCTTCATGATGTCGAAGAGACCGGTGCTCACCGCCTGCTTGGCGGCCTCGCTGCGCCCGGCGCCGATTTTCAGGACGGCGTGCACGAATCCCGCGTCGCCCAGGCTGCCGTCGGCGATGCAGTACTCCTCGAAGGGGATGGCGCGGACGCGCACGCCGCCGGGCGGGAACACCGCCGCCCCGTCGACCTTGAGCGCCGTCATGCACTGCGCCAGCTTGCGGCACAGCTCGCCGAAGCGGCCCTCGCCGCGCAAATTGGCGCTGTACTCCAGGGTCATGTGCGACATGGGGACTCCCCGGCGGCGATGCTCATGGTGGCCACCGTGCAGCCCACCGCGAAAATCGGAATCGGCCGGTAGTGCTGCACCCGGCCCTGGCCTCGCGCGGCCGCCGCGACGCTGATGAAGGTGCGGATCTCGAAGCCTCCCTGGCCGGCGTCGCGATACGTGGCCTCGTCCGTATAGGACAGCATCGCGTGCTTGTCGTTGGCCTGCCAGCGCCGCAGGAATTCCCGGTCCCAAGCTTCGTTGACCTTGCCCGAGTCCGGGGTCGCAGGCCAATGCGAAATGCCGCCGGTGCCGATGAGGGCGATCCGCTCCGGGCTTAGGTCCGCGGCGCGGCGCAGCGCCTCGCCGAGCGCCCACACGCGATGCAGCGGCGCGAGCGGCGGTCCCTGGCAATTGATGTTCACGGGAATCACCGGCAGATCGTAGCGCGGCGTCAGGAAGCTCAGGGGAACCATGATGCCATGATCGAATTTCCATTCCTCCGCGTACGCGAGATCCACGCTCTGCATCATGTCGCGGATCAGGCGCTGCGACAGGGGCGCATTGCCGGGAATGGCGGCGTGGGGAATGCCCAGCCACTCGGGATCTTCGATGGGTCCTTCGTAGCGCTCCGCCATGCCCACCGCGAACGCCGGCATGTTGTTCATGAAAAAATTCGCGAAATGCTCGGCGGCGACGATGATCAAGGCATCGGGTTTCGCGGCGGCGAGTTCGGCGGCCATGCCTCGATAGGCGCCGTAGAACTCCTCCGCGATGGTGCGATCGGCCAGATGCGCGCGCCCGGTGATGCCGGGCGCATGACTGCAGATGCCCGCAAACACCAGGCTCATAGGTCCGCCACTTTTTCATCCAGCCGGGTCGTCATCGCATACACACCGGCGCGAACCGGCCCATGACGCGCGACGCCGGCGCGCATCGCGGCGATGTAGTCGGGCCACGGCATGCCGAGAAAGGCGGCATAGTGCATCAGCAATTGGCCGTTCGCGCCCAGCACGTAAATCAATCCGATGTCGCCCGCCTCGAGCGCCCCGCGCTCTTCGCCGCTCAAGCCGTAGCGGTCCAGCACGCCGTGCGGCGAATCGCGAAATTGGCGCTGCAGATCGCGGTCGCGATTCAAGTCGAACAGAAATTTCTGCATGTGATACAGGCTCATCAAACGCCCCAGCGCGGAATGGGATGCGATCCTAAGCTCACGCACACGTTCTTCGGTTCCAGGAACACCTCGTAGCTCCAGGTTCCGCCTTCGCGCCCCGTGCCGGACGCTTTGGTGCCCCCGAACGGCTGGCGCAGGTCGCGCACATTCTGACTGTTCACGAAGCACATGCCGGCCTCGATGGCGGCGGCCACGCGATGCGCCCGCCCGAGATTCTCGCTCCAGACGTAGCTCGATAGTCCATAGACGATGTCATTGGCCTTGGCGATCGCATCGGCCTCGTCGACAAATGGGATCAAACACGCCACCGGCCCGAAGATCTCTTCCTGGGCTATGGCCATGCGATTGTCGACATCGGCGAAGACGGTGGCCTTGACGAAATTGCCTTTCTTGAGCGCGCCGTCGAGCGGCGGCGCGTCCACCCCGCCGCACATCAAAGTTGCACCCTCCTTGGGCCCTAAGTCGATGTAGCGGCGCACCTTCTCCAGATGATTGGCGCTGATCATGGGTCCGATGAGGGTCGACTCGTCGAGCGGGTCGCCGACCGCGATGCGCCGCGCGCGCGCGGTGAACTTGTCGACGAAATCGGCGTAAATGGACTTCTGCACCAGAATGCGCGAACCGGCCGTGCAGCGTTCGCCGTTATTGGAGAAAATCATGAATAGCGCCGCATCCAGCGCGCGCTCGAGGTCGGCATCCTCGAAGACCACGAAGGGGCTCTTGCCGCCCAATTCCATGGAGAATTTCTTCAGGCCCGCGGCCTTCACGATGCGATTACCCGTCACCGTCGAGCCGGTGAAGGAAATCGCCCGCACGTCGGGATGCCGGCACAGGGCCTCGCCGGCCTCGGGGCCGAAGCCCTGCACCACATTGAGCACGCCGGCGGGAATTCCCGCCTCCAGGGCCAATTCACCCAAGCGCGCCGCCGACAGCGGCGACAGCTCGCTCATCTTGAGGACGGCCGTGTTGCCGAATGCCAGAGCCGGCGCAACCTTCCAGGTCGCGGTCATGAAGGGCACATTCCACGGCGAGATCAATGCACAGACACCCACGGGGTGGTAGAGCGTGTAATTGAGATGCGTCGGCGTGGGATAGGTGTACCCGTCGACCCGCACGCACATCTCGGCGAAGTAATAAAAATTATCGGCCGAGCGAGGCACCAATCCGCCCGCCGTCTGCGCGATCGGCTGGCCGGTGTCCTGGGTTTCCGTCCTCGCGATCTGCGGCACGTGGTTGGCGATCAGGTCGCCGAGCTTGCGCAGCAGCGCCGCGCGCGCCGCCGCCGGCTTGCCGGCCCACGCGGGCATCGCCGCCTTGGCGGCGGCCACCGCGGCGCCGATTTCACGCTCGCCGCCGCGCGCCACCTCCGCCAGCACTTCTTGCGTGGCGGGATTCACGCTCTCGAAGTATTGCGCGCTCGGGACTGGCGCGCCGTCGATCAAATGTTGAATCTGCATATGGCCTCTCAACGCCCGAATTCGGCATCCGCAACTATGGTATTGACCAGCCGGCCGAGGCCGTCGATCTCGCAAGTCACGACGTCGCCCGGCATCACGTTGACCACCCCCTCCGGGGTGCCGGTGAGAATCGCGTCGCCGGGCAACAGTGTCATGAAGGAGCTCAAATATTCGACAAGATAGGGAATGTCGAAAATCAGATCGCGGGTATTGCCGGCTTGAGTCAATTGGCCGTTGACGAAGGTTCGCAGCCCAAGGTTCTTCGGATCCGCAATATCGGCCGCGTCGACCAGCCAGGGACCCAAGACCGTGGCCCCGTCGCGATTCTTGACGCGCAGGTTGGGGCGGTACCAGTTCTCCAGGTAATCGCGGATCGCATAGTCGTTGGCGATGCAATACCCGGCCACATGCTCGAACGCCCGGGAACGCGCCACGTGTTTGGCCGGCCGGCCGATGACCACCGTCAGCTCGCACTCGTAGTGCATGAATCCCACGCCCGCCGGGCGGCGGGTCACTCCGCGATGACCGAGCAGCGTACCGGGTCCTTTCAAGAATACCAAAGGTTCATCTTGATGTTTGAATCCCAGCTCCTGGGCGTGATCGGCGTAGTTCAACCCCAGTGCAATCACCGTGCCGGCCTGAAACGGCGGCAGCCACACGACCTCCTCGGCGGCGACCACTCGGCCATCGGCAAGCCGCAGCGCCTCGGCATCGGGCGTCGACGCCGGCGCCGGCGTCGCCTCATGGATGGCGCCCGCATAGGCGACTCGCGCTCTCATCATGCGGCGGCTTCCCGATACGGATTGCTGAGACTGCCCAATCCGTCGATTTCAATCGTCACGGTCTGACCGGAGCGAACCCGCGGCGCGGGTCCGGCCGCCCCCAGAGCGAGCACGTCTCCCGGACTCAAGGTCATGAACTCGGTGACTTCCGCCAGCAACGCCTTGGCGGGCCGGATCAATTCAGCGGTACTCGCGCTGTGCACCAGGACGCCGTCGACATAGGTGCGCACCCATAGGGCGTCGGGATCCACTCCCGCCGCGCGCGGAGTTACCGCGGGCCCCAGCGGACAGAATCCGTCGCGGGCTTTGAAGCGAATGGATGGCCGGTGCAAGCTGGCATGCGGGATGCTCACGTCGGCGACGATGAGAAAGCCCGCCACGTGCTCCAATGCCCGCGACTCGGCCACCCTGCACGCGGTGCGCCCGATCACGAGCCCGACACAGGCGCCGACCTCGAGCTCGAGCGTCCCCACCGGAATTCTCACCACGTCCCCGGGCAGCGCCAGCGTATTGCGCGGCTTGATGTAGAGCACGGGGGCGACGGGCGGGGCGTGATAGGGCGGCTGGTGGGCGGCCTCCCCCAGCGCCCCCAGCGCCGTGCGATGGTTCAGCAGCGTGCCGTACACCGCCCCGCTCAGTCGATAGGGCGGAACGTCGAATGGTATCGAGAACAAGTCCGCGCCAGCCGGCATCCGCCCACCTTGGGTGATAATTGCCACAGTTTAAGCGATATTTGCGATTGCATCGGTAAATGCGCACGGCATGCGCGGACGGGTAAACTTGAGGCCGGCCGGACAATCCATGGCAAGGGAGCTTCGGACATGAGTACGGGAACCATCTTCCTGAAGAACACCTGGTACGTTGCGGCGTGGTCGCACGAGATCGCCGCCGACGGCATGCTGGCGCGGACCATCATCGGGGTTCCCTTGATATTTTGGCGCGATGCCGCCGGCGAGATCGTGGCGCTCGATGATCGCTGCTGCCACCGCGCGGCGCCCCTGTCGAAGGGACGGCGCGAAGGCGACCGCATTCGCTGCATGTATCATGGTTTGCTGTTCGACAAGACCGGAAAATGCGTGGAGATTCCCTCGCAGGACTTCATTCCCCCCGCAGCCAGAGTACGCGCCTATCCCGTCGCCGAGCGGTTCAAATGGGTCTGGATCTGGATGGGCGACGCCGACAAGGCGGATCCCGCGCTGATTCCCGACACGCACACTGTGGACGACGCCGGGTGGCGCGGCACGCCGGGCTATATGCACTACCATGCCAATTACCTGCTGATCACCGACAACCTGCTGGATTTTTCACATTTGTCATACGTGCACGAAACCACGCTCGGAGGCAGCGCCAAATACGCCGGCATTCGGCCGACGGTTACGCGCAAATCGCGCAGCGTGCGGGTCGAGCGATGGCTGATCGACGATGAGCCCGCGCCCTTTCTGCGGCCTCTGAAGTCGTGGCCCGGCAATGTGGATCGCTGGAATATCTACGACGTGGTGCTGCCCGGTGTGTTGCTGATGGATTCGGGCAGCGCGCCGACCGGCACGGGCGCGCCGCAGGGCGCGCGCGTGGACGCGGCGGAATTCTTCGGCTGTCAGGCCGTCACGCCGGAAACCGCAACCACTTCGCACTATTTCTTTCAGCAGTCGCACGGTTTCGCGCTCGATGATCCGTCCGTTACCGAGAATCTGCGGCAAAGCGTGCTCGCGGGATTCGAAGAGGACAAGGACATCATTCTCGCGCAGCAGCGCATTCTCGATCTCGTTCCCGCGGCGCCCATGCTCGCGATGCGCATGGATACGGCGCTCGCCGGGTTTCGCAGCATGCTGCAGGAGGCGATTGCCGCGGAGCGCGCCCAACCGGCCGCCCGCGCGGCCGCGGTTCCGGTTCACGACAAGGAGGCATAGATGGCGGATTCTTACGGGACTCGCGCTTGGGTGAGTGCGCCGGCGCTGCTCCTGGGCGTCATGGGCGCGATGGCCGCGGCGATGGCGGACGCTCCCGCCGATCCGGCCGCGCCGGCCAGCCCGGCCAGCCCGGCCGCCGGGTCCGACTGGCGCGCGACGGTTCGCGATTTCGCGGCCAAGCACTTCAAGAATCCCGCCTGGGGCTATTCGCATTGCCGGCGCGACTATGCGCTCGCGCGCGAATTGGCCGCCGCCGATCACGTGACTCTCGATGACGATGTGCTGTTCGCGGCCGCCTATCTGCACGACATGGCGGCGTTCCCGCCCTGGGAAAAGGCAAAGCTCGATCATTCGGATGTGGCCGCCGGCATCGTCGACACGATCCTCAAGGGGACGGGCTTCCCGATGGCGAAGATCGATGCGGTGCGCGCGGCGATCCGCACCCACATGTACTATCGGGATCCGGTGGGTCCCGAGGCCTTGTACCTGCACGACGCCGATGCGCTCGATTGGCTGGGCGCCATCGGCGTCGCAAGAATCATGGCCCTGGTCGACCCGAATGGCGGCGAGCCGGATGGGCCCAAGGCGGTCAAGATGCTCGACGACAACCTGAAACGGGTTCCCGAGCACGTGCTGTCCCCCGCCGGCCGGACTCTGGCGGGGCCGCGCACCGCCGAGCTGGAGCAATTCCTCAGGGATTTGCGCAGCGAATCGGAGAATCTGCGCACGCTGTAGGCTACGGCGGCGCGTCGCGATGGATCGGATCGATCCAATACACTTCCTCGACGCGCTCGGCTGCGTCGATATTGAGGTTGACGACCACGGACTCATTGTCGCTGCGCACCAGCACACATTCGAGCGGCGCAAGGCTTGAACGGTTGATCTCCTGGTGCGGCACGTAGGGCGGCACGAAGATGAAGTCACCGGCGTCCGCTTCGGCAACGAATTCCAGCCGATCGCCCCAGCGCATTCGCGCCACGCCGCGCACCACGTAGATGACGCTTTCCAGCGCGCCGTGATGGTGCGCTCCGGTCTTGGCGTTCGGATGAATGATCACGGTGCCGGCCCAGAGCTTCTGCGAACCGCGCGCCGCGTTCACCGCGGCGGCGCGCAGCATGCCCGGGGTCTGCGGCGTGTTGCCGTCCAGCCGGTCGCTCTTGATGACTTTGACGCCCTCGGTGCGCCAATCGCGTATAGACTTCATCGCATCCCCTCCCGCCGGCGCGCCCGTCTCAACCCGCCAGCGCCTTGATCAACACGTCCCAGTAGGTCAACCCGTTATAGAACTCCTTGACGCGGATCCGCTCGTTCAGACCGTGCGCAAACTCTTCGCTGTCCATGATGAACACCGCGCCCACGCCGTAGGTAGGTATCCCGGCGTTGCGGTACACCGCACCGTCGGTGGCGTAGGCGGCCTGGGTCGGCACCACGGGCGCGCCGGGATCCGCAGCCGCGACGGCCTTGGCCACGGCGTTCATGACGTCCGCGCGCATCGGCGAGGCGTCCGACACCAGCGCATTGTAGCCCTGGCGTACGTCGACCTTGGGACCCAGGAGATCCTGCAGGGTTTTCTGCACCTGCGCCGCGCTCGTGCCCGGAAAGATGCGGCAGTTGATGGTGGCCGTGGCCGACTGCGGCAGCGCATTCTCCGCGTGGCCGCCCGCGAGCATGGTGGCCACGCAGGTGGTGCGGATCCGGCCGATGAAGGCCGGGTCCTTGGCGATCTCGGCTGCCGCCGCCGCATTCCCGGGATCGGCGGCGAAACGCGCCATCGCCGCAGCGATCGGCCCTTGGCTCACGCGGCTTGCCGCCTTGAAATCGCCCAGGGTCCATTCATTCCACATCACCGGGAACTGATACCCCTGCACGGCCTTGAGCGCATCGGCCAGTTCGTAGATGGCATTGTCGGCACGCGGCTGCGAGCTGTGGCCGCCGGGATTGTGCGTCGTCAGCAGAAACTCGGCCGAGCTCTTCTCGGCGCCCTGGACGTAGAAAATGAGCGGTTTGGCGCTGCCCTCGGCGAGGACCCCGCCGCCGCCATCACCGTTGAGGGCGAATTCGGCATCCACCAGTTCCCGATGCGCAGTGACGAGATCCCTTGCGGTGTCCTGCGCCGTTTCCTCGTCGCCGCTGAAGGCGATGATGAGATCGCGTGTCGGCACGAAGCCCTCGGCCTTGAGCCGCAGGAAAGTCGCGGTCAGCAGCGCCACTTCCTGTTTGACGTCCGAAGTGCCGCGGCCGTAGAAAAAGCCGCCCTCCTCGATCAAGGTATAAGGATCGCGCTGCCAGTCGCTGCGTTTCGCGGTGACCACATCCATGTGCGCGATGAACGCAATCGGGCGTCCGCCGTGGCCGTTGCCGCGGTAGCGCACCACCAAGGAGGCCGTCTCGCCCAGCGGCAGAACGTGGATGTCGGCGGCGGGGAAGCCGCCGGCCCTGAAGCGCTCCGCCAGATAATTCGCCACCAGCGGGACCTTCCCCTCGCCGATGGAGCTTTCGATGCCGACGATGTGGGCGAAAATCTCCCGGGCCTGGGCCCGTACGGCCTGCGGCGCCGCCGCCGAAGCGCTGCCCGCAGGCGTGCCGGCGGCAGACGTGCCGGCGGCCAGGCACGCACCCAGTACGGCGGCGCATAAGCAAAGCGTCAGGCATCGCGATGGTGTCATCATCAATTCTCCCCCGGTTCGATTTTTCGGCGATAACTGCCAGAATACGCGGCGCGCTGCTGTTTCAGCTGCGTGCGGCGACCTCGTCGATGTGCCTGAGCAGATCGGCCGGATCCTCATAGACGCGAAACGCTCCGGCGCGCGCCAACTCCTCCTCGCCGTAGCCGCCGGATAGCAGGCCCACGCCCAAGCCCCGAGCGCGCTGGGCGGCAATCATGTCCCAGATGCTGTCGCCGAGCACCAGCGAGTCGCGGATATCGACGCCGAGGCGGTCGGCCGCCGTGAGGAACAGATCCGGATCGGGTTTGGCGTACTTGACCTGATCGCGCGTGACCACCGGTACTTTGGCAGGATCGACGCCGAGTGCCGCCAGATTGTGTCCGGCGGTTTCCATGCGCCCGCTGGTGGCGATGGCCCAGGGCATGTCCTGCGCCGTCAGGTAATCGAGCAGGGCGCGCGCGCCGGGCAGCGGCTGCACGCTGGCCGAGAGCGCGCGGTACGCTTCGGCGTGGCGCGCACGCAGCCGCTCGAGACGCTCCGGCGTATTGTCGAATCCGGTCTCGCGCAACAGGATGTTGGCGAACAAACCGCCGCTCATGCCGATCTTGCGGTGAATGCGCCAGACCGACAACGGAATGCCTTCCTGATCCAGCGAGGATTTCCATGCAAGCACGTGCTGGTACACGCTGTCGATGAGAGTGCCGTCGAGGTCGAAGAGAAAGGCGGTCTTCTTGCGGGCCATGCGCGCGGACCTCAAGGCCGCCGCATCGGCGCCGCGAGATAGCAGCCGAACTCTGTGACGAAATCGACCGAGACGCGCGCATGAACGCGGCCCTGACGGTCGAGGAACTCGGCCTCATCGGCCAGCGGCACCACCGCTCCGTGCCAGATATTGGGATGCAGATACAGGCCGCGGCTGCCGTCGCACCAGAACGTCACGAATTTTTCCGGCGTCACGTCATCGCCCGGCAGTGCCAGCGGAATAACGAAACTCTGCCCCTTGAGCGGATAAAAGAGCTGGCCGCCGTCGGGGTGATAGTTCGCGCGCCAGATCAGGGCGCGCTCGCGCAATCGGCCGCAGGCACTTGTCGCGGCCTCTTCCGGCCAGTTGCTCCAGCCGAACAAATAACTGTCGCCCACCGCGTTGTTGCGCGCATACAGAGTCTCGCCCTTCCAGCAGAACTCGAACAGACCCTCGGTGACCCCGCCCTGGTCGCCGGAATTTGCATCGATGGTCCGCCACCCCTGCGCCGGCCAGCGCACGATCTCGATCGGGAACGTCTTCGGCTCGTCGACCAGGCAGCCATAGCCCTTCAGGGTGGAGGCAGTGGCAGGGACCAACGGGGTCTCGTGCGCGCGGCGCACCCCGGTGGTCGGCGTATACGCGAATTCCCAGTGACCGATATCCATGCGGGATATTATATGCGCGTGGAAGGGGAGCATTGATGAAACATACCTTGATGGGCTCGTTGGCGCTGGCGTTGAGTTTGGCGGCCGGCGCAGCCCAAGCCGACGGCCAGAAACTGCGCATCATCAGCTGGGCTGACTACGTACCCGCCGACCTCATCGCCGCATTCAAGAAAGAGACCGGCATCGATGTGGAAGTGACCTTGTCGAACAACGAGGAGATGATCTCCAAGCTGCGCGCCACCGGAGGTGCGGGCTACGACCTCGCGCAGCCTTCGCAGGACCGCATCCAAGCCGCGCAGCGCGACTTCGGAATTTACAAGCCTTTTGATCTCGCCAAGCTCAAGCTGGACCAGTTCCAGCCTGACTTTTTGGAGCTCGTGCGCAAGAACACCACCCTCGACGGCAAGGTGTACGGACTGCCCTATCTGTGGGGCACCGACGGCCTCGTGGTCAATGCCAAGCGCGCCAAGATTGCCGACTATCCGGACCTGTGTCGAGCCGATTTGAAAGGCAAGACCGCCGTTCGTTTGAAGCGCCCGACGCTGATGGCGTTTGCATTCGCCGCCGGCAAGGATCCGTTCGCGCTGTACGGCGATCCGAAGGCATACGCGGCGCTCATGGAGAAGATAGGCAACACGCTCATCGCCTGCAAACCGAATTTCAAGTTCTTCTACGACAACAAGGATCAGCTGATCAACGGCATTCGCACCGGCGAAGTCGTGGCGGCGATGATGTGGGACACCGGCGGTTGGACGCTCAATCGCGACAATCCGGATATTCAATTCTTGGTGCCCCGCTCCGGCGCTCTCGGCTGGCTCGACACCTTCGCGCTGCCGGCGCGCGGCCGCAACGACGCGGCCGCCTACGCCTGGATCAATTTTACGATGCGCCCTGAAAACGCCGCGCGCGTGGTCAAGTCCGTGGGCAGCTTCTCCGCCGCCAAGGACACTCTGCCCCTCATCGACCCGCGCCTCAAGGCGCAATTCGCCGCCGCCTTTCCGAACAACGATCTGCGGGCCATCCACTGGTACCCGGCCATACCGCCCGGCCTGGAAGAACTGGAGGGCCGGGTGCTCGACCGCGTGAAGGCCGCCAATTGAGCACGCCGGACCTGGCGGCGGACGCCGTCGTCAAGCGCTTCGCGGACCATGTGGCGGTGGATTCCCTGTCGTTCTCGGTCGAACGCGGCAGTTTTTTTTCGATTCTGGGTCCATCCGGCTGCGGCAAGACCACGCTGCTGCGCATGATCGCCGGCTTCATCGCACCGGACGGCGGCGACATCGCCATCGGCGGCAAGAGCATGCGGGGTGTGGCGCCGAATCGCCGTCCGGTGAACATGGTGTTTCAGCAGCTGGCGCTGTTCCCGATGATGTCGGTGGGCGAGAACGTCGCATTCGGACTGGCGCGGCGCGGCATCCCGAGGGCCGAACGGGTCCGGCGCAGCCACGCGATGCTGGAGCGCGTGAGCTTGGGCGGCGCTGCGGACAAGCGCGTCGACGCGCTCTCCGGAGGTCAGCGTCAGCGCGTGGCCATCGCGCGCAGCCTGGTGCTGGAGCCGACTCTGCTGCTGCTCGACGAGCCTTTGGGAGCGCTCGATCTGAAGCTGCGCGAGCACATGAAAATAGAGCTCAAGCAATTGCAGGCGTCTTTCGGGACCACCTTCGTGTACATCACCCACGACCAATCCGAAGCGCTGGTGCTGTCCGATCATGTCGCCGTGATGAGTCACGGACGGTTCGAACAATTGGGCACCCCGCAGGACCTGTACTATCGTCCGCAAACCCCGTTCGTGGCCTCCTTTGTGGGCGCGAACAACCGGATCGCGGGCCGCGCCACCCGCGCGGATGGCGAGCTCGCGGAAGTCGCCACCGCGGACGGGTGGGTCGTGCGCGCGCTCAAGACGGGCAACATCGCGGTGGGCGATGCGGTCGAGGTGTTCGTCCGTCCTGAAGTGGCCACCCTCGCGCGCAGCGCGGCGAACTTGCCGCCCGAGCAACCCCGGCATGCGGGAGAAGTGCAAAGCGTGCTGTTCGATGGGGCCAATTCGGCGGTACTGCTGCACGAAGCGCGCACGCGCCGGGAATTTCGCATCGCTTTGCCCCAGACCGGGCAGTTTGCGGATCTGCGGCCGCGCGAACCGGTGGCGTTCAGTTTCGATCCCTCGCGGGCCGTGTGCTTCGCGGCGCGCGCCGGTGCGGCAGGACGGGATGCTTAAGGGGTCCGCGGACAGCCGCTGGCACGGACGCCTGGCGCTGGGGCTGCTGCTCGCGCCCGCGCTGCTGTGGCTCGGCGCCCTCATCGTATTGCCGCATGTCGATCTCGCCATTCTCTCGCTGCGCGAACGAGTCGGACCCCGTCAGTACGTGGCCAGTCTCGCGCAGTACAGGACCTTCTTCGCGGAGCCGCTGTATTGGCATGTGTTCGTGCGCACGGCGGCGATGTCGCTGCTCGCCACGTTCCTGACGCTGCTGCTGGCATTCCCCATCGCCTGGATCATTGCGAAGCTGGCGCGCGGCCGCGCGGGCTCCCTGCTGTTCATCATCTGCCTCATCCCGTTCTGGGTCAGCGAGACGGTGCGCACGCTCGGATGGATGATCCTGCTCAGGGAATCCGGCGTTCTGCCGGCACTGCTGGTGAAGCTGGGCCTGACGGCCATGCCCGTCGAACTCTTGTACAGGGACGCGACCATCCTGGTCGGATTGGTGTACACCTCGCTGCTCTTCATGGTCGTACCGCTGGTGTCGAGCCTGGAAAGTCTCGATGATTCCTTGATCGAAGCGGCCTACGATCTCGGCGCGGGGGGATTTTCCATTCTGCGCAGCATCGTGATTCCCCACGCCGCGCCCGGCATCACGGCGGGGTGCATCGTGGTGTTCATGCTGACGCTGGGCAATTACCTCACCCCGACGCTGCTCGGCGGCAAGAACTCGCAGTGGTTCACCGAGCAGATCTACACGCAGTTCATCACGCGCTTCAACTGGGAACAGGGCGCCGCCTTCGGCTTCCTGCTGCTCGCCCTGTCCACTGCCCTGGTGGTCGCGGGCCTGCGGCTGAGCGGCCAGCGATTCGGCGACGTGATGCGTCAAACATGATCCCCTCCCTGCCGCGGCCTGTTTGGCTGCGTAGCGCCACGGCGGCGTACCTGTGCGCGTTTCTCGCGTTCTTGTTTCTTCCCTTGGTGGTGGTCGCCGTGTTTGCCTTCAATGACGCGCCCTACCCCGCGCCGCCCTGGCGCGGCTTCACTCTCGATTGGTTCCTGGGCAATGCGGCGCAGGGCCGCACGGGTTTGTTCGCCGACGCTGAATTACTGGGCAGCATCTGGACCAGCGGCATCGTCGCGGCCTGCGTGACCCTGCTGTCGGCATTGATCGGCACGTGCAACGCATTCCTGATCGAGCGCGGCCGCTTTTGGGGCAAACAAGCGCTGTCCGTTCTGATGCTGGCGCCGCTGGTGATCCCCGGAGTCATCCTCGGGATTTCCATTCTCGCCTTCGCCAGCCGCATCGCGGAATTCGCCGACGACGCCTTCGGCCTGGAGCTGGATTTTTTGCGGCCCGGGCTGCCCTTGGTCGTGCTCGGTCAATTCTCCTACATCGCGACCATCGCGACGCTCACCATCAGCGCGCGCCTGCGGCGCTTCGACCGCACCCTCGAGGAAGCGGCGCTCAATCTCGGCGCCTCCAAGGCGGCCGTGTTCCGCACCATTTTATTGCCGTATCTGCGGCCCGCGCTGCTGGGTTCGGCCGCCATCTCCTTCCTGATGTCCTTCGCGGACTTCAATACCACCCTGATGCTGGTCGGTGCGGACACGCCGCTGACGGTGATGATGTATGCGCGCATGCGCGAGGGCGCTACCCCGGTGCTGAACGCGGTCAGCCTGTTCCTCATGATCGCCTCGGCGGTGCTGGCGCTCACCTTGCTCCGGCGCCGCGGGCCGCCGCGCCGGTGAACTGCATGTCGTGAACTTTCCGGAACCGCGCGGCGCCCGCGTTCTGCGGACAAACGCTGTGAACCCGAGTGCCGCCGTCAGCCCGCCGTTTGACGCCGATGACCCCGCCGATCACGGCGGATCGATACTCCATGAGCTTGAGGCCCATGCCGCCGCCGCGCGACGCCTGCTCGGCAATTCCCACGCCATCATCGGTGATCGACAGCGACACCAGCGTTCGGTTGGCGCGCAGGGACACGACGATGGTTTGCGCCCGGCCGTGCCGGACGGCGTTGTTGATCGCCTCCTGCACGATCAAGTACAGATGCGCCGCGGCGGATTCGCCGATGAGCAAAGGGGAGCGCAAGGCGAGCTGCAATCGGATGTCGATGTCGTAGCTGTCGCGGGACCAGCCGACGAGGGTTTGCAGGGCGGGCAGGAATCCGCCGCGCTCGAGCGTGACCGGCGATATTCCGAGCGCCATCTTGCGGGCGCTCTGAATCGCGTGATTCACGAGAGCAATCACTTCGTCCAACTCCGGGGCGGCCTCGAAGGCCATGCCGGCCCGCTTTGCAAAGCTGCGCAGCATGAGTGAGATGCCCGTCAGCTCTTGACCGAGGCCGTCGTGCAAGTCGGCGCCCAGGCGCCGCCGCTCGCGGCTGGCGATTTCGATGATCTCCGATTCCAGGTGCTTGCGTTCCGACACGTCCTGCACCACCACCAGAATCTTCCGCTCGCCGCTCAACTCGATTTCCGCCGACAGAACTTCGCCCGCGAACTGGCTGCCGTCACGCCGGCGAAACAGCGTTTCGCGCTTGCCGCCGCGGCCGTGCTGTTCGAGCAGTGCATTCAGCACCGCCGCCGGCGATTGCGCCTGCCGGTGATGGAACAGCTCGGATATCGAAATCCCGCTCAGGTTTTCGGACTGGCGGCCGAACATGAGGACGAATGCCGGGTTGGTGAATTCGATTCGTCCCTGAAGATCGACGAGTACCACGCCTTCGCGCATGGTGTCCAGAATGATCGCCTGGGTCTGCAGACGCGCCTCGCTGTCGCGCAAGGCGAGTTCCACGCGCTTGCGCGCATCGATGTCGATCGCCACGCCCGCCAGGCGGAGCGGCCGTCCGGCATCGTCGACCACCGTCGCATGTCCGCGGCTCATGATCCAGCGCCAATTTCCCGATCGCGTGCGCATGCGGTACTCGGATTCATACACGTCGCTGCGGCCGGCGAGCACGTTCTGGTACCTGCCGTTGAACGGCAAGAGGTCGTCGGGATGAACGTTCGCGTCCCAGCGCATCGAGTGGCAGGGACCGTCGCACGGGTCCAAATCGAGGCTGGCGCACCAGTCATTCCACCAGTGCACGGTGTCGGCCGCGAGATCGTGATCCCACAACCCGACCTGGGTTCCCCACACGGCGTGCGCGAAGCGAGACTCGCTGTGTTCCAGCGCGTGCGCGAATTTCCGGCGCTCATCCACGTCGAGACACAGTCCGACCACCCGCCGAACCCGGCCGGTCGAGTCGCGCTCGATGACGCGGCCGCGCTCCTGTATCCATACCCAGGCTTCGTCCAGATTGCGGAGCCGATATTGCACGTCGTACGGAGGTCCCTGTCCCTCCAAGTGTCCGGCCAGCGCCTCCCGGTAAGCCGGCAGATCCTCGGGATGTATTCGCGCCGACCACAGTTCTTCGTGTCCGGTACCGGAAAAGGCCGTCAACTGGGTGTGCTCGCACCAATCGTTGATCCACGTGAGCCGGTCATTCACGACATCCCAATCCCACAGACCGATCTCGGTGCCCCACAGGGCGAGTTCAGGCGCGGGTTCGTCGCTCTTCGAATCCACAAATGACCAGATCACGCGGCCGCCGTCGGGCCGGTCCACTCGGCTCAAGACCGCGCCCGCGACGAATCCGCCGGACGCACTGCGGACCTGAGTGCGCAAGTCCGCCTTGGCCGTGAGCGCGGTCCGGTGCAGCCTCTCCAATTCATCGTTGGCGCCGCCGTCGAACAGCTCGAAAATGGATGCGCCCCGCAGCGTTTCCGCGCTTTGCGCCATCAGCCGCAGCAGCGTCGTGTTGCAGAATTCCACGGTTCCGTCGGCCGCGGTCACGGCGATGCCGGTGCCCACGTGATCGAATAGACTCCAAGACGCTGCCGCGGCCGGTCCTGTGCTGGGCTCAAATCCATCCATAGCTGGTGCGACGCGGACCCTCGACGGTGTTGGAAGCCGCCGAATTCTAGCAGTCAATTCGATGGATCAGGCGGCGGCGCCCAGAATTTCCACCAACTCAACCCTGAAGTCGGTGGTCGCGGACTCGAACTCGGAACTGATGGCCGCCAGATCCCTTTCACCACGGGCGCTCACCACCTTGATGAGGCAGGCACGGTCCCGGCCCCGGCGCTTGGCCTCGTACAGCGCCTTGTCGACCAGGCTGATGGCGCTGTCGAGCGAAATGTCGGTGGCCGAACCGGGCATGGGGAAGCTTGCATAGCCGATGGAAATCGTACAGCGGATCAATTGTCCATTCCAAACGACGGGCTCGCTGCGCACGGCATGCAGCAGCCGCTCGGCGGTCTGATCCGCCTGGTCCGGCGTCATCGGCCCGAGCACGGCCAGGAATTCCTCCCCGCCCCAGCGAACCAGCTTGTCGTTTTCGCGCAGGGCCGCCGCGAGCCGCTGGCTCATCGCCGCCAATACCGCATCGCCCGCGGGGTGTCCGTGGGTGTCATTGATGCGTTTGAAGTGATCGAGATCCGCCAGCAGCACGCAGCCCCCGACCGGCCGCCCGCCGTCGACCGCGAGCACGCGCTCGTTGAAGTAGCGGCGATTCGACAATCCCGTCAGCGGGTCGTGTTCGCTGCTGAAGCGAAGCCGTTCGTTGGCCTTGCTCACGCGGGCGAACGCCCAGACGAGCGCCGCGCATATGACCGCGATGAACAGCGCAGCCGCGACGATCAGCTGCTGCAGCAGCCGCTGGCCGCGCATTTCGGACGCCTTGAGCGCATTGTCGCGCCGCAGGAGTTCGAGCTCGCGCGCTTTGCGCTCATCGTCGAATTGCGCAGACAGTTCCAGGAACGCGCGCTGGCGCGTGTTCGTCATGAACTTCTCGCTGATTTCGTCGTAGCGATGGTAAACCTGGATCGCCATCATCAAGTATCCCGCGCGCTCCAGCGCGTCCGCGTATTCCTTGAGCAATTCCTTGGCGTCCAGAAGATCGCTGCCCGCCAGCGCCTCGGCTATGGCTCCTTCGGCGAGCTTCTGACCCGCCTTGATGCTGCCGAGTCCGATGTACGCCAGACCCTCGTTGAAAAGTGTGATTTGCACGTCGTCGCGCTGATTGGTCCGCAACATGATCGGCAATGCCTGTTTGGAATACTTGAGCGACTCGGCATAGTCGCGGGTTTTCAAATAGGAATCGCCGAGATTGAGCAGCGCCAATTCGATCCATTTGCTGCTTCCCGAGCGCTTCGCGTGCTCGAGCCCCGCCAGCGAGGCGCGCCGTTCCTCGGTGCGATCGCCGCGGCGGTCCGCGATGTCCGCGTCGCGCTCTTCCACTTCCACCAGCGCCGCCTCGTCGCCCAATCGAGACGCGAGGCTGCGCGCCGCCTTCAACTGAACCATGGCCCGGTCGAAATTGCCGCTGTCCGTGTAGATGCGGGCCAGCGACAGCATCGCGTGCAGGGTCCGCGGCTCGTCATGCAGCTTGTTGGCAATGTCGAGCGCCTGCTCCAGGAAGGGAAGCGCCGCCTCGTCCTGCCCGAGAATGCGCAGCACATGGCCGTGCAGCGTCACGACCCGATAGCGCTCGGTATCGGATTCGATTGCCGTGACGTCGATGCCCTTGAGTTCGGCTTCGGCGGTTGCGAACTGGCTGTGCTGCCGCGCCGAATACGCCCGCACGAAGCGGCCCGCGAGAACCGCCGCTGCATCGCCCGCGCGCGCGATGGCGTCGAGACTCTGCACCACCGCCTGGACATCCTCGTCTCGAGTGCTGTCCGCGTAGATCATGCCGCGGATCTCGAGCATTTCGATCTCCGATACCTCGGAGTCCGCGGCTAATGCAGGCGCCGCGTCGATGATCTGTGCGGCACGCTCGGGATCCGACCACTCGAGCATCTCGAGCTGATCCGCGAAAGTCGATTGTGCTGCCGCGCCGGATGCCAGGGCAGCCGACAGCAAAAATGCCCAACCTAAGGCGAATTTGTTAATTTTTCGCATTTCCGGCCGTCATTGGACCGCAGTGCAGCACCACATAGGCCGCATTCTTGTCATGTTCGCTGAAAAAGTGACGTGATGAAGGTCATCTCTCAAGGGTCACTGGGGAATTACCCTACCAATCAGGGCACAGAATGTGACGCGCGTCCACGCGGCTGCGGCGCTGCCACAGCGGTTTGCACGGCTTGGCTCAATCGTCGATCGCCGCGTAGACGAGATCCCGGAACAGTGTACGGTAATAATCACGCTGACCCGGCGCCTGGATGAGCAGCAGCGCGAACAGCTGCTCAGCCGGGTCGACCCAGAAGGTCGTGCCGGCGAGTCCGCCCCAGAAATATAGCCCAACCGACCCCGGCGCGTGGGACATGCCGGCGTGCAGGCGGACGGCAAAGCCGAGTCCGAAGCCGTGACCGGGGAGCAGCAAATCGGGAGCCCCGGTTATGGGCCCTAGGTGATCCGCCGTCATGAATTCGATGGTCTTGCGGCTCAAGAATCGAGACCCATCGAGCGTTCCGCCGTTGAGCAGCATCTGCAGGAAGCGCGCGTAATCCCCCGCCGTCGAGACCAGGCCGCCGCCCCCCGACTCGAATCTCGGCGGGTCGCGAACCTCGAGCAACTGAACCGAGGCGCCGCTCTCGGGATCCGTGGCGAAGGCCTGCGCAAGGCGGCCATGGTGGCGATGCGGCACATGAAAGGCCGTGTCGACCATTCCAAGCGGCGCCAGAATATGCCGTTCGAAAAACACCCCGAGGGGTAGTCCCGACAGCACCTCGACGAGGCGGCCGACGATGTCGGTGGAGCGGCTGTATTCCCAGCGCGTTCCCGGCTGATGCAGCAGCGGCAGCTTGCCGAGGGTGGCGACCTGGTCGGCGCTGCTTTGCGCGCGGCTGTAGATCTTGGCGGCCATATACATTTTTTGTACCGGACCTGCGCCACGGAACTCATAGGTCAGACCCGAGGTATGGCGCAGAAGATCCTGGATGGTGATGGCGCGCTCGGCCGGCACCCGCTCGATGTCTCCCCCGCGCTCCACCGCGACATCCGGGGCGGAGAAATCCGCAAGGTATTTGGCAATGGGATCGCTGAGCAGGAACCGTCCCTCTTCCCACAGCATCATCGCGGCCACCGACGTGATGGGCTTGGTCATGGAATAGATTCGAAAGATCGAGTCCTTGGCCATGGGCGCGCCGCCGGCGGCATCGCGCAGACCGAAACTTTCGAAATACCCGATCCGGCCGCGCCGTGCGATCAGCGCGACGGCACCGGGCACGCGTCCGCGGTCGATCTCGCCGCGCAATACCGACCCCAAGCGCTCGAGGCGCATGGAGGACAGGCCGATCTCTTCGGGCGCGGCGTGCGGGAGCCCCGTCACGGCGCTGCTGCTTCCGCCTGCAGAAGCTCCAGGCCGTTTGCATGGTTGCGCTGAAAGCCCTTCCATACGCTGATGTCCGCAGCGCCGGGACTGTAGGCGTCATACGCGAGCGGCGGGGTCGCGGCCGGCCATACGCCGGCCGAGGAATCGGTCGCCGGAACATTCAGATAGGCGGCACGGCTGGCATCGTCCTTCAAATAGAGGTCCAGGAATGCAGTGATGAAATGCGTGTTGATGGCGTTGATGCGATCCTTGCGCCACACGGGATCTTCGAACCAATCCAGATCCCAAAGCTTCTGCCGCATCGAGTCGGGCGCCGGACTCAAACCGATGGCATGTCCGCCGCCCTTGAAGGTCAGCAGATACCGGTGGGCCGAGCTCGCCATGTCGAAGATGGCGCGCGCCCCCGTCGTGTAATCCACGGTCCGGTCGTGATCTCCGGAAATGAGCAGCACGGGCGCGGTCATTTTGCGCAGCCCCGAGGTTCCCCACGATGCCAGCGAACCGGCGCCGGCGGGCGAAATCGCCACCACCGCGCGCACCCCCATGACCGTGATCGAGTCGCGCGACGCGCCGCCGCGCGCGAACGGCATCATCAAGCCTCCGGGCACCAGTTTTACGGCTCCCCCCTGTGGATCGAGCTCGGCGCCGGCGGCCGTCAGGACGCCGTAGCCGCCCATGGAGTAGCCGATCAGCGCCGTACGCTTGGGGTCCACGAGATGATCCGCGGCGAGCATGCGCTGCAGCGACCGTGCCACGAACGCGATGTCGAGGGGCCGGCGCATCAGCGGCTCGGCGAACTGCGTCCGATCCGTGATCGGCGGATCGTCATGGTGAATGGCGGCCACGACGTAGCCTTTCGATGCGAGGTTCTCGGTCAGCCAGGTCATTGCAGCCGGGTCGTTGCTGTAGCCGTGGGAGACGATCACCAACGGATGGTCCGTGCCCGATGCGGGCGCGTCGCGCACGGCGAGGCCGGGAATGGAAAAGTGCGCCGGAGGCGCCGGAGGTTCGGAGGGAAGGCTGGCCGTATACACCACCTGCGCCGCCCCTGGCGCCGGCCGCGCCGGATACCATAGGTCCACGGTCAGGGCGCGATCCGCCAACGGCGCGGATCCCGTGGCGGCATCGAAGGCCAGCACCCGGGCTTGTCCAGGCTGCACCAAATGCAATGTCTTGACTCCGACGGCGGAGCCGCCCAGGTGGGCGAGTTCCGGCGCGTCGACGCCATGGCGGCTGGGCGGCCCAGCCGCGAGCACCGGTCCCGCGCAGCAGATGGCGAGCGCCGGCAATACACTAAGCCGCATCATCGAGGACCTTCATCGAACGTCATGCTGACCGGGCAATGATCGCTGCCCATCACCTTGGGATGGATCTCGGCGCTCTTCACCGCCGCGCGCAATTGTCCCGACACGAGTACGTAGTCGATTCTCCATCCGATGTTGCGCGCCCGCGAATTGGCGAAATGACTCCACCACGAATAATGTCCATTGCCCTGCGTGAACAGCCGAAAGGTATCGACGAAGCCGGCATCCACGAAATTCTGGAATCCGGCGCGCTCCTCGTCCGTGAAACCCTTCTTGCCGCGATTGGGTTTGGGGTTGGCCAGATCGAGTTCGGTGTGCGCGACATTGAGGTCGCCGCAAAAAATGACCGGCTTGGATTTTTCCAGTTGCTTGCAATAGGCGAGAAAGGCCGGATCCCATTGTTTGAAGCGCAGACCCAAGCGGCTCAGATCATCCTTGGCGTTCGGCGTGTAGACCGTCACGACATAGAATCGGTCGAATTCAGCCGTCATGACGCGGCCCTCTTCGGCACTGTCGCGCTGCAATTCGTCGGCGAAGCTGAAGCGCCGTGCGAATTCTCCGGGAAAGCCGTTGACGACGGACAGCGGAGCTTGCTTGGAAAAAATAGCGGTGCCGGAATATCCCTTCTTGACGGCGGAATTCCAGTACTCATGGTAGTCGGGCAGGTCGATCTCGAACTGCCCGCGCTCGGCCTTGGTCTCCTGCAGACACAGGATGTCGGGCCGAAACTCCTCGAGAAACGGTTGGAACACTCCTTTTTTGAGAACCGCGCGAATACCGTTGACGTTCCAGGAAAATATCTTCATTCAATGTCTCTTGTGATGGTACGGCGGTTCATCAACGCTGCGCGGTCGCCGCGGCGTTGGTTGCCGTTGCCCAGCCGGCGCCCAGGGCCTTGTAGACCGCGATCAAGGAGACCGCGGCATCGGTACGGCTTTGCGACAGCAGCAATTCCGCGCTCAACGCGGTGCGCTCCGCATCGAGCACTTCGAGAAAATCGATCAAGCCGCCTTCGAATCGCTTGCGCGCCAGGTCGGCCGCCTTGTCGCTCGCAACCGCCGCCAGGCGCAGCGCCTCGCGCCGCGTCTGCGATCGCCCGTAGGTGATCATGGCCCCTTCCGCATCGCCGAGCGCGTTCAACACCGCCCCTTCATAGCCGGCAAGAGCCGCCTCGGTCTGCGCATTGGCCGAGCTGATTCGCGCGCGCACCCGGCCGATATCGAACGCCGCCCAGGAAATGCTCGGCCCGACGGAGAAGAACCGCGCTTCGCCCTTTCCGAAGTCGCCGAAGGTCGGAGCCCAGTAGCCCACTTCGCCGACCATGGTGACTTTGGGGAACAAGTCGGCCGTCGCGACGCCGACGCGGGCCGTCGCCGCCGCGAGCCGGCGTTCGGCCACCCGAATATCGGGCCTGTGCCGCAGCAGCTGCTCGGGAGTTCCGATGGCGTTCAAGGGGGGCAGGCTGGGCATGGCCGCCAGCGGCGAGAGCCGCTCGTCGAGCGCGGTCGGCTGCCGGCCGGTCAGCACGCTCAGTCGATACGTGGTCGTCGCAATCGACGCCTGCAAGGTCGGGATGGACGCCAATGTGGTCTGCCACTGAGCTTCGGCGCGCGAGGTGTCCAATTCGTTGCCCCTGCCCGCCTCCAAGCGGGTGCGCGTGAGCTTGGCCGTGCTCAGCTGGTTGTCGGCGTTGCGCATCGTGAGGGCAAGCTGGTCCTGCAGGCCGCGCAAGATGAAATAATCGCGTGCCACCTCGGCGATGACGCTCACCCGCGCGTCCCGCAGCGTCGCCTCGCTCACGCCCACGTCGGCACGCGCCGCCTCGACATTGCGCCGGACGCGCCCGAACAGGTCGAGTTCCCACAGGCCATCGAAGCCGGACTGCGCGGTGTCGAACTCACGGTCGTGCTTGTCGACGAACGGCAGCTGCTGCTGGGCGTCCAGGTTGTGGGTGTAGCTGCCCGCCAGAACGACGGTAGGATACTGGTCGAACCCCACCACGCGCCGCGCCGCCCGCGCCGCCTGCAAATTCGCCGCCGCAACGGCCAAATCCTTGTTGTGCGCCAGCGCATCCGCCACCAGGCTGTCGAGCAAGGGATCCGCGAATCCGGTCCAGTACCGCTCGACGGCATCCCCCTGCAACAGACCCGGTTCGCCGGCGTTCGCGAAGTGCGCATCAACCGGCGTCTCCGGCCGGCGGTAATTCGGCCCGACGGCGCAGCCTGCGAGCACCGCGACCACGGCCACGCCGCCGCCCAAGCCTCGCATCGCACGCCTAGGCATCGCGGTCCTGCCTGCCGCGCCGCTACGCATTACGCGGCTGCTCCTCTTCGGCCGCGGCCGCCGCCGGCAACTCGACGCTCAAAATACTGCGTTTCTCGAACCAGCCCTCGATGCTGACGAAAAACACCGGCGTCAGGAACAGGCCGAAGAAAGTCACACCCAACATGCCGGAGAACACCGCGACGCCGATGGCCTGGCGCATCTCGCTGCCGGCGCCGCTGGCGGTCACGAGAGGAATCACTCCCATGATGAACGCGAACGAGGTCATGAGGATGGGGCGCAGACGCAATCGGCACGCCTCGATCGCCGCGTCGACCGGCGTCAATCCGTGCACGACGCGCTCGCGCGCGAATTCCACGATGAGGATCGCGTTCTTGCAGGCGAGCCCCACCAGCACGATGAAGCCGATCTGGGTCAGCACATTGTTGTCCGAACCTTTGAGCCAGACTCCCGACATGGCGGACAACAGACACATGGGCACGATTAGAATTACGGCGAGCGGCAGCGCCCAACTTTCGTACTGAGCCGAGAGAATCAGGAACACCAGCATGACGCAGATGGGGAACACCAGCAGCGCGGTATTTCCCGCCGACTTCTGCTGAAAGGTCAGGTCCGTCCATTCGTACCCGAAGCCGGTCGGCAGAGTGTCATGCAGCACGCGTTCCATGGCGGCCGCGGCCTGGCCGGAAGAGGTCCCGGGAGAGCCCTGCCCGTTGATATCCGACGCCAGGTAGACGTTGTAATGCGACACCCGATCCGGACCCGATTGAAAGTGCACATCGGCCACCGCCCCCATCGGAACCATGTCGCCCCGGGAGTTGCGCATTTTCAAGTTCGCGATGTCCTCGGGCTGATTGCGGAACTGCGGCTCCGCCTGCGCGAATACGCGGTAGGTCCGTCCGAAACGATTGAAGTCATTGACGTATACGGAACCCAGGTACGCCTGCAGCGTATCGAACACATTGGAGAGCGGCACGCCCTGGTTCTTGGCCTTGACGCGATCCACGTCCGCATACAGCTGCGGCACGCTGTTCTGAAACGTCGAGTAGGTGGCGTAAGGGTTGAGTTCATGCTGTTGCCGCGCCTTGTTCAAGACTTCCGCGGTGACGCGCGCGAGCTCGTCGTAGCCGTGCGCGCCGCGATCCTGAATAAACAGCTTGAATCCGCCGGTGGTGCCCAGGCCCTGGACCGGCGGCGGCGGCACGGCGAAAATCACCGCGTCTTGAATGGCGCTGAACTCTCGGTTCAGCGTCGCGGCGATGGCGCCGGCCGACAGGTTTTTGGTCTTGCGCTCATCGAACGGCTTGAGCGGAAAGAACAGCACCGCCGCATTGCTCAGATTGACGAATCCCTGCACCGAGAGGCCTGTGAATCCGATCGCATGATCGACCCCGGGAGTCTGCTTCGCTATCTGCGACATTTGCCGCACCACCTTCTCCGTGCGGTCGAGCGAGGCCGCGTCGGGCAATTGCACGATGCCGATCAGATACTGCTTGTCCTGGGCGGGGATGAAGCCGCCCGGCACGATGCTGAAGATGCCCCAGGTGCAGACCAACAGACCCGCGAACACGCCGAGCACCACCACGCGGATCGCCGTCAACCGCCGCACGCCGTGGCCGTAGCGCTCCGAGGCGCCCTCGAAGCCGCGATTGAACAGCGCGAAGAAACGGCCGAAGAGCCGGTTGATGCCGCGCTGGAACGCGTCCGGAGCGGCTCCCCTCGGCTTGAGCAGCAGCGCCGCCAGCGCCGGCGACAGGGTCAGCGAGTTGAACGTCGAAATGACGGTGCTGGCCGCGATGGTGATGCCGAACTGGCGGTAGAACTGGCCGGTGAGCCCGCTCACGAATGCCACCGGAACGAAAACGGCGCACAGCACGAGTGCGATGGAGATGATGGGCCGAGTCACCTCGCCCATGGCCGCATGCGCCGCCGCATGCGGATTCAGGCCCTGCTCGATCTTGCGTTCGATGTTCTCCACCACCACGATGGCATCGTCGACGACGATGCCCGTGGCGAGCACCAGACCGAACAAGGTGAGCGAATTGATGGAGAAACCGGCGAGCAGCAGCGCCGCGAGCGTGCCGACGATGGCCACGGGCACCGCGACCAGCGGGATGACGCTCGCGCGCCAGGTCTGCAGGAATACGACCACCACCAGCACCACCAGCAGCACCGCCTCGAACAGGGTATGCACCACGGCCTCGATGGAACTGCGCACGAATACCGTGGGGTCGTAGTCGATTTCGTAGCTGACCCCCTGCGGGAAGCTCTTTGCGAGTTCCTTCATGGTGGCGCGCACGGCGTCGGATAGCTGCAACGCGTTGGCGCCCGGCAACTGGAATACCGGAATCGCCACCGCCGGGGCGCCGTCCAGCATGCTGCGCAAGGCGTAGTTGTCGGGACCGAGTTCGAGACGGGCGATATCGCGCAGATACGTGGTCTCGCCGTTCGCGCCGCTCTTCACGACGATGTCGCCGAACTCCTGTTCGGACTGCAGCCGGCCTTGGGCGTTGACGATGTACTGGAATTGAGTTCCGGGCAACGCGGGCTGGCCGCCGATCTGGCCCGCGGCCACCTGCACGTTCTGTTCGCGCACCGCCGCCAGCACTTCGTCGACGTCGAGGAAGCGCGCCGCGATCTTGCCCGGATCGAGCCACAGACGCATCGCGTAGTCGCCCGAGCCGAACACGCGCACGTCTCCCATGCCGTGCAGCCGCGCCAGCACGTCCTTGATCTGAATGACCGCGTAATTGCGCAGATAAAGCGAGTCATAGCGGCCGTCCTTGGAACGCAGAAACACCACCATCGTCAGGTCCGGCGAGCGTTTCTGGGTCACCAAACCGATCTGGCGCACGACGTCGGGAAGCCGAGTTTCAGCCTGCGCCACGCGGTTCTGCGTCTGCACTTGGGCGATGTCGAGATCGGTGCCGAGCTTGAAGGTCACCGTGATGGAGAAAGTGCCGTCGGGCGTGGCCGTGGAATTGGTGTAGATCGCATTCTCGACACCGTTGATCTGCTGCTCGAGCGGTGTGATCACGGTTTCCGCAATCGTCTTGGGGGAGGCCCCGGGATATTGACCGCTGACCACGACGGTGGGCGGCACGATTTCCGGATATTCGCTGATCGGAAGCACCGGCATCGCCAGCAATCCCGCGACCGTGACCAGGATCGCGAGCACCGTCGCGAATATCGGCCGCTCGATGAAGAACGATGAAATATTCACGGCGGCGGAACCTAACCCGAGGTGGGGGCCGTGGCGGCGCCGCCCATCGTGATCCGCTGCGGCGTCACGGTTACTCCGGGATGCACGCGCTGCGCGCCGTTCACCACGATCACATCCCCCGGCTTCAACCCTTCGCGCACGATGCGCAGACCCTGGGTCACGCGGCCCAGCTTCACCTGGCGGTATTCGATCTGATTGTTGGCGCCGAGCAGCAGCACATATTTTTGATTTTGGTCGGTGTTGACGGCGCGGTCCTCGATGAGGATGGCCGAGTATTCGCCGCCCACCAGCAATTGGACCCGTGCAAACAAGCCGGGGGTGAATTGCCCGCCCTTGTTCTGCAGCACGGCGCGCGCGCGGATCGTGCCGGTCTGCGGATTGAGCTGATTGTCGACGAAATCGAGCGTGCCGGAATGCGGGAAGCCCTCTTCGTTGGCAAGACCCACCTGCACCGGATTTTGCGCATCGCTCGACTTCGGACCCACGCCCGACCGGGCCGTCTGCGTGTAGCGCAAGTAGCTCTGTTCGTCGGCGTCGAAATATAGGTAGATCGGGTCCATCGATACCACGGATGACAGCAGGGTGCCGCCGTTGCTGCCGCCCGTCACCAGGTTGCCGCGGGTCACCTCGGCGCGGCTGACCCGGCCGGCGATCGGGCTCGTGACCCGGGTAAAACTCAAATTGAGCGACGCGGCTTCGAGCGCGGCTTCGGAACCGGCCACGTTGGCTTCGGCCTGCGCCACCGTGCTCTTGCGCTCGTCCAACTCCTCCTCGGACACGGCGCCGCTGTCCTTCAGGCGCTGCACGCGAACCAATTCGATGCGCGCCAGATCGAGGGCGGTCTTGAAGCGCTTCACATCGGCCGCGGCGCGATCGTAGTCCGCCTGGTAGGGTCGCGGATCGATGACGAACAGCAGGTCGCCGCGCTTCACCTGGCTACCCTCGACGAACGCCACCTTGTCGATATAGCCCGACACGCGCGGGCGTATTTCCACGGTCTCCACCGCCTGCAGCCTCCCCGTGAACTCATCCCAGTCCTTGACCCGCTGCTCCAGCACGGGGGCCACGCTGACTTGCGGCGGCGGCGGGGATTGGCCGCCCCCGCCCGACCTGCCGCACCCTCCGCAGAGCAAAACCACGCACCCGGCGACGCCTACCATCCTTCCAACGAGCATTCTTGTCACCTTGGGTCCCTTGAAATCGCCGATTCCCAGCCTTTATTTAACACGAGAAGGCGTTGAAATTACGTTAAATTGAATGTTATTGACAATCATTCGCATTCGCGTTCAGAATAGGGAAATGATCATCTGCGTTTGCAAAGCCGTGTCCGACAGGCACATCCGTTCCGCGGTGAACAACGGAGCCGCGAGCCTGCGCGATCTCACCCGCGAGTTCGGGCTCGGCACCTGCTGCGGAAAATGCGTCCCCGAAGCCCGGGCGACGCTGTCGGCCTCGCTCGACTCGCGCCGCGAGTCCGCGGAGCTCGCCGCCTAAATCGGCCGCTGCTGCCTTGCGGCGCCCTTCGGGCATACAATCGCCGGGTGATTCCGAAAACTCAACCTTGAGGGGATGCCGTGCGGGGCGACGCGAAAGTCTTGGAGTTCCTCAATCAGGCGTTGAAGAACGAACTGACCTCCATCAATCAGTATTTCCTGCACGCACGCATGCTCGACAACTGGGGAATGAAACGCCTCGGCAAGATCGAGTACCAAGAGTCGATCGACGAGATGAAGCATGCGGACCGCCTGATCAAGCGCATCCTGTTCCTCGAAGGGCTGCCGAACCTGCAAGACCTGGGCAAGCTGTTCATCGGCGAGGACGTGAAGGAAATCCTGTTGTGCGACCTGAAGCGCGAAATGGCCGCGCATCCGCTCTACGATGCCGCCATCGCGCACTGCGAATCGATCAAGGACTTCGTCACCCGCGAACTGCTGGTCCAGATCCAAACCAGCGAAGAAGAGCACATCGATTTCATCGAAGAGCAGCTGGGGCTCATCCACAAGATGGGGCTGCAAAATTATGTGCAAACCGCGACGGGCGAGCCAGGCTCCTAGCCGGCGGCGGCGCGGGGTTGCCTTCCCTGCGCCGGCTTCAGCCACTTGGCGATCACAGCTCCGAGCACCAGGCGATCCACGGGCTTGGCGAGGAAATCATTCATGCCGCACGCGAGCGCGCGTGCCCGGTCCTCGGGATACGCATTCGCGGTCATCGCGACCACGGGGACCTCGTGATCCAGGACGGTTGAGGCGCGGTCGCGGATGACTCGCGTCGCCTCGAATCCGTCCATTTCCGGCATCTGACAGTCCATGAGCACGAGGTCGTAGCAGGACGTGCCGAGCATGTCGATCGCCTCACGCCCATGCCTGGCCACCTCGACATGATGCCCGAGCTTGGCCAGCATGTAGACGGCGACGCGTTGATTGACGAAATTATCTTCGACCAGGAGCAGGCGCCCGCCGCCCTGCTGCGCCGCGCCGGCGGCAAACGGCGGCGCCGTCGGCACCGCGTCGACCGCGGTCGTCAGCAGCGGCAGCGTCGACGCTGCCGCCGCCGGCGGCGAATTCAGGGCCGCGACCAACGGCAGTGTGAACCAGAAGGTCGACCCCGCGCCCGGATCACTCTGTGCGCCGATGCTGCCGCCCATGAGTTCCACCAGCGTCTTGCTGATCGCAAGTCCGAGCCCCGTTCCGCCGTAGCGACGCGTGGTCGAGGAATTCGCCTGCGTGAAGCGCCGGAACAGAAGATCCATCTGCTGCGCGGTGATGCCGATGCCGGTGTCGGTCACGGTGACCCGGATTTGATTCGGGTCGCGCCGCGAGACCTCGATGCGAACCGCCCCGCGCTCGGTGAATTTGACCGCGTTGCCCGACAAGTTGAGCAAGATCTGGCGGATGCGCACCGGATCTCCCTGAATGAACTGCGGCAAAGTCGCGTCGTAGGCGAGACTCATGACCAGCTGCCGTTCGTTGAGCGCCGGCTGCAGGATCGCACGCACCTCCTCGCATACCGCGCGCAGATCGAATTCGATTTGCTCCACCGTCATCCGTCCCGCCTCGATTTTCGAGTAATCGAGCACGTCGTTGATGATGACGAGCAGAGAGTCGCCGGAGCGCCGCACCGTTTCGGCGAACTCCCGTTGTTCGTCATCGAGCGGTGTTTCGAGCAGCAGATTGACGAAGCCCAGCACGCCGTTCATGGGCGTGCGAATCTCGTGGCTCATCATGGCGAGAAAATCGCTTTTGGCCTTCGAGGCCGCTTCGGCGCGCTGCGCCTGAACCTCGGCCTGTTGTTTCGCATCCGAGAGCCGCGCCTGAATGACTCGATCACGGCGCCGCGCCCGCCGGGCGGTGCGGCTGAGACGCGACACGACCAAGCCCGCGAATACCGACAGCACGGCGACCGCGGCGAAGGCGCTGACGCCGGCGCGGCGAATCGCGCCGATGCGTGCGTCGAAATCCCGCACCCACATGTCGACGCCGATCACGCCCGCGAAGCGTCCTTGCGAATCGTAAAACGGCGCGTATGCGCTCATGTAGCTGCGCACCGCCTCCTGCACCGGTTCCTCGTTGACGGCGACCTCGTGCCGCTCGAGCGCGCGGCGCAGGGTCGGATCCAGGGTATCGTGCGGCTTCATGATCGGGTCGGGTGTTTCGCCGTCGCCGTCGATGCGATACAGGTAATCCGTGCCCAAGACGAAGTAAATCCGCCCATGGTCGAGAATGGCGGTATAGACGTAGATGATGTCGGAAGCGGCTTTGTGCAACTTGACCAGCGGGGCCAGCAGGGCCAGGTGATCGGAGCCGCCGGCTTGCGCCTGCGACTTCAGCAGCCGGTGCCGGTCGCCGTCGACCAGCGTCGCCGAGACGCGTGCCAGCTGAACCAGTTCGGTGCGCACGGCCTGGAGTTGCGACTCGCGCGCCGAGTGCCACAAATAAAACAGCCCGAGGGAGGAAATGACCAGGATGACGCTTCCTGCCAGCACTCCGTGCAGCAGCGGTCCGTCGACGCGCCCAAACAGTCGTTTCAAAGTATCCATGGTTTGAAAATGTTATCGGCCCGCCCTAGCCAAGCTGTAGGGTTTGGGGCGGCGCGCCGGCAGCTTGCAATTCGCCGAAGCAACGGGTTTCAATGGGACATTAGGGGATTACCTGCAAGGGAGGGGCGTCATGCTCAAGAAGATTCTCATCGGCCTCGCCGCCGTACTGATGGTACTCGCCGTCATCGGTCTGCTGCTGCCGCGCAAAGTCCGCGTCGAGCGCTCGGTTGAGATCGCGAGGCCCGCGAGTCTGATCTACGCGACGGTCAACTCGTTTCAATTGTTTCCCAAGTGGTCGCCATGGCAGAACTTGGACCCCAACATGCATCAAAGCACCGCAGGTCCGCGCGACGGCGTCGGGGCGAAGCTCGTATGGTCCGGCAATGACAAGGTGGGCACCGGCACTCAGGTGATCACCGCATCGACGCCCAACCAATCCGTCGCAAGCGATCTCGACTTCGGAAAGATGGGCGTGGCGAAGTCCGCAATTCTATTGGTCCCGCAAGGCTCCTCGACCCGCGTCACCTGGACGCTCGATGTCGACATGGGTGCGAGTCCTGTCGGACATTATTTCGGCCTGATGATGGATGGCATGATCGGCAAGGACTACGAGGCCGGATTGAGCAAATTGAAAGCGCTGGTCGAAGGCATGCCGAATGTCGACATCGCCGGATTCGTCGCGGAACCCGTTGAGCTGACCGCCAAGCCCATCCTGGTGGTAAGCGAGACGTCGACGCCGGACACGCCGTCGATATCCAAGGCGTACGCCGACGGCTATGCCCAGATCGGCAAATTCATGGCCAAGAACAAGCTGCACCCATCCGGCGCGCCGCTTGGGCTGGACGGCGAGATGACGGCGGCGAGCTTTACCTTTCAGGCGGGGATGCCCGTCGATCGCGGCGACGTCGCCGCCGGCGACAATGTGCGGCTCGTTCAAAGCTACGCGGGCAAGGCATTGAAGACCACCCACACCGGGCCCTACGACACCCTGGCGAAGACCTACGAGAGCTTTCGCGCCTACATGGCCGCGCACGGGTACACAGCGGCGGGTCCGGCGATTTCTTGGTACATCGATGATCCCGGATCCACGCCGGCGGAGAAGCTGAGAACCGAGATTTATTGGCCGATTGGGTAGATCAAGAAGCGCGCGTGCCGGTGAACGTGGCGCTGCCCAGCAGATGCTTGGCGGCGCCGCTGATGCGATCCTCCTCGACGGTCGCGGTGAATTTGAAACTCATGCGCATCGGCTTGGTGATCTTGGCCGACCAGCTGAGATTGTTGCCCGTGACCTTGCCGTCGCTGATCGCGGCGAAGTGATCGGCAGCGGATAGCGATCCCGTCAACGACGTCCCGTCGGTTTGAAGATCGAGCACGCCCGATCTATCGCCCTGCGGCGTCTTGATCGTGATGTTCCATTTGCCCTGAATCATTTCTCACCGGTTTGCGAGCCCCGAAAACACCATGGCGATGGTCAACAATCCCATGGTGGTGAGCAACAGGTTGTGGCCCCAGCGGGCAATCAGTCCGAGCATGATCGATCTCCTGCAAAATGAAAAATGATGCAATTTGGTGCATCGCGCTATTTACCTTGCACCTATTATGAGCGCGGCACATTACCGCTGCACCTCGGCCATCGGCGCATGCTGTCGGTGTAAATATCGATAATTCAATCACTTAAATCGTCAAATGAGGAATCTTCATCACGCGGTGAAAAGATCTCGCGCCCTGGCTGCATGACGAAGCGCATCGAATTGTCCGACGATCGTGGCGCGCGATTCGTGTCAGGATTGTTGATTGGCGTGGCTGGTTTATTCGCCTAGGATGCTGCATGGCGAAGAAAAGCGAAGCCGTTGACGACCTTCTCGACGCCCTCGTGTGGATGCGGCGCAAGGCGAAAAAGCACGAGCCGGTGGACGACCTCATCGACGCGCTGGTGCGTATGCGCCGCAAGGTGAAGAAAAAAGTGAGCAAGGGAAAGCCGGGCAAGAAGAAAACAAAAAAAAAGAATGCGAAAAAGAAACCCTAGACCGCTCAAGTCGCCAGGCTGGCCTGCACCTGACGCCGAAATTCCAGCGGGTTCGAGATCATCCTGAACGCCTCCTTCGTGCCGCCGACTCCCGATACGGTAATCGTTCCATAGCCCAAGATTCGGCCGAGAATGCCCTGATCCACGCCGATGCCCTCGACCTTTTGCAGCAGCAGTTCGATGGAGTGGCGGCGAATGAGGCCGACCTTTATCAAGACGCGCTTGTCGGTAACGGCGAATTCGGAGCTGACAGATCTGATCCAGGGCGGCACCAAGAGGACGAGACCGACGGCGCCTATGGCTGCGCCGGCGATCCAGCCGCCGCCGCCGAGCGCCGTGAGCACGGCGGCCGCCAGAACTGTCGCGGGGAGTCCATAGATGATCCCGTGCAGTCTTGCCCGATAGGTGATTTGCTCGTTCGGCAAAAGATTGCTTTCCACATAACCCATGGGCGCCCCTCGTAGAAAAATCGGGTCGCCGCTAGCGTACCGCGAATCTTGACTCGCAGTAGCGCGGCGCTGAGGCTGGCGCTACACGCAGCCGTGCGGCTGTCGCGGACAGGCGCCGCTGCGCGGGCAGATGACGCTGGCGGGCGAGTCGAGCGCGTCGGCGATCCAGGCGATGTTGAGCACCTGCGAGGCGGCGTGAATCGCGTTCGCGGCACGCTCGGGAATCACGCCGTCGCCGCCGCCGCGCCGGCACGCCTCCGCGACCGCCGCGACCAACTCTTCGCCGTCGAAGCCCTGGGCATCGAGCGCCGGCAGCAGATCCACGCCCACCGAGAGCACGTGCATCTCGTCGAGCGCGTCGCGGGTCAGCAGTGAATGGCAGCAGTACAGACGCGCCCGCTTGCCATCCTGCATCACCGATATCTGCGACTTCGGCTTCTGCATCGGAGGCCCCGCCGGGGTCGCTTGCAGCAGGCGAAACACCGCCCAACGCGGACAGGGGTCGGATACGAGGCTCATATTGCCCCAGGGCAGGGGGATGCCGTTGCCGCGATATACCGCGCGCAAGTAGCCCGGCGCGTAGGCATCGAAGAAATGCCAGTGGCGATACGGCGACACCGCCGTCATGCGGCGCATGACCAACGCCGGCGTGACCCCGAGCTTGCGGCAGGCGGACACGCTGTGCGCCTCCCGAATCAGAAATCGCCGAAACGGCACTCGCGGACACAGCAGCGCTCCGGCAAAGAAGCTGCATTCGAAATCGCGCCAGGCGTACAGCACATCCTGCGCGCCCATGCCGGCCGCGGAGCCGGACGGTTCGGCGTCGCCGGAATGCAGCGCGCTGTGCGGCGAAATGGCCCCGTCGCCGTTGTGCAGGATCTTGTGGCCGATGAAGAACGCCAGTTCGTATTTCAACCGCTCTTCTTGATGGCGCAAGCGCTGGTTGATCAGCACCGTTCCGGGCGCTTCGAATCGGGATCTCACCAATGCGCCGCTCGGCTTGCGGCCGTCGCCGTCGAACCACTGCACCTTCAAGGCATGTTGTTTGCAGATGGCCATCACGGCATCGAGGGTGAGGGGCATTTGCCGCTTGCCGCATTCCTCGGCCGCACGCTCGATGTCCGGAAAATTGTTGTGGCGAGTCTCCTGCCAGACGCGAATCAGCAATTGCGCGAATTGCCGGCCGGTGGTGCCGGTTTGCGACAGCAGTTCCGGCAGCGCGTTTTGCAGCAGCTCGTGCGAGAACAAGAACGCCGGTTCCAGCGGCATGGCCTCCAGTCCGCCGCGCTCGCGTTGCGCCGGAGCGGCTTCGACCTCGGTGTTCTCGTCGAGAAACCAACGCGCGTCCTTGCTGAAGATGGCCGCCAGCATGTCCAGCATGTCGGCCGAGGGCATGCGCTTGCCCGTCTCCACCATGCTGAGGTAGGACACGGACGGGGCGCACGCCGCATCGATTTGCACACAGCGGGCCGAGAGCTCATCGAGGGTCAGGCCGTTGCGCTTGCGCAGGGACCTAAGCTTGGTCCCGAGGAAATGTCCCTGTCTGATCAATCCCGCCATGGTGCATCCATGTGAAATTCACACTGTCAAATTTCTAATGTGTAAATACTCGCTTCCCGCACTTTAAGCTGGCGCCATCCCGATACGCAAGTGGTCAACTTCAACCCTAGGAGAACGGATTTGAGCGACAGAACGACCAACCGGTGGCATGGCATCGAACGCCCCTACAGCACGGCCGACGTGGCGCGTTTGCGCGGCTCCGTGCACATCGAATATTCGCTGGCGCGCATGGGTGCGGAGAAATTCTGGCGCCAGCTGCACAGCGAACCCGTGATCGCCGGCTTGGGCTGCATGAGCGGAAACCAGGCCGTGCAGACGGTGCAGGCGGGCTTGAAAGCCATTTACTGCTCCGGCTGGCAGGTCGCCGGCGATGCCAATACCGCCGGAGAGGTGTACCCGGACCAGAGCCTGTATCCGGTCGACTCGGTGCCGAAAATGGTCGAGCGCATCAACAACGCGCTGCTGCGCACCGATCAGATTCATCACCTGGACGGCAAGTCCGACATCGACTGGATGGCCCCCATCATTGCCGACGCCGAAGCTGGTTTCGGCGGCAATCTGAACGCCTTCGAGCTGACCAAGGCCTTGATCCGCGCCGGCGCGGCCGCCGTGCACTTCGAAGATCAATTGTCGTCCGCCAAGAAATGCGGACATTTGGGCGGCAAGGTCCTGGTCTCGACCGCCGAGGCCATCAACAAGCTGGTGGCGGCGCGCCTGGCCGCCGATGTGCTCGGCGTGCCCACGGTGATCATCGCCCGCACCGACGCCGACGCGGCCGACCTGCTCCTCACCGATCATGATCCGCGCGACGTGCGCTTCCTCACCGGCAAACGCTCCAGCGAGGGCTTCTTCCATGTCAAGCCCGGCATCGATCAAGCCATCGATCGAGGCTTGTCTTATGCCCCGTATGCGGACCTTCTATGGTGCGAGACATCCAAACCGGACATGGCCGAAGCGCGGCGTTTTGCCGCCGCCATTCACGCCAAATTCCCCGGCAAGCTGCTCGCCTATAACTGCTCGCCGTCCTTCAACTGGCAGGCCAAACTCGATGCCGCGGCGATGAAGCGCTGGCGTGAAGAACTGGCGGCCCTGGGCTATCGCTTCCAGTTCATCACGCTGGCCGGCTGGCATGCCTTGAATCTGTCGATGTTCGAACTGGCATCGGCCTATCGGGCGGACGGCATGCTCGGCTACTCGCAGCTGCAGCAGCGCGAATTCGGCCAGGAAAGCTCGGGCTATCGCGCCACCAAACATCAGGCATTCGTCGGCACCGGCTATTTCGATGCCGTGCAGACTGCGATCACTGCGGGCGCGCATTCCACCGGCGCGATGGCCGGCAGCACCGAGACCGAGCAATTCGCGGCGGCTTTGAAATCGGGTCCGCAGCGCGTGGTCGCGTAGCGGTCCTGCACCCATGAGCGCGGCTGTCGGTTCCGCGGCGCTGACGGACGGCGTCGCTGCGAAAGATCACGCGGCGGCGATCGCGGAACATTTTCGCCGGTACAACGAGGAGTTCGGCCGCATCACGCGGCGCGCGGCGCTCTACTTCCTCGCCGAGGACTGGCAGACGGCGCAGCTCGATGCGGTCGCCCGCATCGAGCTCTATGAGCAGCGGGTCGCGCGCTGCGTGGCGAATATCGCGGGCCGGCTCCTCGACCGGCGCACCGAAGTGGCGCTGTGGATCGATATCAAGCGCGCCTACGAGACCATCGTCGCGCGCCGCCCCGACAGCGATTTCTACCGCACCTTCTTCAATTCGGTCACCCGCGATCTGTTCGGCACGGTGGGCGTCAATCCGGAAGTCGAATTCTGCGCGACCAGCGTGGGGCGCGCATCCGGCGCGGTGCCGATCCGCGTCTACCGGGTGGGCGACTCTCTGCCGGCGGCGGTGCGCGAGATTCTCACCGATTTGCCGTTCGGCGCCGCGATCGAGGATGCGGACGCGGCGGTGCACCGCATCAGCGCCGAAATCGGCCGCTATTTCCAGACCGGGCGGCACAGCGGCCACCCCGAGTCCGTCGAATTGATCGAACCGTTGTTCTATCGCGGCATGCATGCCTTCATCGTCGGCCGGCTGATCGGCGACGGTTCGATCACGCCCTTGGTGCTTGCGTTCACCAATTCCTCCAAGGGCGTGCAGGTCGACGCGGTCATGCTGTCGCGCGCCGATGTCGGATCGTTGTTCGGCTACGCGCGGTCTTATTTTCACGTGGATTTGCCGGTGGTCAGCGCGGCGATCACCCTGCTGCGCTCCTTCATGCCGCGCAAGTCCATCGACGAGCTGTACACCGTGCTCGGCCGCGCCAAACAGGGCAAGACGGAACGCTATTTTGCGCTGCAGAGGCATCTGGGCAATTCCATCGACAGTTTCGTGCATGCCCCGGGCGAACGCGGTCTGGTGATGATCGTGTTCACCCTGCCCTCCCACGATCTGGTATTCAAAGTGATCCGCGACCGCTTTGGCGCCCCCAAGAGCAGCACGCGCGAGGAAGTCATCGAGCGCTACCAGTTCGTGTTCCGGCACGATCGGGCCGGCCGCCTGGTCGACGCCCAGGAATTCAAACGCCTGCGCCTGCCGCGCGGGCGATTCATGCCGGCTCTCGCGGATGAACTTCTGAACGAGGCGAGCCAGAGCTGCCGCATCGAAGGCGACGATCTGATCGTCGAACACTGCTACATCGAGCGCCGCTTGCGGCCGCTCAATCTATTCTTGCGCGAGGCCGATCCCGCTGCGGCGGAATCCGCCATCATCGATTACGGCAACGCCCTGCGCGACCTGGCCGCGAGCGACGTGTTTCCGGGCGACCTGCTGCTGAAGAACTTCGGCGTCACCAGCCACGGACGCGTGATCTTCTACGACTATGACGAGATCTGCCTGGTCTCCGATTGCGTGTTTCGCGACCTGCCGAAAGCGCGGTTCGAGGAAGAAGAAACGAGCGCCGAGCCCTGGTTTCACTGTGGACCGCGCGATGTCTTTCCGGAGCAATGGCTGCCGTTTCTGTGCATACCGACGGCGCTCTCCGCGGTGTTCATACGGCACCATGCGGAATTGCTCACCGCGGCATGGTGGCGGGGCCTGTCAAATTTGCGACCTGTCGCTCAATCAAGACAGTAACCGGCGAGGCAATTGTGTAGCAAAATCCCCGCATGTTTCACGCGCCAGTGACGCGGGCTTTTTGGCTGGTCGTTCTCGGCATCACCTCGCTGGGAGCGAACCCTGCGCGCGCCGCCCTTGGGGGCGATGCGGCGAGCGTGCTGGCCGACGGCGCGGAACTGCACGGCAGCGTGTATGCCGCCACCCTGCCGCTTTACGACCTGCAGGAGATCACCGCCGACTCCGGGATGCATGTGCGCCAATACCTCAATCGAGACGGCGTCGTTTTTGCGGTTTCCTGGACAGGACCCGTTCCGCCGAATTTGCAGCACCTCTTGGGCGCGCATTACGCGGCCTACACCGCGGCGCTCGCGGCTTTGAATCACCCCGGCCTTCATCGCTCGGTGCGCGTGGCGTCGGCGGACCTCGTGGTCGAGTCCGGCGGTCATCTGCGCGCCTATGGCGGCCGCGCCTATCTGCCCTTGGCTGTTCCCGCGGGCGTGCCGACCGCGGAGCTGCGCTGAAGCTCGGGGCCGACACCCGCTGCCTATGCGCTCAATCACTCACATTGCACTGCCGCTGGCGGCGTCTCTGCTGACCGCCTGCATCGGCGGCAGCCACACGACGGCGGCGCTCAGCACTCCGGCCCCGACCCTGAATACTCTGGCGCTCACCGTCGATACCGGCCCGGCGGCCGCGCCCGGTGCGATCAACCATGCGTATGTGACCGTGAAAGTCTGTGCCGCCGGCAGCCAAACGTGCGCCACCATTGACCATGTGCTGCTCGATACCGGCTCCAACGGATTACGGTTGGTGCATTCCGTGCTGTCCGGGTTCGGCGTCACGCTGAATGCCGAGACCGACGCCCAGGGAAATGCTGTCGAAGAATGCTTAAGCTTCAGCGGCGGCCAGACCTGGGGGCCGGTGGCGCTCGCCGACGTGACGCTGGCCGGAGAAAGCGCCAAAGTCCCGGTGCAGGTCATGGATGACACGGGCGTCAGCGCCCCGCCGCCGGCAACGTGCGGCGCCAACGGCACGCTGATCAACGCCGTGTCCGGCTTTGACGCCAATGGCGTGCTCGGAGTGGGCGTTTTTGCCCAGGATTGCGGGGCGGCCTGCGTGGCTGCGGCCACGCCTCTGCCGCTGTACTACGGCTGCACCGCCGCCGGCGTGTGCACGGCTGAGAACCTGCCGCTCACCGATCAAGTCACGAACCCGGTGGCGATGTTTGCCGCCGACAACAACGGCATCGTCATCGAACTGCCGAACCTGCAAAACGCCAATGGCGATGCGACGGTGCAGGGCACGCTGATTTTCGGAATTGCCACGCAGACCGACAACGCGCTGCCCGCGGCGGGACTGACGGTGCTCGGCGCCGATGCCAACGGGGATTTTACCGCCGTCTACAATGGCGGGACGACGGTGCTGCCCGCGCTGATCGATTCGGGGACGGACTCGTATGGATTCAACGATCCGACCATTGCCGTCTGCGGCTCCGGTGCCTTCGTCGGTTACTACTGTCCGGCGGTGGCGCCGCTCAGTGTGTCCGCGGTCAATACCGGAGTGGGTGCGTACAATAGCAGCAGCACGATTGCCTTTGCGATCGCCGACCCGAATACCTTCGTGGCCAACGCCGCGGCTTTCATCGATCTGGCCGGTGGCGGCGGAGCGACCAACTTTATCTGGGGTATGCCGTTTTTCTACGGCCGCAATGTCTATATCGGGATCGACCAGCACGTGGCCGGTATCTATACAGGCCCCTATTACGCCTATTGAAATCGCGCCGAAGCCTTAAGCCGGCTAGCCGGCCAGTTCCTTGGCGATGGATGCGAAACCGCGGCCGGCGGCCACATCGCGCGCCGAAACGCCGGCGCCATTGCGCAGCGCCTTGTTGGCCCCGGCCATGACCAACAAATGGCAAATGTCCGCGTAGCCGCCGCGGCTGGCGGCGATCAGCGCGGTATCGCCGGCGTCGCTCTGAAGATCGAGGCTCGGCGAGCGCGCGAGCAGCGCTTTGACCACTTCGACGTGACCCGTGGCCGCCGCGATCATGAGCGCAGTCTCGCCGCCGGCGCTGCGCCGGTTGATCCGACCCCCGGAGCCCAGCAGCGGCGACAGGACGTCGGCCTTGTTCTGCGAGGCGGCGGCGTGCAGAACCGTGAGGCCGCGGGCATCGGTCGCCTCCTGACTTGCGCCGGCCGCGAGCAGCGCATTCACGGCGTCATGCGACCCGAAAGCGGCCGCAAACCATAATGCCGTGCGCCGTTGATGGTCTTCGGCATCGACTCGCGCATGATGTGCCAACAGGATGTTGATCACCTCGAGCTTGCCGCCGGCGGACGCGAGCATCAGCGGCGTCTGGCCTTGGCGGTCGGTGGCCTCCGGACTGGCGCCGGCATCGAGCAAGATCTGCGCCGCCTCCTCCGAATGCGGCGCGCCCAGCGCGGCCAGCAGCGGCGTTTGCTCGCCGGGCGCATGGGCGTCGGCGTGGACGCCGGCCGCAAGCAGCGCCTTGATGACGGCGAGGTCGTTGCGAGCCGCGGCGAGCCACAGGGCACTGTGGCCCGCGTGAGCGACAGCGTTGGCGTCGGCTCCGTGCGCCAGCAGGAGCTGCAAACTCTCGATGGCATGGGTGTCGGCGGCGACCTGCAACAGCGAGTCGCCCTGCGGCAGGCGCAGATTCGCGTCGCCGCCGGCGGCGAGCAGCTGCCGCACGCCGGCCGCATCGTTGCGCGACACGGCGAGTGCGAGCGGCGGCCAGCCACGATAGAGGTCGCCCGGGTGTGCCGGATCGAATTTGCCGTTCTGGCGTCCCGCAGCGGGCGCAACCACGTTGGCATGGACGCCCAGCGAGCGCAGCTCTGCGGCAGCCGCTTCTGCGCCCACGGCGATCGCGTCGTCAAGCGCGGTATAGCCGCGGCTGTCGCGTGCATCGGGCAGTGCACCGGCACGCTGCAAGACTCGGATGGTTCCGGGCCGATTGGTCCGCGCCGCGTAAAAGAGCGCCGTTCGCTGCTCTGCGTCGGCCGTGTGCGGGTCGGCCCCATGCTGCAGCAGCAATTCAGTCATGGCTGGATCCGGCCGCTCGGCCGCGATCATCAGCGCGGTCGTACCGGCCTTGTCCGTGGCGCGTAAGTCGGCGCCCAAGTCGAGCAGCATCGAAGCGGCCGCGGCGCTGCCGGCCTCGGCCGCATAGGACAGGGGACCGCGCCCGAATTCATCGCGCACTTGAGCGCCGGCGCTCCCGAGCCGCTTGAGTTCTGCGGCGTCGTTCTTGCGCACGCAGTCGAACACCCACGCCGTCAACAGCGCGGGATCCGAGGCGCCCACGAATTCACGATCGAGCAGCGGCCGGCCGGATTTGAGCGCCTCGACGGCGCGCACATATCCCAGCTTTGCGGAGCGCTCCAGCCACTGCCGCGCCGCCTCGGGCGGCGTGTCGGGCAGATGCGCGAGTTCGCCGGCCAGGACATAAGCCGCCGCCGCGTGCCCGCGCTCGGCCGCCAACCGCAGCAATTCGCGCGCGCGCGCCGGGTCGGACACCACCCCCACCCCGTTCAAGTACATGAGTCCGAGCAGGTACTGGGCGTCGGCGCTGGCGGCGGCGTTGAGCAGCTCAATCGCCCGGTTGAATTGCAGCGTGCGCAGCGCCGCGCGTGCCGGCTCGAGAGGATCCTTGGGCTTTGCCGGCCTGACCGAGGCGGCTGCCGCGGACAGGCAGAGCAGACAGCAAAGCGCCGCGATCGAACCCCGATGGAAGCGGCTCAGCCTCATCAAGCCGTACCGTACTTGGTTTCGACCTGAATGCCGATCGAGCGCAGGAAATCGTTCGGCAATATGCCGCCGGCGCTCACGATCACCGCGTCGTTGCCCACTTTCAGCTCCTGCCCGGAATGCTTCAACAGCACTTCGTCAGGCCGTATCTCGCGGATCTGGGAATTGAGCAGCACTTTGAGCTGGCCGCTGGAGCTGGCCGCATCGACGCGCTGGCGGTTCTTCTGCTTGGCGCGCTGAAAAGCTTCGCCGCGGTAGGAGAGCATCACGGTGGTATCGCCGAGCTCGGCGATGCTGGCCGCCGCCTCCAGCGCGCTGTCGCCGCCGCCGACCACGATGACCTTCTGACCGCGGTATTGTTCGGGGTCGATCAGCCGATACACCACTTTCGGCAGCTCTTCTCCCGGCACTCCGAGCTTGCGCGGCGTGCCGCGCCGGCCGATGCCCAGCAGAATCGTCGACGCGGCGTACTGCTTCGTGCTGGTTTTCACGTGAAACACGCCATCCTTGTTCTCCACGCTTTCCACGCGTTCCTGGTAGCTGATTTTCAAGCCGTTGTTCTTGCACGCGTCGGTCCAGAATTTCAGCAGTTCCTCCTTGGAGGTATTGCGAAATTGCACCTTGCCCACGATGGGCAATTCCACGGGCGCCGTCATCACCAGCTTGCCGCGCGGATACTGGAATACCGCCCCGCCCAGGGAGTCCTGCTCGACCGTCTGATAATTCAGGCCAAGCTTCTTGGCGGCCAGCGAGGCGGCAAGCCCTGCGGGCCCGGCGCCGACGATCAGCACGTCGATCGCGCCCGGGCGCTTCACCCCCGCCTTGGCGATGGACTCGAGCGCCTGCTGGCCCTGCATGAGCGCATTTTTGATCAACCCCATGCCGCCCAGTTCGCCGGCGACGTAAATACCCGGCACATTGGATTCAAACGATGGATTGAGCAGCGGGATATCCAGGCCGCGGCGCTCGGTGCCGAATACCAGGGTGATGGCATCGAAGGGACAGACGACCTTGCACGCTCCGTGTCCTATGCAATCGGCCGGCCCGACCAGCACGGCCTTGCCGTCGATCAGGCCGAGCACCTCGTGATGCGGCTGCTCCGGGCAGGCCTTGACGCAGGCTCCGCAACCCAGACATTTGGCGGCGTCGATGAGCGGATGCAATGAGGCCGGTTCGGTCATGCCGGCCGCGATGGCCTCCTCCTGCGCACGGCGGTGCGTCGCATGGATGCGCCGCTGACGCAGCACATACATGACCAAAATCGCTGCACAGGGCAGCCCGTAGAGCGCGAGCGACCACAAAAGATCCATGTTGAGTAAGCTCACTGACGTCACGGAGGCGGGCTAGCTAAGGCTAGAGATCATGATCGCAACAATCCGTGAATTACGTCACATGTCAATACGTCTCTCACTGTAGACAGTCCTACAGAGTTGTCGCACTTCGCACACATTTTGCCGCGCCAAACGATCATGCTTACACTTTGAATTGCAAAGTTTTGCAAAGCACAAGCGAGCCTTTGAGGGGATGGCCGAAGGCCGTTCAGAGCGGACGCGAAGCCCTTCAGCTTTCGAGGAGTATTGCATTGGCATTGATTTGGTTTCTGGCCGGCGTGCTCACCACGCTGGTCGCCCTTTTGGGTGTACTGCCCTGGCTGCGCAAGATGCCGGGACTCGGCCGGCTGTCCGCGGTCCCATGGACGGTAGCGGTCAGCACGGGCCTGATCGTGACCGCGGCGCTCGGCCTCTACCAGTGGCTGGGGGCTCCCGATCGCGCGCGCCAATCCGCCGTGGCGGCCGCACCCAATGCCGCCGCCGCCAATTCATTTACCGACGCAGTCAAGGCCTCCGGCGACCTGGCTGCGACCCCTGCGCCCAAAGCCGCGGCCGGCTCCATGGAAAGTGCCATCGCAGCGCTCGAGACGCGACTTGCCAAGGGCGGCGGCACCGCCGGCGACTGGGAGTTGCTGGCGAAGTCCTATGAATTCCTGCATCGCCCCGCCGATGCCGCCAAGGCGCGCGCGCAGCAATTGCCGCATCAGGCGCCCGACGCCAAGATCGTGGCCGCCAATCTGCAGCAGGACCTGCAATTGGCGGGAACCGCGGGATCGGGCAGCTCGGTCAGTGGCGAGGTGTCGCTGGCCACCGCCTTGAGCGCCAAAGCCGCCGCCGGCGCGACGCTGTTCATCGTCGCCAAGTCCGTCGACTCCCCCGGCCCCCCGGTGGCCGTCTTTCGCGGCAGCGTGTCGAACTGGCCGGTCAAATTCAAGCTGGATGATTCACAGTCGATGCTGCCGGGACGGAACCTCTCGAGCGCGGGCCGCGTTACGATCGAGGCCCGGATTTCCCAGAGCGGTCAGCCGCTGCCGGCGGCCGGCGACCTGCAAGGCTCGAGCGGCGTCATCAATCCGGCCGATCACCAACCGCTGAAAATAGTGATTGACCGCGTGATCACATGAGCGTCGCCGCGCATCGAGTCCCGTCCCTCATCAAGGTTCCGCGGCTGCGGTGGCCGATCATTTGGACGGTGGTGGTCGCGGCCGTGCTCCTATGGGGCAGCCACGCCCACCTCGAGCGCTACATCACACCGCAACGCGGCATCGGCTACTGGCTGGGAATCGTCGGCGGCTCGATGATGCTGCTGCTGCTCGGCTATTCGGCGCGCAAGCGTGCCCGGTGGCTCGCCTGGCTCGGCGGGATACCGGCCTGGTTCGAGTTTCACATGGTGCTCGGCGTCGTCGGGCCGATCCTGGTGCTGTTTCACTCGAACTTCAGTCTCGGCGCCACCAACAGCAATGTGGCCTTGATCTGCATGCTGCTGGTCGCCTCCTCAGGGGTCATCGGCCGCTACATCTACACCCGCTTGCACGCCCGCCTGGACGGACATGAGGACACGCTCGAGCAGCTCAAGGCGGTCGGCGACCGGCTGCGCACGCAAACGACGTCGATCGCGTTCCTGCCGGGTCTGCTCGATGCGATCGACCGGATCGAGAAGCGGTTGATCGAGCCTCCCAAAGGAGTCATCCGGCGATCCCTGCACATGATCACCGGCGCCCCGCGCTTAGGCATAGCGCGCTGGCTGGTGCGACGGCAGATCAAGCAGGCCGTGGCCATCAAGGTCACCAGCCGTGAAACGGCGCTGATTGCGCAGCACAAGCACCGCATCGCCGCGGCAGCCCGCATCTACGCCAACCGGCGCTTGGAGGCCGGCCGCCGCATGGCGGAGTACCAAGTGTATGCGCGCTTGTTTTCGCTGTGGCATGTGCTGCACATCCCGCTGTTTTTCATGTTGTTGATTGCGGGGATCGTGCATGTGGTTGCGATCAACGTGTACTGAACTCAAGTTCATGAGGGCACAAGGACGTGGCAGGGCAATTGGAGTCGCGTGGATGATGGCAGTCTCCTTGATGGCGGTCTCGGGCGCCTTCGCCGCATCGGTGGAAACGCTGCTGATGCCGGGCAAGGTGACGCGCGCCCATGAGAAGCAGGAGTCGGACTGCGCCAATTGCCACGACCGCTCCAACGTCAAGACCCAGACCTCGCTGTGTTTGGACTGCCACAAGGAAATCGCGGCCGACGTGCGCCAGAAAATCGGATTCCATGGCCGCATGCCCAACGCCGGCGTCGGTGAATGCCGCGCCTGCCACACCGAACACAAGGGCCGCGCGGCGGATATCGTGCAGTTGAGCCGCGCCCAATTCGATCACCGTCTCACCGACTTCGCGCTCGAGGGCGAGCATGCGGCGCTGGCCTGCGATGCCTGCCACAAGGCGGGCGAGAAGTGGCAAAAGGCTCCCGCAACCTGTATCGGCTGCCACAAGCCCGAGGATGTGCACCACGGACAGTTCACTCAATCCTGCGGCGAATGCCACAGCTCCTCGAGCTGGGCCGGCGGGCGCTTCGATCATGACAAGACCGAATTCAAGCTGACCGGCGCCCACGCGACCGTGAGTTGCGATGCCTGCCACGTCGGCGGTCAATACAAATCGACGCCCAAGAGCTGCGTGGGTTGTCACGCCACCGACGACGAGCATCGCGGGTCGCGCGGCCCGGATTGCGGCAAATGCCATGTGACGAAGGAATGGAAGACCGCCAAATTCGATCATCTGAAGGAAACCCGCTACGAGCTGCTCGGCGTGCACGCCGAGATCGACTGCCTCGCCTGCCACCGCAGCGGCAACTACAAGGACAAGATCCCCAAGGACTGCAACGGCTGCCACAAGCAAGACGATGCTCACGCCTTGCGTTTTGGCCCGAAGTGCGAGGACTGCCACGACAACGACCGCTGGCAGCCGGTGACTTACGATCATGCCGCGAAGACCAAGTTTGCGCTGGTGGGCGCGCATGCCAAGATCGATTGCCACGTCTGCCACACGGGAGTGGCGGCCGCCCAGAAACTCGCCACCGACTGCGCCGGTTGCCATCGCAGCGAAGACCCGCACGGCGGCAAGTTGCAGGGCGGGTGCGACAGTTGCCACGGCCAAAATACCTGGGTCTCCGACCTCGCATTCGATCATGACTTGACCAAGTATCCGCTGCTGGGTCTGCACCGCGTGGTCAGCTGCGCGCAATGCCACGCGACTTTGGCCTTCGGCCGGGCGCCCTCGGCCTGCATCGACTGCCATTCGCACGATGACGTGCACAAAGGAGGCCTCGGCAAGAAGTGCGAGTCCTGCCATTCGCCCAACGGCTGGCCGCTGTGGGTTTTCGATCACGCCAAGGAAGCTCATTTTCCGCTGCTCGGCGCGCACGCCAAATTGCAGTGCGCCGAGTGCCATCGCGAGCCGCCCGGCACCGTGAAAATGTCGCAGCAGTGCGGCAGCTGTCACCACAAGGATGACCGGCATCTGGGCGAATACGGCGACAAGTGCGACCGCTGTCACACAAACATCTCGTGGAAAGGCGCGAGGATGCAATAGGTATGCGCCTGAACTCTCGCCGCACAATCGGGTGGATCGCGCTGCTTGCCGGCGCATTCTGGGCGTTCGGCCCGTCGTGGGCCGGGGCGGCGGGCACGTCGCCCATCACCGTGCCCTTCGACCACCTGACGACCGGCGTCGAACTCGACGGCGTGCATCGCGACCTGCCCTGCGAGGCCTGCCACTTGAATGCGCTGTTCAGAGGCACGCCGCGCGACTGCGGCACCTGCCACGTCAAGGGCTCGCTGTACAACGCGACGCCGAAAACGCCGACGCATATCCTGAGCACCAATAATTGCGCGGCCTGCCACAACACCATCTCGTTCCGCCCGCAGGTGCACTTCGATCACGCCGAAACGATGGGCACCTGCGCCAGCTGCCACAACGGCGTCATCGCGACCGGCATGACCATACCGCCGCATCCGGCCACCAGTCAGGATTGCGCCGCGTGCCATACGGTGATGAGCTGGAATCCGCCCAAGGCGGTGGATCACACGCAGATCCCGATGGCGGCCGCGGGCTTTTGCATCATTTGCCACAACGGCGTGCAGTTCTCGGGCAAACCCGCGGGCCACATCACCACGAATCTCGAGTGCGGTGACTGCCACCTCACGACCACCTGGACCGGTGCCACCTTCGATCACACGGGCATCACCAGCGGCTGCGTGAGCTGTCACAACGGCACCAAGGCCGTCGGCAAACAGGGCAGCCACATGCCCACGACCAATCTGTGCGAGAACTGCCATACCACCGGCATCGGAACCAAGACGCCGAATTGGGTGCCCTCGCTGTTTGATCACACGCAGATGACGGTGACGACCTGCCAGACCTGCCACAGCGGCAGCGTCAAGATTTCCACCGGCTTCGTCTCCGGCCAGCCGCCCACCCACGTGCCGCCGATTCCCTCTGCCATCGACTGCGGCATCTGCCACGGCAACAACCCTGGCGCCGAAACCTGGACCGTGCTCGCCGCGACCATCGCAACGCTGCACAGCGGGCTCAACACGAACAATTGCTTGATGTGCCATGCCGGGGAGACGTTCGCGGGCGTGCCCGCGCCCTACATACCCATGTCGATATCGGGCGTCTCGCCGACCAAGGCGACGCCGCTCGCGCCGCCGCACATCCCGATCCTCGCCGGCACCGATTGCAGCGCCTGCCATGGCGCCGCCTATCAGGCGGGCGGCTTTGGTCCGGCCACCGCGATGAGCGCCGCCACGCATGCCTTCGTGTCCACCACCTGCGACACCTGCCACGACACCGGCAAGAGCTACTACGTCGGCAGCGGCACGCCGCTGCAGCTCAGGCCCGCGGATCACATCAGCAGCACCGACCCGGCGATGGCCACCAGCGACTGTTCCGCCTGTCACGAGACCAAGGACTGGGTCAGCACCGTGCTGCCGAGCGGGCACATGCCGAACCCGGGCAACCTCACCTGCGCCCAGTGCCATGCCTCAGCGCCGGCCGACTACACGCCGGCAACACTGGCGAGCCTCTCCGTGCTGCACACGGGAGTCAGCGGCAATTGCGGGCTGTGCCACGGAAACAACGCCACGGCGCTGACGTGGTTCAACAATTTCACGCCCAAGGATGCGCTGCTCACGCCGACGCACATTCCGTATCTGTCGGGAACCGACTGCAGTTCCTGCCACGCGGCGACCTATGTCACCGGCGGCTTCGGCCCCACGAACATGAGCGCGGCCAAGCATGCCTTCGTGCCCACCTCCTGCGACGCCTGCCATGAGGCGGGCCTCACCTTCTACCTCGGCGCCTCGACGCCGGCGCTGCAGGGCCGCCCGGCCGACCATCTCACGAGCGGCAATTCGCAGCAGGCCACCGGCGACTGCTCGGGGTGTCACACGACCACCGACTGGACCAGCAACATTCTGCCGCCCGGCCACATGCCGAATCCCGGCAATCAGACTTGCGCGGTGTGCCACACGGCGATCGGCACCACCTTCGCGAGTTACGCGACACTGGCGAGCATCGCCGTGCTGCACACCGGCATCACCAATGGCTGCGCCCAGTGCCACGGCGCGACCACGCAGCTCACGTTCTATGGCGGCATCGACGACCCGAAGGATGGCGTGCTGACGCCGGCGCACATCCCTTACATCGCGGGTACCGATTGCAGTTCCTGCCACGCTTCGAATTATGTCGCTGGCGGCTTTGGTCCCACCAACATGAGCGCCGCCAAACATGCCTTCGTGGCCACCGCCTGCGACACCTGTCATGAGGCCGGCCTCACCTTCTACCTCGGCGCCTCGACGCCGGCTCTGCAGGGCCGGCCAACCGACCACATGGCCCCCACCGGCACGCCGCAACAGCAGACCGGCGACTGCTCCAGCTGCCATAGCACCACCGACTGGACCACCAATGTGATGCCCGCCGGGCACATGCCGAATCCCGCCAATCAAACCTGTGCGGTCTGCCACACGGCGATCGGCAGCACGGCCGCCAGCTACGCGACGCTGGCGAGCGTCGCGGTGCTGCACACAGGGATCAGCGGCAACTGCGGACTGTGCCACGGCAGTCCCTCGGGAGCCCTGACCTTCTACAATAATAACGACCCCATCAAAGCCGCGGCGGGACTCTCGCCCGTGCATATCCCCTATTCGAACGGGGTCGATTGCAGCAACTGCCATGCGTCGAACTATGCTGCGGGCGGCTTCGGTCCGACGAACATGAGCGCCGCCAAGCACGCATTCGTGCCCACCACCTGCGACACCTGCCACGAAGCGGGCCTGAGCTTTTATCTCGGTGCATCGACGCCGACATTGCAGGTGCGCCCACCGACTCATGTGTCCGCTCCGAACCCGCCGCAGCAGGCCACCGGCGATTGCTCGCTGTGCCACAACACGACTACGTGGACCACGCCGACCACGCTGCCGGGCGGCCACATGCCCATCCCCGGCACCCAAACCTGCTCGGTCTGCCACATCGGAACGCTGACCGCCGACCCCAACAGCTATGCAACGCTGGCGAGCATCGCGGTGCTGCACACGGGCATCACCTCCGGCTGCGCGCAGTGTCACGGCGGCGCCACGGCGCTGACCTTCTACAACAACAACGACAATCCGAAGGCGGCGGCAACCCTCTCGCCGGCGCACATCCCGGCGTTCACGGGCGAGGATTGCAGCGCCTGCCATGCGCAGAATTACGTCACCGGCGGTTTCGGCCCGATGAACATGACCCAGGCCACTCACTCCGGCGTCGGGACCACGTGCATCAATTGCCACGAGGCGGGCCTCTCCTTCTACATGGGCGCGGCGAGCCCCGGTCTGCAAGGCCGGCCTGCCGATCACACGGCTGGACAGCAGGTCGCGCCGAACGACTGCAGCCTGTGCCATACCACGGCCAACTGGAACTCGACTGTGCTGCCGGCCGGCCATATGCCGAACCCGGCCAACCAGTCTTGCAATGTCTGCCACACGGGAGCCCCGGCCAGCTATGTGACGCTCGCGGCAAACTCGGTGCTGCACACCGGCATCGCAAGCAATTGCTCGCAATGCCACGGCCTCACGCAGCTGAGTTTCTACAACAACAACGATCCGCCGAAATCAGCGACGCTCACGCCCACGCACATCCCGTTCCTGTCGGGAGCGGACTGCGGCTCCTGCCATTCCTCGACGACCTATGCGGCCGGTGGTTTCGGGCCGATGAACATGACCCAGGCCACGCACGCCTTCGTCGGCACGACCTGCAACAGCTGCCACGAAGCGGGTTTGAGCTTCTACATGGGCGCGGCCAGTCCGGCGCTGCAGGGCCGGCCGGCCGATCATACGTCCGGGCAGATGGTGGCGCCGAACGACTGCAGCATCTGCCATACCACGGCCAACTGGAACTCGACCGTACTGCCCGCGGGCCATATGCCGAATCCGGCCAATCAGGCCTGCACGATCTGTCATACGACGGCGCCGGCGGATTATTCCACCGCGACGCTGGCGGCCAACGCCGTCCTGCACACCGGCGTGACCAGCAGTCAATGCGCTCAGTGCCACGGCGGTACGACGGCGCTCACGTGGTACAACAATTTCACGCCGAAGGATGCGGTGCTCGCCCCGCCGCACATCACGTACCTCGCCGGAACCAGCTGCGGCTCCTGCCATTCCTCGACCACCTACGCCGTCGGCGGTTTCGGCCCCATGAACATGACCCAGGCCACGCACGCCTTCGTCGTCACCACGTGCATCAGCTGCCATGAAGCGGGCTTGAGCTTCTACATGGGCGCGGCCAGCCCCTTGCTGCAAGGCCGGCCCGCCGATCACACCACAGGGCAGATGGTCGCGCCGAATGATTGCAGCATCTGCCATACGACGGCCAACTGGAATTCCACCGCCCTGCCCGCCGGTCACATGCCGAACCCGGGCAACCAGGCTTGCACGGTCTGCCACACGGCGGCGCCGACCAACTATGCGACGTTGGCGGCAAACACCGTGCTGCACACCGGCATCACCACCGGGTGCATCACCTGTCACGGCGCGCCGAATGCCACTCCGCCCGTGTTCTATCTCAACTACACGCCCAAAGACGCGGTGCTCTCGCCGGTTCACATCCCGACCAGCAGCACGCCCTGCGAGGATTGCCACGCGGTCAGTTTCACGGCTTTCAGCGGCACGACCATGACTGCCGCCAAGCACACGCTCATGTTCACGGTGATCGGCAAGACCTGCGATGCCTGCCACGACCTGTCCACCTTGAAATTCTATGGTGTGACCAATTTGACCACGCGGCCGAACGGACACCACGTGGGTCAGGATTGCAGCGGCTGCCACAACCCCAACAACTGGGATGGCGGCGCAGCCAAGAAGAAGGTCGCGGCGGTCACTACCCCGACACGCGCGGTGATCGGCACCGTGGTCGCGGCGCCCGCGGGCGCGACCACGGCGAACCTCGCAACCACGTCAGCCACGGCGGCCACTGCGACCACCGCGGCAACCGCGAGTGCGACGAATGCCGGGAATAGGGGAAGGTTGGGTACGGCGGGGGTTTCACACGCCGGCGTGACCGGCAACTGTGCGAGCTGCCACAACGGCGTGCTCGCGGCCGGCAAGGGGCCGGGTCACATCGCCAGCAACAATGCCTGCCAGAACTGCCACACGACGTTCGGCTGGCTGCCGGCGCGCTTCGATCACCAGGGAGTGACCGCAGCCTGTGTCAGCTGCCATAACGGCGTGACGGCGCCCGGCAAGCCGGCGCTGCACATACTCACGAATCAGGATTGCAGCGCCTGTCACGGCACGCTTGCGTGGACTCCCGTGGCGTTCAGCCACGTGGGAGTGAGCGCGGCCTGCCAGAGCTGCCATAACGGTGTAACCGCGGTGGGCAAGCAGGCCCAGCACGTCGTTACCACGCTTGATTGCGGCAGCTGCCACAACACTCTGGGCTGGACCATTGTCAGCGCCCCCGCTGCCCGGCCTCGACTCTTGATACCGGCCCCACGCGGTTCGACCGGCGGTCCGAACAAGTGAATCGCGGCGTGCACCCTGGATGTCTGCTCGGGCAGGCGTCATTCCCACGTGCAATTGCGCTATTGGTCGGCTTGCTGGGTTTGCCGGGCTATTCGCCGGCTGCAATCATGCCGGGCGGTCCGATCGGACCTCTCGTTCAAGTCATCGACACCGACCAGCGCGAAGACCATGCCGACATTTCGGTGCAATTTGCCTGCTCGATGTTCTATATGGGCAATACGCCCATCAATCATGGCAGCAGCACCCGGATCAGGCTGCGGCTGGGACCGGATTGCGGCGCTCCGATAACGCCGGAACTGCCGTTCGTCGGCGGTGGCGGGGATCTGGTCACCGCAGCCCGGCTCGAATCCACCGTGCCCGGGGAAGTGACTCTCGAACTCACCTGGTCCCGGGATCTGGACTTCGTCATGGCGCCCACGGCGACCGGCCTCGGGCTGCGGGTGCGTCTGATCGGCACGAACAAGCGCAAGGGCGCGGCGTTGCTGGGTCAAATCGAAGCGCCCCAGGTCTTCGCCATCAATCTCGATTCCTCGCAGGCGCCGTTCGGGCGCGAGAAGGTCGAGGCGGCGGCGGCGGCCCTGAAGACCCAGGCCTACGAATCCGAGACCGATATCGAGGATACCCACTGGTACCGGCTGCGCGTCGGCCCGTTCGCCACGCGTGCCGAAGCCGAGCGGGTGCTGCGGATCGCGCAGGCCAGTTTTCCGCGCGCCTGGCTCGCCGTCAACGATGAGCAGTCCGACCTCACGGTGATCGAACGCGCCGGAGTGCAATCGGCGGCCGCAAGCATCCCCACCGACCCGCCGCTGCCGGATGAGGAGCGCGCACAGATCTTGCGCGATGCGCGCACCGCACTCGAAAAACATCAGTACCCGGAGGCCGTGGATCTGCTCAACCGGCTGCTGCGCCAACCCGAGTACCCGGCTCGCGCCGAGGCTCAGGAACTGATCGGCCTGGCGCGCGAACGGGCAGGCCAGCTGGCGCAGGCCAAGGCCGAATACGAGGCCTACCTGCGCCGCTACCCCGACGGGACGGCGGCCGCCCGCGTTCGCGCCCGATTGCAGGCGCTCGCCGCGGCCTCGGTGGCGCCCAAAACGACGGGTGAATTCGGCAGCGGCACGAAAGCGGGCTGGACGATGGCCGGCAGCACGGCGCTCACCTATCAGTACGGCCGGGATCAAGTCGTATCGGCCGGCACCACGACCACCACGACCTCGGTCAACGCGGCGCTCATTTATGGCGATCTGTTGCTGCGCGACCGCGGCGAGCGCTACGATTTCACCGCCCGCGTGGATGCCGGCTATACGGAGAATCTGGTCAAGACCTTCGGCGGCAGCCAGGACCGCACCACGGCGGCCTATGTCGAGATGACCGATCGCAACTTTGGCCTGACCGGCCGGCTCGGGCGGCAGTCCCTCGCCAGCCTGGGGGTGATCGGTCTCTTCGACGGCTTGTTCGTGGGCTACCAGATCAACCCGAAACTCACGGTGAGCGCGGCGGGCGGCCTGCCGGCTTACACGAGCTACTCGTCGTTCTCGACCCAGGAGAAATTCGGTACCGTCATCGCCGAATATGGTCCGATCCGGCAGGCCTGGGTGTTCGACGTCTATGTGTTCGATGAGACCGCGGAGGCCGGACTGACCGAGCGGCGCTCCGTCGGATTCCAGACCCGCTATTCGATTCCCGGCGCCACGGCCGTCATTCTCACCGACTACGACATCTTTTTTAATCAGATCAACTCAGCCACGCTGATCGGCAACACCAAGGTCGGCCAGTCCTGGATTCTCGGCTTCGACGCGGATTATCGCCGCAGTCCCCTGTTGCTGCTCACCAATGCACTCATCGGTCAAACCGCCCCGGATCTGCAGACGCTGGCGACCGAATTGACGCCCTCGCAAATCAAGCAGCTCGCCTTGGATCGCACCTCCACCAGCGAAACCTTCGTCATTTCAGCGAGCCGGCCGCTCGGCGAGCGATGGCAATTCTTGGTGGATCTCGCGACCCTGCAGCTCAGCGGGACTCCCGCCTCCCCCGCCATCAACACGACGCCGGCCGTCGCCGCGACGCAGTCGACGGGTTTGGACAAGAACATCTCCGTGCAGATGTCCGGATCCAACCTGCTGCAGGCGAGCGACTTGCATATTTTCGGCGTTCGTTACGATGATTCGCCGAGCGTGCGCAGCGCCACGGTGTCATGGGACGCGCGCTTCGCCCTACCTGGCGCTTGGCGCATCGGACCGCGACTCAGCGTCGAGCAGCTGAATCAGCCGATGGAGGGCGGCAAGCAATGGCTCTACCTGCCGCAGGTGCGCGGCGATTGGACCAGCCGGCGATCGGTATTCGAGCTGATCGCCGGCTACCAGGTGCAGCAACAGCAGGCGGTGCTGCAGCAGCAATCGCTGACCGGACAGACCCAATCAGGTGCGTTGAATCAGCGTTCCCTATATATTTCGGCGGCATATCGGTTACGCTTTTGAGGACCTATGTATATGCGCGTGGCTTTGATCCTGGCGCTGACCACGCTCTCGGCCTGCACCGCGCCTACGAAGCGCGCCTCTCATGAAATCCTGGATGAGCGAACCGGCAATACGCTGACGGTCGTCGCCAAGCCCCTGGTGTTCGCCCGCGAGCGCACGGACGTCGCCGCGAACGCGCGCGATTACGCGACCCTGGTGGCGGTGGAGGTGGATCATTCCGGAAAATACGACGAGTACTTGCTGCTGTACCGATGGTCGACGGTGGACCGGCGCATGTCGCCGCCGCCGGATCCTAGCGCCGGGGAGCTGCGCATCCTGACGGAAGGCCGGGCAATCGACCTGATGCCGCTGGATGAGGTGCCGGTGGGTCTGTCGCGGCGGCGGGATCTTCACATGCCGGAACATGGCGACGTCATTGCCCGGGCATACCTGGTCGATGCGGCCACGTTGCGCTTCATCGCCGCGAGCCGTGAGCTCACCGTGCACATGCCGCAAGAGGCGCTCGACATCCCGTTTGGACTGTGGGAGGACGGGCGGCCGGCGCTGGCGCAATTCGTGCAGCGGACGGCTGCTCCTTAGAACTTCAGTCCGATTTCGCTTGCCGTCTGCGCGGGCCCATGCGGCCGCGCACCCCGTCCCACCAGCCGTGTGCGATGGCGATGATTTTGCTTGCCTTCATGTTTTCGTACAGAACAATGCGCTTACTTTGCCGCAGGCAGCGCCGCAGGCTCTTCAGCGCCCATATGCCCGCCGCGTAATTTCCATATTCGCGCAGCATGACGGTGTCGTTTCTCGCCATGTAGTAGCGGCGATCGGGTGGATGGTTGCTGGTCGATTTCGTCATCCACAACCAACGATGCGCCGTCGGCGAGCCGATCGCGTGCGACATGAGCGCTTTGCGGGTCCTGATCACCCGGTAGCCCCTGGCCGCGGCCCGCAGACAGAATTCGGTGTCGACGCTGTCGATGAAGAAATCTTCCCTAAAGGGCCCAATTGCCGAGTACGCCGCCAATGACAGCAAGGATCCGGAAGTGATCACGTACGGGGCTTCTTGCCATGGTTCGCCCTGACACACGCGGTCGGCGACCGCGGCCGACACCTGCCTGCCAACGACCTCGAAACCGGATCCAATAACCGCCAATCGGTCTCCATCCGGATACGACGCTTGGACGGTCAACAGCGTCGAGACCATGTCGTCCTTGACCTCGCTATCCTGATCCAGCAGCAACGCCCAACGATATCCAAGAGCGATGGCGCGCCGCACGCCGATGTTCAGGGCGCGCGCGACGCCGAGGTTCTCGCCGTTCAAGATCAACTCCACCGCAGGATCCGCGGCGATCTCGCGCAACCGGTTCTCGGCATCCGCCGGGCCGTTGTCGACCACGATGACGATGCCGGCCTGACGGGAGATCCGGCCGAGGCGGGCGGAAAAGCCGGCGTCGGCATGGAACGTCACCAGCACCGCGGCAACATCCCGCCCCTGGCATCGCGGAGCGGCAATTTCATCGGTCATACAAATCGCCATCGATCGCGCCACTTGGGTGATAGGTCCGTGAATTAAGCGCCGTCCCGTCGATCACTTTGCAATACAAAGTATCAGATTAATCCAGCCGAAAGGCAACACGGCCCAACCGCTCCACCGGCGGATCGCCCATCGACTCGAACAGCGCGGCCGTATCGGCCAGCCGCGCGGCGCGCGCCCGCACGTATTGCACGCTCGCGTTCTGATACTGCTGTCCCGCCGTCAGCGTTGCATAATACGGCGTCCCACCCAGCCGGTATCTCGACTCCGAATTGTGCTCAGCCGAGTGCGCGGCCGCCGCGGCCCGTTGCGTCTGGACGAGAGTGTTCGCGTCCTCATCGAGCGCTGCCAGAGTATCGGCGACGTTTTGGAATGCGGCAAGCACCGTCTGCCGGTACTGCGCCACGGCGGCATCGTGAGCCGCCTCGTATTGATGCTTGCGGGCCACGAGCGCGCCGCCGTGGAACAGCGGCTGGGTCAGCGACGCGCCGACGCTCCAAATCGCGCCCGCGGGCGACGTGAAGGTCGACCAATCGAAACCCCCGCGGCCGTACGCGGCCGACAGGGTCAGCGACGGAAACATCGACGCGGCGGCCGCGCCGGCCTCATCCGCCGTCGCACGCACCGCCGCCTCGGCCGCCAGGATGTCGGGCCGCTGATGCAGCAGATCCGAGGGCACCGAGACCGGCACGCGATCCGGAAGATGCAGCGCGTCCAAGGACAGCGGCACCGGCGCCTGGTCCGGCGTACGGCCGAGGAGCACGGCCTGAGCGTGGCGCACGGCCAGCGCCTGCACGCGCAATGCCGGCAGAGTCGCCGCCGCGTTCGCGGCATCCTGTTCCGCGGCCAACATATCGTCCTGCGATGCGCTGCCGAGCCGGTAGCGCGCGGCCGTTTGCCGGGCACGCTCCTCGCCGAGTGCCACCAACTGTTCGGTCGCGGCAACCTGCTCCTGCAGCGAGGCGGCATTGATGGTCGCAATGACGATGTTCGCCGCCAGGGCCCGGCGGGTCGATTCCAGCTGGTAGGCCTGCTGCTGAACTTGCCGAGCCAGGGCGCGATCCGCGAGCACCGCCGCGCCGAAGAAATCGAAGGTGTAGGACGTCTGCACCTCCGCGGCGAAGATATTTTCGAGAAACGTCTCCTTGGGCAGGATCGGCAGGCCGAGCGTGCGTTCGCGCGCCGGACTGAAGCCCACGTCGACGCTCGGCAGCATGGATTGTCCAATCTGCGCCCGCAGGCCTTCGCGCGCCGCCTTGAGCGTGCTCTGCGCGGCGGCCAGGGAGGGACTGTTGCGCAGCCCCTCGTCGACCAGCGCGTCGAGCGCATCCGAGCGGTACATCGTCCACCACTGCGGCGGCGGACGCGCGCCCATCGCCAGCCGCTGCGCGACGCCGTCGGCCTCGGGCAGCTGCGCCGGCTCGTCGACGGCGGCATAGTGCACGGGCGAAGGCATCTGCGGCGGATTGCGATCCGGACCGAACACGCCGCACGCGGCGGTGCTCAACGTCAACGCCGCCGCGGCGGCGAAGGCGGCCGGCGCCGCATGTCTCGAGCGCTTCATGTTCGCAATCATCGCGTCGCCTCCGCGGCCGGTTCATCGCGCCGCACACGAAACCACAATGCATACAGCGCCGGCAGATAAAACAGCGTCAGCACGGTCGCCACGGTGATGCCGCCCATCAGCGCGGTCGCCATGGGACCGAAAAAATTACTGCGCAGCAGCGGTATCAGCGCCAGCACCGCGGCCGCCGCGGTCAGCGTGATCGGACGGAAGCGCCGCACCGTGGCGCCGATCACCGCCTCGAAGCGGCTGTGGCCCAGGCGGATGTCCTGCTCGATTTGATCGACGAGGATGACCGAATTGCGCATGATGATCCCGAACATCGCGATGGTCCCGAGCAGGGCCACGAATCCGAACGGCATGCGGAACAGCAGCAGCGCGATCACCACGCCGATCAATCCCAACGGCGCCGTCAGCACCACCATCAGCACGCGGCTGAAACTTTGCAGCTGAATCATCAGCAGCACCAGCACCGCCACGACGAGCACGGGCATTTGCGCATTGATCGACGCCTGTGCCTTCGCATTTTCTTCGACGGCGCCGCCGATCTCGATTCGGTATCCCACCGGCAGCCGCTGGCGCAGGGTGCCGAGCGCCTGGTCGACCCGGGTCGTCACGTCGATGCCCTGTGCGTTGTGCTGCACGTCGGCTTGCACCGTGATGGTCGGCTGCCGGTCGCGCTGCCAGACGACCGCGTATTCCAGCCCGTAGGTGAAGCGGCCGAGTGCGGCAAGCGGCACGGCGGTGCCGCTCTCCGAAGGGATCGCCAGCCGCTCGATCTGCGAGGGATCGACGCGGTCGGGTTGCGGCGCGCGCAGATCGACGCCGATGAGCTTGTCGCGCTCGCGAAACTGCGTGATGGTGAATCCGGTGAGCGACATCTGCAGGTAATTCTCGATGTCGCGCGAGGAAATATTGAGCTGCCGCGCCTTGGTCTGATCAACCTCGAAGTGCACCGACCGTTCGCCCGGCTCATCCCAGTCGAACTGCACATTGGCCGTCTGCGTGTCGGCGCGCATCACCCCGGCCACTTCCTCCGCGAGCCGCCGTACCGTGCCGATTTCCGGCCCGCTGACCCGGAACTGGACCGGGAAGCCGATGGGCGGGCCGTTCTCGAGCCGGCTGATCCGCGTCCGGACCGCCGGGTATTCGGCGCGCAATACATCGGCGAGATCCTTGGCGAGCTTTTCACGGTCCGCGACGCTGCGCGCCGTGACGACGAACTGTGCGAAGTTCGGCGCCGCGAGCTGCTGATCGAGCGGCAGATAGAAGCGCGGCGCGCCGGCGCCGACGAAATCGATGTAGTGATCGATCTCCCGGCGGCTTCCCAGCGTGGACTCGAAGCGCCGCGCCTCGCGCAGCGTCGCGGCCAGCGAGGCGCCTTCCTGCAGCCGCAGGTCGATGAGCAGCTCCGGGCGGTCCGAACTCGGAAAGAATTGCTGCGGCACGAACTTGAATCCCGCGAGTCCCACCACGAACAGCACCAGCGTCACCCCCAGGACCAATCCACGGCGGTCGACGCACCAGCCGATCCAGCCGCGCAGCCGGCGGTAAAAAGGCGTGTCGTAAATGTCGAACCCGGACTCGCGGCGCGTGGGATGCTCCGACAGGATGCGGTATCCCAGCAGCGGGATCACGATGACCGCGGCCAGCCAGGACAGCAGCAGCGCGATCGCGGAGACCTCGAATATCGACCGCGTGTACTCGCCCGTCGCCGACTTGGCGAGCGCGATCGGCAAAAAGCCCGACACCGTGACCAGCGTTCCGGTGAGCATGGGGAACGCCGTGCTGGTGTAGGCGAATGCGGCCGCTCCCACCCGGTTATAGCCTTGTTCGAGCTTCACAGCCATGCTTTCGACCGAGATGATCGCGTCGTCGACCAACAGGCCGAGCGCGAGGACCAGCGTACCCAGGGACACCTTGTGCAGCCCGATGTGAAACAAGTACATGCAGAGTGTGGTCGCGGCCAGCACCAGCGGGATGGAAATCACGACCACCATGCCGGTGCGAAATCCGAGGCTGATCAAGCTCACCACCAGCACGATGGCAATCGCCTCGGCGACGGCCTCGACGAAATCCTCGATCGAATGCTCCACCGCGCGCGGCATGCTGGCCACTTGCGTGAGCTTGAGCCCGGCGGGAAGCGCGGCTCGCAGGCGCGCGGCTTGGCTCTCGAGCAGCTTGCCGAGTGCGATGACGTCCCCCGCGGGCGCCATCGTTACGCCGATGCCGAGCACGGCGCGGCCGCCGAAGCGCATGAATTCGCTCGACGGGTCGGTGTAGCCGCGGCTGATGGCCGCAATGTCGCCGAGCCGGATCGAGCGGCCGTTCACTCGAATGAGCGTGTCGGCGAGCTTCTCGATGTCCTGGTACTGACCGCTCGGCCGGACATAAACGCGGTCATCGGCGGTGGTGAACACGCCGGCGCCGGAGACCGAATTTTGCGCGTCCACCGCATCCGCGATCTGCTGCGGCGTGAGGCCGAGCTTCGCGAGCTGCGAGTTGGCGATCTCGACATAGACGCGCTGCTCCTGGTCGGCAATGAAGTCGACCTTGTTGACCCCGGGCACGCGCAGCAGCTCGGTCCGCATGCGTTCCGCATAATCATGCAGCTGCGCCGGCGAGAACCCGTCGCCCTCCAGGGCGTAGAGATTGGTATAGACGTCGCCGAACTCGTCGTTGAAGAAAGGGCCCTGCACGCCCTGCGGCAGGGTATAGGCGATGTCGCCGACTTTCTTGCGGACCTGGTACCAGGTGTCGGGGACCTGCGCCGGCGGCGCCGCATCCTTGATGGTGAAGAAAAGCGTGGACTCGCCCGGCCGTGAATAGCTGCGCAGGAAGTCGAGCTCGGGCGATTCCTGGAGCTTGCGGGCGATCCGATCGGTGACCTCTTCCTGGACTTGGCGCGCGGTGGCGCCCGGCCACAGCGTGCGCACCACCATGACTTTGAAGGTGAATGGCGGATCCTCGGACTGCGCCAGCCGGCCGTAGGACAACACGCCGAACAGCGTCACCAGCGCCAGAATGAATATCACCAGCGGCTGATGCTGCAGCGTCCAACTCGACAAGTTGAAGCGGCGGCTGTCGGGCGGAAAAGCGGCGCTCACTGGGCACCCTCACCCTTGCCCTCGCCTTCCCCCTCGCCGTCGAACAGAGGCTTGACCGCTTTGACGTGCTCACCCGCATACACCGTGTGCACCCCGGCCAGCACGATGCTATCCCCGTCCCGTAAACCGGCCGTGACCATGGCCGCACGCTCGCTGTAGCGGGCGACGGTCACGGGACGCAGCTCGAGCATGGAATCATTGGGACGTATGACCCAGACCGCCGGATCCTTGCCCTGATGAAAAATGGCGGTTGCCGGAATCTTGAAGACCGGTGCATCGGCAGCCGCGTTGGCCGCGCCCCTGCCGGGCGCCAGGAAGGCGTCGCCGGTCATACCGAACAGCACTCCGGGTCCTGGCTGAATCAAGGTCAGCTTCACGCGGTAGGTGCGGCTTTGCGGATCCGCCGCGGGCGCCACTTCGCGCACGCGCGCCTCGAAGCGCCGGCCCGGCAACGCCGCGAAAGTGACGATGGCGGCCTGGCCGACGGCAATTCGGCCCACATCGCCGGCGGCGGCATCGATGTCCGCGTCCGTTTCCCCGGTCCACGTGAGTCCGTAAACGGCCTGTCCCGCGGACACGACTTGGCCGGTGTCGGCATTCTCGCTGCTGATGACCCCGTCATGGTCGGCAAACAGCGTGTCGTATTGCAGAGTGTTCTGCGCCACCACGAGCTGCGCCGCGGACTCCTCGCGTCCGGCCACCGCCGCAGCATAGGCATCCTGGGTCTGCTCCAGCTGATTGGCGGCGATCAAGTTTTGCGCGAACTGCGCCTGATCGCGATCGAGCTGCTGCCTGGCGAAGGTGAGCCGGTGTTCGGCGGCATCGAGCACGGCCTTCGCACTGGCGGCCTGTTTCTGCGAGTCGGCCGGGTCGAGACGCGCGATGACCTGTCCCCTGCGCACCGAGTCGCCGAGCCGCACATCGCGTTCGATGAGCTTGCCGCCGACGCGAAACGCCATGGCGTTCGAGTAGCGCGCGACCGCCTCGACCGGATAACGGATGGCATCACCGGCGCCGCCGCCGGAATCCGGCCGCACGGGCAGTGCCATCACCATCGCGGGCGGTGCAACCGGCGGGGCCGCTCGTTGACAGGCGCTGAGCGCCGACAAGGCAGCCACTGCAAACACCGCCCAGGGTCCCGCGCTCCTGACGCTGCTGTAGTCACTTGTAGATACTTTAGACATACGTCAAATTCCAGCTAAAAAAAGGTTACTGAACCTTGCCGGCGGTGGCCGGCACGGGGTTCTGAGCAATCCCACGAATCAGTCCAAAGGCGTAGTTGCTCAAGGCGGGGATATCGATTCCGGACCTAGCCAGCTCGCTGCCCTTGGCCATGGCCAGTTGAATGATGCCGTGCGTGAACGCCCACAGCGTGGTGGCGAGCATCATGGGCGGACCCACATCCGCACGGATGCTGCCATCCCGTATACCGGCGTCGATGGCCGCCACCACCACCCCCAAGACCTCATCCCCGGCGATCTGCGCGCCCCCTTCATGGGACCCGGGATCAAGTGGCGCGGAATGTGCCTGAAATCGCGTGCAAAAATCAAAATAATGAGGAAATTCATAGGCGTAGCCCATATACGCTCGCCCAATAGCTTCCATTTTATCCAGGCCTTGCGCGTGGGTCGCGGCCGCTGCGGTGAAGCGGTCGCGCAACAGGCGCATGGCGCGCTCGCCGATGGCAAACAGCAGCTCTTCTTTGTCGCGAAAATATACGTACACCAGGGCGCGCGACAGGCGCGCGCTGCGGGCGACCTGGTCAACCGTCAGCGCGTCCCACCCCTTCTTGGCATACAGCGTTTCCGCGGCATCGAGGATTTCGGCGCGCCGCCGCTCCTTCTCTTCTTCACGGCGTTCGGCAATGTAAGTCGACATGGGCTGAACAATAGACAATTATTGACACTGTGTCAATCTTCCTGCCATATCCAGTCCCTGATTTCCGGCATGTCCTGCCCGTACCGGTCGATGTAGCGTTTGTGCTCGATCAATTTGTCCCGCAGCTGCTGCTTCAAGTAGACGCCGCGGCTGCCGGTTTGCGGCAGCCGCGTGATCGCGTCCATCACCAGGTGAAAGCGGTCCAAGTCGTTCAACACCGTCATGTCGAACGCGGTGGTGATGGTGCCCTCCTCCTTGTAGCCGCGCACGTGCAGGTTCTCGTGGTTGTGGCGCCGGTAAGTCAGCCGATGAATCAACCACGGATAACCATGAAAGGCGAAGATGACGGGCTTGCCGACGGTGAACAGCGAGTCGAAGTCGGCGTCGCTCAAGCCGTGGGGATGTTCCGACGGCGGCTGCAGTCTCATCAGATCGACGACATTGACCACGCGAACCTTCAACTCGGGGAAATGCTGCCGCAGGATGGACACCGCCGCCAACGTCTCGAGCGTGGGCACATCCCCGGCGCAGGCCATCACCAAGTCCGGTTCGGCCTGGCTGTCGTTGCTGGCCCACTGCCAGATGCCGATGCCCTCGCTGCAATGCTTGACGGCCGCATCCATCGACAGCCATTGAGGGGCCGGATGCTTTGCGGCCACCACCACGTTGACGTAATGGCGGCTGCGCAAGCAATGATCCATCACCGACAGCAGGCAGTTGGCGTCAGGCGGCAGGTACACGCGGACGATTTCGGCCTTCTTGTTGACCACATGGTCGAGGAAGCCGGGGTCTTGATGGGTGAAGCCATTGTGATCCTGGCGCCACACATGCGAACTCAAGAGGTAATTCAGCGATGCGATCTTGCGCCGCCACGCCAGGCCCGCGGTGACCTTCAGCCATTTCGCGTGCTGGTTGAACATCGAATCGACGATGTGAATGAACGCCTCGTAGCAATTGAACAGGCCGTGCCGTCCGGTGAGCAGGTAGCCCTCGAGCCAGCCCTCGCACTGGTGCTCGCTCAACATCTCCAACACCGCGCCGCTGCGGGCCAGAAACTCGTCGTTCACGGCCGTGGCCGCCAGCCATTGGCGATTCGTCACCTCGAACACCGCTTCAAGACCGTTCGACAGCGTCTCGTCCGGGCCGAAGATGCGAAAATTCCGCGGCGACGCGTTCGACTTCAGCACGTCGCGCAGGAAGCGTCCCAACACATGCGTGTCGCCGATTCCCGCGACGCCCGGCCTGGGCACGCTCACCGCATAGTCGGTGAAGTCCGGCATCCGCAGATCACGCAAGCGCATCCCGCCGTTGGCGTTGGGATTCGCCCCCATGCGCCGCTCGCCGGTCGGCGCCAGAGCCTTGAGCTCCGGTTTCAGCCGGCCTTGCTCGTCGAACAGTTCCTCGGGACGGTAGCTGCGCAGCCAGCTCTCCAGCTGGCGCAGATGCTGCGGATTCTTCGCAGGATCGGTCAAGGGCACTTGATGCGACCTGAAAGTGCCTTCAATCGCCTTGCCGTCGATCACCTTGGGACCCGTCCAGCCCTTGGGGGAGGCGAACACGATCATCGGCCAGCGCGGCCTCTCGGTTTTGCCGTGGGCGCGCGCATCCGCTTGAAACTGCCGGATCTGTTCGATGGCGCTATCCAATGCCCCTGCCATGGCCTCATGCATGAGCTTGGGTTCATGACCTTCCACGAACAGCGGAACCCAACCGTAGCCGCGCAGCAGCTGTTCCAGTTCCTCGCGGGGAATACGCGCCAAAATCGTCGGATTGGCGATCTTGTAGCCGTTCAAGTGCAGAATCGGCAGCACGGCGCCGTCGCTTGCCGGATTCAAGAACTTATTGGAATGCCACGAAGTGGCGAGTGGGCCCGTCTCCGCTTCACCATCGCCGATCACGCAGGCCACGACGAGGTCGGGATTGTCGAACACGGCGCCGAATGCATGGCTCAACGAGTAGCCGAGTTCGCCGCCCTCGTGAATCGATCCGGGACATTCCGCCGATGCGTGGCTTGGAATTCCGCCGGGAAACGAGAACTGCGTGAACAGCCGTTTCAAGCCGGCCTCATCCTGGCTGATATCGGCATAGATCTCGCTGTAGGTTCCCTCGAGATAGGTGCTGCCCACCACCGCGGGACCGCCGTGCCCGGGTCCCGACATGTAAATCATGTCCACATCGTATTTCTTGATGACCCGATTCAGGTGCGTGTAAATGAAGTTCTGTCCCGGCGTCGTCCCCCAGTGTCCCAGCAACATGCGCTTGATGTGCGCGACGGCCAGCGGCTCCCTGAGCAGCGGGTTGTCGCACAAATAAATCTGGCCGACGGACAGGTAGTTCGCGGCACGCCAGTAGGCGTCGATTTTCCGCGCCGTCTCGGCATCGAGCCGCGGCGCTGCAGCGGGTGGTGTTTGCATGTCCTCAAGTCTCCTGTGTCGGTCCGAATCCCAGCAGGCGGCTGCTCAAACTAGCGATCACCGACTCTTCGTCGGTACGGATCACGCGCACCGTGACCTTGGATCCCGCATCGCTCGATATGCGCGGCGCGTGGCGGCGATTGGCGTCCTCGTCGATGTCGATCCCCAGATGGCCCATCCCCTCGCAAATGCGCCGCCGCACGGACGCGGCGTTCTCGCCGATGCCGCCCGCGAATACCAGGGTGTCCAGGCCGCCGAGCGCCGCGGCGAAGGAGCCGATCCATTTCTTTGCCTGGTAGCAAAACAGCGCCAGCGCCTCCGCGGCGCGCGGATCGCGGGCCTCCAGATCCAGCAGGTCCCGCACATCGGCGCTGCTCTGCGAGATCCCGAGCAATCCCGATTCATGATTGACCATGCGCTGAAATTGCGCGGCGCTCATCGCCGTGTTGAGCGCCAGATAGCTCATGAGACCGGGGTCCAAATCCCCCGACCGGGTGCCCATGACCAACCCCGCAGCCGGCGTGAACCCCATGCTGGTATCGATGCATTGGCCGTCACGCACCGCCGCGAGGCTGGCGCCGCTGCCCAGGTGCGCGAGGATGACGCGGCCCTGCGCTGCGGCCGGATCGCCGAGACGCTCGAGCTCCTGCATCAAAAAGGTATAGGACAGGCCGTGAAAACCGTAGCGCTGAATTCCCTGGGCCGCGTAGCGGCGCGGAATCGGCAATTGCGTGGCGACGCGCGGCATGCTGCGATGAAACGCGGTGTCGAAGCACGCGACCTGCGGCAATTGGCCGAAGCGGCGCTGCACGGTCTCGATGAGTTCGATCTCCCGCGGCAAATGCTCGGGATCGAAGGGAATGATGCGCTTCAGTTCCTCGAGCAGCGCGGGGGTGACGAGTTCCGGCGCCGTGTGCAGCATGCCGTGCACCACGCGGTGCCCGACGCCGTCGATGGTCTTGGACAAGGGCTGGGATTCCAGCCAGTCCATCAGAATATCCACGGCCGTGCCGTGGTTCCCGGCCGCGGCCTGGATGCGGGCCGGCGCGTCCCCGGGCCTGGGCTCCACGGTCAGGCAGGCGTCGGCGCTGCCGATGCGATCCATCTTTCCCTGCAGCAGCCGCAGCGGCGTTTGGCCGGCCTCGAACACGGCGAAGCGAATGCTCGAGGAGCCGCCGTTGATCGTCAACACATTGGGCATGGGCTCATATCCACATGTGCGCGCCGCTCGCGTGTGTCTACAATAGACCATCGGGCCGGGCGCCATGGCTGAAATCGCGAGGGAAATATAAATGTCACACTTTCATGCCGTCGTGTGGATCGATCATCAGAAGGCGACCGTCTGGCAATTCACATCCACCGAGCAGTCGAACAGCGTGATCCATGCGCATGACCAGCATCAGCGCGTACACAGCCGCAAGAGCGCTCATGGCGGCCACAAGTCTCCCGCCGATCACCACTATTTCGAGGACGTCGTGCACGCCCTCGAAGGCGTGCATGAGGTTCTCATCATCGGGCCGGCGCAGACCAAGCAGGAGTTCGCGGGTTACCTGCGCGACAAGCACCCGCAGTTGGGCCGGGCCATCGTCGCGGTCGAGAGCGCCGACCATCCCACCGACGCCGAAGTCTTGGCGTATGCGCGGCGGCATTTCACCGCGATCGACCGGATGTTCGCGCCCGGAACTTAAGGCCGCTTGGCGAAGAACTTCGCGATCCGTTTCGCCGCGTCCGGCGCCAATCCTTCGTTCTTGAACAATTCGAGTGCATGCGCGTCGTTCAAGCTCAATCCGTCTATTTCGATCAGCGCCCGCTTGTTCACCTGATTGGCGTACCAGGAGTTGCACAAGATGTCGGCGGACAGCGCGGCGAGTTCGGCGTCGAACCGTTCGTCCGGAAAGCAGAAGTTCGCGAGGTGCATGGCCTCGGCCTGTTTCCCGGAGTAGCTGCGGCAGGTGAACATCATCTCGCTGGCCTTGGCGGTGCCGATGCGATGCGGCAGCCGCAGGCTCAGGCCCCACACGGGGGTCAGGCCCCAGCGTGCGTAGACGTCCGCGAACCGCGCCGACTCCGCAGCCACGATCAAATCGGCCGCCAACGCCAGTTCCAACGCGCCCGTGGAGCAGTGCCCCTGCACCGCGGAAATCACCGGTTGCGGCAGATTGGCGATTTTATGGATGACTTCCGAATGGAAATGCGGCTTGGCATGCGCCTTGACGTGCTCGAGCACCTCGTGCATGTCGTATCCCGCCGAAAAATTCGCGCCTGTCCCGCGCAGGATGACGAGCCCTATGGTCTTGGTCTCACGCGCAATCGCATCGACGTGCACGTTCAGCGCCTCGAACACATCCTTGGTCAGCGCATTGCACTTCTCCGGGCGGTTCAGCCAGAGAGTCGCCAAGCCGCCGTTATTTTCTCGACGGACCAAATCATTCATGGAGCGTCCCCCTTGCGATTCCACCATCCGCCGCCGAGCGACTGAAACAAGCCCGCCGTGTCGGAATAGCGGTTGGCCTGGGCCTGAACCAAAGCCAGTTCGGATTGTTGATAGGATTGTTCGGCATTGAGCACGGCCACCAGGCTGATCGTCCCCAGCTCGCGTTGCCGATGCGCCAGATCGAACGTCGCCTTGGCTGCGCGGTCCGCCTCGGCACTCGCCTCGAGCGCGTCCGCGTCCGCCTGCAAGGCGCGCAAGGAATCCGCGACGTTCTGGCAGGCGAGTATCACGGCGGCGCGATATTGCGCCGCCGCCTCATCGAGTGCGGCGTCCGCCGCGCGGCGCTTGTGCAGCAGCGCGCCCGCGTCGAACAGAGTCTGGGTCAGCGAGGCACCCACATCCCAGAATCCGGTATAGGGGGTAAACAGCTGCGTGAGCTTCAGCGCGCTCGAGCCAAGATTTCCGTCGATGCTGAATTGCGGCAGCATGTTGGCGAGCGCCACGCCGTCCGCGGCCGAGGCGGCATGCAGATTTTCCTCGGCCTGACGTACATCGGGGCGCTGTTCGATGAGTTTTGAAGGCAAACTCACGGGGAGTTCGGTGGGCAGTGTCAGTTCGTCCAGGCGAAACGTTGCCTGCGGTTCATCGGACGGCAGCCGGCCGAGCAGAGCGGTCAAGGCGTCGCGTGTCTGTCCCAATTGTTTTTGCAGCGGCGGCAGGGTCTGCGCCGTTTGCGCTTCCGCCGATTGTTGGGCGAGAACGTCCAGATCGCTCGCGGTACCGAGGATGCGCTGGCGCTGCACCAGTTCGCTCAGCTGATGCTGCAGCTGCAGCAGCCGTTGAGTGGCCGTTATCTGCCCGCGCAGCGCAGCCTCCTGTACCGCCGTCACCACCACATTGCTGCTCAAGGTCACGTAGGTGGCTTCGAGTTGGAACCGCTCGCCCTCGGCCTCCGCCTTGGCCGCCTCGACGCTGCGCCGGGTGGCGCCGAAGACATCCGGGAGATAGCTGACGGTGAGCTGCGCCGTGTAAAGATTGTAGTAGGGGTTCGTTTGCGGAAGGCTGGTGGGATTGGCGATGCTGCCGAGCGCGTTCTTGGCGCGCACGCCGCTGAAATTCCCCTGTACGGCGGGAAAGAAGCTGGTCCGCTGCGCCAGGTACAGTTCATGCGCCTGACGCAGCGCGGCCTGGGCGGCGCCCACATTGGGATTGCCTTGCAACGCCTCGTCGACCAGCCGATTGAGTTGCTGCGATTGAAACAGCGTCCACCACTGCCCCGGAATGTCCATGCCGGCAACGAAGTGCTGCGCCTCGCCGCCCTTGCCAAGGGCGGCGGCTGTCTCGCCCTGTGACGGCGCACTGCCGTACCCTGAGGCGGTGGGCGGCGGCGGGCGCTTGAAATTCGGCCCGACGGCGCAGGCCGACAAGGCGCTCGACACAGCCGCCAATACCCCCAGAATGCGCATCACCGGCCCCATCGGACTTGGCCGTGACGCTGTTCGGCCCAGTGTTCGATGACGTGGTACATCGAGGGCAGCACGAACAGGGTGAGCACGGTTGAAATCGCCAGTCCGCCGACGACCACGGTGGCGATCCCGCGCTGCACGTCGCTGCCGACGCCGGTGTGGATGGCGGCCGGCAGCATCCCCAGGGTCGCCACCGTGGCCGTCATCAGCACCGGACGCAGGCGTTCGGTCGCTCCCGTCATGATGGCCTCGTGCAGTTCCAATCCGGATTTGCGCATGCGATTCAGGTTCGACACCATGATGATGCCGTTTTGCACCGCCACGCCGAATAGAGCGATGAACCCCACTCCGCTCGCGACATTGAGATTCTGACCCGTGAGGTGCAGCGAGATCAAACCGCCCAGCATCGCCAGCGGCACCACGCCCAGGATCAGCACCGCTTGCCGGAACGACTTGATTCCGACGGTGAGAAAAATCAGCATCATGCCCATCACCAGCGCCAGGATCACGAGCAGCCGCGCTTCCGCGCGCCGCTGATTTTCGAACTGGCCGCCCCATTCCAGCCGGATCCTGCTGCGGTCGAAATGCACCTGGGCCGCAATCCTGGCCTGCGCTTCGGTCAGGTAGGAGGTCAGATCGCGGTCGCGGTTGTCGATCCGGATCGTAAGATTGCGCTGGCCGTTCTCGCGCGTGACGGTGCTCTCGCCCGACCGCACGCGGATATCGGCGATCTGCGACAGCGGGACTTGCACGCCGCTTGCGGTATTCACGAACAGATCGCCGAGCGCTTGCGGCGCAGCGCGCGCATCCTGCGTGAATCGGACGGTCAAAGGGTAGGTTCTTTCACCGACATAGACCGTCGAGACCGGCGCCTGGCCCACTCCGGTCTGGATGACGTTCTGCAGGTCCGTCATGTTCACGCCGTAGCGCGCCGCCTTTTCATGATCCAGCTTGATCTCCATTTGCGGGATCGGCGGCTCCTGGAAGATCGAGGCGCTGGACGTGCCCGCGATCGAGTACAGCACGTTGACGATTTGGCCGCCGATGCTGCGCAGTTCATCCAAGTCGTCGCCATAGATTTTGGCGACCAGTGGACTGTGCGCGCCGCCGATCATGTCGTTGACCCCGTCGATGATCGGCTGACTGATGCCGATGGAATAGCCGGGGAGATCCTTGTTGAGCCCCGCCGCCAGCCGGTCGACGAAATCTTTCTTGGTCTCGCCCGCCGGCCACGTGTCATACGGCTTGAGGCCCACCGGTGCCTCGATGTGGGACATGGTCCAGGGATCCGTGCCGTCATCGTTGCGGCCGGTTTGCGTGACCACGTACGACACTTCGGGATACTTGAGAATGGCCCGGCGCAGGTCGCTGGCCATGTCGCTGGCCTTGTTCAAGGCCAGACCCGTCGGCATTTGCACCTGCAGCCACAGCGCGCCTTCGTCCAGATCCGGCAGGAAGTCCCGGCCAACCGTGGCCCCCAGCGCGACCACCGCCAGCAGCGCGAAAATGACCACCCCGTAGATGATGCGCGGCTGATCCAGGCACGCGGCGAGCACTCGGTCGTACTGAACGGTCAGACGCTCCAGCCAGCGGTTGTGATAGACGCGGCCGGGTTTGCGAAACGCCAGATAGGCGAGGCCCGGAACCAGCGCAAGCGCCGTCAACAGAGCGCCGAACAGCGCATACCCCATCGTATAGGCCATCGGCGTGAACAGCTTGGCTTCAGCCCGCTCGAAGGAGAACAGCGGCAAGTAGGCGGTAATGATGATCAGACTCGCGAAGAAGATCGGACGCGTCACTTGCAGCGTCGCCGCCCGGGCTTCGCTTTCGCTCAGCTCCTCGTTCGGCATCGCCTCCCGCCGCCGCAGCACTGCCTCGGTCACGACGATGGCCCCATCCACGAGAATGCCGAAATCGATGGCGCCCAGCGACAATAGATTGGCCGATACATGGGTGAGATTGAGCAGCGAGAAGACGGACACCAGGGCCATGGGGATGCTCACCGCCACGACAAAGGCGCTGCGCGGGCTGCCGAGAAAGAGGATCAAAATCAAGAAAACCAGGGCGATGCCCTCGAGGATGGTTTGGCCGACCTTGTGGATGGTGGCCCGCACCAGATCGTCGCGGTCGATGTAGGGCACGATCCGCACTCCGCCGCCCGCGAATTTGGCGTTGAGTTCGGCCACTTTGGCATGCACGCCCTGCAAGGTTTTCGACGGGTTCTGATACTTCAGCATCAGCACGATGCCTTCGATGGTGTCGGGATTTCGATCCTTGCCCAAGATGCCTTCGCGCTCTTGATGGCTGAGCGTGGTGCGGCCGAGGTCGCGCACCAGGACCGGAGTTCCACCCGCCTGCGTGACGACGATGGATCCGATGTCGGTCAAATTGCGGATCAGGCCGACGCCGCGAATCACATAGCTTTGATCGCCGCGCGATACACGGCCCCCGCCCGCATTGGCATTGTTGTTGTTGATGGCGTTGATGACATCGGTGATCCCCAAGCCGTAGCGCTGCAGCTGCTTGGGGTCCAGGTCGAGTTGGTATTCGGTCGTGAAGCCGCCGAAATTGGCGTCATCGATGACGCCGGGAACGGACTTCAATGCCGGAATCACGGTCCAGCGCTGGATCTCGGAGAGTTCCTGCAAGTTCTTCGTGTCGGACTCGAGCGTGTAGCGGAAGATCTCGCCGCCGGGGCCCGCCACCGGATCCAGCGACGGCGCCGCCCCGGCCGGCAGCACTGCTTGACTGATGCGTTCGAGCAGGCGTTGGCGCGCCCAATAGTCCTCGTAGCCATCGCGAAACAAAACCGTGATCAACGACAGCCCGAAGGTGCTCGAGGAGCGCGTCAGCAATAATCCCGGAGTGCCGTTGATTGCGCGCTCCAGGGGCACCGTGATCAGCTGTTCCACTTCCTCGGCGGCAAGGCCCGGCATTTGGGTCGTGACCTGCGCCGCGACATCGCCGAGCTCGGGGTAGGCTTCGACCGACAGAGTCTCCCAGGCGTAGACGCCATAGCCGGCGAGCAGCAGGGCCAGGATGATGACCGCAACGCGCCGGTGCAGGCAAATGCCGACGAATTGATCAATCATTCAGCAGGATTCCGCCTTTGACGACCACTTGCTCGCCCGCCAGGACGCCGGAACGGATGGCGATCGATGGCCCCTCCTCCAGCAGCGGTTCGACGCTGCGGCGCTCGAAGGTCCAGGGGGCCGTAGCGACAAAAATGCTGGTTCTGTCGTTATTCATGAGCAGCGCCGAGCTCGGCAGCACCACTTGGGACTGCGTCGGACCCGCCAAGGTGACGGTCGCAAACATATTGGGTTTGAGCGCGTAGTCGCGGTTGGCAAAGGCGATTCGGATCTTGTTGCGGCGTGATTCCGGCTCGATCACCGCGGATACGAAGGACACTCTGCCGTGCAGCACTCGATCCGGGTAGGCCACGAGACTTACCTCGGCATCCTGATTCTTGGAGACCGCCGCCACGTCTTTTTCGGGGACCAACGCCGTGACCCACACCGTGCTCAAGTCGGCGATGGTCATCATGGGTTGGGTCGGATCGTTGATCATGTTGCCGGGCGCAACCGCCAGCGCTGTGATGCTGCCCTCCACCGGCGCGGTGACCGACAGCAGCCGCGACGAGGTGCCGTTGCCGCGGGACACTCCCAAAGTCTTCAAGCGTGCCTGGGTGCGGGTGTATTCAGCCGCCGCCTGTGCATGATCGCTTCTGGCCTGATCCAAATCCCGGTCCGAAGCGACGCCAATCTTGTTTTGCGCCTCTTGGCGCTGCAAATTCTTCTCGGTCAATCGGACGGCGTCCGCGGCCTTGTCGTCATCTGCGTAGGCTTGGCCAAGATCCGGCGAATCGATCACCGCCAGCACCTGGCCCAGCGCCACCCGGTCCCCCAACCCCACCTTCAGCACGACGATCCGTCCGCTTAAGGGTGTGAGCACCGCGGCGGTGCGCGCCGGATCGGATTCGACCGTCCCCGGCAGCACCAGCTTGGCGCTGATTGCCTGCGCGGCCGCCGGCATGACCCTCAAGCGGTCACGCAGGGCCGAGCCCTCGGGAACGAGGATCTTGTTGCCCTGGCGGACCATCAATTCCGGGCCCTCAGAGCCTTTTCCGCGGCCGCCCAGCAAGCCGAACCCTCCGGTGAGGAATGCCGCCAGAAACAGCACTCCGAGCACTACGCCGCCCCACAGAAAGGCCCGGCCCCGCATCGTCGGCTCGTGTTCGTGTATCGGCATGATGCATCCCCAAAAAGACTTGCAGAGGCCCCAAGGCGGCTCGACTCTGCCGCTCAATAGTGACAATTCATCGATTCTACCGGCCGCGGCCTCGCGACGCGCACCGAGCGCCCGCGATCCTATGCCTCTTCCCTTATCCTGTCTAGGGGGATAGGATACGAAGGCATGGAGACCAACTGATGCACAAGTTCCCCGAAATCGGCATGCGCCTGAAGCGCGCCCAAGGACACCTCGCGGCCGTGATCGACATGCTGGAGTCCGATCGCCCCTGCATGGACCTCGCGCAACAGTTGCACGCGGTCGAGAAGGCCATCGGCAATGCCAAGAAGGAACTCATCAAGGACCACATCCACCACTGCATGGAAGAGACCTCCGAGGCCCTGCCGCGCGAGTTCAGGGAATTGATCAAGGAGTTTCAGGGTGTCACCAAGTATCTCTAGCGCGACGCGAACCCATGAAAAACGCATTGAGTGAAATGCCGGACGGTCACAGTCACGTCTTTCTCGGCACCGGACACGAGCAGAACGAACGCAAGACCCGGGCCGTGATCGTCTTGTGCAGCGCCATGATGCTGGTCGAGATCGTGGGCGGCAGCTTGTACGGATCGCTGGCGCTGGTGGCCGATGGTCTGCACATGTCGACCCACGCGGGCGCGATGTTGATCGCGGCATTGGCCTATACCTATGCGCGGCGGCATGCGCACGACGCGCGCTTCGTGTTTGGAACCGGCAAGCTCGGCGATCTGGCCGGCTTTACCAGCGCCATCGTGCTCGCGATGATTGCGCTGCTCATCGGCTACGAAGCGGTCGTACGGTTTCTGTCGCCGGTTCCGATTCACTTCGCCGAGGCCATTCCGATCGCGGTGGTCGGCCTGATGGTGAATATCGTCAGCGCGTGGCTGTTGAGCGGCGCCGATCATCATGGCCACAGCCATGGTCACGCCGAGCACGCGCACGATCACGACCACGACCACGCGCACGGCCACGCGGCGCACCGGGATTACAACATCCGCTCCGCCTACATACATGTGCTGGCCGACGCGGCGGTCTCCGCGTTGGCGATCACCGGCCTGGTCCTGGCACGGGGTTTCGGCTGGATGTGGATGGACCCGCTCGCGGGCGTGATCGGAGCGCTGGTCATCGCGAACTGGTCGTACGGCTTGATGCGTGACACCGGGCGCATCCTGCTCGACATGAATCCCGATCAAGACATGACGGCCAAGCTGCGCGAGGCGATCGAGTCCAACGGCGATCGGCTCACCGACCTGCATCTGTGGCGATTGGGGCCGGGACACTTGGGCGCCGTGGTATCGGTGCTGACCGACAAGTCCCGCGACTGCGCCTACTATCGGGAGCGGCTCAAGATCTTCAAATCGCTCTCTCACGTCACCGTCGAGGTCACGCACACCGAGGCGTGAGACGAGGCTTGCCCGCGCCGGATGCGCTAAGTACCATGCAGGCGAGTGTCCCTTGAGGCGCAACGCCTGCGCAGCAGCAGCAACGCATCATCGCCGATCAGCGTTAAAAAAAGGAGATTGCCGTGGGATTAGGTGCAGAGTTCAAAGAATTTGCGATGAAGGGCAATGTGGTCGACCTGGCGGTCGGCGTGATCATCGGCGCAGCCTTTGGAAAAATCGTTTCCTCTCTGGTCGGGGACCTCTTCATGCCGGCTCTTGGCAAGGTCATCGGCGGCATAAATTTCTCGGATTTGGCGGTCACTCTCGGCAAGGATCCCACTGGCAAGGAAGTGCTGATCAAGTACGGCGCCTTCGCTCAGACCATTTTTGACTTCATCATCATCGCGCTGGTGTTGTTCTTGGTCATCAAGGGAATCAATCGCCTCAAGAAGCCGGCGCCCGCGGCCCCGGCCCCGCCCGCTCCGCCGCCGCGATCCGAAGTGCTGCTCGAGGAAATTCGCGACCTGCTCGCGAAACGCGGCTAAAGACCCTGGCGAGCGCGCCGGCGCCGCGATCCATTCAAAGGAGTACGAACATGGGTTTATTCGACGGATTGCTGGGTGGAGTGGTCGGGGCCGAAATGGCGACCGTGGTCAATGGCCTGATCGAGAAGCACGGCGGCGTGCAGGGAATCGTCACGCAACTGGAGCAGCAGGGACTCGGCGGCACCGTGCGTTCCTGGGTGGGGACCGGCGCCAACCTGCCCATTACACCCGACCAGATTCACCAGGCGCTCGGCTCCGACACCGTGAAGCAGTTCGCGGCCAGGTTGGGCATGACGCCGGAGGACCTGGCTGCCAAACTATCCACGGTTCTGCCGCAGGCGATCGATAAGCTCACGCCGGGCGGCGTGGTCGCGAAAACCTGAGGGTTAGGCCTCGAGCGCCGGCTCTTAGGGGGCGCAGCTCTTCAGTGATGCAGGGCGAATGCCCACGCCGCGAAAATCAATAATACGGCGCCGGCACCGGTGACGAGTTGCAATCCTCTGCTGCGGTCGCGGGGTATTCGCGCGCGTGCATACAGCCACCCCACGCCCACGCCGAAGAGAAATCCGAGCGCGTGTCCGAGTACGTCGACATGGGCGGTGCCCGCGCCCAACAGGGTCAACAAGCAAATCCCGGCGATCAGCGGCGCCCACCGATACCAGCGCCGCTCGCGCAAGCTCAGCCGCTGCCGCCACGCCAATCCGGCGAGGAGCCCCAAGGCCGCAAACACGGCGGTGGATGCGCCCACGGCTCGGTGGGTGGCCGGCGCAATCAATATTTCCGCATAATTGGCAAGCGCCGCTGCGCCCAAAATGCTCGCCCATGCGACGCCGGGCCCCAGCAGTCGGCCGGCCGCCATTCCCGCGAACACCCCGAACAGCAGATTGCCGAGCAGGTGTTCCTGATCCAGATGCAAAGTGAGCGCCGTCAGCGCCCGCCACCATTCGCGGCCGGCGCTTGCGTCTAGGGCGCCCAAGGACAGCCAGTCCGCGCCGAACAGGCCGATACCTGCACAGTAGGCTACGAGCAATAGCACGAGCACGTAGCCAAGGGCGCCGAACACCGTCCCGGCAAAGGGTTCCATGAGCGCCGGCAAGCTGCGCGGCGCGCGGCGTTCGGCCGCATAGCGGGTGAGTTCGTCATACGCCGGCTGCACCAGTGCCGGCGCCACGGTCAATGTCCAGGAGCCGCCGCTCTCCAGCACCTCGTGTTCGATGGACTTGGCCTCGAGCACCAGACTGTATTCGCGGCACAGCGCCTTCGAGCCGCGAAACACCACGGCGGCCGCCCACGTAGAGTCGGACGCTGGCTCGCTATCTGGGGATGGAAGGGTCAACACGCACTCCGCCGAAACATGGGCCCGACTCGTATGGGGACGCGGTGCGCGCATATCAACGTGCGGGGGGAGGGTAAATCGATCTGCCGCGGATTACCATTGACATATGACGAACTCATCTCGCCGCGGTCGACCCCCGCACGATGACCTATTGACGCCCGCCGAATGGCGGGTCGTGCACGCCGTCAAGCACGGAATGACGAGTCGTCAAATTGCCGAGCGTCGCGGAATCAGCATCGACGCGGTCAAATATCACGTCGCCAATGCCCTCGCCAAGCTCAGGCTCACCAATCGCAAATCATTGCGGCATTGGCACCAAGCGCCCAAGGGCAGCGCGCTCACCCGGCAGGAGACCATCGTGGATGCACCGACGACCCTGGGATCGATTGGCCAAATATCGCGCTCCGTCAGGGATATCAAGGAAGCGCAAGCCTGGTACTCCGGAGTACTCGGCATTCCCCACCTCTACACCTACGGCACGCTCGCATTCTTCGACTGCGGCGGCACGCGCTTGATGTTGAACCAGGAAGCGCAAGCCGTTTCTTCGGAATCCGTGCTGTACCTGCGCGTCGCAGATATCGAGGCCGCCCACGAGAATTTGCGGTCTCGCGGTGTCGAGTTCATCAACGCGCCGCATATGATCCACCGACATGCGGATGGAACGGAGGAATGGATGGCCTTCTTCAAGGATCCCGAAGGGCGGACGTTGGCGATCATGTCGCAAATCGCGAAGTGATTCGCCTGCTCAGTGGCTGCGCGCTCCCGCGTCGCCGTCGACCCATTTCTTCAGCCGCTCGAGCTGCTCGCCGAAGACGCGGTCGGCGGCCTTCGACAGTTCATCGAACCCGTCCTTGTCGTAGCCGCCGATAGCGTACGTGAGAGAGATGTCGGTGCCCTCCGCGGCGCCCTTCAGGGTGAACGTCATGACGCCGTCGACGGCCAGACCCTGGAACGGCCCCATCGCGCCGCGCAACCGCAGAACCTTGCCCGGCGACAGCCACACCACCCGAAGGTGCTCGACCGAGCCGCCGCCGGGCAGCGTTTCGCACCAGCAGCCGCCGGCGCGCGCATCCAGTACGAGATTGGCGGCATTGCGCGAGAAAGTGTGGTCGGAACTCCACCATTGCGCGGGAAGCAGCAGCGCGGCGTACACTTTGTCCGGCGCGGCGGACATGTGCGCGGACTCGCGAACCTCAAAGCCATTGCCGGCCACGCTGAACACTTCAGCCGATGCACGCTCGAGCGCCGCAGGGGCGAGCCCAAACAGCGCCGCACAAATCACGAATTTGAGTATTCGAATCATTCTCCTGCCTCCGCCGCCGCCGGAAATGTCTGGTAAGCCGACGCTAACAGTAAGTGAACACTAACGATTGTGTCAAGCCTCGAAGGGGCGCGGGCCCTTGGGCCGAGCGCGCGCTCAGGTCGAGCGCGGCTGTTCTCGCAGCAGTTGGTAGATCTTGAGCACCCGGGGTACGTAGGCCATTGTCTCGGTGAACGGCGGAATCTGGCCGCCATTGCGTTCGACGGCCTCTTCGCCGGCGTTGTACGCGGCGAGCGCCAGGCGGACGTCTTGTCCGAAGCGGTCGATGAGAAACTTCAAATATCGCGCCCCGGCATGCACGTTCTCGCGCGGATCATAGGGATGCGCGGCTCCGAAGCGCGTCGCCGTCGCCGGCATCAGCTGCATCAACCCCATTGCACCGCGCTTGGAAACCGCGCGCGAATTGAAGCCCGACTCGACCACGATCACGGCGCGCAGCAAATTCGCCTCCACCGACGCCGAGATTGCGGCTTTCTCGATGATCGAATCGTATTGGCCGGCCTTCGCCAGCAGCATCGAATCGTAGCGGTCGCCGCTCGCGGTCCTGTCCTGCGGCCTTAAGACGAGCAAACGATAGCGGCTGTTGTCCGGCACATCCGTGTAGTGCCGCATGCCGTTCGCATCCATGTAGGTGTAAATCTGCGGGTGCGCCGCGGCGGCCTGGGCCACGCCTAAGGCGGCAGTCAGAAATGCGGTCTTGAGCACCATGGTTTTGCGGCTTCCTTGGGCGATGAGCCTATCGCGAAGGGTGCCGGGCCCGATGGGACGTGCATCAAGAAACGGCCGTTTGGCGGGCCCGGGAGCACGTCTGGCAATCATCCGCCCGCTCGTGCAAGCTAGCTCAAGTGAAAGACCTGCCGATTGAGCCGCGAAGCTCAAGCTTCGCGCGTTCCGACCGATATCCACAGCATCTGCGCGAAGCCAAGACCGTGTCCGAAACCGCCGACTGGAAACAAAAATATCGCGACTCGCTTCTGGAAATGGAAGCCGAGGAGAGGCGCTGGAGGGACGTCGAGCGGCTATTGCGCCGCCTGATCGGCCGTCTGTGCGCCGCGGGGATGGGCCTGCACCCGCAGCTCGACGACGAATTGACGGAACTTGCGGCCGCCAATCGGCGCAATGCCGACGCGGTCGAACTCGAGCGGCTGGCCGAGTCGTTGACCAGCGCCGTCGTGGCCGTCGACGCCACCTCGCCGGTGCTTGCGCTCGCGGCTGCTCCGCCCTCCCCGGCCGCTCCCGCCGCCAAGCCCAATCGATGGGATTCGACCTGCGCCGCCGTGGGCGCCTTGCTCGAGCGGCTGAAGTCGGGCGCCACCGACCACACGACGATACAGAACTTGATAGGCGAGCTGGCACTCGCGGCAACCGACGCCGCATTGGCCGGCATCGTGGCGCGCACCGCGGATCTGATTCATGAGCGCGGCGAATCCATGGCGCGCGAGCGGCTGCAGGCGGCGGCGGTGCTGTCGGATGTCACCCAGCGTCTCGAGGAAATGTCGCATTACCTGACCGAATCGAGCAGCGCAAGCCGCAGTCAATTTGACGACTCGCGCTCGCTCAATGACACGGTGATGTCGCATGTTCGGGAACTTACCGACGAAGTCAGCGGCGCCACGGAATTGGCGCTGTTGCAGTCCGTGGTCAGCGCGCGCCTCGAGTCGGTCGCCAAGATGGTCGTTGACTTTCGCGCCCGCGAGCAAACCCGATTGGTCGAATACAACGGGCGCGCAGAACACATGCGGGCCCGCATCGCGGACCTGGAGCGCGAAGCGAAGGAGCTGCACTCCAAATTGGATCTGGAAAAACACGGCGCGCGGCTCGATCCCTTGACCGGCGTCGCCAACCGCAAATTCTTCGAGGAGCGGTTCGCGCTGGAAATCGCGCGCCGCGCCCAAGGCGGCGCGCCCGCGGTCATGCTGCTGTGGGACATCGACAATTTCAAGCGCATCAACGACAGCTACGGACATCGTGCGGGCGACCGCGTCCTGCAGAGCGTCGCCGGGTGTTTTACCGGGGCGCTGCGCGCCACCGATTTCGTCGCGCGCATCGGCGGCGAGGAATTTGCCGTTCTGTTGATCGGTCTGAAGCTGGCGGAGGCGGTAAACGTCGCCAATCAGGTGCGCATGGCCGTCGAATGCCTGCGGTTTCACTTTCGCGGCACGCCGGTGCGCGTCACGGCCTCCTGTGGGATCACCGAGCTGAACGAACACGACGCGTCGGAAGCAGCCTTCGATCGCGCCGATGCGGCCCTGTATCGCGCCAAAAACGGCGGCAAGAATCTGTGCGTGGCCGCCTAGCCGGCCGGGCGCCATCCTCGCCTAGTTAACAGATATTTAACGTGTTTTTTGGGGTTTGGGCACGGATTTTTGGCTTAAGGTGCGGCTAGAATCATTCGACAGTCGAAATTCAATCAACCCGCCGCGACTTGTTTTCTTTTCATTGCGATCGGCAATTGACTGATCGCGGCACGATGACAGTGCATTGCAGCATCAAAGGGTCCGTTTACCGCATTATGTCAGTTCCTGAAAACATCGTAACCGAACCGTCGATCGCAGTCCCGCTCGGGCACCCGGGACTTGCGGTCGAGCGGCGCGGCGTCCTGGTGGGCCTGCGCGTCTGGCTGCTCACCGCGATGATCTTCATCGTGCCGCTCGTCGCGTATTGGCCGGCGACCTTCCACGATTTTGGACTTCGGGACGATTACTCGAATCTACGCGAGGCGCATGAGGAGCCGCGCGCGGTCATCAAATTCTGCGCCTCGCATGCGCGGCCGATCTACGGGTGGCTGCTGCAGGCGACCTATGGTCAAACCGACACCGTGCAAAATCTGCAGTGGATGCGCTTTGCGGCTGCGCTCCTGCTGGGCGCCATCTCATTGGTGAGTTTTCGAGGGTTTCGCGCGCTCGGATGGTCGTTCAACGCCAGCTTGTGTTTCGCGCTGTTGCTGGCGTTGATCCCGTCCGCCCAGGTGATCGCGTCATGGGCCGTCGGCTGGCCATATGCAGCGACCGCGCTCCTGGCCATCGGAGGCTTCTTCACCGTCGAGGGCGCGCTGAACGTGGGCTTCAGCGCCGGGCGCGGCCGCGCCCTTGGTCAATGGATGGTGGCACTCGGGCTTATGGTGGTAGGCGCACTCATCTACCAGCCGAGCGCCCTGTTCTACGTGGTGCCTCTGGCAGCCGCGTTGATCGTACAGCGGCATCGAACCCTGCGGCAGACCGCGCGCTGGGCCGGGATCCACCTGGGATTTGTGGTTGGCACATTGGGCGTGGCCTATTGCGTGATGAGCCTGCTGTATGCGACGGGGGTCTTCGTCAAATCCGGGCGCATCGCGTTCGAGCATCACTGGGGCGGGAAAATCGCCTGGTTCCTGCAGGAGACCCTGCCGAACGCGCTCAGCATGTTCGTGTTGAACGACAACAATCATCGAGACCAGGCGCTGTACCTGGGCTGCGCCGCCCTCGTCGGCGCTCTCCTGCTCGCGGGCGCCTGTCTGGAATGGCGCCGCTACGGACGTTCGCGCGGCATCGTCTGGATGGCGGCGATGCTCGGTCTGCCGGTCTTCGCCTGCGCCGTCAGCCTGATCGCCTCGGAACGCTATGCCACCTACCGCACCATCTTTGCGATGACCGCGGTGCTGCTCTGCTTCTTGGTGGCATCGATCAAGGCGCTGACGGAAAACTGGGGCGCGAGCAGCCGCCGGCTGCTCGGCGTGGCCGTCATTGCGATCGCTTTCGCCACCGCGCAACATCATGCCTTCGCATTGATCGCCGTGCCTCAGGGCAACGAATGGCAATTGATTTTGTCGGGCGCGAAGCAAGTGCGCCTGGACCGTTCCCACCCGCGCATATTTGCCATCACCTCGACGCCGGCCGACCTGTCCACCGCGACCATCTACCATGACGAATTCGGCTCGCTCTCGTCGAACTCGGAATGGGTGCCGAAGGAAATGTTCAAGCGCGCGATGCACGACCTGCATCCCGAGATCGCAAATCTCGACGTTCGCTACGACTTTTCGTTGGGTCCCAAGCTGCCGGCCGACCAGCGCTTCGACGTCATCATCGACTTGCACCGGCTGCGCCAGTACTACACCGACAATTGATGCGCGCGCAGCAGCCTGAACCGGCTGCTAGATCCCGAGAAAATCGCTGAGCCGGCCATAGGCAATGGCGGCGCGCACACCGAGCGGCCACATCGCGTGCAGACGGATGCCTTTCATTCGGGTGATCGGCATGTCGAACCCGGATGACCGGTTCGTGATGCGCCGCGCGATGAGCGCACCCATGGCCGTGCTCATCGCGACTCCGCGGCCGTTATAGCCCAGGCAGACCAACACGCCGTCGGCGGGCTCATGGATGTGCGGATACTGATCCGCCGTCATCGCCAAGCGCCCACCCCATGCATGGGTCCACCGCGTTTCCTCGAGGACGGGCCACAGCATTCGGGCATAGGCCGGCAAATGAGGAATGCTCGATGCGGCGGATATCTCGCGCTGGGGGCCGCGGCCGCCCATCAGCAAGCGTTGCTGGGCATCCAGCCGGTAATAGACCGTGACCGTGCCGCTCTCGTACAGCACCGCTCGACTCGGCATCACCGCGCGCGCGACGGTCTCGGGAAGGGGTTCCGTGGCCGCGATCGCGCCGAATAGCGGGACGATCGTGCGCCGCAAATTCGGCCATAGATTATCCGTGTAGCCGTTGGTTGCCAGAACGACTTGCCGAGCGGACACGGTTCCGGCGGCGGTGCCGACTTGCCAGAGGGCGCCGGCCCTCGTCATGCGCAGCGCCCGCGTGCCGCCGTGCACGGCGGCGCCGGCGCTCGAGGCGGCGCGCGCGAGGCCGCGCGCATAACTCAAGGGGTTCAAGTCTCCGCCGCGCCGATCCAGCATTGCGAGCCGGTAGCGCGCCGTGCCGGTCGCTGCCGCGAGGGATGCACCCTCCAAGATCTCGACCGGAGCGCCGCGGCGGGCGAGCTGCTCCGCGGATGCGCGCACTTGCGCTGCGTGCTTCGCGCCGTTCGCCGCGCGCAGCGTCCCGTTTTGGCGCGCATCGCAACGGATGCCGTGGCGCTTGATCAGATCGAAGACGAACGCGGGAGCCGCGCCGGCGAGGGCGTTCATGCGCCCGCCCAAGTCGCTGCCGAAGTCGCGCTCCACCGTGTCCGGATCATGCTTGAGGCCCGGATTGACTTGACCGCCGTTGCGGCCGGATGCGCCCCACCCCGGCTCCTCGGCCTCCAGCAGCACGGCCTTTGCGCCCTGCTCCGCCAGATGCAGCGCGGTCGACAATCCGGTGATGCCCCCGCCGACCACCGCCACGTCGGCATGCGCGTCGCCGTCGAGGCCCGGTGTCGGTGCCGCGGGTTCCGCGGTATCTAGGTACAAGTTCGGCATTTGAATAGTCGCTGCGCGCGGTAAGCTCGCAATATGATAGCCGAACCTCTGCAGTGGATATGCGCCGTTCTGGGTGCCTTCATGGTCGGCGTATCGAAGGCCGGCATCACCGGACTGAGCATTCTTTCCGTGGCTCTGTTCACGCACGTCTTTCCCAGCAGCAAACAGGCGAGCGGGCTGGTGCTGCCGCTGCTGATCTTCGGCGATTTCGTCGCGGTATTCTCCTACCGGACTCACACGCAATGGCGGTATGTGTGGAAACTCCTGCCTTGGACGGCGGCCGGCGTCGTGCTCGGATATTTCGCGCTCAGGTTCATCTCCGACGGAACCGCGCGGATCATGATCGGCGCGATCATCGTTTCCCTGTGCGTGCTGGGGTATTGGCGGCGATACCTGACGGTCCAATCCCGGGAGTCCACAGGGCCCTGGCACTGGAGCCTCGCGGCGGGCGTAGGCGTGGTCGCCGGCTTCGTCACATTGATCGCCAATGCGGCCGGTCCGCTGATGGCGATTTATCTGATCGCCATGCGCCTGCCGAAAATGCAATTCGTGGGTACGGCGGCCGTTTTCTTCATGGTGCTGAATCTCTTCAAGGTACCCTTCATGGTCGGGCTCGGCTTGATCACCGCGCAGAGCTTCGAATTCAACTTGATGTTGGCGCCGGCCGTGCTGCTCGGTGCATTCGTCGGCCGCTGGCTGCTGATGCGCATCAATCAACAGCTATTCGATAAAATGGTGCTGGGCTTGAGCTCGATTGCCGGAATTTTGTTGATCGTCTGAGCCGGCCTTGGGCTCGTGCGCTGCGCCTCGCAAAGGTGTAGCGTAGCGCCATGCGTCCGCGAAGTCATGAACGCCATACCATGGGCGGAATCGCCTGGCTACGCGCCAGTGTGCTGGGGGCGAACGACGGCATCGTTTCGACGTCCAGCTTGATCCTGGGAGTCGCGGCGGCGCATGTTTCGCACGCTAATGTCCTGGTGAGCGGAACGGCGGCGTTGGTCGCCGGCGCCATGTCGATGGCGACCGGCGAATACGTTTCCGTGCATTCGCAAGCGGACACCGAAGCCGCCGCTTTGGCGCAGGAGCGCGCCGAGCTGGAAGTCGACTTTGCCGGCGAGCGCCGCGAATTGACCGAGATCTATGTGCGCCGCGGGCTCGATCACAACCTTGCCGCGCAAGTGGCCGCGCAACTCATGGCGCACGATGCCCTGGGCTCGCATGCGCGCGATGAACTCGGACTCTTCGCCGGTGCCGGAGCGCGTCCCCTGCAGGCCGCATGGGCGTCGGCCGGCAGCTTCGCGAGCGGCGCCCTCCTTCCCCTGCTGGTGGCTGCGTTGGCGCCGCCGCGTTATCTCATGATATCCATCGTGATCGTGTCTCTCGCATGTTTGCTGTTGCTCGGCGGATGGTCCGCAAAGGTCGGGGGAGCCGATGTGCGCACGGGTGCGCTGCGCGTGGCATTTTGGAGTGCGCTCGCGATGGCGGTTACCACCACGGTCGGCGCGCTGGTCGGCAGCTGATGACGCATGCGCTTCCGAACCAAACGGCGCTGCTGAGCGTTGCTCAAATGACCGCGGCGGATCGTGCGGCGATTGCGGCGGGCACGCCCGGGTCGCAGCTCATGCAGAATGCCGGCGACTCCGTGGTGCGCGAAATCACACGCCGCTGGTCGCCCCGGCCCGTCGCCGTGCTGTGCGGCCCCGGGAACAACGGCGGCGACGGTTTTGTCGTCGCCATCGCCCTGGCGCAAGCCGGCTGGCCGGTGCGCATCGCCTTGCTGGGGGACCGGCAGGAGCTGCGCGGCGACGCCCGGCTGCATGCCATGCGCTGGAGCGGCGCCATCGCGGCGGTGACCCCCGCGGCGATCGACGGCGCCGCATTGGTCGTCGACGCCTTGTTCGGGTCGGGCCTGAGCCGGCCTCTGCAGGGCCCGGTGGTCGATACGCTGATGGCTGTCACTCGACGCGGCTTGCCGCTGGTCGCGATCGACGTACCGAGCGGAGTAATGGGCGACAGCGGCGAAAACGTGGGCGCTGCGCCGGCGGCCTGCACCGTTACCTTCGCCCGCAAGAAGCCGGGTCATGTGTTGTTGCCGGGGCGGGATTTATGCGGAGAAATCGTGGTCGCGGACATCGGCATTCCGCCCGCCGTATTCGATTCGCTCGCCGTCGACGCCTGGGAGAACCATCCGGACCTGTGGCGCGCGGATTTGCCGCGGGCGACCTCCGCGGGAAATAAATACACGCGAGGCCATGCCCTGCTGTGCGGCGGTTATCCCATGACCGGCGCGGCGCGCATGGCGGCGCGCGCCGCGGCGCGCATCGGCGCCGGTCTCACGACCATTGCCGTGCCGGAAATCGCATTCCCGCTGTATGCCTCGGCCCTCACCAGCATCATGGTCCGGCCGCTGTCCGAGCCCGGCGACTTGACGCGCCTGCTCTCCGACGCGCGCTATACGGCCTTCCTGATCGGGCCCGGCGCCGGCGTCGACGATGCGACCCGCGAAGCGGCGCTGCAGGTTCTGCGGACCGCGCGGCCGGTGCTGCTCGATGCGGATGCGATTACCGTCTTCGCCTCCAAGGCGGCCGATCTCGCCCGCGCCATCCGCGGGCCGTGCGTCATGACTCCGCACGACGGCGAATTCGCACGGCTATTTTCCGTCGCAGGCGGCAAGCTGGACCGCGCCCGGGCGGCCGCGCGGCAATGCGGCGCGGTCATTGTGCTGAAAGGCGCGGACACCGTCGTCGCCTCCCCGGACGGCCGCGCCGTCGTCAACACCAACGCGCCCGCGAGCCTCGCCACCGCGGGCTCCGGCGATGTTCTCGGCGGATTGATATTGGGTCTGCTGGCACAGGGCATGGATGCGTTTCTGGCCGCCGCGGCCGGCGTCTGGATGCATGGAGCCGCGGCAGCCGCATTCGGTCCCGGATTGCTCGCCGAAGATCTGCCCGACCTCGTGCCGGCGGTGCTGCGGCAGCTGGAACGTGTGTGAGCGCTTAGCCCGTGAATGCCTGGATTCCGCGAGTCACTCTTCATTCCCTGGTCATCCTGATCAGCGTGCTGACCTATGTTCTGACCACGCGCGTGGAACGCGAGCGTCGTCCGCCGTCCATCGCCATCGCGTGGGTTCTGGGTATGATCGCGCTGCCCTATCTGGCCTTGCCCATGTATCTCTTGTTTGGGCGCCGCAAGCTGCCGCGCCGGGTGCTGCGCGGCTGCGGAGTCGGGTCGCATTGCGCCCACTGGGCCGAGGATTTGATCGAGAGTTTCGGCCTGGCGCCGTGCGCGCCCGCCCCGGTGCATATGCATCAGGACGGCGAGGAATCGGCCGCCGCCTTGTTTGCCGTCATGTCGAGCGCGGTCCGGCGCCTGGACATCTGCACTTACATTCTGGGCAACGATCCCTTCGGCCGCGATGCGCTGCAGCGCATGATCGAGTGCGCGCGGCGCGGCGTACAAGTGCGGTTGCTCATCGATGGTGTCGGTGCGCTCCAGCTGCCGCGCGCCTCCTTCCACCGCTTGAGTTTGGCGGGCATTGAAACCGAGATATTCAGTCCCCTGTTCGCGCGCAAGACTCAGGGGCCGCGCAATTTGCGCAATCATCGCAAAATGGTCATTGCCGACGCAGCGCACCTGTGGGCGGGCGGCAGAAACATCGCCGCGGAATATTTCACCGGGCAGGGCGGCACCAAACCCTGGCGCGATTTGTCCTTCGACCTGCACGGGCCGGTGGCGGCTGCCGCCGCCGAACAATTCGAGTCCGATTGGGTCGCGGCCGGCGGTCGGCCCGTCGTGCCCCCCGCGCCCCCCGCGCCCGCCGCGCACGGCGCCGCGGCGGGGAGCTCTGCGTCCCGACCGGATTTTGCGGTCGGTCGAGCGCAGTATCTACCTAGCGGTCCGGACCAGGCCGAAGATACCGTGTACGCATTGTTGATCGGCGCTTGTTTCCAAGCCCGCGAACGCATGCTCGCCGTCACCCCGTACTTCGTTCCCGATGCCGGTCTGGAAACGGCGATGCGCCTGGCGGCGCGGCGGGGGGTGAGAATCGACCTGGTCCTGCCCGCAGTCTCGAATCACCGCTTGGCGGATTTTGTGCGCAACCGGGCGTTGCGCGCCCTCAGCGCCGCCGGCGTCCGCATTCATTTGCTGCCGTACATGATCCATGCCAAAGGCGTGGTTTTTGACCAGAGCCTGGCCCTCTGTGGCTCGGTCAATCTGGATTCGCGCAGTCTGCTCCTGAACTACGAATGCGCCGTCGTTTTCTACGGTGCGCGCGAAATCGATTGGCTGGCGGAGTGGATTCTCGGCTTGATTCCCGGCTCGCAGCCCTTCGAAGGCCGCACGCCCGGCCTGTGGCGCGATCTCGGCGAAGGCCTGCTTTTGACCGTGGCCTATCAGCTTTAGCGCACCGGCATCGTAATATTGATCGGCCGGGCGTGGTGCATAGTATTCTTCGGCGTGAGCCGCGATTAACCCATTGGCAGGTAAGATGGAGTTCAAGGATTATTACAAGGTGATGGGTGTGGCGCGCGACGCCACCGAGGCGCAGATCAAACAGGCCTACCGCAAGCTCGCGCGCAAATATCACCCGGACGTGAGCAAGGAAAAGGACGCCGAGGCCCGCTTCAAGGAGGTCGGCGAGGCCTATGAAGTGCTGAAGAGTCCCGAGAAGCGCGCCGCTTATGATCAATTGGGACAGGGACCTCGCCCCGGCGAAGAGTTTCGTCCGCCCCCCGATTGGGGCACGGGGTTCGAATTCAGCGGGGCCGGTGCCCGCGATTCGGACTACAGCGACTTCTTTGAGTCGCTGTTTGGTGCCCGCTCGCGGGCGGAATCGGGCGGCCGCGGCGCATTCCGTCCGGGACACGGCGAAGACCACCACGCGAAAGTGCTGCTCGATCTCGAGGCGACGCTGCGCGGCGGTACGCGGCAGTTGAGCTTGCGCGTCCCCGAGATAGACGCCGAGGGCCGGCTCGTGTCGAAGGAGCGCGTGCTCAATGTCCAAGTGCCCAAGGGCATTCTCGCGGGCCAGCATATTCGATTGGCGGGTCAGGGTGCGCGCCCGCATGGAGAAGGCAAGCCCGGCGATTTGTACATCGAAGTCGAATTTCAGCCGCATCCCGTGTATCGAATCGACGGCCGCGATTTGTATCTCGACCTGCCGGTTGCTCCGTGGGAAGCCGCGCTCGGCGCCACGGTGAAAACGCCCACGCCCGGCGGAACGGTGGACCTGAAAATTCCTGCGGGCTCGCACGCCGGCAGCAAGTTGCGGCTGAAGGGCCGCGGCATACCCGCCTCCCCGCCCGGCGACTTTTATGTCGTTCTGCAGATTGCGCTCCCCGCCGCCGACGACGAGAAGGCCAAGGCCGCCTATGCGGCCATGGCCGCGGCATTGCCCTTCAATCCCCGTGTGCATCTCGGAGTGTAAGCATCATGTCCTCACCGCAAGATCAGGCGCTTTCCGGCGCCATATTCGAGGAATCCGCGGTGCTCACCGTCAGGGACTTGAGCCGGATGTGCGCCGTCGATGAACGGCATATCGTGGAATTCGTCGAGGAGGGAGTGCTCAGCGTGGTCGAAATCAGCGCGGTCGAATGGCACTTCACCGGCGCCGCTTTGCGTCGCGCGCGTCTCGCACTGCGCCTCGAGCGCGATCTCGAGCTCAATCTCGCCGGTGTCGCGCTGGCGCTCGAACTGATGGAAGAAGTGGAGCGCCTGCGCCGCGAGCTCGGGGCGGGACGCCGATGAACGGATCCGAATCCGATGCCTTCGTTTTTTTCGGCGCCACGGGCGACCTGGCCTACAAGCAAATCTTTCCGGCCCTGTACGCCATGGTCAGCCGCGGCGGCCTCGACATTCCCATCATCGGCATGGCGCGCGCGGGCTGGACGCTCGACAAGCTCAAGGCGCGCGCGCGCGAAAGCATCGAGGCGCACGGCGGCTTCGACGCCGGGTGCTTCGCGAAACTGGCGGCGCTGCTGCGCTACGTGGACGGCGATTACGGCGCTCAAGCGACCTTCGAACGGTTGAAGCAGACGCTCGGATCCGCCGCCCGGCCGATCCACTACCTGGCCATTCCGCCGAGCATGTTTGCCAGCGTGGTGCAGGGCCTCGCCAAGTCCGGCTGCGCCGACAATGCGCGGGTCATCGTCGAGAAGCCGTTCGGCCGCGATCTTAAGACGGCGCAGGCGCTGGATCGCACGCTTCACCAGGTTTTTTCGGAGCCCGCCATATTCCGGATCGATCACTATCTGGGAAAGGAGGCGGTGCAGAACATTCTGTATTTTCGCTTTGCCAATTCCTTTCTCGAGCCCGTATGGAATCGCCACTACGTGCGGGACGTGCAAATCACCATGGCCGAGCAATTCGGCGTGCAAGGCCGGGGCGCCTTCTACGAAGAGGTCGGAGCGATTCGCGATGTGGTGCAGAACCACTTGCTGCAGGTCATCGCGCTGCTGGCGATGGATCCCCCCACCGGCCACGAACCGGAAGCCATGCAAGCGGAAAAGCTGCGCCTGTTCCGCGCCATGCGGCCGCTCGACCCGAAGGAGGTCGTACGCGGCCAATTCAAGGGGTATCGCGACGAACCCGGAGTGGCCAAGGACTCGCAGATCGAGACCTTCGCTGCGCTGCGGCTGCACATCGACACCTGGCGCTGGGCGGACGTGCCGTTCTACATTCGAACCGGAAAAAGTTTGCCCATCAGCGCCACGGAAGTCACGGTGACGCTCAAGCGCCCGCCCCTGTCGATTTTCGATCCCAACGACGCCATGCCGGCCAACTATTTTCGTCTCCGCTTGAGCCCCGAGGTGGTGATCAGTGCGGGCGCGCTGGTGAAGCAAAACGGCGAACAGATGCACGGCGAGCCGGTCGAACTGGTGGCCCGCCACCACTCCGAGCGCGAGAAATCGCCCTACGAGCGTCTGTTGGGCGACGCCATCCGCGGCGACACCACGCTCTTTACCCAGGATGACTGCGTCGAAGCGGCGTGGCGCGTGGTGGATCCGGTATTGGCGGCGCCGCCGGCGGTGCTGGAATATGCGCCCGGAACCTGGGGGCCCGCCGCGGCGGCCGATATCGTCAACGACGCGGATGCGTGGCGCGACCCCCAACCTGAGAAGTCCCTGCCGTGCTGAAGTCCGGCGAGGTGGTCTTCCTGCTGGATGTGGACAACACCCTGTTGGACAACGATCGCTTTGCCGCGGATCTCGGCGATCGTCTGGAACGGTCGTTCGGCGCCGCGCAACGCACCCGCTACTGGGCGATCTTCGCCCGAGTGCGCGAGCAACTCGGGCTTGCCGACTACCTGGGCAGTCTGCAGGCATTTCGCGCCGGGCTCGACGACGACCCGGAATTGCTGCAAATGTCGCAGTTCATGCTGGAGTATCCCTTTGCCGCGCGGTTGTTCCCGCGCGCGCTCGAGGCGGTTGCTCACTTGAGTACGCTCGGTCGTCCCGCGATACTGTCGGACGGCGACGTCGTCTTTCAACCGCGCAAGATTCAACGCTCGGGAATCTGGGATGCGGTCGAAGGCCGCGTCATGATTTACGTGCACAAGGAACGCGTGCTCGACCACGTGCAGGAACGCTACCCGGCGAATCACTATGTCATGGTCGACGACAAACCGAACTTGCTCGCAGCCATGAAATCGATCCTTGGGGATAAACTGACGGCGGTTTTCGTCCGCCAAGGGCACTACGCTCTCGCCCCGGAGTCCAATTCCGTGCAACCGGCGCCCGACATGACCATCGAACGCATCGAAGACCTCATCCACCACACATTATCCGACTTCCAGGTACCGCCATGACCATCACGAAAAGCCTGCACGATTTGGGACAAAGCCTTTGGCTCGACAACATTACGCGCGAGATCCTCGACAACGGCACCTTGCGCCGCTACATCGAGGAACTGTCGGTCACCGGCCTCACCTCGAATCCGACCATTTTCGACGAGGCGATCGGCAATACATCGGCGTACGACGCCGGGATCCGCCAAAAGGCGCACGCCGGCCTCGAGGGCGAGGAGCTGTTCGTCGAACTGGCTCTGGAAGACCTGCGCCGCGCCGCCGATCTGTTCCGGCCGGTGTTCGACCGCACTGAAGGGATCGACGGCTGGGTCTCCATGGAAGTCTCGCCGCTGCTCGCCAACGACACCAAGACCACGATCGAGGCTGCTTTGCGCATTCACCGCCAAGCGAACCGGCCGAATCTGTACATCAAGATTCCCGGTACGCCTGCCGGCGTGCCCGCCATCGAAGCGGCGATTTTCGCGGGAGTGCCGGTGAACGTGACCCTGCTGTTCTCGCGCGAACATTATTTGAGCATTGCCGAGGCGTACTTGCGGGGCATCGAGCGCCGCGTCGCCGCTGGGCTCGATCCGCGCGTGAATTCGGTCGCCTCGTTGTTCGTGAGCCGCTGGGACCGCGCCGTCGGCGACAAGGTGCCGGTGGAATTGCGCAATCGGCTCGGTATCGCCATTGCCGCCCGCACCTACCGCGCACACTGTGAATTGCTCGCTACCCGGCGCTGGCGGGACCTCGAAGCCGCCGGCGCCCGTAAACAGCGCATGCTCTGGGCAAGCACGGGAACCAAGGACCCGAAGGCGCCGCCCGGTCTGTATGTCGAGGCCCTGGCGGCCCCTGACACCATCGACACCATGCCGGAGAAGACCTTGTTGGCGTTCGCCGCCGCTGGCAGCGTCAAGACCGTCATGGCGAAGGACGGCGGCGACGCCGAACAGGTGCTCGCGCGTTTTGCCGGCGCCGGCATAGACATCGACGCGCTCGCCGCGCGCTTGCAATTGGAGGGAGCGGAATCGTTCGTCAAGTCATGGGCCGAGCTGCTGCGGCGTATCGCCGACAAGAGCGCGGCACTGGCGACCTCTTGAATCCGCAGCTCAACCCCGAAGCCGGCCATGCCGCGCCGGCCGCGTCGCTGGTGGACGTGCCGCGGCTCATCACCGCCTATTACACGGAGCGGCCCGACCCCGGCATCGCGGCGCAACGAGTCGCCTTCGGTACTTCGGGCCATCGCGGCTCCTCGTTCCACTCGAGTTTCAACGAATTTCACGTCCTCGCGATCAGTCAGGCCATTTGCGAGTATCGCCGGCGGCAGAACATCTTAGGGCCGCTGTTCATCGGGTTCGACACCCACGCGCTCTCGGCGCCTGCCTTCGCAAGTGCGCTCGAAGTTCTCGCCGCCAACGGCGTTGACGTTATGGTCTCGGCGGGCGACGAATACACCCCGACGCCGGCCGTGTCGCACGCCATCCTGGGCTATAACCGCGGCCGCAAGTCCGGCCTCGCCGACGGTATCGTCATCACACCCTCGCACAATCCGCCCGACAACGGCGGTTTCAAGTACAACCCGCCGAATGGCGGACCGGCGGACTCCGACGTCACCGGGTGGATCGAGACGCGGGCAAACGAATTGCTGCGCTCGAGCAGCGATACGATTGCGAGAATTGGGTTCGCCGCGGCGCGCCGCGCCGCCACCACCCACGCGCACGACTATCTGCAGGCCTACGTAGCCGACCTCGGCGCCATCTTGGATATGGACGTGATCCGCGGCTCGCGCATCCGCATGGGAGTCGATCCTCTGGGGGGAGCCGGCGTGCACTACTGGGCGCGCATCGCGGAGGTTCATCGGCTCGATCTCACCGTGGTCAACGACGAGGTCGATCCCACGTTTCGTTTCATGACCCTCGACTGGGACGGGAAGATTCGCATGGACCCCTCCTCTGCGTATGCCATGCAGCGGCTCATCGGCCTCAAGGACAAGTTCGACATAGCCTTTGCCTGCGATACCGACCACGATCGCCACGGCATCGTCACCGCCAGCAGCGGTTTGATGCCGCCGAATCATTACCTCGCGGTGGCGATCGACTATTTGTTTCGCCATCGGCCGGGCTGGCGGGCGGACGCGGCCGTCGGCAAAACCGTGGTGAGCAGCGCCATGATCGATCGAGTCAGCCAGCGCCTCGGCCGCACTCTTTACGAGGTGCCGGTGGGGTTCAAGTGGTTCGTGAGCGGGCTCTTGGACGGCAGCCTGGGTTTTGGCGGCGAGGAAAGCGCCGGCGCTTCCTTCAGCCGTCTCGACGGCGGCGTGTGGACCACGGACAAGGACGGCGTGGTGCCGGCGCTGCTGTCGGCGGAGATCACGGCGCGCACCGGACGCGATCCCGGCGAGGCGTACGGCGCCATGACCCGGGAAATGGGCGCGGTCTTCGCCAACCGCGTGGACGCCCCGGCGAACGCGGAGCAGAAGAAAAAGCTCGGGCTACTCGACCGTGCGCAAGTGCACAGCGCGGAACTCGCCGGCGAGCCCATCGATCAGATTCTGACGCACGCCCCCGGCAACGATGCCGCCATCGGCGGGGTGAAGGTCACCTCGCGCGGCGGCTGGTTCGCCGCGCGGCCCTCGGGAACCGAAGATATTTACAAGATTTATGCCGAGAGTTTTCACGACGCGGCGCATTTGTCCCGGCTGATAGCCGAGGCGCAGCTCATCGTCGATGCGGCGCTCGCTTAAGGCCGCCGCTCACCATTGCAAGCACGCGGCACCGGGACCCCCAGCGACATCGCCAAGCGGCTGCTGCCCTGGCTGGTGTCGGTCGGCTTTTTCATGGAGTCGTTGGACACGACGATCCTGAATACCGCCGTCCCCGCCATCGCGCAGGCGCTCAGGGTACCGCCGCTCAGCATGAAGGCCGTGCTGGCGAGCTACACGCTGAGTCTCGCGGTGTTCATCCCCATCAGCGGATGGATGGCCAATCGTTTCGGAACGCGGCGGGTATTTGCATCCGCGATCGGCATTTTCACTCTCGGCTCGTTTCTCTGCGGCATCTCGACCGATATTCACTGGCTGGTCGCCTGCCGCATATTGCAGGGATGCGGCGGCGCCATGATGCTCCCCGTGGGACGCCTCACCATGGTGCGGACCTTTGCCAAATCCGAGCTCATCCGCGCCATGAGCTTCGTCTCCATTCCGGGTCTGATCGGTCCCATGCTCGGGCCCCTCTTGGGCGGCCTGATCATCAAGTATTTTCATTGGAGTGTGATCTTCTTCGTCAACATCCCGATCGGCTTATGCGGCCTTTACATGGTCTACCGGCATCTGCCGAATTACCGCGAGAAACGCAACCACCCGCTCGACATCGTCGGCCTGGTGCTGTTCGGCTCCGGTATTTCGCTGCTGTCCTATGTGCTGGAAGTATTCGGCGAAACTTCCTTGAGCGGACGTGAGATCCTGGGATTGCTGGCGATCTCCGCCGCGCTGCTGGGCGCCTATGGTCTCAACACCGTGCGCACCAAGTACCCCCTCCTGCGCCTGGGCCTGGTGCGCATTCGCAGTTTCCGCGTCGCCGTCACCGGCAACCTGTTCACACGATTGGGCATAGGCGGAATTCCCTTTCTTCTGCCCCTTCTGTATCAAGTCGGCCTGGGTTTCACGCCGATCCAATCCGGGTTGCTCATCATGCCGCAGGCATTGGCCGCGATGACCCTGAAGCTCGCGATGCCGCTCATCTTGAGGAGATTCGGCTACCGCCGGGTGTTGATCGTGAACACCGTCGCATTGGGTTTGATGATTTTCCTGTTCTCGGCAATCGATGCCCGCACACCGGCATGGCTGATCGTGCTGATGGCCTTCGCCTACGGCTTCCTCACCTCGCTGCAATACACCAGCATGAACACTCTGGCCTATGCCGACGTCAACGAGCGCGAGGCCAGCGGCGCCAGCACCATCGCGAGCACCGTTCAACAAATGGCGGTCAGCTTCGGCGTGGCCGCCGCATCGCTCGCCGCCGCGCTGTTCATCCCCGATCGGCTGCACGCGAGCGCCGAGGACATGATCCGCGGCATTCATCTGGCGCTGCTGGCCCTCGGCGCATTGACCGTCGCGTCGACCGTCGTTTTCAGAGAACTCAAAATCGGCGACGGCGACGCCGTGAGCCGCCACCAGTCCGGAATTTCCGGATGAGCCGCCGCGCTTGGGAGCCGCCGCGTGGGCCGGCGGCGACGCGCCTTGGCCTTTATTTGGCCTTTATTCTTCTTTGATCGCGTGGCCGCCGAACTGATTGCGCATGGCCGAGAGCAGCTTGTCGGTGAACGAATCGGCATCGCGCGAGCGCAGGCGCTCCAGCAATGACAGGGTGATGACCGAGGCCGGCACGCCCAATTCGATGGCCTCCGCGACGGTCCAGCGGCCCTCGCCCGAATCCGCCACGTAGGGGGCGATTCCGTGCAGAGTCGGGTTCTTCTCCAACGCGTTGGAGGTCAGATCCAGCAGCCAGGAGCGCACGACGCTGCCGTAGCGCCAGATTTCGGCGATCTGGTGCAAGTCGAGATCGAACTCGGCCTTGTGCTGCAGTATGGAGAAGCCCTCGGCGTAGGCTTGCATCAAACCGTACTCGATGCCGTTGTGAATCATCTTGGTGTAGTGACCGGAACCGACGGCTCCGACGCGGCCCCAGCCGCGATTCGGCGCCGGCGCCAGGGCCTCGAAGATCGGGCGCAAACGCTCGACCACCGCCTCGTCGCCGCCGATCATCAAGCTGTAGCCTTCGGCGAGCCCCCACACGCCGCCGCTGGTGCCGGAGTCGACGTAGTGAATCTGCCTCGTCGCCACCGCCGCCGCGCGGCGCTGCGTGTCGCGATAATTTGAATTGCCGCCGTCGATGATGGTGTCGCCCGCGGCGAGCAGCGGCATCAGTGCGGTGATGGTGCTGTCGGTGATCGCGCCGGCCGGCACCATCAGCCAAATGACCCGCGGCGCGGCCAGTTTGGCCACCATTTGTTCGAGCGAGGCGGCCGAATCCGCGCCCTTGCTTTCGAGCGCCGCACGAGCCGCATCGGCGGGATCGTAACCCACGACCGTGTGGCCGCCGCGCAGCAGGCGCTGCGCCATGTTGGCGCCCATGCGCCCCAAGCCGATCATCGCAATTTGCATAGGATTCAACCCGTTTGCGCGAACGCACCCGGCTTCATTATAGACGGTTAGGTACGCTTCAGCATGATCATGGCCGCGGGGCTCCCCACCGGTTCGAAGCGGCCGGTGAACTGCAGCCCGCCGGTGGCCGGGCTGATGCGAAACGACGTGATCGAATCTCCCTTCTGGTTGCAGGAGTAGAGGAACTCGCCGCCGGGATCGATCGCCAGGCAGCGCGGGTAATCGGCATGCACCCAGGATTCCGAAATCATCCGCAGCTGGCCGTCCTTCGCCACCGCAAAAATCGCCACGGTGTTGTGCAATCGATTCGACGCATACAGGAACCGGCCGTCGGCAGTGATGAGAATTTCCGCCGACAGATTGCTGCCGGCGAACTTCGGCGGCAAGGTCGACACGAGCTGCTTGGGTTTGAGCCTGCCTTTCAAGGCGTCATAATCGTAGACGGCGATCCTGGCATCGTGCTCGTACAAGTTATAGAAAAAACGGCCGTTGGGATGGAACACGAAGTGGCGCGGCGCGGCGCCGGAAGGCGCGGCGACCACGGGCGCCTCGGCGGGCAGCAGCCGCCCGGTCTGGGCTTCGAATCGCCAAACCAGGGTCAGGTCCAGCCCCGCATCGTTCGCGATGACGAATTGTCCGCTGGGATCCGCCGCCACCATGTGCACATGCGGGCTGTCGTGATCGCTGACCGCGAATTGTCCGGGTGGATCGTCCACCGCCCGCGCATGATGCCGGGGACCCACGCTCGGTCTGACGTCGGTGGCCGCGCCGAGCGCGCCGTCCGGACCCACCGGGAAAACCGCGACATTGCCGCCGCCGTAGTTGGCGACGAACACGAACTTGCCGGATGGGTGCACGCTCAGGTGCGTGGGGGTGGTGCCCGCCGAACTGACGGCGCCCAGTCGCCGGATCTGCAGGCTCTCGCTGTCGATCGCGTAGGAGACCACGGCGCCGCTGTGAGTCCCTTGATAGTTGTCGATTTCGCTGACCGCATACAGGCGTGTCTGCGCCGGGTTCACGGCGAGCCAGGACGGATTTCGAATGTCGTCGAACACCTGCACCTGCGTCAGCGCGCCGCTCGCCGAGTCCATTGCGAACAGGTAAATGCCGCCGCCGTTCGGCGTGTACGTGCCCACGTATGCGTAGCAGCCGGGCGCCGCCGGCGCGGGGGCTGCCGCGCCGTTCGCGGCGCGGGGGCGGATCGCCGGCACCGCCAGCAGCGATGCTGCCTTGAGGAAATCGCGGCGGGTGACTCTGGGATCTAGCAACGCATGCCTGCACTTGAGTGAAACTTCAATTATTCAAGACCAGTGTAATACTCGTCGCGGCAAATGAAAAAGTCGATTCGGTGTATTGCCCCACGGCCGTTATCCCCGTCGCCAATGTCGTGCCGTTCAGCTCCGCCTGCAGCTGCGTGATGAAGGCCGCATAGGTGTTGAAGCTCTCGATCGTCGATGAGGCCGCGTGGCCGATGGCGAATACCGTGTTCGAGGCCGTCGGATTCGGCATGATCAGGACATCCGAAGACAACCCGGCGACGTCGAACGTTTGCGCGCCGACCTCGATCTGATGCCTTCCCGAGATGCTGCTGTTGCGCACATCCAGATCGATCGCGGTGCTGTCGTAGGTGGTGAACGGCGCGGCCGTTCCCGCGCCCCAATCGACCACCAATTCTGCGTTGATCGTGGTCGGGTCGAGCAGGCTCGTCGCATTGAAATCCGACGCCACCACGCCGAATGCGCCTGTCAGTCCCGTCACGACGACCGGAGCGCCCACGGTCGAATTCGTCAAATCCAGCGACGGCGTGCTCACCACGTATTGACCGGGCAGCGCGCCGCTGCCGAGAAAATCGAAAGGCGCGACCGACCGGCCGCCGAGAAATACCAGGTCGAGACCTAGGACACCGATGCCCTGCACGGTGACCAGGCCGGACCCGGTGGTCGGATCGAGACGCACCCGGCCGGCGCTGGCGTCCAGAGTCACGGTGCCGGAGGCCTGGCCCGCGGCCACGCCGAAGGCGTCGACCCGGGAACCCACCGATATTTGCTGCGCGGTATAGGTTTGCGCGGCCCCGGATCCGAACGATGTGATCACAGTCCCGGGGCCGACCGTCACGAACGCGGTGCCCGCAATGAAGGTGTTGCTGCCGTCGTTGGCGATCAGAGTTCCGTCCTCGATGGCGAACGTATTGCCGCTGCGCGCCGTTACGATTCCCGACACCCGATCCAAGCCGCCCCCCTGTACGCTGCTGCCGGCCAATACCTGCGTCGCGGTAAAGGACAGATCGGTGGAACTCGTGCTGCTCGTCGTGCCGGCGGTCGTTGTCGTGGTGGTGACATCGGCGCTGGTCAGCAAACCGTACGCCACGGTCACGGCCCCGGTGCCCAAGGCCGAGAGCTGCCCCACGCCGGCGCTGCCGGTGGATGGGCTGCCGTTGATCTCGTAGGTGGTGGCGCCGTTCAAGATCACCGCGAGTTTTCCCGAGCCGCCCGCGGCGGCGCTGAACGGGGCGATGCCCATGATCAGCGAATTCGTGGCGGCCGTCGTCGCGGTGTTGGCGACGCCGGCGAGCGGGCCGCGGATGCGCACCTGCTTGGAGTCGATCGGCGTCGCGCTCGCGGCAAACATCGGCGTGACGGTCACGGTGTTATTGGTCAGATTGACCACATTGGAAGCCGCCAGATTGAAATTGATCGCGAGCTGCGATAACCGGTTGGTGGCGACGCTGAACCGATCGCTCGGATCGAGATTCACGGTGAGTTGGACTTGACCCAGTGCTTGGCCGTTCGCGCCTACGGGAGTCAATGTGACGCCGTTCAAGCTGCCATTGTCATACACGATTTGAGCTGAACTGTAGTCGAGCGTGATGATGGCGCTCGTGTAGCTGCCCTTGGCGACCGCGGCCGCACCCAGCACTTCGCTCACATCGGTCAAGGACGCGAAATCGACGGTGGTGCTCGCCGGCAGAACCGCCAGTCCCGACTTGCCGCCCGAGGCTTCCAACTGCACCGACACCAACCCGACCCGGTAGGCCAGAAAAACATCCTGCGATGCCGTGCTCGTCATCGTCACCACGGCCGTTCCATTGCAGGCCGCGAACGCCAGCAACAGCGCGCCCAAAGGCAACGCGAGCACCCCGCGCCATGCGCGGCGCATCGCCAAATCCAGACCTCTGCGAGACTCGTGCATTGCTGAATTGACCCTTTGGTTATGGCATTGTTCAGCGATTCCCGCCCTATTTGAAGCGATTGGTAGGTAAAGATCTGTGAAGTCGCAGCAATGTGGGCCCGGGCGTCGCCGTGCGGCGACAGCGGCGACAGCGGCGACAGCGGCGGGGTTGCGGATACGCGGGCCTACAGCGACCGGGAGATCAATTCCTTCATGATTTCATTGGTGCCGCCGTAAATTCGCTGCACCCGCGAATCGGCGAACATTCGGCACACCAGGTACTCGTTCATATAACCGTAACCGCCGTGCAATTGAACGCACTCATCGAGCACCTCCTGCTGCGTATCCGTGGTCCAATACTTGGCCATGGACGCGGTCACGGTGTCGAGCGTACCGGCGACGACTTTGGCGATGCAATCGTCGACGAACACGCGGGCGATGTGAGTCTTGGTGGCGATTTCGGCCAGCTTGAACTTGGTATTCTGGAATTCCGCAATACTCTTGCCAAAGGCCTTGCGGTCCTTGGCGTACTTGATGGTTTCGGCGAGCGCCCCTTCCATGGCGGCCACCGCGGCCACCGCGATCAGCACGCGCTCATAGGGCAAATCGCCCATGAGCTGATAAAACCCCTGGCCTTCCGCGCCGCCCAGCAGATTGTCCGCGGGGACGCGCACGTTTTCAAAGAACAATTCAGCCGTGTCCTGCGCCTTCATGCCCATTTTGTCGAGAATTCGGCCGACCCGATACCCCTGCAGGTTTGCCGTTTCCACCATCAGGATCGAAGTACCCTTGGCTCCGGTACCGGGCTGCGTCTTGACGACCAAGGCGACCAAACCCGCGAGATAGCCGTTGGTGATGAATATCTTCGAGCCGTTGATGACGTAATCGTCGCCATCCCGGATCGCTCGGGTTTTCAAGCCCTGCAGATCCGAACCGGCTCCGGGCTCCGTCATGCCGATGGCACCGATCAGTTCGCCGCTCGCCATGCGCGGCAGGAAGCGATGTTTCTGCTCCGGGGTTCCGTGATTGACCAGGTAATGCGCGCAAATGCTGTGCACGCCTTGTCCGAAGCCGCTTAAGCCCCGCCGCCCCAATTCCTCGTAGAGCACCGCTTCATGGCGGAAGTCGCCGCCGCCGCCGCCGTAGTCGGCCGTGATATCGGTGCACAGCAGTCCCATGGCGCCGGCTTTGCGCCAGATCTCTCTGCCCACATTTTGCTGCTTGCGCCACTCGGCCTCGTGCGGGGCCATCTCCGCCTCGACGAATCGCGCCGCCGCATCGCGGAAAATCGCCAGATCATCATCGATCCAGGGCGACGTGTAGTCGTTCATCTCATTGGACGGGTTTGGCGGGCGCGGGTTCCGCGGGCAGGGGCGCGTCGGCCGCCTCCGGCACATTCGACCGCCGCTGTTGTTTCGCGTCTTGGCGAGCCTTCCTGGCAGCCTCTTTTTGCTTCTTCGCGTGACGATAATTCGGCTTGGCCAACGGATTCTCCAGGAAATGATTTTGCGATTTCGATCTTACTCCGCCTGCACTGAAACGCGAACCGTTAAACGATGCCGCCCGCCGCCAACGATGACGCCGCGCAGCGGCGAGACATCGCCGAAGTCCCGGCCCCAAGCCACGACGATATGTTCATTGCCGACGCGCATGTCGTTGGTGGGATCGAGGTCGACCCAACCGAGTGGAGGACAAAACACCGAAACCCAGGCATGCGACGCATCCGCGCCCAGCAGGCCCGCCTCCGGCCCCGGTGGCGGCGTGGTCCGCAGGTAGCCGCTGACGTAGCGCGCCGCCAGGCCCCGCGATCGCAGACAGGCGAGCATGATGTGCGCGAAGTCCTGGCACACGCCGCGTCGCGCCGTGAACGCCTCGATCACCGAGGTGCGAATATTGGTGGTGCCCGGCGCATAGGTGAAGTCGCGATGCAGCTTGTGCATCAAGGCTTGCGCCGCCGGCAGCAGCGGGCGGCCCGGCACCAGGCAATCCTCGGCATAATCGCTGAAAGTCTGCTTGACCCTGACATAAGTCGACTCCATCCGGAATCGGCAGGCCTCGAAGAACTCCGCGCTCATCGATCGGCCCGAATAGCAGAGCGAGTCGCGCACCTCCTCCCATGCGGCGGATTCGCTCTGCGCCGCGTCCGTTGGCGCGCTGACCGCGACGGAAGATTCGGCCAGCACCTCGAGCCGATCGTGCGGCAGGTCGTATTCGAGACGCGTCACGAAATTGCCGAACGCATCCACATCTTCGCGCAGCGTGCTGGGCTGCGGGTCGAGGCTGATCCTTCGCGACAGGCACACCTGGCTGGGCGAGTTGCGCGGCGCCAGATGCAGCAGCTGGTGCGAGTGCGCGACGTCGCCGCCGTAGTGGTAGACGGTTTGATGGCGCATGCGATAGCGCACGACGCCGTTCACGCCGCCACCGTGCGCACGCTTTCGTCGATCAGAGAGAAATGCTTCAGGGACAGCCGGTCGGACAGTCTGCCGGCGGCCGTGCTCAATCCGCTCAGGGTTTCCGCAAGCTCCTGCCGCGCCCTGATCGAACCCTCGCCCTCGCCCTCGACGGCGCTCAATTGCATTTCCTCGACCAGCGCCACCGCCTCGTCGAGCGTGTCGTCCGGGGCTCCGCCGAGCGAGGCGGCGATCCGCACCAGCGAATTCTCGATGGCATGCCATTGGAATGCGAGCGCTCGGGGATTGGTGCGGTCGAATACCAGGAGATCGATGGTCGAGCCAAGGCGCGGCACCGCGAGATATCGTGTGCGGTAGGTGATGGTGCTGTCGCCGATGTCGAGCAGCCACTCCAATTCGCTCTGCATGGGCGTCTCTCCGGAGCGCAGCCGCTGCGACAACAGTTCGGCCAGGAACTGCAGTCTCTCCAAACGGCGGCCGACCATCATCAGCTGCCAGCCGTCATCCTGGGTCATGTCGTCCAACGCGAAGCCCGCGAGGCCGGCCAGCGATAACAGCAGCACATCCAGGGTCTCGCGCGGATCGCGCTTCGCACGCGCGGCATCTTGAAACTCGCGCTGCAGGACGCTGATGGCGCGCCAGTTCTCCGCCGACAGCCGGCTGCGCGCCTGGGAGGCGCAGGACCCCAGGCGCTCCAGATCGGTGCTCAGGGCCAGGGGATTGACCTCGTCGAACAGGGCCGGTGCGACGAACTGCCCGCAAGTGCCCTGCACCTGCGGCCACAGCACCGCATTGGGCCGGACTTCGAGCGTCGCGCGCAGCAGCCGCGCCTTGTCCTCGCATCTCTCGCTGTAGCGGCCGAGCCAGAACAGGTTCTCCGCCAGCCGCGACGGCAAATCGTCATGCCGCGCGTGAACCGGCGCCGCCGCGCTCGCCACATTCACCTCGTCGATGGACCTGCGATCCGGCGCCAGCACCCAGACGTCCTTGCTGCCGCCGCCGCGCTGCATGGAGACGATATCCGCCGCGTCCGCGGCAATGCGCGCGAGCCCTCCCGGCATCACCCGATAACCCCCGGCCGTCGCGATGGCGTACACACGAATGCCGAGCGCGCGGGCCGAAAATCCCTGGGCGCCGCCCTTGCCGCCCGCGGTGCTCCCGCTGCCGCCGGCGCTGCGCCACACCGGCGCCTGAGAGAACGCCAGCCGCTCCTGCGCGACGTACGCATAGGGCCGCGCCCGCAGGCGGCTCGCCAGATCGGCGCGCGCCTGCGGTTTGAGATCGCGGCCGAACACCGTCGCGAAATTCTGATTCGGATAGGTCGGCTTGATGACCAAGCGTTCGAGGTTGTCCAGCACATAGTCGAGCGCGAGCTGCTCGCCGCACCACCAGGTCGCGACCGATGGCAGGCGCAATTTCTCCCCCAGCAGCCGCTCCGCGGCCGCCGGCATGAAACCCATCCACGCGGCCGACTCGAGCACGCCGCTGCCGAGAGCATTGGCCAGTACGACTCTGCCGGCCCGCACCACGCTGATGAGCCCGGGCACGCCGAGCGCCGAGTCGGCGCGCAGCTCCACCGGATCGCAGAAATCGTCGTCAAGCCGGCGCAGCATGGCATGCACTCGGCGCAGACCGCCGAGGGTCTTCAGATACAGGGTGTCGCCGCGTACCGTGAGATCATGTCCTTCGACCAGCGGCAGACCCAATTGACGCGCGAGATACGCGTGTTCGAAATAGGTTTCGTTGAACGCGCCGGGCGTGAGCACGACCGCCAAGGGCGCTTCCGCGGCGGGCGCGTGCCGCAGCAGATCATCACGCAGCGCGACGAAGAAGCTGCCGAGCGAACGCACGCCCAGGTCCGCCAGCAAATCCGGAAACACCCGCGACACGATATGGCGGTTTTCCAGGGCATACCCCGGCCCGGAGGGGGTCTGTGTCCTGTCGGCGAGCGCCCACCAGCGGCCGTCCGCGGAGCGCGATATGTCGACCGCATACACATGCAGCCGTTTGCCGCCCGCCGGCGTGATGCCATGGCAGGGCCAGAGAAAGTTCGGGTGGCCGAACGGCAGCTCCGCTGGAACCGTCCCGTCTGCCAGCAGTTGCTGCGGCCCATACACATCCGCGAGCAGCGCGTCGAAGAGCTGCGCGCGCTGCGTCACGCCGAGCTCGATCTCGCGCCACTCCGCGGCCGTCAGCAGGATTGGCAGCGGATCGAGCACCCAGGGACGATCCCGGCCCTGGGCGTCGGCATAGACATTGTAGGTCACGCCGTTTTCCACGATCAGACGGCGCGCCAGCTCGACGCCGCGCCGCACCGCATCGGCGCCGTCGCTCGCCAAGGCGTCGATCAGCGGCCGCCAATGCGCGCGGACATCCCCCGAGCTGTTGAGCAGCTCGTCGTAGCGGCGTGTATCGCTCAAGTACGATTCAAGCCGCGCGTCGATCATCTATCTCTTGCGCAGATCGAGCGTGAACGGGAATTCCGCGTCGGCCGATGCGGGCGGAACCGCAATCGTTCCGGGGGTGTGCCCCATGCGGAAAAAGCGCGCCAAACGCCGGCTCTCCGCCTCGAACGAATTGACCGGAAATTTTTCGTGACTCAAGCCGCCCGGATGGGTGACGTGGTACTGACAGCCGCCCTGGGAACGGCTCATCCATGAATCGATGAGATCGAAAGTCAACGGCGCGTCCACGCCGATGGTCGGATGCAAGGCGGACGGCGGCTGCCAAGCCCGGTAGCGTACCGCGCCGACGTATTCGCCGACTCGGCCGGTCGGCCGCAGCGGCACGGCGCGGCCGTTGCAGGCGACCCGATAGCGGTCCGGCGCGAGGCCCGACACTTTGACCTGCAGCCGCTCCACCGAGGAGTCCACATAGCGCACCGCACCGCCCGGTGCGCCCTCCTCGCCCATGACGTGCCAGGGCTCGAGAGCCTGCCGCAGTTCGAGCTCCATGCCGCTGACGGCGAAATCGCCGTACTTGGGAAAGCGGAATTCGAAGTGCGGCGCGAACCATTCGCTGCGCAGGCCATATCCCTCGAGCTGCATTTCCGCGATCACGTCGGCGAAATCCTGCTCGACGAAGTACGGCATCAAAAAACGGTCATGCAGTTCGGTGCCCCAGCGCACCAGGGTGGCCGGCGCGTACGGTTTGCGCCAGAATCGCGCCACCATCGCGCGCAGCAGCAGCTGTTGCGTGAGACTCATGCGTGAGTGGGGCGGCATCTCGAAGGCCCGCATCTCCACCAATCCCAATCGTCCGGTCGGACCGTCCGGCGAATACAGCTTGTCGATGCAGAACTCGGTTCGGTGCGTGTTGCCCGAGACATCGATCAACAGATTGCGCAAAAGACGGTCCACCAGCCAGGGCGGGACGGTCTCGCCGGGCTTCGGGAATTGGCGAAACGCGATGTCAAGCTCATACAGCGAATCGTTGCGCGCCTCGTCCACCCGCGGCGCCTGCGAGGTGGGGCCGATGAACAATCCTGAAAAAAGGTACGACAGCGAGGGATGATTGTGCCAATAGCCGAGCAGGCTGCGCAGCAGGTCGGGACGGCGCAGAAACGGCGAGTCCGGCGTGCTCGCGCCCCCGAGTACGATGTGATTTCCGCCGCCGGTGCCGGTATGCCGGCCGTCGAGCATGAATTTTTCGGTCGTCAAGCGCGATTCGCGCGCAGCTTCGTACAGAAACGTGGTCCGATCCGTCAATTGATCCCAATCGGCGGACGGATGGATATTCACTTCGATGACCCCGGGGTCCGGCGTCACGCGAAAATTGCCGATGCGCGGATCGTTTGGCGGCTCGTAGCCTTCGACGATCACGGGCTGTGCGAGCGCCTCCGCCGCGGCTTCGACCGCCGCCACCAATTCCACATAGTGCTCGAGCGCGCGCGCCGGCGGCATGAAGATGTACAGCACGCCGTTGCGCGGTTCGGCGCACATCGAGGTGCGCGCGATGCCGCCGGCGGATTCTTTCGGCAGCGGCGCCGTAGCGGCGGCGGGCGCGGCATGATCGCGGATCTGACGGCGAATTTCCGCGTGCGGCCGCAGGGCGGCGTAGCTCTGCGACGGATCCGGAGGATGCACGAAGGGGTACTCGCCGGTGCGAACCCAGGGCTGCGAATCGAGCGGCAATCGGTAGCCGATCGGAGAATCGCCCGGAACCAGGTAGCATCGATCGCTGCGCAGGAACCACGATCCCGTCTGCCACGCGGCGCCGTCCGCGGTGCGTGCAATCGGCAATACATGGCCGACCGTGCGCTCCAAGCCCTGCTCGAAGATCTTCGCCAGACGCGCGCGCTCCATGGGGTCCTCGAGCCGCGAATCGAGTGGATCCACATTCGCCGGCAGCCGGCGCTCGCGCCACAGATAGTAGAAGGCGTCTTCGAAGGCCGGAAATACGAACTTCGGATCCAGCCCCAATTCCTCGGCGACGCGCGCGAGGAAACGCCGCGCCGTGTCCTCGGTCACCGGGTACTCGGTTCGTTCGTCGGCGACCAGCTGCGGACTTGACCACAACGGTTCGCCGTCCTTGCGCCAATAGCAGTTGAGCGACCAGCGCGGCAGCTGCTCGCCGGGATACCACTTGCCCTGGCCAAAATGCGCCAGACCCATGGGCGCGTATCGGCTCTTCAGGCGGTGATACAGGTCGGCCGCCAGGCGGCGCTTTTTGGGACCCAGCGCGGCGGTGTTCCATTCCGCCCCATCCGGATCGTCGATCGACACGAACGTGGGTTCCCCGCCCATGGTCAGGCGTACATCCTGCGCCTCGAGGTCGGCGTCGACCGCGTGTCCCAACACTTCGATGGACGACCATTCTGCGTCGCTGTAAGGCTTGGTGACGCGCGGCGCCTCCCAGACGCGCCGCACGCTCATACGATGCTCGAACGTTGTCTCGCACTCGTCGACCGCTCCGGTGATGGGCGCGGCTGCCGAGGGCTCCGGCGTGCACGCCAGCGGAATGTGCCCCTCACCGGCCAGCAGTCCCGAAGTCGGATCCAACCCGATCCAGCCGGCGCCGGGCAGGTACACCTCGCACCACGCATGCAGGTCGGTAAAGTCCTCCTTGGCGCCGACGGGACCGTCGAGGGCCTTCACATCCGGCACCAACTGGATGAGATAGCCGGAGACGAAGCGCGCCGCGAGACCGACATGGCGCAGCAGCTGCACCAGCAGGGCGGCCGAGTCCCGGCAGGATCCGGAGCGCTTCGCCAGCGTTTCCTCCGGCAATTGCACACCGGGCTCGAGGCGGATCACATAGCGAATGTCCTGGGCGAGGCGTTGATTGAGGCCGACGAGGAAATCGATGGTGCGGCAGCGCTCGCGGGATATTCCCGCCAGATAGCCGGCAATGAGCGGCGTTGCGGGCGCCTTGACCAAGTACGGCACCAATTCCCGGCGCTCGTTCGAGTCATACTTGAACGGAAACTGCTCCGCATAAGGGGTGAGGAAAAAATCGAATGGATTGAGCACCGACATCTCGGCGATCAAATCGACCTCGATTCGAAGCTCGAGGGTTTCGTCCGGAAACACCAATCGAGCCAGGTAATTCGCCTGCGGGTCCTGCTGCCAATTGATGAAATGCTCGGCGGGCTGCACCTTGAGCGAAAAACCCAGAATTCGCGTGCGGCAATGCGGCGCCGGGCGAAGTCGTATCACCTGCGGGCTCAAGCCCACCAAACGGTCATATCGATAGTGGGTGACGTGATTTAGCGCAACATGAATCGACAAGAGGACTCTCCGTCATGCACCATGACGGTGCATAAACCACGGCAGGAATACCGCTCTGCGTTGTTACTATACCGGGCGTGGCGGATCAAACACACAAGTCCTGGGTGCGCTCGGCGGGATTCAGCCTCGCGGTTCTCTCCTTCATCAATTTGTTCAGCTATCTGGATCGCTACGTCGTCTCCGCGCTGATCGAAAGCCTCAAGCACTCCAATCTGGGACTGACGGATGCGAATTTGGGATCCCTCATGTCCGGCTTCTTGGTGGTGTACACGCTGACGGCACCGGTGTTCGGAGCGTTGGGCGATCGGCGATCGCGGCCGCGATTGATCGCGTTCGGTGTGGCCTGCTGGAGCTTCGCCACGGCGCTGTCGGGGTTCGCGGGCAGTTACCTGGGCCTGCTGGCGGCGCGCGCCTCCGTGGGTGTGGGTGAAGCGGCTTACGTCACCATCGCGCCGAGTCTGCTGTCGGATTACTTTCCCGCGCGCCAACGCGGCCGTGTGATGGCGATTTTTTTCTGCGCCATACCGGTCGGTTCCGCGCTCGGCTACGTGATCGGCGGATTGGTCGACAAACACTATGGCTGGCGCATGGCCTTCTTCGTCGCCGGCTTCCCCGGTCTGCTGCTGGCGGCGCTGTGTTTGTTGCTGCGCGACCCGCCGCGCGGCATGCAGGACGCCGGCGCCGCGCCTGCGGCGATCCCGGTGCCCAAGCCTGTGCTCGAGAACATGGGCAAGTACACGTGGGCCGCCTATCGGCGGCTCATAAGCAACAAGCCGTACGTGCTCACGGTTCTCGGATACGCCGGGTACACGTTTGCCGTGGGCGGCCTGGCCGTTTGGATGCCGGCGTTCCTGGAGCGCGCACGCGGCATGCCGCGCAGCGAGGCCACCGTCAGCTTCGGCACCATCGTGGTGATCACCGGATTCATCGGCACTTTCGTCGGCGGTTGGCTCGGCGATTATTGCGCCAGGTATTCGCGGCAGGCCTATCTGTGGCTATCCGCGATCGCCACGCTGGTGGCGGCTCCCTTCGTGTGGATGGCCCTGACCTCGACTTCGCACACCCTGTACCTGGCCTACATGGTCACGGCGCAACTGTGCCTGTTCCTGTCGACCGGCCCGGTCAACGCGGCCACCGTCAACCTGGTCGCCCCCACCGAGCGCGCCACCGCGATCGCCCTGGAAGTGTTCGTCATTCATCTGCTCGGCGACGCCCTCTCGCCTCCCCTCATCGGCGCCCTGTCGGATCATTTCTCGCTGGCGCAGGCCGTCAAAATTGTGCCCATCGCGGTCGTGATCGGCGGCTGCATCTGGGTCTTCGCCGCGCTGGCGCAGGCGCGCGCAGGGCCGCTCAAGCAAACAAGCCCAGGTTAGGCGCGGGCTGATATCCCGGAAACACGCCGGGAGCCTGCGCGGATCCCTGCCAATGAGCGATCACCTCGCTGAGACTCTGCCGGTAGTCGTTGGCGACCGCCAGGTCCACGCCCTCATCCAGCTGCTCCGCTTTGAGCCCCGGCCAGCGTCCGTAGATTTTGCCTCCGGCGACCTTGCCCCCGAGCACCATCAAGACGCTGCCGCGTCCATGGTCCGTGCCGTTGCTGCGATTGGAGCGCAGGCGCCGGCCGAATTCAGTGATCACCACCACGACCAGTCGATCTTGGGTTCGCGTCATGTCGTTATAGAAAGCGCCCAGGCCCTGCGAAAGGCGCTCCACCTGGTTGCGAAATCGGCCCGGCTGGTATTCGTGCGTGTCCCATCCACCGAGATCCACCGTGGCTGCCTGCAGCCCCAGATCCATCTTGATGAGCTGCGCCAGCGTCTTCAAAGGGCGTCCGAATTCATAGGCGGAGTCGTAATTCACGCCGGCTTGAGGTGCGTAGGCGACATACTTGCCGCGCGCATCGCGCGCGAGCCGCGCATCGATGGCAGACATCGCTTCCAGGGTGATCCGGCCCGCCGACGCCACGGACCGCGTGTTGCTTGCATCGTCCGCTGCGAGCGCATCGGTTCCGTACAGACCCTCCAGCACCTTGCCCGTCTGTGGGCCGCCGGGCGGGGCCACGCCGTTGGCAAGATCCGCGACCGAAATGGCGCGCGCATCTCCGGCCCACGCTCCGCTCGGCGTGCCGGACGTCGAGACACCGCGCACCGTTGCGGCGGCTGCCGGGCTTGCCATCGCCCGCGCCAGCCATCCCGTCGGCGTGCGATTCAAGGACGCGCCGTCGGCGACGCCGTGTTCGATCATATCGGTGGCGGCAAAATGACTGCGCGTCGCGTCGGGCAGTCCCGCGGCATGAACGAAGGCGAGATGCCTGGCATCGCACAGTTCCGCAAGGGCGCCCGCGGCCGGATGCAATCGAAACTCCAGCTTTGGATCCTGCAGGTGGACCACCGGGTGTCCGGCATCCTCGCCGTCCGTGAGCACCCGTAAATCAGAATTGCGTGCCGCGATGAAATCCGCATCGCCCGCCGGCGACAACAGATTGAGCCCGTCGCACCCGCCGCGCAGATGCACCACCACCAGGATGCGATCGATCTTGGGCTCCCCTGCGAACAGCAGGCGCCCGAGGCCGGGAATCGGCGCGAGCCCGGACGCGGCGGCCAGCGCGGTGGCTTGCAACAAGGAGCGGCGTGAAAGCGTCATTGATGTTCTCAACTGACTTGAAACTGGGGCGCCATTGCGCAATACGCGGCCAGGCGCGCCCAGCGGTGGGATGCGTCGGCCGGGCCGTTGGCCCCGAGCGCCTGATCGGCAGGCCATCCGCTGCCTGCGACAATGGCGTTCACCGCGGCGGCAGGCGCGTAGCCAAGCAAGCGCTTTGCCAAGGCCTCGGCCGCGGTCCGTGTCGTGGGCGACGTCAATCCGAGCGCCTCAGGACTCGCGAGCACGCCGGTGCCCCAGCTGTTCTCGGCCAGCCCGAGCAGCATCGACCAGCGATGCCGCATCGCCTGCGAGGTGAGGAAGGGCACCCCGGTATCCGGCAATCCCGTCGGGGTGGGCCAGCCGAAGAGATTCTGGCCCGCACCGGCGATTTCGCCGCCCAACTGCTCCGCGTAGGTCAAATCGATTTCCATGGCTCGGGCGAATGCCGCCGCCAACCCCAGCGGCCGGCGCGTTTTCGCGCCCGCAGGCGCCGCCGCGAAATCGCGCGACAACAGCAGCGTGCGCAACACTCGCGCGATTTGATCGTGCGATTCCGTATGCGCGAGCCAGACCTGCGCCATCCGCTCGCGTACTTGCGCGGAGGCGCCATCGCCTATGAAGCGGCGGCACAGTTTGTCGCACAGAAAGTGCGCCGTCGCCGGATGCTCGGCAACGAGGTCCAGAACCCCTCGGCCATCGGCCAACGCCGGCGCGAACGCGTCGAACTCCGTCGCCAGAATGCGCTTCTGATATCCGTCGTGCCAATTCTCCACGTACACGAATTGACCGGTCTGCGGCATTTTGCGCCGCGCATCGATGCTGCCGCCGTCCTCGATGGTCCATCCCGTGAAGGCGCGCGCCGCCTCATACACGTCTTGATCGATGTATCCGGCGGGCTTGCCCTTCAGGGCGCCCGGCACTTCGCGCCAGCGATCGTAGCGATCGTTCAGATACGCGCCCCGCCCCATGGTGTGCAATTCAAAAAGCTCGCGCGCATAGTTTTCATTGGCGGAGCCGGCGCGCGAAGAGCGGTTCGACAGGTAGTATTGCATCGCCGCGCTCTTCGCGACCGCCTCGAGCATTTCGCGGAAATTGCCGAAGCAGTGGCGCCTGATCACATCGCGATCGTACGCAGGCAAGGCGACGCCGATGGCCTCGCTGCCGGCGGCATCCACGTTGAAGTGATCGTGCCAGAAGCCCGCGCTCACCTCGCGCAGCTGCCAGCGGCTGTGCACGGCGCGCAGCACCGTGGCGGCCAGCACTTCGTCGCGCGGCCGCCGGCGCTCGGCGGCATGCATCGGATTCTTGTGGTCCACCAGATGCCACAGCGTCGAGATCGGCGCATCGAGGGTCGCGAGCGGCCGCGCCTCGTCGACCGCGGCCCAGCCCTCGCCCGCCGGATACTTGATGCGCAGGCGCGCGGCGCGCAGGCGCTCCTCCGCGACGCTGTCGAGGGCCTGCCGCGGCGCCAGTTGATCCTCGACCCAGGCGGGGTATCCGCCGGCCTGCAGCTCCCGCAAAGAGGCGCGGCTGGCACCGAAACCAGCGCGTCCGAGCACGAAGAAAGCGAATGAGGTATCGACCTGCACCATCTTTGGTCCCCGGCGCGTTAGTACCGCACTCTACTGACGACCGCCGCCTGCGCTGCCAGTTCGCGACATGACCAAAGCTTCATGCAGAGGCACGTGGGCGCGTGGGCACGTGGGCACGTGGGCGCGTGGGCGCGTGGGCGCGCGGCAGGGTCAAGGGCAACCGGTTCAGCCCCGCGCCAGGCGGATCTCGTCGAGCTGCGCCGCCAAATCCGCGCGCGCGGCAATGTCCTCGAGGTCCGCCGACACCTTGCGTTGCCAGTTCGGATATTGCCGGTCCGTTCCCGGCACGTTCACGGGACGCGTTTCGCCCAACAGATCTTCGATCTGCAGAGCAACCAGGCGCGTCGCCGAGCGCGCCAGGTACACATGCAGCGCATGCGCGAGCTCGGGCGTGAATGGATCGAATGGTGTTGCCGGCCAGGCAGGCTTGAGTCCTTGCTCCTGCAGTGCTCCCAACAGCAATTCCCGGTCGCGCTCGCGCTCTCGAATCACATCGCTTTCCACCGCGGGGCTCGGATACAAATTCAGGCCGCGGCGCAGCTCGATATCGCGTCCCTCCCAGTAGCTGCGCAGGGTTGGCATGTCGTGCGTGGTGGGCGTGGCCAAAGCGCGCTGCGCATATTCGTCGGGACGGCGGAATCGCCCTGCCAATTTTTCGAACAACAACACCTTGTAATGGTAAAGGCCGTATTCGGGCATGGCTTGGCGCATTTCGTCGGGCACCACCCCGAGGTCCTCGCCGACGACCAGGCAGGCGCTGCGCGCGCTTTCCAGCGACAATATCGTGAGCAGCTCCTGCAAGGGATAGTGTACATAGGCGCCTTCGGTGGGCGAGAGCCCGGCCGCGACCCACCACAGACGGAACAGCGACATCACATGATCCAGGCGCAGCGCGCCGTAGTAGCGCATGTTGTTGCGGATCAGGCGCACGAAGCCTTGCAGCCGCTGCGCCAGCATCCGCTGCGGATCTTGCGGCGGAATTCCCCAGCCCTGGCCCTTGAGCGCGAGAGGATCCGGCGGCGCGCCGATTTCGGCGCCCATGCGGTAGCTTGAGTGATCCTCCCAAGTTTCCGAGCCGGACGGATTGGCGCCCACCGCGTAGTCGCCGTAAAGGCCGACGGGCATGCCGAGTTCGCGCGTCAGCGCCTGCGCCTCGCTCAGCTGTTCGTGGGCGAGCCATTGCAGGTAGGCCTGAAACTCGACTTCCCGGCGATGCTCGGCGGCGAATTGCGCCGCCGCGCCGCCCATCGCATCGCGGAACTCCTCCGGCCAGCTCATCCAGCCCGACCCCGCGCCTGATGTCGCGCGAAAGTGGCGATCGAGCGCGTCGAAGCGGGCGTGCAGCTGCAGCGGCTCGCCGCCGGCGGCGACGAAGGACTGGAAACTCCGCGCCCTGTCGCTCGAGCAAGCGATGTGCCGCACGCAAAAATCCTGATACAGCAGCTCGAGGATCTCGAATTTGAGCTGCGCCACGCCGCGGTAATCGACCAGTTCCCGCCCGCGCAACTCGTCAAGGCGCTGCGCGAGCGAAGCATCGGCCAAGCGTTCGCGCGCCGCCGCGCATTCGTGAAATTCCGGCACCGACGGGACGGCAATGTACAGGACGTTGAGGAAGTGCCGGCTCGACGCGCTGTACGGAGAGGATCTGTCGGGATCCGCGGGCGCCAGCGCATGCAAGGGATTCAAGCCGACGAATCCCGCGCCGTGCGCCGCCACCCAACGGATCAACGTCTTGAGATCATTGAAATCCCCGATGCCCCAATTGTCGCGCGACCTCAGGGTATACAGTTGCACGGCGAGGCCCCACAGCCGCCGCCCCGCGACGATGGGCTCAGGCTCGTAGCAGTGCGGCGGCGCGATGATCATCGAGCAGCGATGCGCGGCGCCGCCGGCCGTTCTCGCCTCCAACTCGTGATAACCCGTCGGCAGATCGAACGGCAACGTGAGGCGCCGGCGCGTGATCCACGATCCCGCGACTTCGCCGCGCCAAACTTCCGCGCAGTCGGCCGTCGAGATCGCCCCATCGCGGCGCGAGCCGTCCTCGAAATGCACGGTCCATAGCAGCGTGGATCCGAATTCGCGCGCGCCGACATTGACGTCGACGCCGATTCGGGCGCCGTGCGCGGCCGCGACCGGCGGCAGGAAACTGCGCCAACGAGTCGCCTCGAGCGCTTCGAGCTCGCGCGCCAGTGCGGCCGGATCATCGACCGCGCATCCCATGGCGCGCAATATTCCCAGCTTCGTTTCGAGGCTGAAATATTTCAGTTCGCCGCGATAGTCATGATACGCATCGCCGACTCCGCGCAGCCGCGCCAGTCTCTCGATCAATGCCGTGTCCACGATGTCAACACTCCAATAGGGCGACGCTGCTGGCGGCCATGCGATAATCACGAACCTGCCCGAGGCTCTTCGCCTGATGAGCGTCCTCAGCCGTGTCGAATTGACGAATCCAAGGTTCGTCCGCCGGAGCGGACGGCAGCACAAATGTCTGCTCCGAGTCGCTGCCGTTCACCAGCAGCAGCAGGCGCCCCGCCGCATCGTGCCGCTTGCCGAACCAGATGCTCAAGGTGCGCAGGTTCGCATCGTGCCACTCGGCCTGCGTCATCTCGGTGCCGAGCACATTCAGCCACGTCACATCCTTGACGCTGGCGCGGGACGCCGCGCCCTTGAGGAAGGTCTCGCGGCGAAACTCGACGTACCGGCGGCGCACTTGCGCGAGCAATTGCACGAAGCGCAGCAGGCTCAGGTTGCTGCGGCGCAGGCTCCAGTCCATCCAGGATATCTCGTTGTCCTGGCAGTAGGCGTTGTTGTTGCCGCGCTGAGTGCGCGCGATCTCGTCGCCGGCTTGCAGCATGGGCACGCCCTGCGATAGGAACAGCGTGGCGAGAACGTTGCGCATTTGCCGCTGGCGCAGCCGATTCACGGCCGGGTCGTCCGTCGGGCCCTCGGCGCCGCAATTCCAGCTCAGGTTGTCGTTGTGGCCGTCGCTGTTGTTTTCGAGATTGGCCTCATTGTGCCTCTCGTTGTAGGACACCAGATCGCACAGAGTGAAGCCGTCGTGCGCGGCGGGAAAATTGATGCTGGCGGTCGGCTTGCGGCCGTTGTGGCGGAACAGGTCGCTCGAACCCGCGAATCTTTCCGCGAACTCGCCGATTTTCCCCGCGTCGCGCCGCCAGAACGAGCGCACCGCGTCGCGATAACGGTCGTTCCATTCGCCCCAGCCCGGCGGAAAACGGCCGAGCTGATAGCCGCCCCAGCCCACATCCCAGGGCTCGGCGATCAGCTTGACGTAGGCGAGCGCGGGTTCGGCGCGCAGCGACTTGAAAAAGTCGCTGTGCTCATTGAAGCCGTTGCCCTCGCGCGCCAGGACCGTCGCCAGATCGAAGCGGAATCCATCCACATGCATGTCCAAGACCCAGTACTTGAGGCAATCGATGATCAGCGCGCGAACCTGAGGGTGCTCGCAGTTGACGGTGTTGCCGCAGCCGGTGACATTCTCGTAGAAGCGCTTGTCCTGCGGCATGAGGCGGTAGTAAACGGAATTGTCGATGCCCCGCAAGGAGAGCATCGGCCCGGTTTCATTGCCCTCGGCGGTATGATTGAAGACAACGTCGAGAATCACCTCGATTCCCGCCGCATGCAGCGCCTTCACCATGCTCTTGAATTCGGCCACGGCATCGTCCACGGCGTATTCATTCGCGGGCGAGAACCACGCGATGGGGTTGTAGCCCCAGTAATTGCTCAATTTGCGGTCGGCAAGAAATTGCTCGGTCACGAAGGACTGGCACGGCAACAGTTCGACCGCCGTCACCCCGATGGATTTCAAATGCTCGATCACCGGAGCGACCGTCAGACCCAGATATTTGCCGCGCCAGCCGGCCGGCACCGCGGGGTGCAGCCGCGTAAAGCCCTTCACATGCAATTCATAGATCACCGTATCGCGCCACGGGATGGCGGGAGGCCGGTCGGCGCCCCAGTCATAGGCGCCGTCGATCACGCGGGAGCGCAGCGCTCCGGAGCGCGAAAGATCGCGCGAATAAGGATCGATCAGCGCGGCGGCGGCGTCGAATCGGTGGCCCGCCGCCGGTTCGTTCGGGCCGTGTACGTAAAACGCATAGTGAACCCCGGGACAGGCGTAGCGCGGCGAGATCAGTCCATGCCAAACATCTCCGCTGCGCGCCGGCAAATCGTACCGCACGCGTTCCTCGCCGCTGTCGGCGTCGAAGAGACAGACTTCCACGCGGGTCGCATGGCTCGAGAACAGCGCGAAATTGACGCCGCGTTTGGTCCACGTGGCGCCCAAGGGACGCGGCAGACCCGCCTGAATGGCCTTCACGGGCTCCTACACCGGCCCTGAGAAAAACAGTGCGCCGAGCGGCGGCAGATTCAGCTTGAGCGAGAATGGATAACCCTGCGCGCGCTCATCCGTTGCGCTCACCTCGGATTGCCCGTTGTATCCCGAGCCGCCGAATCTCACCGCATCCGAGTCGAAGAGCTTGCGGTACGTCCCCGGATCGGTCACTCCCACGCCGTATCCATCGCGCGGCACCGGCGTCGCATTGAATACGCAGGTGACGGGCGCGCCGGCATCCTCTCCGACGCCGCGGCGGGCGAACGCCCAGATGCTCTCATCGGCATTGTGCAGGTCGACCCACCGGAATCCGTTGTAATCGCAATCGCTGGCGTGGAACTGCCGGGTCCCGCGGTACAGAAAATTCAGATCGCGCACGCAGTCGCGCAGCCCCGCATGCTCGGGAATCGACAGCTGCGCCCACTCCAGCTGGCCGTCGTCCCGCCATTCCTGCCACTGCCCGAATTCCGAGCCCATGAACAAGAGCTTCTTGCCCGGATGGGCGCACATGAAGCTCAGCAGCAGGCGAAAATTCGCGCGCTTCTGCCAGTCGTCGCCGGGCATCTTGGCGAGCAGCGAGCGCTTGCCGTGCACGACTTCGTCATGTGAAATCGGCAAAATGAAATTTTCCGACCAGGCGTACACGAAGGAAAACGTGATCAGCTGATGGTTGTAGCGCCGATACACCGGATTCAGGGCGGCGTAGCGCAGGGTGTCGTTCATCCATCCCATGTTCCATTTGAAGTTGAATCCGAGTCCGCCGTATTCGGGCGGCTGCGTCACGCCGGCGAACGAAGTCGACTCCTCGGCGATGGTCAGCACGCCGGGAAATGCGCGATGCACCGCATTGTTCATCTGGCGCAGGAAATCGATGGCCTCCAGATTCTCCCGGCCGCCGTCGCGGTTGGGCAGCCACTCGCCGGATTTTCGGCTGTAATCCAGATACAGCATGGACGCCACCGCGTCGACGCGCAGCCCATCGACGTGATACCGGTCCGCCCAGAACAGCGCATTGGCGACCAGAAAATTGCGCACTTCATGGCGCCCGTAATTGAATATCTTCGTGCCCCATTCCATGTGTTCGCCGAGCCGGGAGTCCTCGTGCTCGTACAGCGCGCTGCCGTCGAAATATGCCAGGCCATGATCGTCGCGCGGGAAATGCGCCGGCACCCAGTCGAGAATCACGCCGATTCCGGCCTCGTGGCAGCGGTCGACGAAGCACATGAAGTCCTGCGGGGACCCGTAGCGCGCCGTCGCCGCATAGTAGCCGACGACCTGATAGCCCCAGGATGCGTCGAGCGGATGTTCCGCGATCCCCATCAGCTCGAGGTGCGTGTAGCCCATGTCGGTGACGTAGGGAATCAGCTGATCCACCGCCTCGACCCAGGTCATGAAAGGCGGTGTCCGCTGGTCCCACGGACGCCGCCAGGAGCCCAGGTGCACCTCGTAGGCATTGAAGGGCCGGCGCAAGGGATCGCCGCGCCCGCGCTCCTCCAGCCACTGCGAGTCATGCCAGACATGGCCCTCGAGCGAGGCCACCACGGAGCAATTCTCCGGGCGCAGCTGCATGGCGAAGCCGTACGGATCGGCCTTGACGAACAAGTGCCCCCGGCGGTCGCGAATTTCGTATTTGTAGGCCGTGCCGTCGCCGATCCCGGGGACGGTCAATTCCCAAATTCCGCTCGATGCGCGGGCGCGCATCACATGGACATCCCCATTCCAGTTATTGAATGGGCCCACCACGCTCACGCGTTCGGCGTTGGGCGCCCAAACGGCGAATCGAGTGCCGCTCTCGGCGCCGTCGCGATGCGCATGCGCGCCGAGCTTGTCGTAGATGCGCTCGTGCTTGCCCTCGCCGAACAAGTACAGATCGAAGTCGGTAAGCGCATGGTCGGTCACGTTGTGGCCTTCAGATCACCGGTTTCACTGCCCAGATGCGGTCCGCGTACTCGCGGACACTGCGGTCGCTCGAGAAATAACCCATATTCATGCAGTTGACTATCGCCCTGCGGCTCCATTCGTCCTCCTGGACGTACAGGGCGTCCACCTGCTCCTGTGCCAGGGCGTACGCGGCGAAATCCGCGAGCACCAAGAAGGGCTCGTCATCGCTCAGCAGGCGGTCGACCACCGGCTTGGCGTCATCGGCGCGTCCGGGCGAGAAGAATCCCGACTCGATCAGCTTGAGCGTGCTCCCGAGGTCGGGATTGGATTCGAGCTCGCGCCGCGGCCGGTAGCCCGCGGCGCGCCGCGCGGCGACCTCTGCGGCCGTGAGGCCGAAGATGAACACGTTTTCCGCGCCGACATGGTCGCGAATCTCGATATTGGCCCCGTCCAATGTGCCGATGGTCAGTGCTCCGTTCAGCGCCAGCTTCATATTACCGGTTCCCGACGCCTCCATGCCGGCGGTCGAGATTTGCTGCGACAGGTCCGCCGCGGGCATGATCTTTTGCGCCAGCGAGACGTCGTAATCCGGCAGAAACACGACGCGCAGCTTGTCGCGCACATCCGGATCGGCGTCGATGGTGCGCGCCACGTTGTTGATGAGCTTGACGATGGCCTTGGCCATCGCATAACCGGGAGCCGCCTTGCCAGCGAAGATGACCGTGCGGGGCACGACGTCGGCGCGCAGATTTTCGCGAATGTGACGGTAGCGCGTCACGACGTACAAGAGGTTCAACAGCTGGCGCTTGTACTCGTGGATTCTCTTCACTTGCACGTCGAACAGGGTGTCGACGCCGATCTCCACTCCCGTGCGCCGCATGACCTCGTCGGCGAGCCGCTGTTTGTTGGTGCGCTTCACGCCGCGAAACTGGCGGCGAAATTCCGCGTCATCGGCCGCGCCGGTCAAGCGCGCGAGTTCCTCGAGGTCGTTCTCCCACCCGAAGCTCAGCCGCTCCGTCAACAGCGCGGACAAGCCGGGGTTCGATTGTTTCAGCCAACGGCGCACGGCGATTCCGTTGGTGACATTGATGAGCCGGTCCGGATACATTTCCGCAAAGCCGGAAAACACCTGCGTGCGCATGAGATCCGAGTGCAGCTGCGCGACTCCGTTGACCCGCCGGCTGCCGATGATCGCCAGGTGCGCCATGCGCACGCGCCGGTCGCCCTCATCGTCGATGATCGACAGGCGGCGGCGGCGTTCATGATCTCCCGGATAGCGCGCCTCGACGGCGTGCAGAAAGTCCCGGTTGATCAGGTAAATGATCTGCAGATGCCGCGGCAGCAGCCGTTCGAACATGGCCACCGGCCACGTCTCGAGCGCCTCCGGCAGCAGGGTGTGATTGGTGTAGGAGAACACGCGCGAGGAGATCTCCCAGCTTTCCGACCAGGTCAAGCCGTGCTCATCCGTCAGCAACCGCATCAGCTCCGGAATCGCCACCGCCGGATGCGTATCGTTGAGCTGAACCGCGATCGAATCGGGCATGGACGCGAGCGAGCGCCCTTCGCTCAGGTGCGTCGCCAAGATGTCCTGCAGGCTGGCGCTGACGAAAAAATACTGCTGCTTGAGCCGCAGCTCCTTGCCCTGCGGCGTGGAGTCGTCCGGGTACAGCACGCGCGACAGGTTCTTCGCCTCCACCTGCTCGCGCACGGCGGCCGCATAGTCGCCGCCGTTGAAGGCGTCGATGTGGAACGGCGTGATCGCCCGGCCCGACCAGAGCCGCAGATGATTGACCGTGGGTACGCGGTTGCCGGGTATCAATTGATCGAATCCGATGGCGTAGATGTCGCTGGTGTCGAGCCAGCGGTCGGCATCCAACCGCCCGCCGAATTTCACGGTGAAGCGCACGTTGCCGCGAGGCGTCTCCCACACGTTGCGCAGCCGCAGCCAGCTGCTCGCGACCTCGCGCTGCCCGCCGTCCGCGCCGATGACTTGCGTGAAAATGCCGTAGTCATAGCGGATGCCGTAGCCCACGGCGGGGTATTGCAGCGTGGCGAGGGAATCCAAGAAGCAGGCCGCCAGACGGCCCAGGCCGCCGTTGCCCAATCCCGGATCGACCTCCTGAGCGGCGATATCCTCGATGTCATGGCCCATGTCGCGCAGGGCGGACCGCGCTTCCTGCAGCAGCCCCCCTTCCAGGCTGGACAGCGCGTTCAACAAGGAGCGGCCCGGAAGATATTCCACCGAGAAATAGCACACCCGCTTCACATGGGCATTTGCCACTCGGCGCTGGGTGGCAAGCCAGCGTAGAGTGAGCTCCTCGCGCACCGCGAGCGAGAGCGCATCGTAAATGTCCCGCGCCGTCGCCGAGTCGGGGTTTTTGCCGAGGGTCCGGGTGAGGCGATCCAGCAGGGCCGCCATCAAGGTGCCGGGCTGCAAAGCGACGTTCCGGCGGGTCGCAAACTGGGTATCAATCGAGTTCATGTTAATTGTTATTATAGGGTCGTAAACCATGGGACGGCGGGCGAACCTCACAATGCGTGACCTAAATTGACTACATCCTCCCTGGCGATCGGCATCGACGTCGGCGGTTCGTCCATCAAATGCGCGTTGGTCGATTTGCACACGGGTGCGTTCGCGAGCGAGCGGTTCAGCACGCCGACGCCGGCGCAGGGCTCGACCGAGACCCTGCTGACGGCGTTGAAGACCGTGGTATCGAACGTGCCGGGCGATCATGCCGTGGGCCTGGCATTTCCGAGCGTGATCCGCGCAGGAACGGTGCGCACGGCGGCAAATCTCAACAAGGCGTGGATCGGACAACCTCTGGCGGCTCTGGCCGGCGAGCGTTTGCAGCGGCCCGTGATCGCGATCAACGATGCCGACGCCGCGGGTTTCGCCGAGCTGCGTTACGGCGCCGCGCGCAATGTTCCGGGCACCGTGCTCCTGTTGACTCTGGGTACGGGCATCGGCAGCGCCCTGTTCGTCGACGGCAGGCTGGTGCCGAATACCGAGTTTGGCCACCTGCAAGTCCACGGAATCGAGGCGGAGCTGCGCGCGTCCGGGCGCGCCAAAGTGGACCAGCACCTGGACTGGGATGCCTGGGCGGCGCAATTGAATCTGGCCTTGAAGGAAATGCACGCGTTGCTGTGGCCGGACCTCATCGTGCTGTGCGGCGGCATCACCGAAGAGCCGGAAAAATTCATGGACAAACTGCACTGCGAGGCACAATTGTGCATAGGGACCTTGCGTTCGGAGGCTGGCATCGTCGGCGCGGCGTTCGCGACGACCCTGGTATCCCCGAATCGGGTGTGAAGCCGACACGCTTGGTCAGAGCCGCTCTCGCCGCCGCTCTATCGATTGCGCTTTGCGCCTGCGCGAGCACCGCGCAGCGGCGCGAGCAGCCGGCGGCGCCCGCGCCACCGGCAGAACCAGAGCCGGCGCAATCCGCCTTCGCGCCCCCGGATCCACGAACGGCCATGGTCGATCTCGCCACCTCCATGCTCGGCCAGCCGTATCGATTCGGCGGTGCCGCGCCCGGCGGGTTCGACTGCAGCGGACTGGTTGCCTATGCGGCGGGGGGCGCCGGCATAGCATTGCCGCGCACCGCGCAGGAGCAGCTGCGCACCGGCGCGCCGGTCGCGCGCGGCGCTGTGCAAATGGGCGATCTCGTGTTCATGCACCTCAAGCACAAGGAGCTGCACGTGGGCATCGCCATCGACCGCGAACGCTTCATTCATGCGCCCTCCACGGGCGGCCACGTGCGCATCGACTCGCTCGCCGCCTCCCCTTATGCCCAAGGCTTCCTCGGCGCGCGGCGCATTATCGCCGCATCGGAGTCGGGTATAATCAGCCGGCCGTAATCGGCCCCTTTTAGCGCCCGACCTCAGGACATCGATATGAAACTCTACTACGCTCCCGCCGCCTGCTCGCTGTCGCCGCACATTGTGCTGCTCGAGGCGGGGCTGCCGTTCACGCTCGAAAAGATGGACTTCGCGACCCACAAAACCTCGACCGGGACCGACTACTACACCATCAACAGCAAGGGCGCCGTGCCCGCGCTGCAGCTCGACGATGGCCGGGTGCTCACCGAAGGACCGGCCATCGTGCAGTATCTCGCTGATCTGAAGCCGGATTCCGGTCTGGCGCCGCGCGCCGGCACGTTCGAACGCTACCAGCTGATGGAAATCCTGAATTTCATTACGTCCGAATTGCACAAGACGGCGGGTGCGCTCTTCAATCCGAAGATCTCGGCCGACTGGAAGGCATCGGCGCTCGCCACCCTGGAGAAGAAATTCGAGTGGCTGACGGGCTTCCTGGCGGGCAAGAACTATTTGATGGGAAATACCTTCACCGTCGCGGACGCGTACTTGTTCACGGTGCTGAACTGGACCGGGCATTTGAAAATCGATTTGGCGAAATGGCCCGTGCTCGCCGCCTATCAATCCCGCGTCGCGCAGCGACCCAAGGTGCAACAGGCGCTGAAGGAAGAGGGTCTGCTGAAGTAGCGCTGCGGCGGCGAAGCGGTCATTCGGCGGCGAAGCGGTCATTCGGCCGCGCCGCGGCGCCGGCCTCAGCTCATCGCCGCCTCGACCGCCTCGCTCGTTACCGCCGAGAATTGCAGCGAGGCGAGCCGCGCATACAACGGGCTGTGCACCATGAGTTCCGCATGGGTACCGACCGCGATCTTGCGTCCATGATCCATCACCACGATGCGATCCGCCTTGAGCACCGTGGCCAGGCGATGCGCGATGATGATGGTGGTGCGCCCCTGCATGAGCTTCTCGAGCGCCTCCTGCACCAGGCGTTCGGATTCCGAGTCCAGCGAACTGGTCGCCTCGTCCAGCAATAGAATCGGCGGATCCTTGAGGATGGCGCGCGCCAGCGCAATCCGCTGCCGCTGACCGCCCGACAGCCGCGTACCGCGCTCGCCGAGAAAGGTGTCATAGCCCTGCGGCAGCTTGCGCAGGAATCCGTCGGCCGCAGCGGCCACCGCGGCGGCTTCGATCTCGGCGTCGCTCGCCGTCGGCCGGCCATAGCGGATGTTCTCGCGCGCACTGGCGCCGAACAGCACCGTCTCCTGCGGCACCAGGCCGATCTGTGCGCGGATGTCCTCCGGCCGCAGATCCGCGAGCCGCCGATCGTCGATCAGCACGCGGCCCGAATCCGGATCGTAGAAACGCAGCAGCAGCGCAAATGTCGTGCTCTTGCCGGCCCCCGAGGGACCGACGAAGGCAATGGTCTCGCCCGGCGCCACGTCGAGGCTGAAATTGACGAGCGCGGCGCTGTCCGGGCGCGACGGATAATGAAAAGTGACATTGTCGAAGCGCATCGCTCCCGTGACCCGCGCCGGCAGATCGGCCGGGTGTGCCGGAGGGCGGATGGTCGGCTGTGCCTGCAGCAATTCGCTCAAGCGCTCCATGGCGCCGGCGGCGCGCTGCATCTCGCCCCACATTTCGGTGAGCGCGGCGGCGGAACTGCCGACGAAGCCGGTGTACAACAGGAATTGCAGGATCTGCCCTCCCGTCATGGTGCCGGCGAGCACTTGGCGCAACGCCAGCCACAGGACAAACGTGATGCCCGCCAGTACCAGCGTGATGCCGACGGCCGTCAGTGCCGCCCGGACCCGGGTGCGGCGCACGGCGGTGACGAAACTCTCTTCCACCGCTTTTCGGTAGCGTTCGCTCTGCAGCTCCTCCAGGGTAAACGCCTGCACCGTCTGGATGGCGTTCAGTGTTTCCCCCGCCAGCCCGCTGGTATCGGCGATGCGGTCCTGCGAGGCCCGCGACAGTCCGCGCACGCGCCGGCCGATGGCGATGAGAGGAGCAACCACCACGGGTATCAGCACCAGCATGATGCCCATCAGTTTCGCGTTGGTGAGCCCGAGCATGACCAGCCCGCCGATCAGGCTCAAGGACGAGCGCAAAATAATGGACAAATTCACGCCGGAAATCGCCTGCACCAGCGTGGTATCGGTGGTCAACCGCGACAGCACTTCGCCGACGCGAGTGGTCTCGTAGAACATCGGGTCCATGCGCACGACGCGCCGGTAGACGGCCGAGCGCAGGTCCGCGACCACCCGTTCACCCAGCCAGGTCACGAGATAAAAGCGCAGCGCGGCAAACACGCCGAAGATGAGCGACGCGGCCAGGAATCCGATGAGATATCGATCCAGGGTACTGGCGTCCTTGGCGCCGACGACATGATCGATGAGCTGGCGCAGCGCCACCGGCAAGGCCAGCATGGCGACCGTCGCCACCAGCAAGGCGCCCAAGGCGGCCACCATCATGGCCCGGTACGGCCTTAAAAAAGGCGCCAGCGCGCGCAGCGGATTCAAGCTCTTGGCACGGGGACGGTCGACGCTGGTATTCATGGCGGCCATGATCCCATAACTTAACCGGGGCCGCGCACGCGGTAGACGCGCTCGAACCGGTCGGCCGCCACGATGCCATGGTCGCCCGGCGCGTACTGCAGCAGCCAATCGCCCGCATTCCCCCGCAGCAAATCGCCGCCGGACGAACGCTCGACACTGAAATCGACACTCATGCGTTTGGCCAGCACCGCAACCGGGTTATTGCGGTAGCTGCCCGCTTCGCCGTGACGCAGCGGCGCTTCCGGCCGATACTTGGCGTCGAATCGACCGCGCGACACGCACCAGCGATCCCCCGTCGACCCGGTCAGCAGGGCATCGCCCACGGCAAACCGATTGAGCCCCACGACGGTCTCGAGCACGCCGGGCGCGGCGGCAAACTCCACCCACACCACTTCGTCCTTCATGACCCAACAGGCAGCGCCGTCCGCGGCTAGGTCGGGTTTGTCCAGCTGTAGCACCATGCCCACATACTAACGGACGCCCCGGGCGGGCCGCGAGCCATCGGCGGTTGCGTCAGTTTTTGCACGGTGCTACTGTCGCCGGGGATTAAGGGATTATCTGATCATATAACTAATTTTCGGGGATACGATGCAAGCCACTCCTTCAAAGCGGTTCACGCTGCGGGTTTCCTCGCAAGTGTTGTTTTTACGCACCTTCCTGCTCGGTGCCGGCGCTTGCGTCGCCACTGGCGCCTTCGCCAACGATGCAGCCGATACCGAAACCGCCGCTGCGCCTGCCCTCGACGAAATCGTGGTCACGGCGACCCGTCGCGAGGAAAACATCAGCCGCGTCCCGATCAGCATCACCGCCATGAGCCAGGAGATGCTCGACACCAAGGGCATCAAGGACTTCGCGGACGTCGCCCGGTTCACGCCCGGCGTGTCCTTCGACACCAGCCAGACCAACCAGATCTCGATTCGCGGCATCAATTCCAGCGGCGGGTCGGGCACCACCGGAATCTACATCGATGATGTGCCGATTCAAGTGCGTGCGCTCGGATTCAACTCCGACGATGCGCTGCTGAAGATTTTCGACCTCGACCGCGTCGAGATTCTGCGCGGTCCGCAGGGAACGCTGTTCGGCGCGGGCTCCGAGGGCGGTACCGTCCGCTACATCACCACCCAGCCCAGCCTTACAAAAACCAGCGCGTATGCGAAGACGGAAACCTCCTACACCCAGGGCGGAGACTTGAGCTACGAAGCCGGCGTGGCGGCAGGTACTCCGGTGATCGACGGTGTCTTGGGCGTGCGTGCCAGCGCCTGGTATCGGCGCGACGGCGGATGGATCGATCGCATCGATCCAACCACGCTGCAAACGGTGGACAAGAACGCGAATCACGTCGAAACGAGCGTGCTGCGGGTAGCCGCCCTGTGGCAGCCCAGCGATGCGGTCAGAGTGTCGCCCAGCATCCTGTATCAGGACAGTCAGCGCAATGACGTGACGATCTACTGGCCGCAGTATTCGGATCCCAGCAAGGACCGCTACTTCAGCGCGAATCCCACCGGGCGCACGGAACCCGACACGCTGTGGCTGCCTTCGATCAACATCCAGGCCGACTTCGGTGCGGTCAGGCTGATTTCAACCAGTGCCTATTTCAACCGCCACGAAGTCAGCGGCTACGACGGCACCCTGTACAACCTCGGCTACTATCAGACGCTGGGAATAGATCCCACAACCTTTCCGCTGCTCGATGGCTCGGGCGTGCATCTGCCGCCGGGGTTGCAGAATTACCGCGCCCCCACCAGCGTCACCAACCAGCAGGACAACTGGACCCAGGAGTTCCGGCTGCAGTCGACCGATCCGACGGCCCGCCTGCAGTGGACGGCGGGAGTTTTCTACTCGCTCGATCGCCAGTTCAGCCTCGAGGAAATCCATGATCCGATGGCGGATCAGCTCTTCAATCAGCTGCTCGGCGAGAACATCGCGACATTCTTCGGCACGCCTCTGAACCCGGATGGCAGTTCCTATCTGCCCATGGGCGACTCCTATTTCAACCGCCTGGTGAGCCACGACCGCCAGCTCGCCGGGTTCGGGGAGCTAAATTTCAACCTGACCGATACCTTGAAGCTGACCGCCGGGGTGCGCGTCTCGAGAACCACGTTCAATATCGAGAGCCTCTCGGGCGGACCGCAGAACAGCGGACCCCGGCCCGGTACTCAGCAGAACACGGAAACGCCGGTCACTCCCAAAGCGGGAATCGAATGGCAGGCCGACCCGAACGACCTGTACTACTTCACCTTCGCCAAGGGCTTTCGCAGTGGCGGCGGCAACCCGTCGATTCCCTACGACCCGACATTCCAGAATCCCGCCGTCGGATGCACCCAGGACTTCCTGAACTTCGGCATTCCGCACGCGCCCGCGACCTACAAATCCGATTCCGTGAAGAGCTTCGAGGTGGGTGCCAAGAACAACTTCAACAACCGCATCCGCCTGGCGAGCAGCATCTATTACATCCGCTGGAACGACATCCAAGGCAATGTGGTGCCGCCCATCTGCCAAATCCAATGGACCGACAATCTGGGCGACGCCATTTCGAAGGGGTTCGATGTACAGGCGGACTTCCAGGTGACCACCGCGCTGTCCGTCGAATCCAGCTTCGGCTACACGGATGCGCGCTATACCAAGAACGCGTTCCCGAGCGGTGCAATCGTCACCGGGCCGAACCCGCCCTTGCCGCTGGTGGCCGCCGGTGATGCGGTGGCCGGGCCCAACGGCATCGGTACCGGCTACTCAATTCCGCCCTACTCGGCAACCATCGGCGTGGAATACAAGTTCCAGGCCTTTGGCCACGAGTCCTTCATGCGCGGCGATTACGAGTACCTGGCCGGGGACAAATGGGTGCATGCGAACCTCGATTCGAACACGTCCTCGTATGATCCGACGGGCTTGGGGACCGAGCGGCAGGTGTTTGCCTCGCTGCGGGCCGGGACCAATCTCGGCGGCTGGATCGTGTCCGGGTTCGTGGACAATCTGACCGACAGCCACCCGATCCTGAACTTCAATCATCAGACCAACTCTTACGACGCCAATGGCGTATTGCTGGCCAGTCCCGCGTATCGATTCATTACCTATCGCCCGCGGACCTTCGGCATCACCGCAACCTTCAAATATTGAGGCGGCTCGGGAGCAGCTGGAACGGCTGCTCCCGGTTTCAATTTCCTGAAGTCAAAGGCTCAGGCGCCGCTCGGCGCTTCAGGCCACGGCGCGTTTGGATTCTTGACCGTACGCGTCGCGCAAGGCCGCGGCCAGCAGGTCCAAGCCCTCGGCAAGCACGGCCTCGGGGACGGTCAGGGGCGCGAGCAAACGCACCACGTTCGCCGCCGTGCCGCAGGATAGGAGAATCAAGCCGCGTTTTTCCGCGTGACTCAGCACGGCGGCGGTCAGGTCGGCATCGGGCTCTTTGGTCTTCGCATCCTTGACCAGCTCGAAGGCCACCATGGCGCCCAAACCCCGCACATCGCCTATGCACGGTAGTTCCTTGGCAAGGGCCAGAAGCCGGGTGCGCATCTTGTCTCCGACAGCGGCCGCGCGAGAGCACAGTCCCTCTGACTCGATCACGTCCAATACCGCATGCGCCGCCGCGATGCTGATGGGATTGCCGCCGTAGGTGCCTCCGAGGCCCCCGGCATGCGCCGCATCCATGATGGCCGCGCGGCCGGTCACGCCCGACAGCGGGAAGCCGCCCCCCAAGCCCTTGGCCGTGGTGATGAGATCGGGCACGACGCCGGAGTGTTCGATGCAAAACATCTTGCCGGTTCGGGCGATGCCGCTTTGCACCTCGTCGGCGATCATCACGATGCCGTGCTCGTCGCACAGGCGGCGCAGCGCGCGCAGGAAATCGAAGGGCGCCACATTGAAGCCGCCCTCGCCCTGCACCGGTTCGATGATGATGGCCGCCACCGATTTCGGGTCGACGTCGCCGTGGAACAGCCGATCCAGATCGGCGAGCGCCTGTTCCGAGGTGATGCCCCGATAGGGCTGGGGAAATTCCGCGTGATAGACCTCGGCGGGAAACGGGCCGAAGCCGCGCTTGTAGGGCATGACCTTGCCGGTGAGCGCCATGGTCATGAGCGTGCGGCCGTGAAAGCCGCCGGAAAATGCGATCACCGCGGAACGCTTGGTATGGTAGCGCGCAATCTTGATGGCGTTCTCGACGGCCTCGGCCCCGGAGTTCAAGAACAGGGTCTTTTTCGCGAAGTCGCCGGGCGCGAGCGCATTCAGCCGCTCGGCGAGGCGCACATAGGACTCATAGGACGTCACATGAAAACAGGTGTGCGCGAAGGCCTGGGCTTGCTGCGCCACGGCCTCCATGACTCGCGGATGGCGATGGCCGGTATTGAGCACGGCAATACCCGCCGCGAAATCGACGTAGCGCCGGCCGTCGACATCCCAAATTTCCGAATTTTCGGCCTTGGCCACGTAAATGCCCCGGGAACTCACACCCGAAGGCACGGCGGCCGCTTTGCGGGCTTTCAGGTCAGCTGATTTCGACATGTACGTCCCCTTTGATGGCGTCGCCTGACGCCTAAGAAAGGTATCATTGGCGGGTAATTTGAGCAAAAGCTAGGCGGTACTCAAAAGCCATGGCCAACAACGTGTTGCCCACCACCCTCAAAGCCCCAGTGGCGAGCGAAACCTCGGGGGCGAGCGGCACGCTCAACGTGCGTATCCAGCGCTTGAGTGCCGACGGCGCGCAACCCAAGGACGATCGAGTGGCGGTGGAAGCGCCGCTGGAATTCCAATTGCATCATCCGGCGCTGGGCCAGGAGCCCGTGTCCTTCGGCACGACCATGCGCACCCCGGGCGACGATGAGTGGCTGGCCGCCGGACTGCTGTACGGCGAGGGCATCGTGAACCACGCGGCGGACATCGAGGTGATCGAGTCGAGCACGCGCCGCCCCAATGTGGTGAATGTGCGCCTGCAACCCCACGTTGAGATCGCCCTGCAGACCCCCGCCCGGCGCTTTTCCGCCGGCTCGAGCTGCGGTGTGTGCGGCACCACCGGGCTCGATGCCGCCATCGCCCGCGCCGCCGCCACGCGCATCCCGGCAACGCAACCCATCCCGCTGTCGGTGCTGCTGCGCCTGCCAAATCGCATGCGCACCTCGCAGTCGAGATTCGGCGACACCGGCGGCATTCACGCCGCCGCCGTGTTCGATTCGTCGGGAACGCTGCTGAACCTGGCGGAGGACGTCGGCCGTCACAACGCCTTCGACAAACTCGTGGGGATGAGCCTCATGTCGGGCGATCTGCCGCTGACCGATCGCATCGTGCTATTGAGCGGCCGTGCCAGCTTCGAGCTGGTGCAAAAGGCGCTGCGCGCGGGCGTGGCTGTGTTGGCCGCCATCGGCGCGCCCTCGAGTCTCGCCGTGAATCTGGCCGTCGCCTCCGGCCTTACTCTGGTGGGATTCTTGCGCGAGACGCATTGCAACGTCTACGCCCATCCCGAGCGCCTTACGCCTTCGTCCGCTCCGGGAAGTTGAGCGGCTCGTCGGCGCACAGGCTCTCGTGCTGCTCCGTTTGGCCCGTCAGCCAGCTGGTGGCGCGTGCCGCCCCGTCGTTGAACCAAGCTCGCCCGGAGCGCAATGCGCCGATCACTTTGGGATAGGTGACCGTGCGGGGATAGGTCACGGACTCATGCACGAGGCCGATGAACTCGCGCCACTGCCGGTGATTGGAGAATCTGCGCTTGAAGTCTTCGAAGTTGTTCATCGTATTACACGCCGCGACTATCGGTTCATGAGCACTATTGCACGCGCGGCGCCGAGTTCACTATCGGCGGCACGCGGCGCTCTGCGTAGGATTAGGCTCACATTCCTCAATTGACTTGGTAGCCCCGCGCCTGCAGGCATGCGGACATCGCGCGATTGTAATTGCTGCGGCTGGCCTCGGCACTGCCCTCTGCACCACCGCCAGGCTGCGTCGGATCGAACCCGGTTTGTCCCTTCGCCCAATTGTGGCACTCGTATTGGTCCGCCGCCTGCTGCTCCTTGCTCTGGCCATTCTTCGGGTAAATGATCAAATCCGGCTGCGCACGATCGGGCGGCGGCGACGGAGCATCGGCATTTTCGGGCGGGTCCACCACGGCGTAGCCGCTTTGATCCGGCTGCCATCGGTAGTACACGTTGTCCGCATAGTAGTAAGGAACGCCGCCGAGCCACACGGTCGAGTAAAAGGGCGGTAGTACCGAGATCACCAGTCCCGGCGGCGGGGCGACGACGACGAATCCAGGTCCGCGCGGCGCGTACCAAATGCCGCCGCTGAAATAGTAGCGGCCGCCGCCGTGATAGTAGGGACGATAACCGTCGGGCAGCGAAGGCCTGACGGTCCCCATCGGCGGATAGTAGCGGCCGTGGTTGTAGCGGGAGTCCAATACCTGTCCGCGACCGTCGAAGGACGCATGTCCGGGCGGCGGGCCCGCCGGCCGCCCCGGCGCGGCACCGCGCGGTTCGGCATGGCCGTGTTCATGCTCGTCGGCAATTGCCAGCGTGCTCGCTTCAAGCCCTAAAAACAGCAACAGCACCGACAGCAATCCGACACTACGTGTGTAACTCATGGCCTCGACCCTCGACGAATTCCCACCGCGCTCGGCGGCTCAGCTGACCGTATAACCGCGGCCCTGCAGGCACGCGCCAATCGCTCGCCGGTAAGAATCTCCGCGCGCCCGTCCGGCGGCGGCGCTTTGATTGATCTGCTGTTGTGTCTGCTGCGCCTGCTGCTGCGCGCTGGCGTCCGCCGCCGATCCCACGATCGCGCCCGTGGCCCCGCCAATGAGCGCGCCGGCACCGGCGTTGCGGGGACCCCCAATGATGGCTCCGATGATGGCCCCGCCGATGGCGCCGGCCGCCGTCCCGGAGCCCGGCGGATTGGCCGGCTGAACGATCACGCGCTCGTAAGCGCTCGCGTCCGCGCGGCTCGGGTCCACTCCGGTTTGCTGGACCGCCCAAACATGACATTCGTAACGATCCCGGTCGGTCTGTTCCGGAGTCTGGCCGTTGGCCGGATAGACGAATACCCGTTGCGGCGGGGGTGCCGGCACCGCGACCACGCGGGGCGGCGGCGGCGCCACGACGCAGGCCGCCAACAGAACCGTCGCCGCAACCGGCGCGGCCAGCCGCAGTCCGGTACGTGACTTGGGTGAGAAAAATGCCGATTTCATGTCTTATTACCCTTAGGACCAATTGCCATTCAACGAGGGACGTCCCCTTCAGTTGACAGCGCGTCAGCGCCTTAAGTTCGGGCCGGCCGCTATTTTGCAGGCTTACGAAACTTTAATATGAATTGATCGGTTCTGCCGCGCACGGCCGGGTCGAACACTTTCGCCGTGTGGGTATCGCTCGACTGGCGCAACAGATCGCTGCTTCCCACGAAGACGAAGCCTGCCGCCAGGACTTCCGCTTTCACGGTTTCCTCGTCGATCCTATGCAGGGTTTTGGTATCGCGGCCGCCCGACCCCGGTTCAGCCGCGTGGTCGAGGATCAGATAGATCCCACCCGGCTTCAGGTCGTCGAATATCATTTTGTTGAAGACCCCCACATCCAGGCCCGGGAAATTGTGCAGGTCATGGTAATTCTGCGACGTCCACACCAAGTCGACGGGTGCCGGCACATCCAGATGGCTGAATGGCTCCACCACCACGCTCACATTGGCATAGTTCGGATCGGCGGCTATCGCCTTCACGCGCGCGGCAAAATCCGGCACGTCCGCCGGTGCGTCGGGCAGAGGCGCCGGCACCAGCGCGTACACATGTCCCGAACCGCCGACGGCCTTGCTGAAGAGGCGCGTGAAATAACCGCCGCCCGGCAACAGCTCGGCGATTTGCGCCCCCGGCTTGACGCCCGTGAACGCCAGAGTCTCGGCCGGCTTGCGGTTCGCATCGCGTTGCTTGTCCGCATCCGGCCGGCTGCTGTCGGCAACGGCCGCCGCGATATTGTCGGGAATGGATGCGGCGCTCGCGCAGTTTGCGCCGAGCATCAGTGTCGCCGCGAAAGCGGCCGCGAGAACCGGTGGCTTGCGAATCATGAAACTCTCCAATTTTGAGCCGTACGCAGGCAAAGGATTTGTTATGCCCTCATTCTACCACTTGGGCGGGCGCGGGTTTTGACCGCCACGGCCGCCGCCGCGGCGTATGATCATGGACTGTCCGTATTGCAGGTAATCGCATGAGCTTGAGCGTTTTCGATATTTTCAAAGTGGGCATCGGCCCGTCCAGTTCGCACACCATGGGGCCGATGAATGCCGCGCGCAGCTTCGTGGAACTGCTGGCGGCCCGCGACTTGCTGTCCCGCACGGCCCAGGTGTCGGCGCAACTCTATGGCTCCCTGGCGCTGACCGGCCGCGGTCATTGCACCGACCGCGCCATTCTCTTGGGTTTGGAGGGAATGAGCCCCGACACCATCGACTCCGCCGCCGTCGAGCCCGCGCTGCAGAGAATTCGCACCCAGGGACGCATTCGCCTGCTGGGCCGCCATGAAATCGCGTTCGACGAGCCGCTCAATTTGTTGTTCCACATCGACCAGGTACTGCCCGGTCATTCCAACGGCATGCGCTTCACGGCGCATGACGCGGCACTGCAGGTGCTGGCGCGGGAGGAGTACTACAGCATCGGCGGCGGCTTCGTGGTGCAAGCCGGCGCGGAGGCGGGTTCCGGCGCCGCTCCCGCCACGCCGCCGTACGAGTTCAACTCCGGCGCGCGCCTGCTCGAGATCGCTCGCGCGCAGGGCTTGGAAATACACGAACTGGTGATGGCGCGCGAGCGCACCTGGCGCACCGACGCCGAAGTGCGCGCCGGCCTGTTGCGCATTTGGCGGGTCATGCAGGATTGCGTGCGCCGCGGCTTCGAGGCCCAGGGCCTGTTGCCGGGTGTGTTGGGCGTGCGGCGGCGCGCACCGAAACTGTATCGCCAGCTCATGAGCGCCAATCCGTCGAGCCCCATGCACGCTCTGGATTGGGTGAACGTCTTTGCCTTGGCGGTCAACGAAGAAAATGCGGCCGGCGGACAGGTGGTGACGGCGCCGACCAACGGCGCGGCGGGCATCGTTCCGGCCGTGCTGCACTACTACCGGCGCTTCGAACCGGGGGCCGACGACGACGGCGTCATTCGCTTTTTGCTCAGCGCCGCCGCCATCGGCATGCTCTACAAACAAAATGCCTCCATTTCCGGCGCCGAGATGGGATGCCAGGGCGAGGTCGGTGTCGCATGCTCCATGGCGGCGGCCGGATTGGTGTCGGCCCTCAACGGCAGCAACGAGCAGATCGAAAATGCCGCCGAAATCGGCATGGAGCACAATCTGGGTCTGACCTGCGATCCGGTGGCCGGATTGGTGCAAATCCCCTGCATCGAACGCAACGCCATGGGATCGGTGAAAGCGATCAACGCCGCGCGGCTTGCGATGCGCGGCGACGGCTCGCACAAGGTGTCGCTCGACCAAGTGATCGCCACCATGCGCCAAACGGGGCTCGACATGTCCACCATCTACAAGGAGACTTCGCAAGGCGGCCTCGCCGTCAACGTCCCGGAGTGCTGACCCGCCCTGCGCCACCCTTCCCGGCAATGTAACCCGGGCCCGTCGAGGATCGTCTAAATACCGGTCGCGGCATCAGGACTCCTTGGCTACACTTCCCTGGTCGCACAGCAGGGGAATGCCATGGGTTTTTCGCTCTACGCCGCCACCGTCCCGTCCTATCTACAGATTCTGGGAGCAGTCGCCGGTCTGCTCGGCAAAGCGCAGGCCTTCTGCGCCGAAAAAGGCATTGCGCCCGAAGACATTATTCATGCCCGCCTTGCCGAGGATATGCAGCCGTTCGCTTACCAGGTGAAATCGACGGCAGTGCACTCGCTCGGCGCCATCGAGGGAGTCCGCAAGGGCGTTTTCTCCCCCGATCCGGCGCCGCCACCGAAAGACTTCGCGGCTCTCGGCGCAAGAATCGCCGAGACCCTCGCCGCGCTCGAGGCGATCGATGCCGCCGAGGTCGACTCCTTCGTCGGCCGCGACATGCGCTTTGCGTTTGGTGATCGGCATGTCGACTACACCGCCGAGAATTTCCTGCTCTCCTTCTCCCAACCCAATTTCTATTTCCATGCAACGACGACCTACGACCTCCTGCGCTGGAAGGGAGTGCCGATAGGCAAGCGCGATTTCATGGGGAAGACCCGAAAAAAATGAAATCCTCAACCAACGCGGCCGCCCTCGCACTCTGGTTTGGCATGCACTGTCTCTTCGGATCGTGCGGCGTTGACGCTGAGGCGGTCCCTGCATCTTCAATCCCCGCCGCGGAACTGCTCCAGCCGGAGGTTCTCGCCGCGACGCTGCAATCGGAATCGGCGCCGCGGCCGCTCGTTCTGCAGGTCGGCTTCCGCAAACTCTTCGACCAAGCCCATATCGTCGGCGCCGAGTATGCGGGTCCCAGTGGCGACAGCGCCGGCCTTGCCGTGCTGCAAAAGCGTGTCGCCAAGCTGCCCAGAGACTCAGCGATCGTCATCTACTGCGGTTGCTGTCCCTGGAGCCATTGCCCAAACATCGGTGCCGCCTTTTCGGCGCTGCGGGCGCTTGGTTTCCGCAATGTCAAAGTCTTGTACATCGTTGATAATTTCGGCGCTGACTGGATCGACAAGGGCTACGCAGTCACCAAGGGAGGGTAGTCATGTGGCATCGGCGGCGTGTCCTCGATATGGCCGCCTTGTTCGCCTGCTTGGGCGCTCCGATCGTCGTCGCTGATACGCCCGCCCGACCCTTAGGGACGCTCAACACCATCGCCCCGGATTTCACGCGCACCGACCTATCCGGCCGACCCTTGCAACTCAACCGGTTCAGAGGTCGGGTGGTGCTGCTCAACTTTTGGGCGACCTGGTGCGGCCCCTGTGTCACCGAGATCCCGGTCTTTTCGCGCTGGCAACACCGCTATGGGGGCGCCGGGTTGCAGGTGATCGGCGTATCGATGGACGATGACGAAGCCCTCGTCAAGCGCTTCGTCGCGAAGCATGCTGTTTCCTATCCGGTCCTGATGGGAGACGCCAAGCTCGGTGAATCGTTCGGCGGGGTCTTCGGGCTGCCGCAGAGTCTTCTACTCGACGCATACGGACGCATAGTATTTCGCCAAGTCGGCGAACCGAACATGGAGGCATTGCAGTCGCAGATCGAGGGCCTGATTCGCGTCCGCTGAAGCACCGCGTCGCCCCCCGGGAGCCACACCCTATATGCTGGCGACGACACTCGGTCAGGCGCGCTATCTCATATTCAAATAGACTTCACTTTTTACAGCAGAAAAAAAATGGAAGGAGGCTGACGTGATGCATCCGATCACCCAGGCGAGACGTGCAAAAAAAGGCACGCGATATTGGTTTCAGTCGCTGCTGAGCGCGGCCTTCCTGCACATTGGCGCCGCCGGCATCGCCGCCACACCAACTGCGACAATCGACGTCGATGCACGCGAGGCGCCGCGCGGCATTGAGCGCGCGCATCTCGTATTGCCGGTCAAGCCTGGGCCCTTGACCCTGCTCTATCCCAAGTGGCTCCCGGGCGAGCACTCTCCGGGCGGCCCCATCGGTTCACTGTCCGCGCTGAAATTCGCTGCCAAGGGACAGCCACTGAAGTGGCGCCGCGATCCGGACAACATGTATGCCTTCCATCTCACAATTCCGGCTGGGATTACAGCGCTCGACGTCACACTCGAAGTGCTGGGAGTTCGCGACGCCGCGAATCAAAACGCCGACCGTACGGCCACCGAATCCCTGGCGATCATACTCTGGAACCAGTTGCTGCTTTATCCAGCCGGCGCCCGTTCGGATGATCTGCAATACGCCGCCAGGCTCGAGCCGCCCGTGGGCTGGCAGGTGATGACGGCGCTGCCAACCGCCGGCACCGGCAAGGATGGCGTTCAATTTCGGCCGGTGTCGCTGACGACGCTGATTGACTCGCCGGTGCTCTCCGGCATCCATGTCCGCACGATCGACCTCGGCGGCTCCCCCAAAACCTTCCTGCATCTCGCAGCGGACAGCGACGCCGCGCTCGCTGTGCCGGAGGCCACACAGGCTCAGCTGCGCAAGCTCGTGCGCGAGGCAAGTGCGCTGTTCGGCGCGACTCATTATGGGGAGTATCATTTCCTGTGGACGCTGAGCGACCATATAGGCTATGAAGGAATTGAACACCACGAATCGAGCGACAACCGAACAGCCGAGCGCGCCCTGATCGACAATGATCTGCGCAGCGCCGCGGCGGTCACGATGCTGCTGCCGCACGAATACGTTCACTCGTGGAACGGCAAGTACCGGCGCCCGATCGGTCTGGCGACCGGCAACTACGACGCGCCCATGCGCGGCGAGCTCCTATGGGTTTATGAGGGGCTTACCGAATACCTCGGCCTGATCTTGAGCGCGCGCACTGGTCTCGCGTCGACGGAGGAGGCTCGTACCGGCTGGGCCGACATTGCTGCATTGATGGACTCCCACAAGGGGCGCGAATGGCGCCCGCTCATCGACACTGCAGTTGCGGCACAACTTGGTTACTACCAGCCGGCCGACTGGCGCGCTCGAATCCGAGGCACGGACTTTTATCGCGAATCGGCGCTCCTGTGGCTCGAAGCCGACGTACTCATCCGCAGCAAGTCGCACGGCGCAAAAAGCCTCGATGACTTCTGCCGACTGTTCTACGGTCCGCCGAGCACCGGCCCGAGAGTGCTGCCCTACGATTTCGAGGCCGTAGTCACAGCCCTCAACACCGTGCTGCCGTACGACTGGCGCAGTTTCTGGGCCGACCGGCTCGAACGGATCACGGCCGGCGCGCCCCTCGAGGGCCTAGGCTTGAGCGGCTGGCGCCTGACCTACGCAGCAGAACCCGCCGGCGTGCAAAAGGCGGAGGGGGCACTATTCAAATCGACGGATTTGCGCTACTCACTCGGATTCCTGGTTCTCGACGAGGGCGCCGTCGTCACCTACTTGATCCCGGGCTCACCGGCAGACCAGGCCGGAATGACACCTGGCAGCAAGCTCGTCGCGGTCAACGGGCGAAAATATTCCAAGGAGTTGCTCCAGGATGCGCTGAATGCGAGCGGTGCGGATCCGCGCTCGATCAGCCTGCTCGTGGAGAAAGATGAGGAATTCAAGACGCTGGAACTGCGCTATGCGGGAAAGGCCCGCTATCCGCGGCTCGAACGCGACACCACGACGACCGATCTGCTGACCACCATCTCCACCGCGCTGACTCAATAAAAAAAACGCTGGGGGATGTCCCTCAGCGAGCGCGGTTGTGGCGATTTCCGCCCCTGTATCAGGAGGCGAGACCTCCGGCATCACTTTCTGATACCAAGCCGCCTCGAGTATTGGAGATGGCCGCGGCCCACTACGATCGCCTTGAAAACCGCGCGATCCACCTGTCTATCGACAGTGGCCATAACCAGCAAGGAGAGGGATCATGTCAACCGTCCACATCAAGAATCGTTCAATTGCGTGCGTACTGCTGTTCTCGATCGGCACCATTGCGAACGCCGCACAACCGCCCGACGTGGTGGTGAGCGACCCCAACCTCAACACGGCAATGGGCACCAACGCCCTTCTCTATCTCACGACCGGATCCGCCAACACCGCAACCGGACAGCAGGTTCTGATATCGAATACAACCGGCTATCAAAATACGGCCATTGGTGTGGCCGCTCTTGGTTCAAATACGGAGGGCTTCTTGAACTCAGCCATCGGGGCATACTCGCTCGCCACGAACACCACCGGATCGGGAAACAATGCCGTCGGGGTGAACGCGCTCGCGCTAAACACCGTTGGGCACGACAATAGCGCCGTCGGTATATCGGCGCTTTATTCAAACACGAGCGGAAACATCAATACCGCGATCGGGAATTACGCCCTGACTCAGAACACGTCCGGTTCTGAAAACACTGCCCTTGGTCTTGCCGCCCTCAGCAACAACACGTCTGGCGGCCAAAACACCGCTGGTGGAGTCAATGCGCTCGCCGGCAACACGACGGGCGCCCAAAACACCGCTTTCGGCGACGCCGCGCTCTCGTCAAACACAACGGGCAACTGGAATACCGCGACGGGCCTTGCTGCACTCAATCAAAATACATCCGGAATTTACAATACCGGAACGGGGGTGAATGCGCTGCAGAGCAACACCACCGGCGGGGGAAACACCGCCAGTGGATTCCCGGCGCTTCAAAACAACACCACGGGTAGCTACAACACCGCTGATGGGTTCGCGTCCCTCATATCCAACACCACCGGCAGCTACAACATCGCGATCGGAGTGAACGCGGGCTTCAATCTCACCACGGGCAATCAAAACATCGACATAGGCAACGAGGGTGCGGCTGGAGAAAGCGGGGTAATCCGCATCGGTAGTCAGGGTGTCCAACAGGCGACCTATGTTGCCGGGATCTGGGGCAACGTCGTCAGGCCGGGAAGTCCGGTGTTTGTGGACTCGCACGGCAGGCTCGGTGTGGTTGCCTCGTCGGAGCGCTACAAGACTGATGTCGCGCCGATGGATTCGAATTCAGCAAAGCTTCAGCTCTTGCGCCCCGTTACCTTCCACCTCAAGGCCGACCCGGCCGGCGGATTGCAGTACGGCCTGATCGCGGAAGAGGTCAGCAAGGTATATCCGGATCTCGTAATCCGGGACGACGCAGGCAAGATCGAGGGCGTGCGTTATGACGAACTCGCCCCCATCCTGCTGAACGAAGTGCAGCAGCAGCGGCAAATGCTTACGGCGCAGGCATCGCAACTGGCAGCGCAGGCATCGCAACTGGGCGAACTTAAGCTGCAGTTTGCCAAGTTGCAAGAACTCAACCGCGCGATGCAGGCGGCCTTGGCCGAAGTGCAAGTCAGACAATCGCGAGTCGCGATGCGCTGAAGACTCGGGTGATCCGCACTCAATCCCCGGTCTCCTGCCGGGGATTGAGTTTCAGCACCTGGGCGGTGCAAACTGCAGGCACTCGCAAAGGAATGGCAATGTCTGCTTACGAGCTAATGCCCCGCCGCCTGACAAGACCGGCTCCGGTGCCTACAAGGGCGGAGATCGCGCTGCTGACCTTGATGCTCGCGGCGGCCGCGCCGGCTCAAACGCAAAAAATTGATTTCCAGGTGCTCCCCGCCCCATCGAATTTGAATGTATCGGAGAGCCGCTCCAGCGCCGTGATTCGATCGGCGCGGGACTGGAACGTTTGGGTCGGCAATTTGCCGGAAATACCGGAAAACCTGCCCAGCGTCGATTTCGAGCATTACACCCTGCTGATCGCCAATGCGGGCTACAAGGCCAATGGTCCCTACGAAGTGAAATTCGATTCGGTAACCGACGCAGGCAACGCAATCCTCGTCCACGTCTCGGTGACCGGCCCCGCAAGCTGCCCGGCGCAGCCGCAAGCCGGACATTACGTCGCCATGGCCGTCATACCGCGCACCGACAAGCCAATTCAATTTGATGTCTCGGCCGGCAACAGCGCCTGTCGCAGAACCCCCTGAATTCGCCTCGCCTTGCCTGCGCAATTCCCGGCGCCTAACCGGTGGCTTGCAGTCCCTGCGCGATGCCGCTGATGGTGGCGCGCAAGGCGCCGAACAGCGCTCGATCCTCGCGGCCCGTCTTGCGCCAACGCTTGAGCAGATCCACCTGCATGAGGTGCATGGGATCGATATACGGGTTTCGCAGCTTGATCGATCGCTGCAAGGTCGGATCGCCGTCGAGCAGCTGCGCCGAGCCGCGCAGGCGCAGCACCTGCGCCACCGTCAATGCATATTCCCTGCGGATGGGATCCGCCTGCGCCCGCAGCGCATCCCCGGCCAACTCATCATAATGACAGGAAATATCCAGGTCCGTGCGCGCCAGCATGGCCTCCACATCGTCGAGCAAATGGCCGAAGAAGGGCCAGTGCGCCGCCATCTGGCCCACCACGTCATCGCCGTGCTGCTCGAGCGCGGCGATGAGGCCGCTGCCGAAGCCGAACCACCCGGGCAGCATGTGGCGGCTTTGCGTCCACGCGAACACCCACGGAATGGCCCGCAGGACTTGCACGCCCGGGCCGCCGGCGCGAGCGGCCGGACGCGACCCGATGTGCATGCGTTCGATCACATCGAGCGGCGTCGCCGCGCGAAAATATTCGAAAAACTGAGCGCCGCCGAAAACCAGTTCGCGGTAGGCCGCCAAACTCCGCGCGGCGATGGTCTGCATCGCCGCCAAATGCGTCGGCGGTATCGGCGGCCTCTTTTCGGCATGCGCCGTCGCCAGCGCCACCGAAGCAAACGTGCGCTCGAGCGTGCGCATGGCGATGGGGCGCAAGCCGTAGCTTTGATTGACGACTTCGCCCTGTTCGGTCAGGCGCAATGCGCCGCGAATGGCGCCATCCGGCACCGCCTCCACCAGGTTTTCAGTGCGTCCGCCGCCGCGTGCGGGCGTGCCGCCGCGGCCGTGAAAAATCAACACCCTTATGCCGGCCTCGCGCGCCGCGTCGAGCAGCCGAACCTGCGCCAGCTGCAGGGCCCAACGGGAAGCCGCGATCCCGCCCTCTTTATTCGTATCGGAATAGCCGATCATCACGGTCTGAGTATTGCCGCGGGAGGCCAAATGCCGCCGGTACGCGGGTTCGCGGCACAGCGCACTCAAGATATCCCCCGCGCGTTCCAGGGAATCGATGGACTCGAGCAACGGGACGACATCGAGCGGAGCCTCGCCGCTGCGTTTGTCGGTGATATCCGCCCATCGGGCCAGCAGCAGCACCGCCAGTACGTCCTCGGGCCCCTCCGCACCGCTCACGACGTACTCGCCGATGGCGCAGCCGCCGAATTTATGCCGGGCCTGCGCGATGGCTTCGAACACCCACAGACTGCGGCGTCCCATGGCATCGAAGGCCGATGTCGGTCCCTGATCGCGATCCAGCAAATCGCGCAGTTGCGCGAGCCGCTCCTCGGGCTCGAGCGCCGGCCAATCCGCCGATCCCAAGCCCTGCGCGATCACCTGATCGTGTATGTCGGCGTGCTGCGTCACGTCCAGGGTCGCAATATGAAAACCGAAGGTACGCACTCGGCGCATGAAGCGGCGCACGAGGAAATACCCCGCGTGGCGTCCGCGATTCTGGAGCAGGCTGTCGGCGGCCAGCCCCACGTCGGTGAGCAATTCGTCGGGACTCTGATACGCGTTGGGCCGGCCCTCATAGGTCGCTTTGAGACGTTCGCCGATCTGCCCGAAGAACACGCGGTAGGGCATGCGATCGTGCCGCGCCGGCGCGAGTGCCTGACCACCCGGCAAAATGGCGCCGTAGGAGTCGATGCGGTCGGCAAGCGCGGTGCTCACGCCCACGCGGTTCGCGCTTTGACTCAGGGTTTCGGCGAGCTGAGTGCATTCGGCGAAGTAAGTGGACACGATCATCTGCTGATGGCGATGCAGGGTCTCGCGAATGGTTTTGCCATGCACATCCGGATTGCCGTCCATGTCGCCGCCGACCCAGGAGCCGAAATGCAGGATGCTCGGCACGTCGATCTGCTCCACGGGAACGAAGAACGCCTTGGCCAGCGCCGCCTCGATTTCTTCGTAGAACAACGGGACCACGCGGTAGAGAATTTCGATCAGATAAAAGAGCACGTGCTCGCGCTCGTCGACCACCGTCAAGCCCTCGCGCGGATGCTCTTCCGTCTGCCAGATGCTGGTGACCTCGAGCCGCACGCGCGCCCACAGCGTGTCCAATTCGGCATGTGTCGATGCCGGGTTCTGCCGGTCGAGCAAGTCCTGGGCGATGTGCTGCTGCTTGCGCAGGATCGTGCGGCGGGTCGATTCGGTCGGATGCCCCGTGAACACCGGCTCGATGCTCATGGAGGCGATCAACTCCAGCGCTTCGTCCAGCATCACTCCATCGCGCTGCAGGCGCGCAATGCAGTCGGCGATGCCGCCGGGCTGCGGCGTTGCGGAGTCGTTGAGATATTGGCGGCGCCGGCGCACGCGGTGCACTTTTTCCGCCGTGTTCACCGCTTGGAACCAAATGGAAAACGCGCGGGTCAAGTCGGTGGCGGCCGACGGTGACCGGCCCATGGTGCGCTCCTGCAGCTCCGCCGCGCCCGCCGTATCGCCTTCCCGCCGGCGAATCGCCGCCTGTCGATCGCCTTCCACGAGCCTGAAAAACTCCTCGCCCCCCTGATCGCGAAGCGTCTCGCCGATCAAGGCGCCCAGGTCATGCACGTCCTCGCGTAAGCCTGCGTCTTTGGCGGGAAATTGAATGCTTTGGCGATACATAATGCTAGGCTCTCGAGTGTAGAGGGAGAAGATTATGAGCTTGTTGGCGCAGATCGCTATATTTCTCGCCGCGGCGGTCATCGCCATCCCGATATTCCGCTATTTTAAGTTGGGTTCGGTGCTCGGCTACCTGGCCGCCGGAATCATCATCGGTCCCGCCTGCCTGGGGCTGATCAGCAAGATCGATACCACCCAGCACGTTGCGGAATTCGGCATCGTACTCCTGATGTTCGTCATCGGCCTCGAACTGCAGCCCTCGCGCCTGTGGGTGATGCGCAAGCCGATCTTCGGATTGGGACTGGCCCAGGTGTTGGCGACCACCGCCGCCTTGAGCTCCGTTGCCTACTTCGGCTTCGGCGAGCCCAGGGAATCCGCGTTCGTCATCGGCTTCGGCCTGTCGATGTCCTCCACGGCGCTGGCCTTGCAATTGTTGGCCGAACGAGGACAGCTCAATTCCCAATTTGGCCGCTCCGCATTCAGTATCTTGCTCTTCCAGGACGTTGCAGTCCTGCCGGCGCTCGCCCTGCTGCCGCTATTGAGCGGCGCCGCGGCCAGGACCGCGGGTCCAGGCGGCTGGCTGGCGCTCAAGTTCGTCGCCGTGCTCGCCGCGGTCGTCGTCGGCGGGCGCTACGTACTGCGTCCCATGCTGCGAATCGTCGCCGCAACCCGGGTCGCCGAGGCCTTTACGGCGGCCGGCCTGCTGGTCGTCATCGGAACCGCGCTGCTCGTCAGTCAAGTGGGGTTGTCATTGCCGCTGGGCGCCTTTTTGGCCGGCGTGCTGCTCGCCGACAGTGAATTTCGTCATGAACTCGAGGCCGACATCGAGCCGTTCAAGGGCTTGCTATTGGGCCTGTTCTTCATCACGGTCGGAATGTCGGCCAACTTGGGATTGGTGCTCGAGCAGCCGCTGAAGCTGGCCGCGCTGACGCTTGGGCTCATGGTGTTGAAGATCGCCCTGCTGTGGGCGATCGGGCGCCTGTCGGGGCTCTCTGCCACGGCCAGCCGCGGCCTGGCATTCAGCGTGGCCGCGGGCGGTGAATTCGCGTTCGTGCTATTCGGACTCGCCGCAACGCTGGGAATCATGGACACCGAAATCGCCGAACAGTTGGTGCTGGTGGTGACCGGTTCGATGATCTTGAGCCCGCTGCTGCTGGTGCTGAACGACGCCCTGTTCAAGAAGAAGGAAAGCGACGAGCGGCCCTTCGATACGCCGGAGGAACTGTACCCCAAGGTGATCATCGCGGGCTTCGGCCGCTTCGGGCAAATCGTCGGCCGAATCCTGCGGGCGAAAAAAATCGCCTTCACCGCCCTCGAGGCGAATCAAACTCAAGTCGATTTCCTGCGCCATTTCGGCAATCAGGTCTTCTACGGAGATGCCTCCCGCCTGGAGCTGCTGCGCGCCGCGCGCGCCGAGAACGCCGAAGTATTCGTGCTCGCCATCGACGACGTCGAGGCTTCGGTGAAAACCGCGGAATTGATCGGCAAGCATTTTCCGCACTTGAAGATATTCGCGCGCGCGCGCAATCGCCAGCACGCGTTCCGGCTCATGGACCTGAACGTCCGCTACACGATTCGCGAGACCCTGGTGTCAAGCCTGGAATTATCCGAGAAGGTCCTCGAAACTCTCGGCCTCTCGAAGCGCAAGGCCGTCCAAACCGTGCAGCAATTTCGCACCCACGACGAGCAGACCATGGCGAAACAGCAGGCCGTGAAGGATGACGAGAGCAAATTCCTGCAGACCACCCGCGAATCGGCCGAACAGCTGCTGCAGCTGTTCGAATCCGACGCCGCCCAGCCCGAGGAGCCCGCCCCGTGAGCGCGAGCCCGCGCGTCCTCAATGCGGGTTCAGCAATACCGTCGTATCGAAACTCTCGAAGCTGGTGAGCACGCGGCGGTAGGCGTTCTGCATGATGCGCTCCGCGTTCTTGTCGGCGCGCGTGCCCAGCAGCATGCGGATGACGACGTCGTCCTGCGGCCGCGCGAGATCCTCTCCCAGGATTTGATACGCGAAGCGCGCCAATCTCTGATTCATTTCATTGGCGAAACGCAGGCGCGCCGCGTCGTGGCCGTCGCCGGTCCCGGCCTTGGCCTCTTCGGCGACTTCGAAAATCAAGCGCGTGACGAACCGGGCCTTGTCGACCAGGCCTAAATCGCTGAAGAACTCGATTTCAGATTGAATGTTCATCCGGCGGGGAAGAAATCGATGGGTTTGGTGGCCGTCAGCGCCGCAACATCCTTGGCCTCGAATTTGAACAGCCGGATGCGTGCCAGCAATTTACTCTCGAATTCCTTGTCGTTGAGGTCCGAGGAGACGATGCGGGCGGCGGTGATTTCGCCGGACGGAGCGATGGTGATTTCCAGCACCACCTTGCCCTGCAATGCCGGGTTGTCGCGCAGCGCGCGCGCATACATGGAGTCGATCGCGCCCTTGTTCTTGGTGAACACCAATGCGATCTCATCCGCGCTGCGCGAGGCCTTGCCGCTGCCGCCGGCCCGCGTGGCCTGGCCGGAGGCGCCCAGGTTCGGGTCCTTCACCTGCGTCGTGTAGATGCCGCGCAGCGACCCTGAACCCGCCGCGAGGCCGCTGCTGGTGGGCCCGCTGATGCCGCCGCTGCTGCCGCCGACCTTCGAGGAAATGATGTTCCGGCTGACCACGCTCACGTCGCCCGGGTCGGTCGTCTTTGGCTGGTTTTTCGCGAATTTATCCAGGTCGACATCGCGCAGCGCCGCGAGCTGGTCGAACACAGCAAGGCTTTTCTGTGCCTTGACCCGCGGATCGACCGGCACGACCGGCTTCGGCACGACCGGCGCCTTCTCGACGGGCTTCTCGGGCTTCGGTGGCGGCGGCGGCGGCGGCGGTGGCGGCGGCTCCATCACCAATTGCACCACTCTCTCGGGCAGCGATTCGGTGTTCACGACGATCTGATGCCGCGGCAGGAAGGGCATGAGGACCGCGATGATGGCGAAGACGATGGCGAGATTGCGCAGAATGGCGCGGAAGCGCCTTTCCATCTCCTCGGACGGCGACCAGGGCAACTCATAGCGCCGGTAATACGGTGCGAGTCCGGTGGGCACGCGTTGCGCGGCGGGGTTGGCGGCGGCCATTTAAGTCGCCGCCCTTTCGCGCTCGACCACGGCGAAGGACACCTTGCCGTAATCCGCTTCGCTGCAGGTCATCATGATCTTCTTCAGCACGCTGTACGGCGTGTTCTTGTCTCCCATGATGGTGACTTCTCGCTTGGATGGGTCGGTTTGCTCCGCGCTTCGCAAGCTGCGAGCGTTCTGCGAGAGAAGCGCGCTCTTGAGGGGCGCGAAGGCCGTTCCTTGGTTGGCGATGACGTCGGCCAGCGAACCGACCAGTTCGCCGTCCACGTACACCGAGTCCTTGGTGACCATGACGACCACGGCGGCGCTGGGCTTGCGATCGGACAGCGACTGCGGAATCGAAATGTTCTTGGTGTTGGGCAGGATGTCCACTTCCGCCGTGTGCGCCAGCAGGAACACGACCAGAATGGTCATCATGTCGATGAACGGAATCAGTGCGAAATGATTCGCGCCATGGCGCCGTTGACGATGGCGTTTGATCCGGTAAGACGTCATGTGGGCGCATCCCCGATGGAGATATCCGGAAACAGCTCCGCCTTCGAAAAAGGCGCGACCGGCAGCTGATAGATGCGCACCGTGTCCATGACCTGCACCAGCGTGTCGTAGGTGGTATTGGGGCTGGACAGGATGGTCGCGTCGGTCATCTGCGGATACTGCGATTTGATCCGGCGTATGAATTCCGACAGATTATCCAAATCATAACCGCTTGCCGTATTGGCGAGGACCTTGAGCGGACCGGAGTTGCGGTCGTTGACCACGATGTCGTCGGGGCGAATGATGACCTCGAGCTTCAGGTCCTTGGGCAAGTCGAGCGGAGTGGCATTGCTGCTGTTGGGCAGGTTCATCTGCAGGATATTCGTCTTGGAAAATACCGCGGTGAAAATCAAGAAGAACACCAGGATCACCATCATGTCGATCATCGGCACGATGTTCAGATCGTCACGCCCCTGGTGATAGCGGGCGTGATTGCGTCGGACGAGGCGCGCGGACTTTGACTTCATGGTTGGAGCACCATCCTAAGAGCGGGTCTTACTAGATCGTGCCGCGGGCAGCGGCCGGAGCTCGCGAAGCGGGCGCAGTCGGAGCGGCTGGCGCATGCGCCGGCTCCGATTGACGCTCGGTGATGGAGTTCAAGAACTTCACCGACGCAATCTCCAGGCTGTCGATCAAGGAGGTGGTCTTCGATTCGAGAAACATGTGCGCCGTGAGCAGCGTGATCGCGACCGCCAATCCCGAGGCGGTGTTGTTCATCGCCACCGAAATGGCGGCGGCGAGCAGGCTGGCCTTCTCGGCCGGGTTCGCGGTCGCCACGGCGCTGAAGGCGCCGATCAGGCCCGTGATGGTGCCGAGCAAGCCGATCAACAGGCCGACGTTCGCCAGCGAGGACAGGTAGTGCGTGCGCTTCTCGATGCGCGGAATGACCTCGAGCAGGCTCTCGTCCATCGCCTTTTCGATGTCGTCGCGCCGGCGTGCGCTCGCGACCCGGGCGACGCCGTAGTTCAGAATCGTGGCGATCGACGCCTTGGAGTTCTGCGTCAAGCCCACGACCTGCTTGAAGTTGCCGGCGCTCAAGGCGGGCACCAGATTGTCCCACAGGGTGCGATTGCGAAAAGTCTCGCGGGTCAGGTACACGTACCGCTCGATGGCGATCGATACGCCCACCACGAATATCAGGGCCAGCGGATAGAGGAACACCCCACCGTCCTTGAAGAAATTGACGACCGAATTCATGAAATTCATCTGCGCGCTCCTAAATAATGCCCATCCGCTCCGAACTGGAGATTCAACCAGATTCCGTAAAATCAGCTATGACTTACTTCTCACCCTGCTGCGCCGGTTTGAGCGATGCACCATTTTGCGATGCATCTGCTTGTACGGCCTGGTAGTAGACGACTTCCCGTTTAAACACATCCCGGTCGACGGGTGACAAAATCTCATCTACCAGGCTGTTCATCGGTTTGCCGGCCAGGTCGCCGATGTCCGACTTCTTCCAGGGGACGATATACATGACCTTCGGCTGCTCGCGGTCGCCCGTGACGGTCGCCGTGCCCAGGTCGAGCCGGTCGGTTTTGGCCGCCGTCGCCCCTTTCCCAGCCGGCGGCGTACGGGCGGCGGGCGGCCGGGGTGCCCCGGGCGTGGCGGCGGCCGGCGCCTGGGAAGGCGCGGCCTGATTCGAGGTATCGGCGCGCGGCTCGCCGGCCTCCGATTGCGCGGTTGCCGCGGGCGCGGGCGCCGGCGGCTGCGCCGCGGCCGTACCCCACAGGGCGCATCCGAGCGCTATTCCACTCAAGGCCTTGATTGCGGCGTTCATGCAGGCTCCTTCTTCGGCGCCGGCGGCGGTGCCCCGACGCGCTTGCGTAACTCCACCACCCAGCCGGCGACCTGTTTATTCTCGCCGGCAATCTCGATGTAGCGCTCGAATTCTCCGAGCGCCTTTTGCGGCTGGGCCAGATACAAATCGTAGAGCACGCCCAAGTTCAAGTGCGCGGGCGCGAAATTGGGCTCGGCAGCTATCGTACGCTGATAGGCCGCTTCGGCTTCCGCAAATTTGCCGAGCTTACGCTCGACGATTCCGAGTTCATTGCCGGCCACCGCATTGGTGGGCGTGATTTCGAGCGCGGCCTTGAAGGCCGTTTCTGCCTCGGACAAGCGCGAGTCGCGCAAGTACAGCAATCCAAGGTTCACCTGCGGCCCCGTGAATTGCGGATAGCTGATGAGCAATTGCTTGAACTCCAGCTCGGCATCGGTATTGCGCCCCGCTCTCATGAATTGCAATGCCTGCGCATATTGCTGTGCCGCACGCTCGGGAATGGGGGCGCCCGCAGGGGCGCCCGCAGGGGCGCCCGCAGGGGCGTTCGCAGAGGCGGCTGCAGGCGCGCCCGCAGTGGCTTCCGCCGGGGCGAGCGCCGTGCCTGCAGCGACGGTGCTGGCGCCGCCGGCTGCGCTCGAGGCAGCGGTTGCGGTGCGGGCCGCACCGGCAGCGGCACCGGGGGTCGCCTTCGCAGCGGCGCTGGGGATGGTCGCGGCCGTGCTCGCGCTCGCGGCGGGCACGGCGGTTTCCACAGGCGCGGGGGGACGCGACGCCTTGGGAGGCGCACTGTGACAGGCAGCGAGCAATGCCAGGGCCCCCGCGCTAACGAATCGATTCGACCAGTTGCTCACCGATTTCCGCCTTGCCGTAACGGCCTGGATTGAGTTGCGCGAGCGCAGCAAAGCTCTTCTGCACCCACTCATCGTAGGTACCGTCCTTGGCTCGCGCCGCGTTCACTTCGTGCAATTTGATCGCCTTCTCCTCGAACGGGAAGGCCTGTTCCTCCAGCAATACGTCGTACTGCTCCAATTCGTCCTTGGAGAGGCTCTTGGGCCGTTCCGAACTCATCAGGTCCTTGCCCAGCTGCCGGTACAGTTCGGCACTCTCGAAGGTCGCCGCTGTGGTGACCTCGGCCACCTGGTAGTCGGCAGCTTGCTCAAATGCCTTGAGGGCAACTTCCATTGCCTTGCGTTTTTCGGCCAGTGATTTCTTGAGCGGTGCCACGAGTTTGATGCGTCGGAACTCCTCGCGCGCCGGAATCGCGAAGGTCAAAGTGGCCTTGGCAGCCAGGGCCCGGCTGCGATCGGTGCGCGCGGCACCCGCAGCGCGATCGGCGGCAATGATCTCCCGGAGCCAGTAGTCACGCGCCTGTGTGTCGCCGGCCTTGACCGCAATCGTGCTCAGGCGGTTGCGCGCCTCCATTGCCGGATTCAACGGCTGCGGGAAATGCTTCACGAACGCCTCGAGCATGGTGCGCGACTTGGACGTGTTGCCCGCCTTGTCGTAGAGGTCAGCCGCCTGCAGGATGGCTTCACGCTGCACCTCGGGGGATTCGCCGGGACTCTGCGCGATCTGCTCGAACTCCGCCGCGGCCTGGCCGGGGTGATTCGACTCCGTGTATGCCACCGCGAGGTTTCGCGTCACTTGAGGCTGTAGCGGACTTTGCGGAAAGTTGCGGCGGAAGCCTTCCAACACCACGATGGCGCGATCCCATAACTTGTCCTTGATGAGCAGCGCCGCGGCATCGAAATCCGCGTTGGCGCGAACCTTCGACGTGGGCGCCAGCGCCGATACTCGCAAGAAGTCCTCCACCGCCGCGGCGTTGTCGCCCGATTTGGCCCTCTGCTCGCCTTGTTTGTAGATCGACGCGGCAAGCCGCTCGACTATCACCGGGCGCTCCGGGTCATTGGCGGGCATCAGAGTCTGCGCATGGGTGTAAGCCGCCTCCGCCTTGTCGAACACGCCCTGATCGAAGTTCGAATTGCCGATCACCGTCCAGGCCACGCGTTGTTTGGTCGCGTCAACGGGAGGCTGGCGCGCCAACAGAGCCTCGGCCGCCGCGATCGCGCGTGGATAGTCCTTGACCGTGTAGAGATCGGTGGTGGCCCGCATCAGCACCTGCGCGCTTTCCGGATGTGCAGGAAAGGTCTGCGCGAATTTCAGCGAGCTGTCCACACTCTTGCCGTGGATGGACGCCTTCGCCTCGCCGCTCAGCGTCTCTTCTTGTTTTCCGTAGGCGATGATGGCGGCGTATCCGGCTGCCGCGGCCTTTTCGTGATTGCCGTAGTGATAGGCCGTACTCTCGTACTCCTGCGCCGCGTCGAGATACTGCTTGCTCTCGAACAAGGTATCGGCGAGCAGGAAATTGGTCACCGCGGAATCCGGATCATCCGGGAAGGACGTGAGATAGCTGCGGTACCACTTCGCCGCCTCCTGATAATCCGACACATTCTTACTGCGCTGCGCCTGGGCGTGATAGTACTGCGCCACATCCTTGAGATTGGTCTTGAGCACGGCCACGACTTTCGGCTCGTTCTTGGGTTCCCGGCCCTGCCAGTATGCGGTGCCGAAACTGTAGTTCTCGACGAATTCCTTCTTGCCCTGCAGCACGAGCTGCGGAAAGCCTCCCTTCTGGTAGGCCTCGATTGCCTGCATCTCCAAGAGCGGCGCCTTCTCGTTGTTGCGGTCCTGCGAAACGAAGGCGCGGTAGGTGTCGGCCGCGTCGGTGAAGCGCTCCTTCTCCATGTAGAGATCGCCCAATCGCGCGTACAGAAGATAAGTGTAGGGCCGCGGCGGCTGGCCCGGCGGCGTGCGGCGCTTTACGAACTCGTCGATTGTTTTTGGGCCATCCGTGTAGGAGAAGGTGATGCTCATGACCCGGAAGGTGTCTTCGACGAGTTCGCGATTCGGCCGGCTCAAGGTCTCGAGCTCGATCAAGTCCGACGGTTTCTTCTTCGACACCAGAACCGAATCGAGCACGCCTGCAAACGAACCCAGGCTGCGCTCGCTCTCGCCCTGCTTGAACAGCGACCAGCCATGCTTGTATAGACTCTGGTTGTAAAATCCCGACGACGGGCCGATCTTGATCACGGCCTCGTAGGCGGCTTGGGCCGCGGGATACGCCTTGTCCGAGAACAGAATTTCGCCGCGCCGAAACTGCGCTTCGTCGATGTAATGACTGTGGGGGTAGTTTGCCACGAGCTGATCCAGGGCGGCGCGCGCCTTGTCGGGCTGCGCGTTGAGCTCATAGGCGCGCGCCAGCTGGTACAGCACCGAGTCGTTGCGTTCATACTTCGGATAGGCCTTCAGCAGAGCCGAGTACAGATGGATGGCTTCCGTGGCACGTAAGCCTTCGTTGGTGATGAGCTCGCGCTCGATGCGCTCGGACTCCGAACTCTCCAGGTTCAGATCACCCAGGCGGCGCAAGGCTTCGGCGCGCAGCGCGGCGTCGCCCGCATTCAGGTCGAGAAATCGCCGATAGCTGTCCATGGTCTTGTTGGCGTCGACGTTCTTCGGCGGATCGGTGTTGACATCGACTTGCTGCGCGTCCAGATCCTTGATGGTCGGCGGATTCTTGTTCGCAGCCCGGCCCGCCGACGCGAGCAAGGTTGCGGCCAGAACCGCCGCGACCGCCCCGGACGCTGTGGCGAATGGGCGCGTCATGGCTTCGCCTTGGGCTTCTCGTTCGCAGCCCGGTCATAAATCGCCGCCAATTCGTAGCGCGCCTGGATCTGGTAGGTCGAGATGCGCTGCTTCTGGCCCTCGAGCTCCCGGACGGCGAGGGCCTGCAAAAACAGATTCTGCTGCGCCGACACGTCGGCCAAGCGCTGCTGCAACTGATCCATGCGGGCGCGAAGGGCCGCGACGCGCCCCGAATAGGCGCCGGTATTGCTCGGCACGCCCGCACGGGCTTGGCGCACCAGCACCGCCCGCTTCTGCGTTTCCTTGAGCTCCGCCTCGAGTTCTTTGACCGAGCGGCGCTCATTCCACAGCCGCGCTTTGAAGCTCGCCGACAGCCGCCAGTACATGACGCCCTTCATCAGGCGGTGCTTTTCCCGCATCTCTGCCAGATCCGGCTCGTCCGGATGCGCCGCAAGGTACTCTTCGATGCGCTTCAACCGCGCCCACGACTGCTGCTCTTCGGGCGTCCCCAAGGCCGCGACCTCGTTTGACTTCTCGATCGCGTTGATGCGCGATTCGAAATCCACGCGCTTCTGCGTCAGCCCGTCGAGATCGGTCGCCGCCATGACCGCATCGGCTTTCGGCACGCGCTGGTTGTAGGCCGCTTGCCGCGTATCGAGCATGTTGTCGTAGGCCGACACATCGCTGCGCCAATTCTCCAGATTGCGGCTCATGTAATTGAGTTCGCGGTAATTCTTCAAGCCTTCCTGGAATTCGTTGCTCGCCAACAGCTGGTACAGATACCGCGACTCGGGCGCGTTCGGCAGAGTCGTCAGCTGCCAATACCACGTCAACGTGTCCTTCTTGTCGTCATCCAACAGGCGGTCGAGCAAATGGCCGCTGCGGATCTGCTCGATGGAGTCGTCGATATGCTTGAGTTCCGCATCGAAGGAGTCGATGGCGGAGCTGTAATATTCAGCGGCCTGGCCCGTCGCCGATAATTGACTGTAGGCATAGGGCACCGTGAGAAAGGACTCCTGAACCGCCGAGTCGAGCAGGCTGCGCTTGCGCAGCGTGAGCCACGGCACCAGGGCGCGTTTGAACTCCCCGACCCCCGCGTCCGCCCAGCCGACCCCGAGAAGCGCCTTGCTGGAATAGGGCCCTTCGAGACGAACCCGCTGCAGGATGGGCCTGGCTTCCGCCGCGCGCTGGGCCTGCAGCAGCGCGAATCCCAGCGCCAGATTGGCCTTGTCCTTGAGCGACAGCAGTTCATCGCTGCGGGTCGTGATGCGCCCGACGCGATCGAGATATGGGATGGCGTCCGCGAGCCGGTCCTTGCGCACCAGCGCCACGCCCAAGTTGAATTGCGCGTAGGCGGTCCAGTCCGGAGCACCATGCCAGCTGCTCAACGCGGCGATGGCATCGTCATAGCGCTGCTGGCGCATCATTAGCTGCGCGAGCAGCATGTAGCGCTCCGCGCTGATGTGCGGATCGGTCTTATCCGAGACCTGCCGCAAGGCGCGCTCGGATTCCTCGAGATAGCCGCGTTGATACCAGACCTTGCCCAAATAGAACCAGGCCCTGTTGCGCACCGCCTCGGACGTGTTTTGCTTCAGCAACTTCTCGAAGATTTTGCCGGCCTCGACGTGCTCGCCCAACGACAGGTACAGGCCGCCGAGCAGCAGTTCCGCCTCGCCTTCGGTGTGCGGAACTCGCTCGAGCTGCTGCGCCGCGAGCAAGCGTGTAATCGAATCGAAATAATCGTCCTGATAGAAATAGAACAGCACGTCGCCGTAGTGCAGATCCTTCACATCCTGCGGACGCAGGCCGTTGGGATCAGGCTTGACGTTTTTTGCCGCGCCGCCCGCCCAGGGCAGCGCCAGCAGTAGCCCGCCCAGGATGAGCGGCCGGAGGCTGTTAATCACGCGTTGCACGCATCATTCCCAGTCTTTGATGGTGAACTCTGGCTGATGCTTGGCCACGCGGTCCGTGATCTTGAGTTCCAAATACTTGGCGCCGACGCCCTTGTCGAAACTAATCGTCGCGCCGCGCTTGTAATTGCGCTCGACCGGGCCCTTGCCCGTGAAAAACGCCACCAATTCGTGCTTGCCGACTTTCAGATTGCCAAGATAGATCTGTTGCACGCCGCCTTTGAGCAGGGCATCCGCCTCGCGCGCGGTGTAGAGGTAATTCTTCACTTCCTTGTTGTCGATTTTGACGGTCACCGAATCCAGGGCGAAAAAAGTGCCGACATCCATCGACACGTACAAGGCGACCTGGGTGTTGGCGGGGAACAGCAATTCCTCCTCCAGCACGAAGAGATCCTTGTTCAGATCGATGACGTCTTTTTTCAGACCCTGCACCTCTTGGTCCAGCGTCTTGAAGTCGGGGGGCGGCGCGTCGGGCGCCGTAGTGGCGGATGCCGGTGCGGCGTCGGGCGCCGGCATGGCAGCCGGTGCGGCGGGCGCTGCGGCAGCCGGTGCCGGTGTTGCCGCGGGGCCCGAAGGTGCCGCAGACGCCGTAGCAGTCGGCGCGGTGGCCGCAGAGGCCTCGAGCGCCGCTACCGGCGCCGCGAGCGCCGCCCCGGCACAGGCCAGCAGCGCCGCGCGCACAATGATCGACACAACTCGATGCATGGAATTCATCAGACTACCTATCGTTTACTCGCGCAGCAATTCGCGGATGTGATCAAGATAAGCGCGCTCGTCGCCGCGCTTGAAGCCGACGTTGGAATAGCGTACGACGCCCCCGCGATCCACCAGGATCGTCACGGGCATCTTCGACAGCAAGTAATCGCGGCCGATGTCCGAACCGGTGTCGAACAAGATCGGATACGACACTTTCATCGCGCCCGCAAACTCGCGCGCGCGGGCCAGGTCCTCGTCGATCGACACGCCGAGCACCACCAGGCCGGCCCGGTTGTACGTGGTGTTGATTCGATCGAGAGCCGGCATCTCCTGCCGCGAGTCTCCCGCCCATCGCGCCCAGAAATTCACCAGAACCACCTGGCCGCGAAATTCGGACATGCGCAGGTTTCTGCCGTCCATGCCCTTCAAGACGAAATCCGGAGCGGACTTGCCCACCATCGAGGGTGCGGCGGCCCACGACGCGGCGATCAGGAACGCGGCGGTCACTGCGGCGACGAGACTCGAGGAAAGGCCAGGCAATACCCTACGCATGCGGCGCTGGCCTCTCCGCGGCAATCTCAAACTGAAATCTTGAGCCGCGCCCTAGTCGCAGCAAAGCATCAATCACGCTGGTAACCCCGCTGTGCTAGACCTCTCTCTTAAAGATGGGCCCCGTACCGGAAGCTTTGCGCCCTCACCTTTCAGCAAGTTTGCCCTGATCAGACCTTATGCAAAATCGCACAATGCGAGCCGTAGTGTCAACGCGGCAGCCTGCTGCTTCATTAGATTTCTGTATGACCTGGCGCACATTCGTAGAAATTGATCGAGACCCGGCGTGGAGCCTTGAAAGCGCGCGCGCCGCGGACGCGGGAACCCCGGCGACTGTCTCTGGATTGAGACATGAAAGGGATCCGGCCCTGGGGCCGGATTCCGGATGCGTCAGCGCCGATGGGCGCCGGTCAGGCAACGACCCCGTTCACGATCGGGTTGAAAGCGATCCAGGGTTCGAGCGCGGTGCCCGTTCCCAGCCCGTTGTTCAAGTTGGGCGGCGCGTACAGATTGGGGAAACTGGGCACGGCAATACCGTTGACCGTGAAGCCGTTGATCGCGTCCCCATGCAGCGCCATGTAATTGAGCACCACCATCTGCGCCAGGTTGGGCACGTTGTTGCCGCCGGGACTGCCGTTCGTGTTCTGCGAGCCGTCGGGATTGAAGTTGCCCATCTGCAGGCTCAATTCCGGATTCGACTGCGCCGGCACCGGCCTGCCCGTGGGACTGTAGACCAAGAAATACGTCGCCGCCACGCTTTGATTGTCGGCCGTCCACACGCCCTTGCCGCGCCCGCCCACGGAGTTGTCGATCATGCCGTTGCTCGCGAGCGAGCCGTCGGAAAAGACATAGATCATGAGCGGCTTGCCGACGCGGGCGGCATACTCCAAACACGCGCCGATACAATTGCCGAGGTTCAAATCGCGCGCCTCACCATCCATCCGGTTGCCCGAGTGATAGTCGAAGCCGCCCATCTCGATGGTGCCGGCGGCCGCGTTGCCGTCGATCACCAGCTTCATGATGGAAGCGGTCTTCTGGTAGTCCGAATTGGCCGCGAACTCGGCCGCGGTGAAGATACCCGTCGGACCCACCACGTTCGGATCCTGACTCGCGTCGACCGCGCTCGGGCTGCTGTATTGATCGACGGTGTAGGCCGCTTTTGTGTAACCGCATCCTGCGATGCCGGGATTGGCGGCGCCGGTACCGAGCGCAACGGCATTTAGCGTCGGCGAACCCGGATAGGCGGTTACCTTCGGGTACTTCGCGTCGCTGATGCGTTTCATCGACTCCAGTACATTGGTGATGTCGGTGGCATGGGGCAACAAAGTGCTGAGCTGCCCCGTGCTTACCAGCCCTTGAGTATCCGCGGGACTTGAGACCTTGGTTGGTTGGGCCGCAGCAATGACCATCGTCGGCGGCGACATGGAATTGCCGCCCGACATGGAACTGGACGAGCCGATGAGATTGAGCAGGCCTCCGCGCGCGCCATATTGGTAAATGGCGTACATCGGATTGTGCGGGTTGGTGTTGGTGTCGTTCTGCGACAGCGCGGGAATCACGGTGCCGTTGGTGCCTGCCATTGCCTTGGCGCTGGCTCGAATCTTCATGCCGCGCAAGTGCGCGCTGTCCGAGTGATAACGCAAGCCGAAGCTTGCGTCGATGAAATTACCGGTGGTGCTGGGGTTCGGCACCATGGTGCCGGGCAGGCCCAGTTTGCTGTAGCCGGCGACCGACAGAAAGTCGAGTTGGCCTTTGGGACCGCCGACCAGCACGTTGGATCCGGCAATGTTGCCGCCGCCAGCAAGATCGAAACATATGAAGGGGATCTTGCCCGCGCCGGTGGTGATGCTGCACGGAGCAAGCAAGCCCAGGATGTCGGGGGCGAGGTTGGTCGTGATTGCATGCGCCGGTCGCGGAGCCGCCAGCATCGCAAGCAACGAAGGCCCGACCACCGTGGCCGATCCGGTGATGAAACTCTGCGCGAGGAATTCGCGGCGCGTGCGCGGCCGAGGATGATCCTGATGGCGCAGCGGTTCGTGGATACCCAGAGCCTTTGACTTCTTGCTCATATAAAAGACCTCTTCGATTCGTCTGCTTAATTGATCAACATGTCGGCGCTGCCCAGCGCTGTGGCGCAGGCGGCGGCGGCCACCGCATTCGTTCCCGGAAGCGTCGTGCACGAGTTCGTCAGGCACAGCTTGCCAATGAGGCTGCTCAGCTCGGTCGTTACGCTGCTCGCTTGCGGCGCACTCTGCAGGCCTGAGCCCAGTACACGGGCTGCGAGCGCGCTTGTGACGGTGTCGATCCCAGGTTGAGTCGTGAACTGGCCGGCGGTCAGAGTCGTCCCGTACACCTGCGTCTGCAGGCTCGGGGAATTGAGCGCTGCGTAGCAGTACTGCACCGCCAACTGCGCGACGCCTATCTGGTTCGACGAAGAGAAGCCCTCGAGCGTCGGATTGGCCGGCAGCTGCTGCTGCACGGCGAGATAGGTCGCGTTGACGGCGGGGGTCGAGGCAGGCACGCCCGTGAGCACCGACAGGGTCGAATTGATCTGCGCAAAGGTTCGCACCCCGATATCGGCCACGACCGGTCCCGGGGCGGGCGGCGGCGGCGTCGGCGTCGGCTCGACCACCACGTGGCTCTGACTGCCCAGTACGTCGAAGGTGAGGAAGAACTGATCGGTGAGCGGTCCGCTCTGCAGGCCGATGACCGTGCCGATGTTCGACAGCACCTCGCCGGTCGAGGTGTAGTTCGCCCCGGTGATCGTGGTATTCAGCGGTATGTAGGCCTGGCCCACCTGCGGGATGGTGCCGTTGATGCCGATGCGGATACCCTGCACCGCAATGCTGGGGAGATTGGCCGCCGTGACGGTCGGGTCCAGCGAGATGAACGTCGGCTGGTAGAACAGGTAGCTGTAGCTGTCGTACTGGCTGACCGTGAACATGATGTAGGACTGCGATACACCGGTGACGCCGGCGACATTGAACAGCATGTAGTAGCGCTCGCCCACACCGGCGTTGAAGTTCTGCAACACCTGCGCCGCCGACATGGCACGATTGTGCACGGCGACGAATTTGATGAGACCCTGCCAGGAACGGTCGCCCGATACCTCATTGCCGAGGACCAGCGCGAAGGTGTTGTCCCAGTTGGAGATCGTGCCGCCCTTCTGCGGGTCGGGCACGTTCGCATTCACGCCGTTGACGTAGATCTGCCGACCGTTGATCGGATCGTAGGTCAGCACCACGTGCTGCAAGGAGGCCTGCAGCAGCATGGCCGCGGTCGGCGTCGCCAGCTGCACCATGCCGTTCAGATCGGAGTTCGAGCTGCGCAGCATGAAGTCATAGTTCTGGTTGGTCTGACCGAGCGTGAAGTTGCGCAAGGTGTCGCCGCCCGAATAGGTGACCATGTACGACTTGTCGACCGCCACCAGCGCGGGCGCGACCCAGGCTTCGACCGAGAACTCGCCGGTCGCCTGAATCATATTAAAGAGCTTCACGCTCCCTGAGGTGCTTGCCTGCGCTTTGCCGCCGGCGCCCACATTGATGCCCCAGCCGCCGGCCCACAGCACATTGCCGGAGATCGTAAGGTCGGCCGAAGGATCGATGCCGCTGGTGTCGTAGGCGGTATAGCCGCTGCCGGTCTGGAACTCATACTTCGCGATGGTGTCCGCGTCGTAGCGGCTGGCGCCGCTCGCAATGGTTCCCTGGGACAGGGTCAGAGCCTTGCTGACGACCAAGCTGGGATCGACGTTGGCGGGCGTGAGCATCGCCGCGAATGCCTGAATCTGCGCCAGCATCTGCGCCGCGTCGGACGCGCAATTATCCCAACAGTTGTGATTGTCGGTGAGCAGGCGCTGATAGAAGCGGGAATTCGTGCCGCATGCGCCGGGCGCGCTGCCGGTGGTGGTCGGTATGCACCCGGTGAAATCGATTTTCGGTATCGCCGCCGGATAGGCGATCGCCAGGGTCGGGTCGGCAAAATACGGCGATTGCTGCGTGGCCGAACTGGCGGTCGAGGAGTGGCAGCGCACGCAATACTTGCTGGTGAGCGTGTACACCGTGGCCTGGTAGTCGGAGTATGCGGCCGGGAAGTTCAAGCTCTGACCGGCCGATTGCACCGGCGGCGCAACCAACTGCACTGTCGTGGCGGAACTTGCGCCCGTGGCGCCCGCCCAGTTGCTGATCCAGGTGGTCAGGATGGTGCCGCAGGCGCTCGGGTCCGCGAGCCAGCAATTGTGCCCGCCGCTGACTTTGACGACGATGGTTGATGTGGCCGGGTTCGCCAGGTTGACGACCGTATTGGCCTGCGCATATGCCAGGTTCACGTCATCGCTGCGCGCAAAGTTCGGCATCTGCGCCGGGGTTGTGGCGTTGTGGCACTGGCCGCAGCGATTCTGCCCGCGCACGTTGTTCCAGAAATTCACTTCAAAGGCCTGAACATCCGCCGTCGCCGGCGCCGGTCCCGTATAGGCGTTCGCGGTGCTGCTGGTCGGCGCCGTGGCTGCGGTGGCCGTCGTGGGCGCGCCGCCGCCGCCGCATGCGCTGAGCGCAAAGGAAGCGGCCAGGGCGAGCAAACCAGTAATGCGTGTAACGTTCATGCTCAATTCCCCATGCAGTAGGCGGCGGCCTCAGCAAACGGCTGCCGCAATGAGTAGTTATGCGCTTGGAACGAAGCAATCATCGAGGCGACTTGAGCGAAGTCGCCCGAGGAGCCCGTGGTGACCGGCGCACGCAGACACACATCCTTGAACACCCGAGTGACTTGGCAGCTGGCAAACGCCGCGCTGTTCTCGAGTTCCTGGCCGAGCGACTTGGCACCACTGCCGCTGCCCGGAAGGGTTGAGCTCCATCCTAAGACCTGGTTCGGTCCGGTGCGCCAGCGGTTGGTCCAGCTGTCGTCGGGCGTCGAAAAGCCCTGCGGGAAATTGGTGTTGTTAATGTGGTACTTGGGCTGCACTTGTCCGGCGGTGTACACGAGCTGGCCGGCGGCGCCCATCGGGTCGGTCGCGACGGTGTAGCTGAAGTTGTAATACGCAAAGGCCTGCGCCATGGGATCCATGCCGCTGTGACAGCCGATGCAGTTGGTCAGAAACAGGGTGCTGACGCCGCCCGGGCTGCGCGTCACATCCTGGCGGATGAGATCCGGCGGCCGGGTGATGTCCATCACGGTCTGCATGTCGTTGCACAGGTGATTGAGCATGGTGAAGCGGAATTGCGCCCGGTTCGTGCCATTGATGAAGAAGGCGCTGGCGCCGCCGCGGGTGGTCCACACCCCGGCGGTTGCCGCGGCCGGAATTCCGGTGATGGCGGATTGAGTGCTCGATACCAGGTTGGACGTCGAACTCAGGTCGACGTTGTTGGTGTCCATGGCTTGATACATGTTGTTGTCGGTCGTCGAGTACGCCGGAACTCCGGCGGCCGGACCGCCGATGTAAACCAGATCCGCGCTCAGCAGGGTGTTGAACGGGACGTTGTCTCGCACCATGCCGACGACCGTGGCCGTGTAATCATTGAGCGGCACGAACACCGATTGATCCCGGTTGGTCCAGGGAGCCGCCAAGTTGCGGATGGTGTTGTTGTAGAACGCGGGATCCTGCGTCGCGATGAGTGCGGCGGTGACCGGATCCGGAGCGGCCATCATCGACGCCAGCTGGGCGGCGGTCGGCGGTATGCCGGCGATGCGGTTGTACATTCGTGTCGCTTGGTCGGCGTTGGGGCCGGCGGCGAACGCGTTGCTGCCGAGCAGGGCGAGCGCACCGGCAAGAGCGGCGATCTGCCTCATTGGATTCTCCATCCCGTACTTCATATGCACATCCACTCTCGTGAGTTGTGGGTTTCGACGTGGTGCGAATATACGCAACTGCAAAGTCTCCAAGTAATGTCTCATCCGGACGACGTCGGCGTTTCGCGACATATCGACGGCCTACTGTCCGCCTATATCCTTCAGCCTAATTTGCGAAGGTCTGCTCCGAGATGCACAGAGAAACGGATGTTGCGAAGTTCTTCTGTGAGTGCGTTAACGGAATACGCACGAGCTTCGACCGATGATGCGGGTCCGAGGAGCGATTAAGTTCAATGACCCGCGAGAGACGTGCAAACTGACCGCTGAACGGATGATTGAACCTTAGGTAGCCGAAACCATGAACACCTTGTCCACACGTGAACTTCGTCACGGTTCCCTGAAACTGGCCGCGCTGATGTTGCCCGCGCTGCTCATGGCTGCTTGCGAAAGCGGCGTCAGTGGTCACGCGCCCGGGCTCGCCGGCGTGCAGAGCCAGGACCCCGGTACGCTCAATTTCCCGCTGGCGTACGTCAAACGGCCCGCGCCTGCCATCACCCCGAATGCGGATATCGACGTGCGCGACCTGATCACCTCCACCACCGGCGGCGATCTGTACCTGCGCGAGCAGGCCAGTCCCGGTTCCGTCGAGACCAACATCACCGCGACGATCACCAAGGGCATGGGCGACGTTCGCGACCTCGATGTGTCGCCCGACGGCAAGAAACTGGTGTTCTCGCTGCGCTTGCCGCTCAATCCCAAGAAAAAGAATGATGACGTCACTCAACCGACCTGGAAGATCTACCAGTACGATGCAGTGGCGAAAACCGTCACCCAGCTCACCAACGACAACACCACCGCCGGCCACGACGTGGGCGCGCATTACCTGCCGGACGGGCGCATCGTGTTCGCCTCGACGCGCCAGGCGGCGACCCAGGCCATCCTCATCGACGAGGGCCGGCCGCAATACCCGGCGCAGACCGACGACCGCAAGCAGCCGATCTTCCTGCTGCACGTCATGAACGCCGACGGCACCGGTATTCATCAGATAAGCATGAACACCAATCACGATTTCGCGCCGTCCGTCCTGTCCAACGGCCAGATCGTGTTTTCGCGCTACGAATCGATCAACGGCGATCAGATCAGCCTGTACCGCGCCAATCCCGACGGCACCGGATTGGAGCTCTACTACGGCGAGAACAGCCACGCCACCGGCGTCAATATCGCCGGCACGAGCAACAATGTGATCCAATTCTTGAACGCCCGGCAGCGGGCCGACGGCAAGCTGCTGAGCATCGTTCGGCCGTTCCTGGGCACGCAGCTGGGCGGCGACATCGTGACGATCGACGCCGAGAATTTCGTCGAAATCAATCAGCCGGCGACGCCGACCGGATCCCCGGGCACGGCGCAGGCCAGCGCCACCACGCTCGGCGTCACCACCGATGCGAACATGCCGTCGATGGGCGGCCGGTTCGCCTCCGCCTACCCCTTGTACGACGGCACCAATCGAATGCTGGTGAGCTGGGCGCCGTGCCTGGTGCTGAATACGACCGTTACGCCGAACACCACCAGCATTTGCACGGCCAGCAACACCACCGGCGCCAATGTGCAAATGGCACCGCCGCAGTACACCATTTGGATCTACGACCTCACCGCCGGCACCTTGAGCCCGATTCTGGGCGCCGAGGCCGGAACCGTCATCGTCGACCCGGTCATCATGCAGGCACGCACCCCGGTACCGACCTTCATCCCGGATGTCGTCCCCACCGGTGCCGCCGCCAACTTGGCCAACAACACCAACGGCGGGCTGGGACTTCTCGTGATCCGCAGCGTCTACGACTTCGACGGCATCGACATGGTATCCGCCGAGACCGCCGGCGCGTTTCCGAATATTGCGGCCCTGGCCGACCCCAAACAGGCCACCGCCGATCAGCGCCCCGCCCGCTTCGTGAGAATCGAGAAAGCCGTCGAGATTCCGGACAAGACCGTGCGCAAGATAGACGCCGGAGTGTTCGGTCCGGCGGGAATGGGTATGCGCGAAATCCTCGCCTACGCGCCTGTGGAACCGGACGGCTCGGTGAAGATCGAGCTGCCTGCGCACGTGCCGTTCACTGTCGACGTGCTCGACAAGGACGCGCGGCTGATCGGCCCGCGCCACACCAGCTGGATGCAGCTCATCCCCGGTGAAACCAAGACCTGCAACGGCTGCCATACCGTCGGCAGCAAAACCACCCCGTCGCACGGCCGTTCGGGATTGACCGTATCGGTCAACACCGGAGCGTCCGCGGCGGGGGCGCCGTTTCCGAATACCCTGGCCAGTCTGCCCGCCGCCAATGCCGGCGACACCATGGCCGACACGCTCGCCTGGAACACCTGCCAAACCGGCTCGAAGACCGTTTGTTCCCAAGTGCCGAGCATCGATGTGATTTACGCCGATGTCTGGACCGATCCGGTGGCCGCCGGGCGTCCGGTGGACGCGTCTTTCTCCTACCTGTATGCGAATCTTGCGACGCCCAGCCCGGCCAATGCTCACTGCGCGACATGGGATCCGCTTTGCCGCAGCACCATCCACTATCCCGACGCCAAGGCCGACGGCAATGTGTCGCACCAGATCCAACCGATATGGAATCTCCCGAGGCAGACTCTGGCAGCCGACGGCGTCACCGTCTTGACCGATCACACCTGCGTGCTCTGCCATACCACGGTCAATGCGGTCAACGCCGCTTCCCAGCAGGTGCCGGCCGGTCAGTTGGACCTCACCGATACCACTTTCTCGGCCATGGACGCCACAATACTCAACTCTTACGCACTGTTGCTGTTTGCACATAATCAGCAGACGCTTAATATGATGGGGGCGTTGGTGGATCTGCTGGTGCCGGCGCCGGGACCGCCGGACCCCGTAACGGGTCTGCCGACCACCATCATGGTGCCGGTGTCGCTGGCGCCGCCGATGGTGGCGGGCAGCGCAATCGGCTCGGAGGCGAATTTTTTGCGAATGTTTGACGGAACCTTTCACGACCCTGTTATTGACCACACGGGATTCTTATCGACCGCGGAGTTGCGTTTGATCGCAGAATGGCTGGACATTGGCGCGCAGTATTACAACGATCCATTCGTCGCGCCGGTTGCGAATTGAGCTGATGCGGCCACTGCTCGCTCTACTGCTGCTGCTGCAGGCGTTCAGTGTCGGTCTGGTCCACGCGAAGGAACAACTGCTTGAAGTCGTCGTTGCCGCGCCCTTCCTGGAAATGCACAGCGGTCCGGGCCGGGGCTATCCCGTGGTCTACGTGGTGGGGCGGGACGAAGTCGTCTCGGTGCTCTATAGCCGCACCGAATGGTTCAAGGTGCGCGCGTCGGGCGGCCAGGAAGGCTGGGCACGCCGCGCGGATCTGGCGCTCACCAAGCTCGCCTCCGGAGAACCGGCGCCCATCCCCCCCTATCCGGAATTCGCGACCCACCGCTGGGAGATGGGAGCGGGCTACGGGGTCTTTAACCACCAGAATTTGGTCACCACCTGGGGCGACTTCGGCCTCACCGACAGCCTCGACGTGGAATTCGTGCTGCAGCAGGCGTTGGGGACGATCGACAACCGCTACATCGCCAGTTTAGGGATGCGGCACACCTTCATACCCGAATGGAAGTGGTTTTCGCCCACGGCGGGCATCGGCTTCGGATACCAGTACATCGACGACAAGGTGCCGCCGAAGCCCCTCCAGGACACCAACCAGGTAGCTTATGTTTCCCTGGGCGCGCGCGGTTTCATAACCAGACGCTTCATGTGGCGCGCGGATTGGCGCAAGTATGTCGTCTTCACCAACCAGAATCAGAATGAGGAACCGGACGAATGGAAATTCGGCTTAGCAGTGTTTTTCTAGCGGCGGCGCTGCTGTCCGGCTGCGGCTGGTTCCATCGCGGCGAAAAGGGCCCGAAGCCGGTGGTTGCCGAAGAGCCGCAGGGCGAGCCGTCGATCATCGAGCCGCAGGTCAATCGCCGCGTCGTGAAGACGCCCAAGATCAAGGCCAAGGACATCGAACTCGGCGCCTACTTCGGCGCCCTCAGCATTCAGGATTTCGGCACCAACCCGATCTACGGCGTGCGCGCGGCGTACCACGTGTCGGAAGATATTTTCATGGAGGCGTATGTGGCGCGCTCCAAGGCCGGCACCACCAGTCTCGAGGACGTATTCCCGGATATCACGATTGTCAGTAACTCTGGGAGACACTTCACGTACTACGACTTGGACCTGGGCTACAACGTACTTCCCGGCGAGATCTTTCTCGGGCGGGGACGTGCGTTCAATTCGGCGCTGTACGTGACGGTCGGCATGGGCGACGTGAAATTTGCCGACAAGGATCAATTCGCACTGAATTTCGGGCTGGGCGAGCGCCTTCTGATCACAGATTGGCTCGCGATGCACTTGGATGTGAGAGATCACGTGTTCGAGACGGACTTGACCGGTCGAACCAAGAACGTTCACAACCTCGAGGCGACCCTCGGCTTAACCGTTTTCTATTGATCAGGAGGACAGATCAATGAATGATTCCACCGCTAGATTCTTCAAACGCTGCAGCATGGCTGCGCTCGTCATCGCGTCGACGGCGTTCGCCGCGGGCGGCGATGCATCCGGACCGGCGCCCGCCTTTACCCTCACCGCGCTGACCGGCCAGCAGGCCGCCTTGAGCCAGTACAAGGGCCAGGTCGTCATGGTGAATTTCTGGGCCACCTGGTGCGGTCCCTGCCAGCAGGAAATGCCGCTGCTCGACCAGATGTACAAGAAGTACAAGCCGGCCGGCTTTACTCTGATTGGCGTCAATGTGGACAAGGAGGCCCCGCCGGTCAAGGAACTGCTGGCGCGCAAACCAGTGAGCTTTCCGGTGCTGCTCGACCCCGCGAATCAGGTGAGCAAGGCCTATCACGTCGATGAAATGCCGAGTTCCGTCATCATCGATCGCAAGGGCCAGATCCGCTACATCCACCGCGGTTATAAGCCCGGCGACGAGAACGAGTACCAGGACCGCATTCGCCAGTTGATTCGCGAATGACCGTTCGCGCCGCCTTGACGTTGGGCGTTATCGGCGTTGGGTTGTTGCTCGGGGGATGCGGCGGCATCCAGCCCTGGGTAAAGCCCTATGAGCGCGACCGCTTGGCGGATCCGATCATGGCGTGGGATCGCGACGCCATCTCCGCCGGATATTTGGATCACATTTATGAATCCCGCGAAGGATCGCGGGGCGCCACCGGCACGGCCGGCGGCGGCTGCGGCTGCAATTAGGCTCCAGAGGTCAGCGCCTTCGGTATGACGACTCTTCCGCGCCATTTGAGCCGCCTCGTTGCCCTCGCCGCCCTGTCGCTCATCTGCGTCGCCGGAGCCGCGGTGCTGCCCGACGACCGCGCCGACATCTTTTGGAGCCAGTACAAGGGCGGCGGAATGGACATCACCGGCGAGTCGGTGCTGGTGCGCAAGAAATTCTCCGAGCAGTTCGCGCTGGAGGGCAATTACTTCATCGACAAGGTGAGCGGCGCGTCCATCGACGTCCTGAGCCAAGCCAGCGTCATCAAGGATGAGCGCAAGCAGAAGAGCCTGGCAGCCGAATACATCCACGACAAGACCCAGTACAACCTCGCGTATACCAACAGCACCGAGCGCGACTACATCTCCAATACCACACACTTCTCCTTGAGCCAGGATATGTTCGGCGACCTCACCACGGTGACTCTGGGATTCACGGACAGCCGCAATAAGGTGGGAGAGAACAACGGCACGGCCTTCAAACCCGTGATCAATTGGCTGGGGCATGCGACCAGTCGCAGCTACGAGGGCGGCGTATCGCAGATCCTCACCAAGAACCTGATTGCGGGAACGACCCTCGAAGTCATTACCGACCAGGGCCTCTTGAGCAACCCGTACCGCTCGATTCGCTACTCGGATCCCACCGTCCCGCTCGGCTACTCCTTGGCGAGTCAGGTCTATCCCAATACCCACACCAGCACGGCGGTGGAAACGCGCGCAAAATATTATCTGCCGTGGCGCGCGGCGGCGTCCGTGTCGTATCGGTATTTCAGCGACACCTGGGGGGTGCGGGCCAACACCATCGAGTTGGACTATACCCATCCCATCGCCAACAAGTGGATTTTCGAGGGGCGGGTGCGGCATTACAGCCAGAACTCCGCCACGTTCTACAGCGACTTATTTCCGTTCGCGAATTCCCAAAACTTCGAGGCGCGCGATCAGAATCTCGCGGCGTCGACCAATAACACCTTCGACGGGAAGGTGACCTGGGCGTTCGCGCCGGACGGTTTCCTCATCTTCAAGCGCGCCACGGTCAGCTTCGATGTGACCCGCATTCAGTTCAAGTACAACGACTTCAGAAATATAAAGTACTACAACGACACTCCCGCCGGCGGCAACTACCGGCCCGGCGACGAACCACTGTACTTCTTCAACGCCACGATACTCCAGGTCTTCGGTTCGTTTTTCTTCTGACAAACCAGGGGCGACAGCCTCGCCATTTTTATGCATAGTAGGGGTATGAGCCTTACGCGCCGCATGCTGGTCAAGAACTTGAGTGTGGCCGCCGGCGTGGGCGTGGCCCTGCCCTGGCGCGCCGCCCTCTGCGCCGCGCCAGACAGGTTGGACGTGAAGGATCCGGCGGCGATTGCCTTGGGCTACGTCGAGAGCGCCGCTCAAGTCGACGGCAAGAAGTACCCCGGCTATGTGCCGGGTTCGAATTGCGAGAACTGCCTGCAATTGCAGGGAACTGCGGCTGACAACTACCGTCCTTGCAGTCTCTTCCCCGGCAAACTGGTCTCGGTCAGCGGCTGGTGCTCGGGTTGGACTCCCGAGATATAAGCGTCTCGAGCACGCACCCCGGCAGCGGGAAAATCGACGAAGAAGCCGTCGATGCCGCGGCTCAAATAACGGCGAATTTCGGCATCGAGATCTCCATGCGCCGCCGGCGCGGGCGGCAAACCCGCCCTGCCGCCGGCCCGCAAATCCTCCGGAAGAAATTCATTTTCGGCGCGAAAAGTCCACACATGCACCTTGAGGTTCACGGCGTGCGCCGCGGCGACGCCCGCAGCGCTCGCCAGAGATTTCGCGATGCCGATCGCATCGGCATAGTTTGCAATTTCGGCAAGATCACTCAGTTCGTGTTCCAGCAATTGCACCAGGGGCAGCGCGGTCTGAGTGCGCAATTGGCGCAGATTGCGGGGATCGAATGATTGAATGAACACGGGGCTGCCCTCGGCGTCATAGCCGTAGCGGCGCAGCGCATCGAGCACCGGCAATTCCAGCGGCAAGCCGACCGCGGCAAAATGCGCCGGGTGCTTGGTTTCCGGGTACACCCCGATCCTGGGGGCGGCGCCGCGCCGCCGATTCGTATCGGCCGCCAACTGCAAGATTTCATCGAAGGTGGGGATGGTGAATAGCCCGTCGAAAGCGCAGTTCTGAGGCCGCAGTTCCGGCAGACGCTCGCGCGCACGCAGGGTCTTGATCTCCGCCAGAGTGAAGTCTTCGGTGAACCAACCCGTCATGGCCTCGCCGTCGATGATCTGGGTGCGGCGCCGGGTCGCGAACTGCGGATGCTGCGCAACGTCCGTGGTACCCCCGATTTCATTCTCGTGCCGGGCAATGAGCACCCCGTCGCGAGTGCTCACCAAGTCGGGTTCGATGTAATCGGCCCCCTGCTCGATGGCCAGACGATACGACTCGATCGTGTGTTCGGGCCGCTCGCCGCTGGCGCCGCGGTGGGCGATCACCAGAATGTTCGAAGGCAAATCCGCCACGGTCACCACGCTGAATGCTTGAAACAGGCCGCTAGCTTAGCGCACGCCCCGACACGAGGCTCCGTTTTCACGGAGCCCCGGACGTTGCGCAGCGACCTCCGGCAACCGCTTAGCGCGGAGGCGTCAGATCCGACAGCCCGCCGTCATTGGCCGACATCAACATATTCGTACCCGGAACCCAGGGCGATCCCGGACGAGGTCCACCCGCATTCCAGTCGGCGCGCAGCGAGGTCGGTTGGGCCGCGAACGCCACGCCGAAGGCAAATACCGCTGCGGCCGTCATCATCACTTTTCGACGATACATTCCTCTTTCCTCCTGGGCTAGATTTGATGCGGCGGCTGGGTCGGGATCGAGTCCAGCAGCATGGCATGCGGCGGCTGGGTCGGGATCGAGTCCAGCACCATGGCATGTGGCGGTTGGGTCGGGATCGAGTCCAGCACCATGGCATGGGGCGGTTGGGTCGGGATCGAATCCGTCAGTGCAAAAGCGGTACTCGCCACTGCACAGCCGGCGACCAAAGCGACTAGACTTACTTTCATATTGAATGCTCCGATGTAATGAAGATGAGGACGGTATGCGGGACCCCGAAATACGATTCCCTGCACTGGTATAAGCGACACAAAGACGAGAATCCCCTCACATTGTTACTACAATGTATGCTTAGGGGAAACCCTGATCCGGCGGGTTATTTTTGTTGGTGCCGGTGAGAGAACGACGATGCAGGTCCCCGCGAATTTCACGCAACTGCTGACGGAATGGCGCTCCGGCAATCCTCAAGCGCTGGACCGATTGACGCCCCTGGTCTACGACGAGTTGCGGCGGCTGGCGCGCAATTACATGCGCGCGGAGCGCGGCAGCCACACTCTGCAGGCCACCGCAGTCGTTCACGAAGCCTTCCTGCGATTGATTCAGGCGAATGTTGCGCTGCAGGACCGCGGCCATTTCTTCGCACTGGCGTCCCGCCTCATGCGCCGCGTACTCGTTGATCATGCGAAATCCCGCTCACGGCTCAAGCGCAACTCCGGTGCCAGAGATTACGGCCCGGAAGAGGGCGAAGCGCTGCCGACGCTGAACTTCGATGTCGTCGCGCTCGACGACGCCCTCGAGGGGCTCCAGCAGATGGAACCTCGCTTGGCCCAGGTCATCGAGCTGCACTATTTCGGCGGCTTGACCTATGAGCAGATCGCTGCGGCGGTCGGCAAGTCGGCCGCGACGGTGGATCGCGACATTCGCCTCGCGCGCGCCTGGCTGTTGAACGAAATCGCCGGCAACCGCCCCTCATGATACCCCGCGCGCGCTGGCAGCAGATTCAATCGCTGTTCGGGGAACTCGCCGACTCGGGCGCAAACGAACGCGCGGCGCGCTTGAGCGAAGCCTGCGGCGACGACATCGATCTGCGCTCGTCCGTCGAATCCTTGCTCGAGTCGGATCAACGGCGCGAGGATCTCCTGCTGCACGCCATCGGCGAGGCCGCGGAATCGCTGTTGGAGGACCACCAGGATCGTTTGATCGGAACGCGCGTGGGTCCCTATCGCGTGGTGTCCATTCTCGGCCACGGCGGCATGAGCACCGTGTATCGCGGAGAGCGCGACGACTCTCAATACCAACAAACCGTCGCCATCAAGGTGCTGCAGCATGCGGCTCTGCACCCTCGACTGCGCAGCCGATTGCACAGCGAACGGCATATTCTGGCCACGCTCGATCATCCGTCGATTGCGCGTCTGATCGACAGCGGCGATCTCGAGGACGGAACCCCGTATCTGGTGATGGAGCATGTCGACGGCGAATCCATCGATTCGTATTGCGATAGCCGCACGTTGTTCGTTCGGGAACGGCTCGAGCTTTTCATTCAAGTGTGCGCGGCGGTGCAATATGCACATCGCAATCTGGTGGTGCACAGGGACATCAAGTCCTCGAACATCTTCGTCACGGGGGAAGGCGCACCGAAGCTGCTGGATTTCGGCATCGCGAAGCTTCTTGCGCCCGAGAGTCTCTCGCATACTCTGCCCGTGACGCGGCTTCAGGAACGCATCCTGACGCCCGAGAACGCCGCGCCCGAGCAAGTGCTCGGCCGCCCGATTACCACGGCAACGGACATTTACGCTCTCGGCGTGTTGTTGTACCAGCTGGTCACCGGCCGCTCGCCCTATCGGCTTCTGAGCTACAGCCAGCTGCAGCTGGAGCGTGCCATCTGCATGGACGACCCGGTGCGCCCGAGCCAAATGGTGATTTCCAAACTGAGCGGCGAAAAGGACTCGGACCGCAGCCGAATCTCGGATCGCCGCGGACTCTCGCCGCAACGCCTGCGCGCCCGCCTGAGTGGAGATCTCGACGCCATCATCGCGATGGCCATGCGCAAAGAACCGGACCGGCGGTATCCGTCGGTGGAAGCGCTCGCGGATGACCTGAATCGACACTTGCTCGGCCAGCCCGTGCGCGCCAGGCAGGGAGACTGGCGCTACAACACCGCGAAGTTTCTGCGGCGCTATGTGGTGGCCGTGGCCGCCGCCGCCGCCGTGTTCCTGGGCCTGGCACTTTTTGCGGGTGTCATGTTCTGGCAAAACCACCGAATTGAGCTGGCGCGGGACGCCACGGCTCAGGAGCGCGACCGGGCACAGCAAGTGTCCGCCTTCTTGGTGGACGTGTTCTCGCAAGCCGATCCGTTCAAGGCTCAGGGCCGCGAGCCGACGGCCAAGGACCTCCTCGATCGGGGTGCGGAGAAGATCAAGGGAAACGTGAACCTGCAGCCGGAGGTGCGTGCGCAGCTGCTCGAGAGCATCGGCCTCGCGTATCGACGCCAAGGCTTGAGCGAGCGCGCGATCCCCCTATTCGAACAGGCGCTTGCCATACGCCGTCAGGAACGCCCACTCGACAACGGCCAGGTCGCCGTGGCATTGGCGAATTTGGCAAGCGCGCTCACCGATGCCGGCAACTTGGTTTCGGCGGAGGCGTATTTGCAGCAAGCGGTGGCCTTGTCCGAAAGCGGCGGCGAAGCGCGTGCGATCGAAACCGCGGACATTCTGGTGCAATTCGGCAACTTTGCCCTGCAGGCCAAGAGCGATCCGGCCCGCGCCGCCGAATTGTTCGGCAAGGCTCTCGTCATCTACCGCAACACGCTTGGCAATCAAAATCTGCAAGTCGCTTCGGCGCTGAACGGTCTAGCCACGGCGGCGGTGTGGATGAGCGATTACCCGCTGGCCGAGCACTATCAACGCGAGGCCTTGGGTATTTTTCAGGCCACTGTCCCGCGAAACCATCCCGACAATGCTGTCGCCTTGGCGACCTTGGGCTACATACTCACGCAGCGTGACAAGTACGTGGAAGCCGAGCAAGACTTGAACGAAGCCTTGCAGATCGAACGCAGTGTATTTGGCGTGGACAACCAGCGCAGCGCCGCGATCGAAGCCGATCTGGGCATCTTGTACGACCGACAAGGCGACATACCGCGCGCAATTGCGGCGGCCGAACGTGCATTGAAGATTGCGCGGGATCGACTCGGCGTCGGTCATTACATCGTGGGCTACTATCTCGACGCCCTGGCAAGCCTTTCTATGAAGGCCAATGACCTGGCTTCAGCAGAATCATATTGCCGCCAAGCCCTGGCCGTGTATGCACAGTCATTGCCCGCGCGTCATTTGTACATCGCCTCCACGCATCAGCAGCTTGGCGAAATACTGCTGCGACGGGGCTCCCTTCCCGACGCCGAAACGCAGCTGCGCATCGCGTTGGATATGAATGCGAGCCTCGCCGGAGCCGGCAGCTGGCGCGCGGCGCGCAGCGAGGCGAGCTTGGGCTGGATCCTGATCCAGCGCAATCAGGATTCGGAAGGCGAGTCCATGCTGCTGGCCGCTCGTTCCAAACTGCTGGCCACCGTAGGGGCGCAAAATCCCGCAACACAGCAAGCAACCTCTCGGCTGGTCGAATACTATCGCGCTCATCACCGCGACGCCGAGGCGGCACGGGTTCTCGCGGCGCCCAACAGTCGGTAAGCTTGCGGAACTATGCGATCATGGCGGGGTCCGCTCTAGCGGATGGCGCAATTCGCCCACCCTTAGGAGTCTTGATGTCAATTAGAAATCGAATCGCTTCTACGCTGCTCTTCTCTGCGATCCTCACCACCGCGGGAATTGTAAATATTGCACACGCCGGCGCGCGCGAGGAGGGTCGCCTGCTCACCGCAACTGAAGTGCTGGAAGAAGTTCAAGCCATGCCCGATCAGCAAATACCCGCCGCGCTGCTGGCCCGCGCCTATGGAATTGCCGTGATACCCGACGTCACCAAGATCGCCTTCATATTCGGCGGCCGCCACGGCAACGGCGTGCTCGCGGTGCGCGACAAGTTGACCTCTCCCTGGAGCAATCCGACCTTCATCTCGCTGACCGGCGGCAGCTGGGGCCTGCAGATCGGAGCGCAGTCCTCGGACATCATTCTGGTGATCACCACCAAGCGGGGCATCGAAGGCATCGCCGGCGGTAAATTGACGTTGGGTGCGGACGCCTCGGTTGCCACGGGGCCGGTGGGCCGGCAGGGCTCGGCGGCGACCGATATCCAGTTCAACTCGGAGATATATACCTATGCGCGGACCCGTGGATTGTTCGGCGGCATCGCGCTCGACGGCAGCGTCATCTCGATTGATCGATCGGCCAATGGGTCGTTTTACGGCAAGAGCGACGTAACGGCCTCCGACATATTCTCGGGCCAGGCGCCGGCCGCCCCGGCGACGGCGCAGCGCTTTCTCGATCGCTTGGCGCTGGCGACCCACACGGCGGTCCGCAGTTCACCCGCACCGCAGGCCGATATGCCGGCGACTTCGGCCGCGCAGGTGCAGAGCGGCGCGGCGCCGAGCGCGGAAGCCCCGCGTACCTATCCCTTGGAACAACAGAAATAGGCGATGCTCGCAGCCGAGCGCTTGGCTGAGCTCGCTGCAAGGGTCGGCGTGGGCGCGCGCGTGCTTGCTCTCCCGCGCGTCGTTGCGCTCCTTGGCCTGGTGTTCATTGCCGCCCTCGCCCAGGCTCGCGCCCCCTTGGTGCTTTTGACCGACTTCGGCATCGAAGACGGTGCCGTGTCCGCCATGAAAGGAGTCGCCTACAGCGTCTCGCAGGAGTTGTTGATCTCCGACTTGAGCCACGATAACCCGAGCATTTTCGCGGGCGCCTACCGGCTCTATCAAGCGGAACAGTTCTGGCCGGCGGGCACGGTTTTCGTCGCAGTCGTCGATCCCGGCGTGGGGACGAAGCGGCTCGCCGTGGTCCTCAAGACACGTTCGGGCCACTACTTTGTCGGGCCCAACAATGGCCTGTTATCCCTGGTTGCGGAGCGCGACGGCATCGAGGCTCTGCGGCAGATCGATGAACGCATCAATCGTCGGCCGGGCTCCGACGACTCGCACACCTTTCATGGTCGCGATGTGTTCGCCTACACGGGAGCGCGCCTGGCGGCCGGTGTCATTGATTTTGAACAAGTGGGACCCGCGCTGCCGCCCCAATCCCTGATCTCCATTGCGTACCGCAAGGCGCGGCGCGGCGCAACCACGGTTTCCGGCATCATCCCGGTTCTGGATGTGCAATTCGGCAATGTCTGGACCAATATCCCGAAGAGTCTGTTCGACGAATTGCATGTCGCCTTGGGTTCGCCGCTGCGGGTGCGCATCTATCACCGCGACCAGCTCGTCGACGAAGCGGTGGCGCCATACCAGCGCACCTTCGGCGACGTGCCCATGGGCCAGCCCTTGGTCTACGTCAACAGCCTGCTGAATCTCGCGGTGGCGCTCAATCAAGCCAGCTATGCCGCGGCACACAAGATCGACTCCGGGCCGGACTGGACAATCGAGATCGGCCCCGAATAGAGCGCCAAACTCGAACCGCTATGCCGCCGCCGCCGAATCGGCCGACACTTCGACGGGCTGCGACGCCGTGTCATGGGTCTTGAGCAGCACCGGACGCCGCCACACGCTCTTGACGTACTGCAGCACCTTTCGGGTCCGCTCCACATCGAGGCCGCGACCGTCGAGTTTGGCATCATGCTGCAGTACCAGGGTGCCGTCGCTGCCCACCTCAGCCACGGACACGCGCGGCGCACCAAAATTATATTTGTCGCACAGCAACCCCTCGCGAATCGCCTCGATCTCGCCGCCCACGACCTTGACCTGGCCGCTTTGCTGGCGCTGGTAGCGAAACAGACCCATTTCCGCCGCCAGTTCGGGAGTCAGGTGGTTGCGCAGGAAACTGAAATCATCGTCTTCGCGCCTGATTTGCCGCGCCGCCTCGAGTCCCCACCGCTTGACGATTTCCTCCCACAGGGTGAATCCAAGGTGATAGGGATTGACGGCCAGCGAGCTTTTTTCGCCCGCGGCGATCGGCCGCACCACATCCGAATGGCACTTGATCGCGTCGACGTAGGCGGTCTCCGGGATGAAATCCGCCTCGCGCAGCAGGCGCGCATGCCAATAGGATGCCCAACCCTCGTTCATGATCTGAGTCGCATACACGGGGTAGAAATAAAACGATTCCTCTCGCACCGCGAGAAAGATGTCGCGCTCCCAGCTCTCCATCTCCGGCGCATAGGTCGCGATGAACCAGAGCAGATCGCGCTCCGGATGCGGCGGGATGGGCGCGCGTATCTTGCGCGACGCGGGTGCGGCGCTGACGCCGGGATCGAGCGCCGCGAACCGGGTTCGAAAGGCATCATCCACCGGCGACTTGGGCGGCGTTGCGTATTCCGGATACCTCTCACGCCGCAGCGCCTGATCGAGATCGATGTATTGTTCGAGCGACAGGGCCGCATCCAGCACACGCTCCACGGCCTCCTGTCCATAAGTCTCGATATTGCGCTCGATTTGCCGCGCGTGGCTCGCAGCATGCTCGACGATGTGCTCGCTGCCCTGCTCTTGGCAACGGCGAAACAACAGATTGTTCTTGGAGAAATCGGCGTGTCCGAGCACGTGCGCGGTCACCAATATGTTGTCCGCAAGGCCGTTGCTCGAGGCCAGATAGGCATGACCGGGGTTGCCCGGAAACACGACTTCGAACAGCCGGGAGTGGCCCATGTGCCGCTGCACCAGCTGGTAAATATAGCGCGCGCCGAACGACCAGTGCGGCATGCGCACCGGCAGGCCGTAGACCGCTATCTCAGTCATGAAGCTGTCGGGAACCGCCTCGAATATGACGGGCGACCACTCGAGCCCGAGGTTGCGGGCCAGATTCTCGATCCGCGGCACCTGTTCACGCCAATCGTCGGTCATGGTGCGGCTCCCGCCAAGGTCTCCGCCACCTGCGCTTCGGCGGTGAAGAAGTGGCGCACCGCTGCGGCGATGTCGTCGGACCCCTTGATCGTAAATCGCCCGCTCGGCACGCCGGTAGCGGCCAGGTCCTGGAACAATTGAAACGTGTCGCTCGCCGCGCTGCGCCCCGTGGCGGGCGAAACTTCAGCATAGCCGCTGTAGCGCGCCAGCTTGGCGATCGCGTCGAGTTCGGCTCGCGCAGCCTCTCGATCGTCTCCGGCATTGTCGCCATCCGATGCATAGAACAGGTAGACGTTGCAGCTCGCCGGGTTGAAGCGTTCCTGCATGATTTCGCGTACCTTGGCGAATCCGACCGAGGCGACCGTCCCGCCGCTGCCGGTAACCTTGAAGAAATCCCCCTCGCTGAACTCCCAGGCCTCGGTGGTGTGCGCCACGAAGACGATGTCGAGGGCATGGTATTCACGCCGCAACCCGGCGGCCACCCAGAAAAAAAACGTCTTGGCCAGCTGACGATCCCGCTCGGCCATGCTCGCGGACACGTCGATCAGGAAGAACACGGCCGCGCGCACCCCCGGCTGGTGCCGGCGCGTGAGTTGACGGTAACGCAAATCCTCGTCGGTGAACGCCGGCGACGTCGGATCGAGCGCCCTACGCTTGACGGATTCCCTGAGTGAGCGCCGCCGATCGAGCCGCGAGCGGGCGCCGCGACGATCCCAGCCTTCGCGTTTCCATTCCAATTCCTCGGACGGTCCGCTGCGGGGCTGCAGATTCGGCAGCTTGAGGTCCTCCCACAGCCAATCGATGATTTCGTCGACCTTGAATTCGAGCAGCAGGTCGGTGCCGCCGCGCTCTCTGCCGCCGCTGCCCTTCTCACCGGCGCCGCCTTCGGCGTTCCCCTTGCCGAGCACGTCGCCGGGCTTCGCTTTCCCCTGCCCCACCCCCGTCTGCTCGCCGTCGTCACGCAGCCGGAAACGATAGTGCTCGAGCATGCGCACCGGGACGTGCACCGTGCGCGCGCCGTCGTTGATGATGTTGGATCCCGCAACGATTTGCGGCAGGTGCTCGCGAACCGCCGCCCGAATCTTTTCGCTATGCCGCAGCCAATCACGCGCGCCCCGCGAAAACAGCTCATACCAGCCGCTGATGGCTGGACGCTCGGGAGCGGTTGAGTCAGTGTTCATGGTGGCACCGTGTTCGGGCAGCACGTGATGGTTTTGACCTACTCCTGCGACAACAGCGTGGTGACGTAACTCAAGGCCTCTTGCGCGCTGTGCTCGTCGTAGCCGTATTCCTTGACGAGCCTCTCCTGCACGACGGATATCTTTTGCCGGGCTTCATCGTCGGGCCGCGAGGTGGATGTCACCAAGCGCAGCACGTCGCGCCGCTCTTCGAACAGATACTGCTCGATGGCTTCCCGCACGCGCGCATGGCTGCCCAGGTGGAACTTCTCGCCGCTCTTGAACGCCACCATGGCCTTGCGGATGACCTCCTGGCGGAACGATTGCTTGCCGGATTCGGAAACCTTTATTTTCTCCTCCACCGAGCGCAGGAACCGTTCGTCCGGCGCCCGGTTCTCGCCGGTCATCGGATCGGTGACCTGCCTTTGATCGAGCGAGGCTTCGATCTCATCCAGGTATTTCTCCAGGAGCTGCTGCGCCTCGTCTTGAAACGACGCGAACAGCGCGCGATGCACGTCCTCTTTCACCCAGCGGTTGTAGAATTCCTTGCGCGCGGTGACCAGGTGATCGAACCACTGCTTCTTCTGCTTGGCGTCCATGCGCGCGTCGCTCTCGATCGCGTCCTTGAGGGCCAGCAGCAGCTCCATGCTGGTGAGACTGTGCGCGTTGCCGCGAGTAATGGCATTCGACAGGGCGTTGATGACGAACCGCGGACTGACGCCCGTGAGTCCCTCGTCGGGCGATTCGGTTTTCAGGCGCACGACCTCGGTCTCGGAGAAGCCCTCGACCGCCTCGCCGGCGTAGATGCGCACCTTCTTCGCCAGATCCAGGCCCTCGCGCTCCGGCTTGCTGTGGCGCGTGAGAATCGCGAACACCGCCGCAAGATGCAGCACGTGGGGATCGAGGTGCGTGTTGCGGAACGCCGGCGCGCCGTACATCAGTTTTTTGTAGATGCGCGCCTCATCGCGGTACGACAGTGCGTAGGGAACCTTGATGATCACCATCCGGTCCAGCAGCGCCTCGTTCTCCTTCTCCTGGAGAAAGTTGTTGAATTCGGCGAGATTGGTATGCGCCAGAATGGTCTCGTCGAGATAGATCAGGGGAAAACGCGCGACCTTGACGTTCTTTTCCTGCGTCATGGTCAGCAACAGGTACAGAAACTCTCGTTTCACCTTGAGGATTTCTATCATCTCGAGCATGCCGCGGCTGGCGGCGTAGACCGCTCCCGACCAGGACCACGCGCGCGGGTCGCCTTCGTCTCCGACCTGCGCAACCTTCGATAGATCCACGGATCCGACCAAGTCCGCAATGTCGGCGGTCGAGGGGTCGTGCGGCGCGTAGGTGCCGATGCCGCAGCGCGCCGCCTCGGAGAGAAAAATCCGCTCGACCGGTACGCGCAGATAATCTCCCTCGCAATGGCGGTCCACATAGTCGCGTGCCCACGGACTCAACTCACCGTTGATCTCGACCCCGTAGGTTTCGCGAAATCCGGCCCGCAGGATGCTGGGGATTAGATTCAGCGGCGACTCTCGGAGGGGCGAGCCCTTGATGGCGTACAGAGCGCCCTGGTCGGTGCGGCTGTATTCCTCGATGCCGCGCTTCAAGAGAATCGCCATCGTCGACTTGCCGCCCGACGGCGGCCCCAGCAGCAGCAGCAGGCGGCGTCCGACATCCGAGCCGGCTGCGGCCGCCTTGAAGTAGTCAACGACCCGCCGCAGGGGCTCATCGACGCCGAAGAGCTCGCGTTTGAACAATTCGCACGCTTTTTGCACGTCGCTGCCCTGCGCCTCGCGGCCGTGCCAGAGAAGCATGTCCCAGATGTATTCATGGCTGCAGCGCGCAAAGGCTGCTGGGTTGGCCGGCAAGATTTGGGTCATGAAATCGCCGAAAGTGCCTTCCCAACGCTGCGCGCGATGCTGTTTGCCGTAGGCACTCAGGGAATCGAGAAAGTTATCGGGTCTGGACTCGGCTCTAAGCGTCGACACGTTCATCGTCGTTCCTCCGCTTGGGACATTGACTCGGCTCATTCCGTCAAATCGGCAACCTTCCGTTTAAGTTAAGAACAAGTCGTCCAGGCAAAGCGTGATCGGGTTCAATTCCTGACGCCCTCTTATGTTAGATCGGTCACGGCTTCGGATTGTTCTTTCCAGTAGGCGGAGGGAAAGCCCTAGCAGCGTACCGGGGCGCATTGCAACAGCGGCCTTTCTTTAGGCCGCGGAATCAACGGGGAAGCGTTGCGCCGCGCCGGGCGGCAGCGCCGGACTTGAATTTACTCTATTGCGCCGCCGCCCTTGGGGCGTCGGATCGAAAATTTGGTCTCGGGCGTCGACACGAAGTAATCGTGATAGCCGGCGCGCGCGATCGGCCGCATGGCCGCCGTGTCCAGCAAGCCGTCCTTGATGAAGCGCTCGTCGATATGGATGCCCACGACCTGGCCGAACACCACGTAGTGATCCGTCGCCCGGCCGTCGATGGCATCGAGCCGTACCGTTCGCAGCCATTTGCATTCCATCGCGCAGGGCGATGCCTTCACCCGCGGCGGCCTCACGAGCACCGACGGCGCCGACTCGAGGCCCGTCTCCTTCATTTCGTCGATGCCGCGGGGAAAGGGCGCCGAGCTCGCGTTCATTTCGCCGCGCAGATCCCAAGTTGCGAGATTGCAGACGAATTCGCCGGTCTCACTGACGAAAGTGAGCGAATCTTTTTTTCCCTCGGAGGAGAACATCACCATCGGCGGATCGCTCGACACGCCGTTGAAGAATGAGTACGGCGCGAGGTTGACCTCGCCCTTGACGCTCATTGAGGAGATCCAGCCGATGGGACGCGGCGCCACGATCGCCTTGAAGGGATCGTGCGGCAGGCCGTGGTTTCTCTTGCAAGGCTCGTAGAACATGTGCGGTATCTCCGTGGCGCGTCGCCGTCACAATATCAGCGTGACCTGTTCGTGCAAATGGACGGCTCTCCGAACAATCGCGGGCATTACCCGCATATGGCGGAGATTCAAGACCGCGCAATGGCTGGGTGCCGGGCATTCGCCGCGGCGGGCTTCTCAGGGATTCGACTCGCGGACGACGGGGGGACCGGCGTCGTTGCCGGGCGTCTGGGCCGGCGCCGGTTGTGCGGGTTCGACCGGCACCACCGGCAAGCGATACACATCGACCTTGGTCTTGGCTTCCTGTTCCTGCTTGAGCTTCTCTTGAGCCAATCGCAGTTTTTCGCGGCTGCGCTCGAATTCCTCCATGCGCTTCGATTCTTCCGCCGGGTCCTTCCTTTCGGCCGCGAGACGGTCGATGGCGATGCGCGCATTCAGACAATCCTGATCAGTGCGCGCCTTGGATGGATTCTGATTGCACTTCATCAACACGCCGTCGAGCGTCACCCGATCCTCCATGAGATCGGTGACCGTCATCGGCGGAATACGCCGCGGGCTGCAGGCTGCAGCCGCCAAGATGACGGTGCCCAAACACCCGCAGGCGGCGATCGATTTGAATGAAATTGACATATAGCTTTCCTAGGCGCAATGGTACCCAAAAGCGGCCTTGACGCGACCCGAGCGGCTGTGACGCATCTCACGGCTTGACGATGTTTCTTGTCCTCGAGCGGGCTCGAGGCCGGAAACCGCTCCGCTCCGGTCACGGCTGGCCCCGGTTTGACCCCGCTGCGGCTCATGTGTACCGTTCCCGGTCATGCCAAGTCCCAAAGCCGCAAAGGAAACGCTGCCCGATTTCGAGACGGCGATGCGCGATCTCGAAGAGCTGGTGGAGCGGCTCGAGCACGGTGATCTGCCGCTCGAAGAATCGCTGGCGGCCTTCGAGCGCGGCGTGATGCTGACTCGGGCCTGTCAAACCGCGCTCAAGGAGGCGGAACAGAAGGTCGAGATCTTGCTCAAGAAAGCGGGTGAACCTGCAATTGAAGACTTCACTCCCGACGAATCCAAAGCCGGCTGAGGCAAGAGTCGTGAATGCGGATGCGATGGAAGCGCGCTTGCGCGGCTTTCAGGCGCGCGTGCACTCCGTGCTCGACGCGGTATTGCCCACGGCCGACGTGAGTCCGCATCGCCTGCACGCCGCGCAGCGCTATGCGGTGCTGGGCGGCGGCAAGCGCCTGCGCCCTTTGCTCGTCTATTGCACCGGGGAAGCCTTGGGATTGGAGGCGAGCGCGTTGGATGCGCCAGCCGCGGCGGTGGAGCTCATCCACTCGTATTCCCTGATCCACGACGATCTGCCCGCAATGGACGATGACGACCTGCGCCGCGGCCAGCCCACGACGCATCGCGCCTTCGATGAAGCGACCGCGATCCTCGCGGGGGATGCGCTCCAGGTATTGGCTTTCTCTTTGCTGGCGCGCGATCGCGCCGCCGGCGTGAGTTGCGAGTCCCGCTTGAAGATGATTCAAATTCTTGCGGACGCGAGCGGCACCGCCGGCATGGCGGGCGGCCAAGCCTTGGATCTTTCCGCCGTGGGACGCAGTCTGAATCTCGAAGAGCTCGAGGCCATGCATCGGCTCAAAACCGGTGCGTTGATTCGTGCGAGCGTGCTGCTCGCCGCGGCGTGCGCGCCGGAGTTGAGCCGCGCCGAATGGGAGGCGTTGGACGGCTATTCGCAGGACATCGGGCTCGCGTTTCAAATCCAGGACGACATCCTCGATGTGGAAGGCAGCATCGAAGATCTCGGCAAGACCATCGGCGCGGACGCGGCTCGCGCCAAGCCCACCTACCCCAGCGTTCTCGGACCGGAGGCGGCCAAATTGCGGGCCCGCGAACTGCAGCGCCGCGCCTGCGATCGGCTTGCCTTGTTCGGCGAGCGCGCCGGAATTCTCGAATGGCTTGCTTCCTTCGTCGTCGATCGTCGCGTTTAGACGCGGTTTGACGTCCGTTTGGACCGGGCCGGCCGCGGACCGCGCAAAGACTGCCTGGCGGATGCCGGCGGTGGAATTAGCCGCCCTGCGGGCGCAAATCGGCGCCGCTCGGCCATCCTCGGCCCCGAATGGCCCTTGCCGGCCGCTCCCGACCCCCGAACCGGCTCGAATCGTCTAGAATTCTTGGAATTCGCGGTTTCGGCACCATGTAACTCCGGATCGCTTCAGTAGGAACCCTCGAAATATGAACGTCGCCGTCCCCGTCAAGAAGCCGAATGTGAAACCCGTGGAGGATGTGCAGGGCCACGCGGACACGCGTCAATTGCCGATCAACAAGGTCGGGATCAAGGACATCTATCACCCGGTCAAGGTCAAGGATCGGGCTCGGGGCGAGCAGCACACCGTCGCGAATTTCAACATGTATGTGAATTTGCCGCACAACTTCAAAGGCACGCACATGTCGCGCTTCGTGGAGATCCTGCATCGGCACGAGCGCGAAATCTCCGTCGACTCGTTCGGAAAAATGCTCGCGGAAATGACCGAGCATTTGGACGCGAGCGCCGGCCACATCGAAATGACGTTTCCCTACTTCGTGATGAAAAAGGCGCCCGTCACCGGCGTCGAGAGCCTGATGAACTATCAGGCGACGATCTTTGGCGAGCACCGCGACGGTAAAACCGACGTCTGGCTCAAAGTGGTGGTCCCTACCACCAGCCTCTGCCCCTGTTCGAAGAAGATCTCCGACTATGGTGCGCACAATCAGCGTTCGCACATCACCCTGACTGCGAAGCTGGTCGAGCACATGTGGCTGGAAGAGCTGATCGAAATCGCCGAACGGGAGGCCTCATGCGAGGTCTACGGAATCCTGAAGCGCCCCGACGAGAAATACGTTACCGAACGCGCCTACGACAATCCGAAATTCGTCGAGGATACGGTGCGGGACGTGGCGGTGGCGCTCAACAAGGACAAGCGTGTCCGCGCTTATGTGGTCGAATCGGAGAATTTCGAGTCGATTCACAATCATTCGGCCTACGCGATGATTGAGCACGACAAGGAAACCGCGCAGTAGCGCGAACGCCCAGCAACGCCTAGGAGATGCCCCTCTCGGCGCTCTGCAGCCGGCCGATCATGCTGCGCAAGAACACCTGGTTGAAGCGCAGCTGACACTCCGCTGAAACTTGTTCCAGCAGGGTGGAGCTGACCTTCATCACGGTCACCGCGCCCGCGGCATTGATCGTGGCGGTGCGCTTCGCGCCGCGCACATAGCTCGTCTCGCCGAAGCAGTCGCCGCTCTCCAAATAGCCGAGCGCCTTGCCGTGCCGCTGCACGCTGACGCGTCCTTGCACGATGATGTAGAAGCGATCGTCCATTTCGCCTTCTTTGACGATCTCCTCGGCGTCCGCGTAGTCCTGCCAGCTGCTGGCCCGCAGAACCTCCCAGATTTCGCCGTGCGAGAATTCATGGAAGAACTTCAGCTTGCGCAGCAGGCTGAACTGTTCCTGCTGATCGATGCGGTTGTATTGCGCGCGCAATTTCTGGTGCACGCGCGTGAGTTCGGCGGCGAAGTCGAGCCCCGTCTTGTAGCGCTTTTCCGGGTCCTTCTGCAGCGCCATTGCGGTCACGTTCTCGAGCTCCTCGGGAATCTCGGGACGCAGGGTGTGAATGGGCGGCGGCGTTGCGAACACGATCTGGTGCAGCAGCTTTTGCAGATTTCCGGCGCGGAACGGCCGGGTTCCCGTCAGCAGCTCATACATCACCGCGCCGAGGGAGTACAGGTCGGAACGGTTGGTGAGCTCGATCGACTGGACCTGCTCGGGGGACATGTAGGACGGGCTGCCCGCAATTCCCTCGATCCGCGAGATTTCCGAATCGGCCACCAACGCTATTCCGAAATCGATGATGCGCACGTCGCTGTCGAGCGTGAGCATGATGTTGCTCGGTTTGATGTCGCGGTGAATGACGCCCCGGCTGTGCGCGTAATGCAGCGCCCGCGCCGCCTTGTAGACCAGTTCCACCACGTCGTCGATGCGCAGCAAATTGTCCGGCCGGCAATAGGCCGCGAGAGTGCGCGCGCCGTGCACATGCTCGGTCACGATGTAGCAATGTCCGTTCTCTTCCCCCGCATCGTAGATCGGCAGAATGTTCGGGTGCTGCAGCATCCCGACCATGTGCGCTTCGGAGAGGAACATCTTGCGCGCGATGCGCTTGCGGTTCTCATCGCCGCTGGCATCGACGTTGTACACCTTGATGGCGACGTCGCGGCCGTAGTACGGATCGTGCGACAGATACACCACGCCCGTGCTGCCGCGCCCGACCTCATTGATGATCACGTACTTGCCGATCTTCTCGGGCAACGAATCGCGGCCGTTCTGGGGCTTCGCATGAGTGGTGGGGCGGTTATTGCTCAATGGTGACCATGCGCTGCGCGGCGTCTATTCGACTGGATGACGCAGAAGGATACTGGTGCGACTCGACCTAAACTGTGATTTGCATCGAGGCTCGGCCAAAGTGGTCGTATCCTGAGGACCGCGGCGCAAAATCCTTCCCGTTTAGCGACCACGTCACACCGGTCCCGGACCTCAATTCGCCGACCGCGGTCAGCCTTAAGTTCAATCGCGCCGCAGCCGCTTCGAGTAGAGCGAACCGCGCGGCCGGGACGGCGAGCAGCAACTCGTAGTCATCGCCGGCAGCGAGCGCCCAGTCGCGCGCTTTGGGCAAGGGTGCCGCGGCGCGTATCGCCTCCGACAGGGGCAGACGCTCGATCGCGACATGTGCCGCGAGGCCGCTCGCCCGGGCGAGTTTCGGCAAGTCCCCGACCAGCCCATCGGATAAATCCATCGCCGCCGTCGCGATGCCGCGGGCCGCCAACCCGAATTGCACCCGGGGCGCCGGGTAGTCGAATCGTCGAATGAGCGCCGTGGCCGCCTCGTGGATTTCCGCGGCCGCGGGCGCGGCCGGAGGCGTCGTGACGAGCTCGAGGCCGGCGCCGGCATCGCCCAGCGTGCCGGTCACCGCCAACAAATCCCCGTCGCGGGCGCCATCGCGGCGCAGCGCCGCGCCGCGCGGAACGTGCCCCAAGATCTGCACGCTCACGGTCAACGGGCCCCGCGTGGTATCGCCGCCAACCAGCGCCACCCCGTGGGCGTCGGCAAGATCCAACAGCCCTGCCGAAAATCGCTCCAGCCAGACCGCATCCGCGCTCGGCACAGTCAGCGCCAGCGTCGCCCATGCGGGAGTCGCGCCCATGGCGGCCAAATCGCTCAGATTGACCGCCAGCGCACGATGCCCGATCGAGTGCGCATCGGTGCCGTGCGGAAAATGGCGGCCCGCAACCAGGGTATCGACGGCGGCGACCAATTCAGTGCCCTCCGGCAAAGCCAGCACCGCCGCGTCGTCTCCTATTCCGAGAATGACGCCGGAGCGCGCGGCGAGCGCGGCGTCATGCGTGCCTCCGCGCCCGCTGGCGCGCGAAAAAAAACGCCGGATCAATTCGAACTCGCCCAGATCGGAGTCATCCGCGCTCATTGGGAGCTCCTGCTACTCGGCGGGTCGGCCATACTCGTGCGGCCGCAATTCCCGTGCGGCTCGATCCAGCACCGCATTGACGAATTTGTGCCCATCCGTCGCGCCGAATTGCTTGGCGAGCTGCACCGCTTCGGCCAGGGCCACGCGGTAGGGTAATTCCGGACACGACTCCAATTCGTGGAGCCCCAGCCACAGGACTGCATGTTCTATCGGATCGAGTTCCGCGGGTGGAATCTCGCACAGGCGCGCGAGGCGCGAATCGAACGCCTCGCAATTCGGCGCAATCGCCGCGATCAGCTCCCGAAAATAGTCCAGATCCGCGCGGTCCGACTCCGGGTCGGCCGCAAACTCGAGCTGCGTGTCGGCCCAGGGGCGCGGATTGAGCTGCAGCTGATACAGCGCCTGCAACGCCAGGCGCCGCGCGAGACTGCGCGCCCGGCGCCCGGGGTCCGATCGGCGGCCCGGGGCTCGCTGGCCCGCAATAGGGCGCTTGCCGGTCACGTCTCAAGAATCCAGACGGCGCAGGAGATTGGCCATTTCCAATGCGACCAGCGCGGCATCCGCGCCCTTGTTGCCCGCCTTGCCGCCGGCCCGATCCACGGCCTGCTCCACAGTGTCGGTCGTCAGCACGCCGAATGCGATGGGCACTGAGGTTTCCAGTGCAATTCGCGCGATGCCTCCGGCGCACTCTCCCGCGACGTAGCCGAAATGCGGCGTCTGGCCGCGGATCACGGCGCCCAAGGCGATGAGCGCCTCGTAGCGGCGCGACAGCGCCAGCTTGCGCGCCACGATGGGGATGTCGAACGCCCCGGGGACGCGAACGATCTCGATCTGCTTCTCACTCACCCCGTGGCGCCGCAGCGCATCGAGGGCGCCGCGCACCAGCGGTTCCACCACGAAGTCGTTGAACCGCGCGGCGATGATCGCAAAACGCAGATCCCGCGCCAGCAAATCCCCCTCGACACTCTTCGGCTGATCGTTAGGCACACTACTCTCCCCGCAATTGGCGCTCAGTATAGCCTCTGCGGGTGCTCATTCGCCGCCATCCACATAGCTGGTCACTTCCAGATCGAAAGCGGCGAGACCCTGCAGCTGCTTGGGCGCGCTCAAGACGCGCATGCGCTTCAGGCCCAAATCCTTGAGGATTTGTGCGCCGATTCCGTAGGTTCGAATCACGGTGGCGCCGGGGTGGCGCGTAATCGCCGCCTTCGAATCCAGCAGCCGCACGCTGTCCATGAAATGGCGCGGCGACTCCTCGGGGCGCAAAATGACGACCACACCCGAGGGCTCGCTTGCCACCCGGCGCATGGCGGCGTGCAGCGGCCAGCCCAGCTTCTCATTGCGGACGCCCACGACGTCGCGCAGCGTGTCGTTGATGTGCACACGCACCAAGGGTGGCAGCGCGGAGTTCAGGTCGCCTTTGACCAGCGCGATGTGCACCGTCTTGTTGACGTGATCCTCGTAGCACGACAGCTTGAAGCTGCCGTACTCGGTCTCCACGGTGTCATCGTAAATGCGCTCCACCGAGCGTTCGTTCTTCAAGCGATAGCGGATGAGATCCGCGATCGTGCCGATCTTCAGATCGTGAGTTTTTGCGAATAGTTCCAGATCCGGCCGGCGCGCCATGGTGCCGTCGTCGTTCAAGATCTCGACGATCATGGCGGCCGCGGAAAATCCGGCCAAGCGCGCCAGATCGCAGCCGGCTTCCGTGTGCCCGGCGCGCGTCAACACACCCCCGGGCTGTGCCATCAGCGGGAATATGTGGCCCGGTTGGCGCAGGTCCTCGGGGCTCGCGTTCGGGCTGACCGCCGTCTTGACGGTGTGCGCGCGGTCATGCGCGGATATCCCTGTGGTCACCCCTTCGGCGGCCTCGATGGAGAGGGTGAAGTTGGTGCGGTGCGAGCTGTCGGTATCGCTCACCATGAGCGGCAGGCGCAGCTGCCGGCAGCGTTCGCGGGTCAGCGTGAGACAGATGAGACCGCGCCCGTAGCGCGCCATGAAGTTCACGTCCTGCGGGCGCACGCAGTCGGCCGCCATGATCAGATCGCCTTCATTCTCGCGGTCCTCGTCGTCCATGATCACCGCCATTTTGCCGCGGCGCAGGTCCTCGAGAATCTCGTCGATGGTATTGAATGCGGGCATTGGGTCTTACTCTTCGGTGTGGCTCTGAAGCCGTTCAAGGTATCGGGCGATCACATCGATTTCGATGTTGACGCCGTCCTCGACGGCGAGTTCGCCCAGCGTGGTGACCTTGAGCGTATGAGGAATGATGTTGACGTCGAAGCGGCGGCCTTCGACCTTGTTGACGGTGAGGCTCACGCCATTGACGCATATCGAACCCTTCGGCGCGACGTAGCGCATCAGCGGGGCCGGCAATTCGAACTCCAGGCGCCATGAACGCGCATCTTGAACGAGGGTGCGCAGTTTTCCCACGGCATCGACATGCCCGCTCACCCAGTGGCCGCCGAGCGCGTCGCCGGCGCGCAAGCTCGGCTCCAAGTTGACTCTCGACCCCGCGCTAAACGTGCCCAGCGTCGTTTTCCCCATGGTTTCGCGCGATACGTCCGCATAAAAATGCGTACCGTCCAAGCGGGTCACCGTCAGGCAGACTCCTTGCACGCTCACGCTGTCGCCCACCGCGATGCGTGAAGGGTCGAGCGCCGCGGCATCGATCGCCAACTCCAAGTCGCCCCCCTTCTGTGTCAGAGCGGTCACTCGGCCGGTCGCTATGATGATTCCGGTAAACATGGTTTAAGGATTCTCGGGGATCGGGGCTTCTTCGGGATCAGGGCTTCTTCGGGATTAAAACGAGCCGCAGATCGGGGCCGATCCGCTGCACCTCTCGAAATTCGAACGCGGGCAAGGAGCCCGGCGGCCCCAGTCCGCTGACATGCATCAGCGGCGCGGCATCGGCACCGAGCAATGCCGGCGCAACATACAGCACGAGTTCATCCACCAGGCCTGACAGGATAAAGGCTCCGGCCAGCCGCGGCCCGCATTCGACCAATAATTCGTTGACCTCGAGTTCGGTCAGGCGGGCGATGACCGCGCGCAGGTCCAAACCCCCCGCCGCGCGCGGCAGACGTTCAACCCGGATGGAGTCTTCCGATCGCAGCGGCGCATCAGGCGCGGCAAAGACCAACGCGCCGCCGCCATGAAACAGCTTCGCGCCCGTCGAACACGACAGCATCGGATCGAGCAACACCCGCAGCGGCTGGCGGATCCAGGAGCCGTACGC